>JBQVQW010000003.1:0-180706 GCA_052441165.1 Caulobacteraceae bacterium | reverse complement strand
GGCCTGGGCGGCGGCCTGCTGGCCGGCCGATGGCTGCCGGCCGCCAAGGCGCCGACCGCCGCCTCGGGCGACGGCCGCGCCGTGCTCTACTGGTACGATCCCATGGTCCCGGACCAGCATTTCGACGCACCTGGCAAATCGCCCTTCATGGATATGCAGCTGGTTCCTCGCTACGCCGACGAGGCCGGCGCGGCGCCGGGCGTCCGCATCGACCCGTCCCGAATTCAGGCCTTGGGCGTCCGCTTCGCCACGGCGCGACAAGGTCGGCTGGCGGACGATCTGACCGCCACCGCCGTGGTCGATTTCAACCAGCGCGACATCGCCGTCGTCCAGGTCCGAGCCGCCGGATTCGTGCAGCGGACCTACAATCGCGCGCCCGGCGACATCATCGTCGCCGGGGCGCCGCTGGCCGATCTGCTCGTCCCGGACTGGGGCGGGGCCCAGACCGAGTATCTGGCGGTGCGGCGCAGCGGCGACGATCGCCTGATCGAGGCGGCGCGCCAGCGCCTGGTGCTGCTGGGCATGCCCGAGAGCCTGATCACTTCGGTCGAGCGGAGCGGCCGGCCGCGCACCGTCATCACCGTCACCAGTCCCATCGGCGGCGTGATCCGCACCTTGGGCGTCCGGTCTGGCATGAGCGTCCCGGCGGGCGCGACCCTGGCTGAGATCAACGGCCTGTCGACGGTCTGGCTCAACGCCGCCGTTCCTGAAGCCCTAGCCGGCCGCCTGCGCACCGGTCAGATAGTGGACGTCACGCTCGCCGCCTTCCCGGGCGAGCGGTTCACCGGTCGTCTCACGGCTCTGCTGCCCGAGGTGGCCGGCGAGAGTCGCACGGTCACCGGGCGCGTCGAACTCGCCAACCGTGGCGGCCGGCTGCGGCCGGGGATGTTCGGCCAGATCGCCCTCGGCGGTGGCGGAACTGACGCCCTGGTCGTCCCTTCCGAAGCGGTGATCCGCACCGGAACCCGTACGCTGGTCATGCTGGCCGAGCCGGGCGGGCGGTTCCGCCCGGCCGAGGTCCGTATCGGCCGCGAGGCCGCCGGCCAGAGCGAAGTCCTCGCCGGCCTCGCCGAAGGGGAGCGGGTGGTGGCCTCCGGCCAGTTCCTGATCGATTCCGAAGCCAGCCTCTCAGGGGTCGAGGCGCGGCCGATCGGATCGCCCGGCGCCGCGACGGCGGCGGCCGCTCCGACAGTCCACCAGACGACGGGACGGGTCGAAGCCTTGACGCCCGGGTCAATCACCATTTCGCATCCGCCGATCGCCAGCTTGAACTGGCCGGCCATGACCATGGCCTTCGACCTTCCCGACGCCGCCCGTACGCGCGGCCTGGCCGTCGGCGACCGGGTCCGCCTCGACTTCGAGCTGAAGGCCGGCAAGGCGACGATCCTGCGTCTCACCCCCGTCGAGGCCAGACCGTGATCGCCGCCGTCATCCGCGCCTCGGTCAAGGCCCGCGTCTTCGTCCTGCTTGCGGCGCTGGCCCTACTCGCCGCCGGTCTGTGGGCCGCGCGCAGCACCCCGGTCGACGCCCTGCCGGACCTCAGCGACGTTCAGGTCGTCATCCGCACGAGCTATCCGGGCCAGGCGCCCCAGATCGTCGAGAACCAGGTCACCTATCCGTTGGCCACGACAATGATGTCCGTCCCGGGCGCGCGCACGGTGCGCGGCTATTCCTTCTTCGGCGACAGTTTCGTCTATGTGCTGTTCGACGACGGGACCGACCTCTACTGGGCCCGCTCACGGGTGCTGGAATACCTCAACCAGGCTCAGTCCAGGTTGCCCGAGAGCGCCCGACCGGCGCTTGGGCCGGACGCCACCGGCGTGGGCTGGATCTACGAATACGCCCTGGTCGATCGGACCGGCCGCCACGACCTGTCGCAGCTGCGGTCCCTGCAGGACTGGTTCTTGCGCTATGAGCTCAAGACCGTGCCGGGCGTAGCTGAAGTCGCCAGCGTCGGCGGCATGGTCAAGCAATACCAGGTGGTCCTCGATCCGGCCCGGCTCGCCGGCTACGGCGTCACCCACCAAGCCGTCGTCGAGGCCATCCAGCGCGCCAATCAGGAGACCGGCGGCTCGGTGCTGGAACTGGCCGAGGCCGAATACATGGTCCGGGCCAATGGCTACCTGACCGACCTGGACGATTTCCGGGCCGTTCCGATCCGGACGGCGGCAGGCGGCGTGCCGGTCCGGCTGGGCGACGTGGCGACGATCCAGGTCGGACCGGAGATGCGCCGCGGCATCGCCGAACTGAACGGCCAGGGTGAGGTGGCGGGTGGGATCGTGATCCTGCGCTCCGGCGAAAACGCCCGCGCCGCCATCGCCGCCGTCCGGGACAAGCTGGAAGGCCTGAAGGCGAGCCTGCCGGCCGGGGTCGAGGTGGTGACCACCTACGACCGCTCTCAGTTGATCGACCGGGCCATCGCCAATCTCAGCACCAAGCTCCTGGAAGAGTTCCTGGTCGTGGCCCTGGTCTGCGGCCTGTTTCTCTGGCATGCGCGCTCGGCCCTGGTCGCCATCCTGACCCTGCCGCTGGGGGTGCTGGCCGCCTTTCTCGTCATGCGCGTCCAGGGCGTGGACGCCAACATCATGTCGCTAGGCGGCATCGCCATCGCCGTCGGGGCCATGGTCGATGCCGCGGTCGTGATGATCGAGAACGCTCATAAGCATATCGAGCGCTGGGAGCACGACCATCCAGACGAGCGTCTGCAAGGCGAGGCCCGCTGGCGGGTCGTCACCGACGCAGCCGCCGAGGTCGGGCCGGCGCTGTTCCTGAGCCTTGTCATCATCACCCTGTCGTTCGTGCCGGTGTTCAGCCTGCAAGCCCAGGAAGGCCGGCTGTTCGCGCCGCTGGCCTTCACCAAGTCCTACGCAATGGCGGCGGCGGCCATCCTGTCCGTCACGCTGGTCCCGGTGCTGATGGGCTATCTGATCCGCGGCCGCATCCCGGCCGAGCGGGAAAATCCGCTGAACCGGGCGTTGACCCGAGCCTACCAACCCGCGCTGGACTGGGTGATGGGCCGACCCCGGCTGACGCTGCTGCTCGCGGCCCTGGCCTTCGCCACCACCGCCTGGCCGCTCAGCCAGCTGGGCGGCGAGTTCCTGCCCAGTATGGACGAGGGCGACCTGCTCTACATGCCCTCGGCCCTGCCCGGCCTGTCGGCGGCCAAGGCTTCGGACCTGCTGCAACAGACCGACCGGATGATCTCGACCGTGCCGGAGGTGAAGACGGTGTTCGGCAAGGCCGGGCGGGCCGAGACGGCCACCGACCCCGCGCCGCTGGAGATGTTCGAGACCACCATCCAGTTCAAGCCGCGCGATCAGTGGCGGCCGGGCATGACGCCAGAGAAGCTGGTCGAGGAGCTTGACCGCGCCGTCCAGGTTCCGGGGCTGGCCAATGTCTGGGTGCCTCCGATCCGCAACCGCATTGATATGCTGGCGACCGGCATCAAGAGCCCCATCGGAGTGAAGGTTTCTGGGGCCGATCTGGCCGAGATCGACCGGATCGCCGCCGAGGTGGAACGGGCGGCCAAGGGCGTGCCGGGCGTGAGCTCCGCCTTGGCCGAGCGGCTGACCGGCGGCCGCTATATCGATGTCGACATCGACCGCGCCGCCGCCGCGCGCTACGGCCTCAACATCGCCGACGTGCAGTCCATCGTCGCCGGCGCCATCGGCGGCGAGACCATCGGACAGACCATCGAGGGACTCGCCCGCTACCCCATCAACGTCCGGTATCCGCGCGAACTGCGCGACAGCCTCGAAGGGCTGCGCGCCTTGTCTGTGCTGACGCCGTCAGGACAGCAGATCACGCTCGGCACGGTCGCCGAGGTCCGGATCGCTGACGGTCCGCCGATGCTGAAGACCGAGAACGGCCGGCCATCGACATGGGTCTACGTCGACGTCCGCGGGCGCGACCTGGCGTCGGTCGTTTCCGACCTCAGGACGGCCGTGGCCCGGGACGTGCGGTTCTCTCCCGGGGTCAGCGTCGCCTATGCCGGGCAGTTCGAGTACCTGCAGCGGGCCGCGGCGCGGCTGATGATCGTCGTGCCCGCGACCCTGCTGATCATCTTCGTCCTGCTCTACGTGACCTTCGGCCGACTCGACGAGGCCGCCCTCATCATGGGAACCCTGCCGTTCGCCCTGACCGGCGGAATCTGGATCCTCTATTTGCTGGGCTATCACCAGTCTGTCGCCACCGGTGTGGGGTTCATCGCCCTCGCCGGGGTTTCGGCGGAGTTCGGCGTGGTCATGCTGATCTACCTCAAACATGCTCTGGCCGACCGGGGGCCTTCGCCCTCGCCGGACCAGGTCGCCGAGGCCGTGCGCGAAGGCGCGCTGCTGCGGGTGCGCCCCAAGGCCATGACGGTCGCGGTGATCCTCGCCGGCCTCTTCCCCATCCTGGTCGGCCACGGCGCCGGCTCGGAGGTCATGAGCCGCATCGCGGCGCCCATGATCGGCGGCATGCTGACCGCCCCCCTGCTCTCGATGCTGGTGATCCCCGCGGCCTACCTGCTCCTGAGACGCCGATCGTCCCCCTCCACTGCTTCAATCCAAGGAGACACCCCTTGAAGCGCTTTCTGACCCTCACCGCCTTCGCCTCGACCGCCTTGCTCGCTGCCTGCGGCCAGCCGACCGAACCGGCGCCAGACACCGCCGCGCCCGCCGAGGACGCAGCAATGGTGCCCATGGCGCCGACCCCCGCCGCGCAGACGACCGGCCACGGAACCGGTGTCGTAACCGCCGTCGATCCTGCAGCCGGGACCGTCACGCTCGACCATGGCCCAATTCCGGAGGTGGGCTGGCCGGCCATGACGATGGGCTTCAAGGCGGATCCGGCGCTACTGGCGACGGTCAAGACCGGCGACCGGGTCCGCTTCGACCTGGTGATCAAGGGCGGGACCAGCGAGATCACCGCCATCCGTCCGGAATAGACCGGTCCGGGTCGGTCAAGGTCGGTCGTAGCCCCGAAAACACAGAAATCGCGGCCGAGACGCGCCCCGCCTAGAGTCATCCTTGTCAGCCTCTCAAGGAAGTCCGATGTCATCCATCTTCCTGTCACGCAGAGTCCTGCTGGCCGCTGCGCCGGCTCTCACTGCCGCTGGAACCGCTTGGGCCGCACCCGAGAATCGGTTGACCGCCTACAAGACGCCCTGGTGCGGCTGCTGCGGCGGCTGGATCAGCCACATGCGTCAAGCCGGTTGGACGGTCGAGGTCATCGAGCATGAGGACCTCGCGCCGATCCGGGCCCGACACGGGATCCCGGATCGATTGGCCTCCTGCCACACGGCCGTCGTCGGCGCCTATGCGGTCGAGGGTCATGTGCCGGCCGGCGACGTCGATCGCTTGCTGCGTGAACGCCCGGCTGCTCGCGCCCTGAGCGCCCCCGGCATGCCCGCCGGCTCGCCGGGCATGGAGGCCGCAGGACGCGAGCCCTACACCACGATGCTGATCCTCAACGACGGTTCCACCCGGGTGTTTGGACGGCACAACGGCGCCTGACCCTCCGTCGGCGAGCGGGCTAGGCCTCGTCCGCTTCCGAGCCCCGCGCGTCCTCCAGGATCTCCAGGCCGCCCTTGGCCGCGACGCCAGCGACCAGAACTCCGACCACCAGATCCGGCCACGACTGTCCAAGCCAAAGCACCAGACCGCCGGCGACGATGATCCCGCCGTTGGAGGCGAAGTCGTTGAAGCTGAACGTCTCGGCGGCGCGCAGATTGACATCGTCGCCGTCCAGCCGCCGCAGCATCTGCAGGCAGATCAGGTTCACGACCGCGGCGATGACCGCAAGGCCGATCATGGTCCAGCCGATTGGCTCCGCCCCGAACCACCAACGCCGCCCCGCATCGATCAGCACCCCGGCGGCGAAAACCAGCAGAAGGACGCCCGAGACCCGGGCGGCCCGCCGCTTCCACGCAATTGCGCGCCCCACGGCCAGGAAACTGATCAGATAGACGACCGAGTCCGAGGCGTTGTCGACCGCGTTAGCCAGCAGGGCGCTGGAATCGGCGATCACTCCGCCGATACCGAGCGCTGCGAAAAGCAGCGCATTCAGGATCAAAACGACGAGCAGAGTGCGTCGCTGCTCGCGGTCTTTCGCGTTCAAGGCTGTCAATCGTCCATTCCTTCCGAGGCTCGGTGTCTGACCGCCCTGGCGGCGAAGGTCGGCAAGACCAGAAGGGTCAACGCCGTTGCGGTCAAAAGGCCGCCGATGACCACGGTGGCCAAGGGCTTTTGCACCTCTGCGCCCGCCCCGTGCGCCAGCGCCATCGGAATGAAACCGACGATCGCCACGAGCGCGGTCGTCAGGACCGCTCGCAGACGACTGGAGGCGCCTTCGACCGCCGCCTCCATCGCCGGCAGGCCGGATGTCAGTCGCTCGCGAATAGCCTGCATCAGCACCAGGCCGTTGAGGGTCGCCACGCCCGAGACCGCGATGAAACCGACGGCGGCCGAGACGGAGAACGGCATCCCGCGCAAAAAGAGAGCGAGGGCTCCGCCAACGAGCGCAAGCGGCACGCATGCGAAGACCAACCCAGCCTCGGCGAAGGAGCCCAACGCCAGGAACAGCAAGACTCCGATCAGGATGAAGACGATCGGAATGACGACGCCGAAGCGCTGCTCAGCGCGCTTGAGATTTTCAAACTGGCCGCCCCAGTCGAGATGCACGGCCGCCGGCAGGTCGATCTCTCCAACCCGCGACTGGGCCTCGGAGACGAAACCGCCCAGATCCCGTCCCCGCACATTGGCCTGGACGACCATCCGCCGGCTGCCGTTCTCGCGGCTGATCTGGTTGGGGCCTTCGGCGGTCTGAATCCGGGCCACCGAAGCGAGCGGTACGACGACGCCTGACGACGAGACGATCGGCAAGGCGGCGAGGGCTGCGGGATCATTGCGAGCGTCATCCGGCAGACGGACCACCACATCGAAGCGACGATCGCCTTCGAAGATGCGACCCGCTTCTGCCCCCCCGACGCCCACGGATACGGCCTCGCTGACATCGGCCGCTGACAACCCGTAATTGGCGGCGGCGAACCGGTCGACGCTGACCGTCAGCGTCGGCAAACCCGACGCCTGCTCCACCCGCACGTCAGCCGAGCCCGGCGTTGCTCGCAGAGCCGCGGCGACCTGGTCCGCGACGCCCTGCATCGTGACGAAGTTGTCGCCGAAAACAGTGACTGCGAGGTCGCTTCTCACGCCCGAGCTCAGTTCGTTGAAACGCATTTCGATTGGCTGACTAAATTCGAACGCGTTTCCGAGCTGCTCCATGGCGGTGGCCTCGAGGCGCTCGACCAGTTCCTCCTTGTGTAGACCGGGCTCGGGCCAGTCGTTTCGATCCTTCAAGATGATGACCGCATCGGAGATATTCGGCCCCATTGGGTCGATCGCGACCTCGGCGGTGCCCGTCTTGGAGAAAACCGATTGAACCTCGGGCGTCGCCAGAAGAGCGCGTTCGAGATTCTGCTGCATTCGAAGCGACTGTTCGAGTGACGTCGCCGGAGGTTTGGCCACGAACATCGACACGTCGCCCTCGTCGAGCGTGGGGATGAACTCCCTGCCCAAGGCCATGAAGGACGCCGCGCCGACCGCTACGGCCGCCACCGCCGAGATCAGAACGACCTGGGGCCGGGCCACCGCCTGCCGGATGGCCGGCTCGATCCACCGGCGGGCGAAGCGGAGGATCCGCGTTTCATGTTCGACGACCTCCCCGTCGGGTCCGACGTGCGAGGATTTGGGATCTCGCACGAGCAGCGCGGTCATCGCGGGCACGAAGGTGAAGGAGAAGATGAAAGCCCCTACGAGCGCCAGCATCACGGTGGCGCCCATCGGCTGGAAGGTCTTGCCTTCCACGCCTTCCAGCAGCAGCAACGGTGCGAAGACGAGGAGGATGATCAACTGGCCGAAAGCGGCTGGCTTAACCATCTGGCGCGCGGATTGGATCGCCACCCCTAACCGCTCGTGGCGGGTAAGCACCCGACCGAGTTGGGCGCGCCGTTGAGCCAGCAGCAGAAGGGTGTTCTCGATCACCACCACTCCGCCGTCAACCATCAGCCCGAAGTCCAGGGCGCCCAGGCTCATCAGGTTGCCGCTGATCCCGAAGTGGTTCATGCCGATGACGGCGAACAGAAAGCTGAGCGGGATCATCAGCGCGGTGATGCTCGCCGCGCGGATGTTGCCCAGCAGCAGGAACAGGATCACCACCACGAGCAGGGCGCCCTCGGTCAGATTGCGCGCCACTGTGGCGATGGTGGAATTGACCAGCTCGCTCCGGTTCAACACCGGCGTTGCGACGATCCCCGGCGGCAGGCTGTCGCCGACCTCGGTTAGACGTTCCGCCGCGGCTTGAGCCACCGTGCGGCTATTGCCGCCGGCGATCATCAGAGCCGTTCCCATGACCACCTCGTGGCCATCCCGGCTGGCGGCTCCGAGCCGAAGCCCCTGCCCGACCTCGACCGTGGCGACGTCAGCGACGCGGATGACGAGACCGCCCCGGTTCACAATCGGCGCCTGCCTCAAATCCTCGACGTTGCCCGCCAAGGCATCCGTGCGAACGACCAGGGCCTCTCCACCCCGTCGAATGAAGCCGGCGCCGGCCTGGGTGTTCGCCCGTTCGAGCGCTTCGGTCAGGTCATTCAGCCCAAGACCATAGCTGGAGAGCCGCGCTACATCCGGTCGAACCGCATACTCCTTGACGTAGCCGCCGATCGTATCGACGCCGGCAAGTCCCTCGGTGCCGCGCATCAGAGGCGCGACGATCCAGTCCTGAACCGTGCGGAGATAGGTGGCGCGCTGCTCTGGCGTCGCGAGCCGTTCGCCTTCGGGAGTCAGATAATCGCCCCCCGCTTGCCAACCCGGCTGGCCGGGTCGGGACAGGTTCTGGCTGTTGAACGGCACATAATCGACCGTCCACATCAGCACTTCGCCCAAGCCGGTGGTGATGGGAGAAAGCGCGGGCTCGACACCCTCGGGCAGACCCTCACGAGCGGCCGCCAGCCGTTCCGCGACCTGCTGGCGCGCGAAATAGATGTCTGTCTCATCGGTGAAGATGGCGGTGATCTGGCTGAACCCGTTGCGCGATAGCGATCGGGTGCTCGTCAGGCCAGGAACGCCCGACAGCGCGGTTTCAAGCGGATAGGTCACCTGGCGCTCGATCTGTTCCGGCGCGAGGGCGGGAGCGACCGTGGTGATTTGCACTTGGCGGTTGGTGATGTCCGGGACCGCGTCGATCGGAAGCTTGGTCAGTTCAAACAGACCCAGTCCGGCGACGAGGGCGACGGCGATGACGACGAACCAGCGGAACCGGACCGACGCCGAAATGACGGCATTGAACATGGATCGATCCCTAGTCTTCGTCTTCGGCCTCGCCCTTGGCGAGTTCCGCTTTCAGGAGGAAGGCGTTGGCCCCCGCGATACGTTCGGAGCCGTCCAATCCGCGCAGGATTTCGGTTCGGTCTCCGGCTTGCCGGCCGATCAGCACCGGAACGGCCCGGAAGCCGTCCGCCGTTTGCACGAAGACCACAGCCGAGCCGTTCACGGTCTGGACGGACTCGGACGGCACGGTGAGACCATCCGACAAGGCGCCGGTCACGACCGTACCGCTGACGGCCGAGCCGGCGGGAGGCAAGCCTGCGTCGACGGGCCGGGCGCGGATGATCGTCGCGCCGCTTTGTTCGCTTGCATCGACGGCGACCCCGGTGACGACCGCAGCGAACTCGCCGTTCGCCCCTTGCACATTCATCCGGACGCCGGGGCTGACTTGAGCGGCCAAGGCGGGAGGCGCATTGAAAACGATCTCGACACGGGCGGGATTGGTGACCTCCGCGATCACGCTCCCTTGGGCCGCGAAGCCACCAGGTCCGACCTGAACGCTGGTCACAACGCCGTTGATCGGGCTGGCGACGCTTACGCGACCCGATGCGCTTGGCGATCCGGCTGCAGCCGTGCGGGCGCGCGCTGCCCGCGCCGCCGCCTCCGCGCTCAGCGCCTGCGCCCGCGACGCTTCGACGTCCTGTCGGGCGACGACGCCCGCCTGCTCCAGATTTTGATCCCGCTCGTAAGCGCGACGCGCGGCCTCCGCTGAAGCGTTGGCGGCTTCCGCGTCCGCGCGGTAGGTGGCGGCGTCGCCACTCACCAGAATGGCCAAGGGCTGTCCGGTTCGCACCGGTTGTCCGGGCGCCACCAGAACCCGCTCGACCCGCCCGCCAATCACCGCCGCGACAGAGGCTCGCGCATCGACCATCGGTTCGACCCGACCGCTCAACCGGGTCTCGCCGCCTCCGCCACCAGCGACCGTCACCATGGCGATACCGGCCGCCTGGATCTGGGCCGGAGTGAGGACCACGACGCCCTCGGCGGCGCCGCTTTCCGCCTCATGGCCTTCCTCCCCACTTTCTTCGGCGGCAGGCGCGGGCTCCGGGCCGAAGACCGAATAAAGCCCGACGCCGCCAAGCAGGATCACGGCGGCGGCTCCACCCAGGAGCCAGGGTTTGCGAAGCGAGGTGTGATTCATTGCGACGTTCCAAAAGGGGCGCGGCCTTGCAGGCGCGCGAGGTCGATTTCGGCGCGGACCCGCGCGAGGCGAGCGTCAACGGCGGCGTTGCGGGCGGAGATCAAGGCAGCGCGGGATGAGCGCAGCTCGAGTTGTGAGATACGGCCGGCTTCGAATCCGATCCTCGATAGCCGGTAGGCCTCCTCGGCCGCGGCGACGCCGGCGTCGGCCGCGGCGACCCGGCTAGCCGAAGCGCTGAGACGCGCCATCGCGGCGTCACGATCCGCCTGCGCCTCTTGACGGGCGCCCAGCAGCCGGGCGTCGGCGGCCCGAAACTCGGCCTGCGCCGCTTCGATGTTGCCTCGGTTGCGATCGAACAAGGGCAGCGGCAAGCTCACGCCCAGCGTGACGGCGGTGGCGTCTTCGGCTTCATAACGGCGAACGCCGACGGACGCGGTCACGTCGGGTCGGGACCTCAAGCGCTCCACGTCGATCCGGCGCTCCGCCGCCTCACGATCCGCTTCCGCCACCCGTACTGTAAGCGTTCCGGCTGCGCCGTCGTCGCTCGCCGCCAGGGGCGCGCGGTCGAGCAGGCCGCTGTCGATGGAGGTCACCGGAGCGGTCAGCATGGCGACCGCCCTCAGCCGGGCGAAAGCCGCATCGCGTTCTGCTTGGGCTTCATCCAGCGCGGCGCGGGCGGCGGCCGCTTCGCTCTCTCCCTGGATACCGCGCAGCAAGGGCTCACGTCCCTCCTCGACCAGAGTCAGGGCCGCCCGCGTATCGGCTACGGTGAGCGATAACGCCTCCTGAGCGAGGTCCGCGCGCCTTTCCGCAGCCTCAGCCTCGGCATAGACCAGCGCGAGACGTCCCGCGGCCTCGATGCCCGCCATGTCACGCCGCAAGGAGGCGGTTCCGGCGTCGGCGCGCGCCGCTTCGACGCGGGCGCCCCGGCGACCCCACAATTCCAGGTCCTGGCTGAGCGAGAGCGTGGTTTCGGCGTTGTTGTAGCCCTCGAATGGGCCGCTTCCGAAGGCGTTTTCAACCTCGAGCGCAGCGGTCGGATTCGGCCTGACCCTCGCCTGACGCACGCGCGCCTCGGCGGCGTCAAGCAAGGCGTCGGCCTCAAGCGTCGCCGGTGATTGGCCGAGACGCTGCAGAAGCGTTTCGTAGCTCGGCGCGGGATCGGCCCAGGCGGGACCGGTCAGACTGGTCGCCAGGGCGACCAGCGCGCAGCCCGCCGCGAGATGCGGCCGACGGCGAATGGGAGAAGGCATGATCTCATGTCCCGAAAGGTTGACGTGAAAGGCGCCGCTCAGGGCGCAGTCCCGTCAGCCTTGGGGCGGTCGATCCGGTCCGGACGGCGTGCGCGAGACGAAGGCGTCGGCCGGGGCGACCCGGCTGGAGACGCTGCGAACCGGCATCAGGGCCGGAGGCGAAGGCGCGTCCGCGGCGGTCATGGCGATGTGGTGACACTGGCAGTAGCTGCAGAACGGCCCGCACTGGCGGGGCTCGTCCGGCCGGGAGTCCGCCGGTTCCGAAACGACCACCGTCGCGGCCGTTGTGGATCCCGCCGGCCATTCACAGGCCATCGCATCGACGGACGTCATGCCGAAAACGGCGATGAACGCCGCCAGAAGCGTCGCCAGTAGACCACGATGGAATCGGGAACGTCCCATAAGCCCCCTTACCATGATTGTCCGACAGATCAATCAGAACGGCATGGCTCGCTGTCGACCGTCCGCTTCGCGCATTTTCCGCTTGATCCTCTAGTTGCTAGAGGATGCAGAAGGGGGGTGTTCTCACCGGAGTCTCCCCATGTCGACGCCTCTGACACCCGACGCAACCCCCGCTGCAGGATGCGGTTGCAGCACGCCGAAGTTCGATGGCGCCACCCCGGCGTACCGCCGGATCCTGGTGACCGTGATCGCCATCAACGCCCTCGCGTTCGTGGCGATCATCGGGGGTGCGATCGCACAAGGGTCCGCCTCGCTCGGCGCCAACGCCCTCGACTTCCTGGCCGACAGCGCCACCTACGCGATCAGCCTTTGGGCCATCGGCCGGAGCGTTCGCGTCCGCGCGGGCGCCGCGCTTCTAAAGGGGGCCAGCCTCGGCTTGCTGGCGCTCTCGATCCTTGGCTTCGCCATCTGGCGTGCGGTCACGGGGGCTCCGCCGGAGGGCTCGGTGATCACCGGCCTCGGACTGTTCGGGTTTGCCGCCAACGTCATCGCCGCCCTCCTTCTGGTGCGCCACCGAGACGGCGACGCCAACGTCCGCTCGGTCTGGCTGTGCACCCGCAACGACCTGATCCAGAGCCTCGTGGTCGCCGGGGCGGGCGCCCTCGTCTGGTTGACCGCGTCGCGGTGGCCGGACCTGATCGCCGGAATTCTGCTGGCCGGGGTGTTTCTGCAGTCCTCCTGGGCGGTCGTGCGTCAGTCGCGCGACGAACTGCGCGAGGCCGCATGACGACGATCGACTACACGCCCGCCCTCGGTCACTCAGGCCTGAGCGGCCTCTACGACCTGGCTATTGCGCTCTGGACGCGCGAGCGCCGCTGGCGATCGGCCTTCCTCGACCAGATCGCCCCCGGGGCTTCTGAAACACTCGTCGATGTCGGTTGCGGCACAGGCGCGCTCACCGCCTTGATCGCGGCAGAGGCGCCGACGGCGAAGGTGATCGGGATCGATCCCGATCCGGATATTCTCGCCCGCGCCCGAAACCGGGCGACGAAGCGCGGCCTGGCCGTCGTCTTTGCCCGCGGATACGCCGACGACGCGGCGACGCTGGTCGGACCCGGCCGGGCGGACAAGGCCGTCTCCAGCCTGGTCTTCCATCAGGTTCCGCTCGCCGGCAAACGGAGCGGCCTCGCCGCGATGTTCGACGCCCTCCGGCCCGGCGGCGAGCTGCATATCGCCGACTACGGTCTGCAACGCACTCCGCTGATGCGATTTCTCTTCCGCCAGGTCCAGGCGCTCGACGGTCGGGAAAATACCCAGCCGAGCGCTGAAGGCGTTCTCCAGGGCCTCATGGCCGAGGTCGGCTTCGAGGGCGTGGAGGAATGCAAGGTCATTCCCACGCCGAGCGGCTCGATCTCCCTCTACAGGGCGCGCAAGCCGCTAGCTCGCCCTATCGCTGCTCGACCCTGACTCATCCCCTCACCAAAGGAGCCTTCAATGCGCACGGTTCTCTCCATGCTCACCCTCTTAGCCGCCTTCGCCGCTGCCCCCGTCGTCGCCCAGTCAACCGCGCCGACACGCGCGGTCCTGGCGGACGCGTCGCGCGTCCCCGCCCGCGCCACCATCATCGATGGTGCGAACTGGCGCTGCGAAGGCCAGACCTGCACCGCCTCAGGCGGTGTTGATCAGCCGGCGCCGCGCGCCTGCCGCCGCGTCGTGGCCCGTTTCGGCGCCGTGACAGAGTTCTCGTGGAAGGGCACGGTCCTCTCGGGCGAGCAACTGGCCGTATGCAACCGGTGACGGCGGTAACGTCAATGTCGATGTCATGCCCGACCCGTCAGGGTTTAGAGACAATGGTCTTCTCGCCAAGCCTGGTGGCCGACACCGCCTCCGACGCCGAACGGCTGGATTTCCTTTTACAGAGCGCGCAAGTCCGTGGGCGGCGCCGATGACTAAAACGCCCTTGCCTTCCAGCCTCGCACGAACGCTCGGCTTTGCTCTGGCGGGGTTCGTCGTGGTCGTGGACCAATCGACCAAGGCCTGGGCTCGCGCTCAACTCGACGAGCCGGTGGACCTCGGTCCTTTCCTGAACCTGATCCTCGGCTTCAACCGGGGCGTCAGCTTCGGCTTGCTGTCGGCCGATGGGGATGCGGGGCGCTGGCTCCTCGTAACGGTCACCGGTTTGATCGCGGCGGCGATGCTGGTCGCGATCGGCCGTTCACGACGTCAAAGCATGATCTTCGCACTGGCGCTGGTGGCCGGCGGGGCGCTGGGCAACATCGTCGACCGCGTCCGATCGGGCGCGGTGACGGACTTCATCGACGTTCATATCGGCAAGGCGCATTGGCCGACGTTCAACCTCGCCGACGCCGCCATTGTTCTCGGCGTGGCGGCCCTGATCTTCTTGTCGGCGCGGAACGCCAGGGACGACGGCGCCGTGGAGATTCGGCGGTGAGCTTGCGGTCGGAAGGTCAGTTGCGCCCGGAGGCCCGCTCGCCCGCCGGGATGAGGGACACGACATGATGAGGCTCGACAAGGAGCAGACGCTCATCCTCATCTGGTCGATGGCCGCCATCGCAATGACCGTCGCCGTGCTGGTCGGGGCCTGGATGGGGCTGCCGCCGCAGTGGGCGGGGATCGACGGAGCGCCGCCGCTCGCCGAGCGGCTGGCGTATGCTTTGCGGGTCGATCTGCCAATCTTCCTCTGGCTGGCTGGCTGCGTCCGCGTAGTGGCCAGCGTGCGTTTTCGCTCCGACGCGGACCGCCCGGGGTCGGCCTACGCGCCGCCGAGCGCCCGGCTGGCGGCGCCCGCGGCCGTCCTGCAGAACTCCCTGGAGCAGACGGTTTTGGCCTTCGGCGGCCATTTGATCCTGGCTACCACCTTGAGGGGGCCCGAGCTCGTCCTCCTGCCCGCTCTCGTCGCGCTCTACCTTTTCGGTCGTGTGACCTTCGCGTTCGCCTACCCCAAAGGCGCGGCGGCCCGGGCCTTCGGCATGGCGCTCACCGGCGCCTCGACCTTGGCCGCTTACGCCATCGCCATCTTCCAGATTTTCTTGGGTCGTTGAGTTCGCCCTCCGCCTCTAGTCGCGGACCATCCCGCCCCCTAGGTTCCCGCCATGCCCGATGCTCCCGCCTTCGCCCTGCAAACCATCGGCAAGCTGGCGGCCGCCACCGGGGTGAAGGTCCCTACCATCCGCTTCTATGAGCAGATCGGTCTGCTCCCCGTCCCACCGCGCACGGCTAGCGATCGGCGACTTTACGACGGGGACGCGTTGCGCCGACTGTCCTTCATCCGTCACGCGCGTCAGCTGGGTTTCGACCTCGACGCCATTCGATCGCTGCTGGATCTGGCCGACCATCCTGAAAGGCCCTGTAGCGAAGCCAACGCTATCGCCCAGCGCCACCTCGCCGATGTCACGATCAAAATCTCTCAGCTGAAGGCGCTCCAGGGAGAGCTATCCCGCATGACCGCCGAATGCGCAGGCGGCCGCGTCTCGGCCTGCAAGGTCATCGAGGTCTTGCATGATCCGGCGCCTGCAGCCGTCCCGACGGCCTAAGCGCGACATTGGCCGCGACACCTCGTCGCACGAATGCTAATGCGACCCGTTCACAGCTAGGCTCGTCATGCGTCATCTGCTCCGATCGCTTCTCTTGGCTCTTGCCTTGGGCTTCTCCATTCCCGCCCACGCCCAAGCCCCCGCCGCCTCCGAGGCCCAGGTCGCCTGGCGCTTGCTGGATTATGTCGCGGTCGACTATGCCGGCGCCGTCGCGAACGGACAGGTCATCAGCGCTGCCGAATACGGAGAAATGATCGAGTTCGCCGGTCAGATCCGCACCCGGATCGCCGCCCTCCCCGCCCATGAGGCGAAAGCGGACCTCTCGCGGAACGCCGCAGCGCTCGAGAGCAGCATCCGCGCCAAAGCCTCGCCGGAAGACGTCGGCGCCCGGGCCAAGTCCCTCGCCGCGGCGCTGCTCGCGGCCTATCCGAGCCCGCTGGCGCCGGCCTTCCCACCCGATCTCGCCCGGGGGCAGGCCCTCTATCAGGAGCAGTGCGCCGTCTGCCACGGCGTCACCGGACGAGCCGACGGCGAGGGCGCCCAGGGGCTGGATCCCGCGCCCATCGCCTTCGCTGACGTCGAGCGCGCCCGCCAGCGCAGCGTGTTCGGCCTCTATCAGGTGATCGACCAGGGCCTGGACGGCACCGCCATGGCCAGTTTCGCGCATCTCCCGGCGGAGGATCGCTGGGCCCTGGCCTTCTACGTCGGGCGGTTCGCCTTCACCGACGCCGAGGCCGCCGAAGGCCAACGTCTGTGGGAGAGCGATCCGGCGATCCGCACCGCCTTCCCCACCTTGGCCTCCGTCACCCAGACCACGCCCGCCGACCTGGCGTCGCGCATCGGCGAGACCAAGGCCCGCGCCGTCACCGCCTACATCCGCCGGCATCCGGACGCCGCCTCTCCGGCCTCGGGCGGCGCGCTCACGCTCGCCCGCACACGCCTGGCGGAAAGCCTGGCGGCCTACCGCGCGGGCGACCGCAAACAGGCCGCCGATCTGGCGCTCTCGGCCTATCTCGACGGCTTCGAGCCGGTGGAGCCGGCGCTCGGCGCCCGCGACGGCGCCCTGCTGCGTCGTGTCGAAACCGCCATGACCGGCCTGCGGGCCGCCATCGGGCGCGGCGCGCCCGCCGAAGAGGTCCAGGCCCAGGTCGCGCGGCTCAACGCCCTGCTCGACACCGCCGAACGGGCCCTGGCCCCGCAGGAGGCGGACAACGTCGCCAGTTTCGCGGGCGCCTTCACCATCCTGCTTCGCGAAGGCCTGGAGGCTCTGCTGATCGTGGTCGCCATGATCGCCTTCCTGCGCAAGGCGGAACGCCCCGAGGCGCTGCGCTATGTACACGGCGGCTGGGTCGCGGCCCTGCTCGCCGGCGGGGCCACCTGGGCGGCGGCGACCTTCCTGATCTCGATCAGCGGGGCGAGCCGGGAGCTGACGGAGGGCTTCGGTTCTCTGCTGGCGGGCGCGGTCCTGGTCTCGGTCGGCATCTGGATGCATGGCAAGTCCCACGCGGACGCCTGGCAGATCTACATCCGCGAGAAACTGTCCAAGGCCCTGTCGGGGCGGTCGGCCTGGCTGCTGTTCCTGCTCGCCTTCGTGGTGGTCTACCGCGAGGTGTTTGAGACCATCCTGTTCTACGCCGCCATCTGGAGCCAAGGCGGCCATGTCGGCATGCTGGCCGGCGCCTTGACCGCCGTGGCCATTCTGGCGGTCATCGCCTGGGCCCTGCTGACCTACAGCAAGCGCCTGCCGATCGGTCAGTTCTTCTCCCTCAGCTCGATCCTGATGGCCGTGCTTTCGGTCGTGCTGGTCGGCAAGGGGGTCGCGGCCCTGCAGGAGGCGGGCTGGATCGATGTCCATCCGATCGCCTGGCTTCCCCGAATCGAGATCCTTGGCCTCTACCCGACGCTCGAGGGCGTCGGGGTCCAGATCCTGACCGTGGCCATTCTTGCGATCGGCTTCGTCCGATCGTCCCGGCCGTCGGGCACAAAGGCCCCGACTGCCGCCTGATCTCTAATGAGCGCGCGTCTAACGCCGTCAGGTCGGCGTGGAAGGACTTTGCGGGACCTGCGGCTTGAAGGCGATGGCCGACAGATCCGTCGCGGCGTCGATCGCAAGCCCGGAGGCTCTACGCTCGGAGTAGCGGTCGACCAGCTGGACAGCGTGGGGCCGGGTCAGGATGGTGAAGCGCACCAGCTCCTCCATTACGTCGACGATCCGCTCGTAGTAGGCGGAGGGCTTCGTCCGCCCGGCGTCGTCGAACTCCTGAAAGGCCTTGGCAACGCTCGACTGGTTGGGGATAGTGATCATCCGCATCCAGCGGCCGAGCAGGCGCAGGGTGTTGACGGCGTTGAAACTCTGGGACCCGCCGGAAACCTGCATGACGGCCAAGGTCCGCCCCTGAGTCGGGCGGACGCCGCCCATGCTGAGGGGCAGATGGTCGATCTGCAGCTTCATCAGGCCCGAGACCTGGCCATGCCGTTCGGGGCTGCACCAGACCATGCCTTCGGACCAGAGGGCATGCTCGCGCAGTTCGCGCACGGCCGGGTGGTCGTCGTCGCCCGGCGCCCCCGGAAGGGGCAGGTCCGACGGATCGAAGATGCGGGTTTCGCATCCCATCCACTGCAGCAGGCGGGCCGCCTCCTCGACGCAGAAGCGCGAGTAGGACCGTTCGCGCAGCGATCCGTACAGAAGCAGGATCCGGAGCGGAGGGTCGTGCGGCCCCAGACCGCGAGCAGGATCGACCGACAAATAGGCCTTGTCCAGGGCCGGCAGATGATCCGGATCAGGCAGCGCCCGCAGGCGGTCGAACGTCATCACAGGTCCTTGGTCAGATAGGCCGCCGATGCCGGGCACAGCCCCGCGAACTCGCGGGTCCGCCGGATCGCCTCCGGCGCCGTCTGGCGGTCCGCCGCCCGGTAGCCGTGCCGAGTGAAGAAGGGCTCGGCCGTGGTGGTGAGCAGATGAAGGCGTGCGCCGCCCAAGTCACCGGCGACGGTTTCGACGGCGGCCAGCATCCGGCTTCCGAGGCCACGCGCCTTCCGGTCGGCGAGCACCACCAAGGAGCGGAGCAGCAGGTCGCGCCCCTCCCCTTCAAGCCCGACGTAGCCGACGACGGCGCCGTCGTGATCGGCGCTGAAGTAGCGGCCGGCCTCAGGCGCGGGCAGGCCTTCGGCCCGCAGCGCGGCGATCAGGCCGACGTCGTGCGCCTCGATCAGATGCAGGACCACCATCACCCGGCGTCCGCCGGCGGAACGGTGTCGGGGAACCAGCGCCGGCCCATCCAGAGGGCGACCGACACCAGCAGGATCAGCACCGGCACCTCGACCAGCGGGCCGATGACGGCGGCGAAGGCGACCGGCGAGGCCAGGCCGAAGGCCGCGATGGCGACCGCGATGGCCAGCTCGAAATTGTTGGAGGCCGCGGTGAAGGCCAGGGCCGTGGTGCGCGGGTAGTCGGCCTCGCTCAGCTTGCCCATCAGGAAGCTGACGACGAACATGACGAGGAAGTAGATCGTCAGCGGAATGGCGATGCGCAGGGCGTCCAGCGGCAGGGCGACGACCTCTCCGCCCTTGAGGCTGAACATGGCCACGATGGTGAACAGCAGCGCGATCAGGGTGATCGGCCCGATGCGCGGAAGAAAGCGGCGCTCGTACCATTCGGCGCCCTTACGGGCGATCAGGCTGCGGCGGGTCAGGAAACCCGCCAGGAACGGCATGCCGAGATAGACCAGCACGGCTCCGGCGATGGTCCAGACGCGGACGTCCACCACGCTGCCCTGCAGGCCGAACAGCGGCGGCAGGACGGTGAGGAAGAGCCAGGCGTAGAGGCTGAAAAACAGGATCTGGAAGACCGAGTTGAAGGCCACGAGGCCGGCCACATACTGGTTGTCGCCGCGCGCCAGCTGGTTCCATACCAGCACCATGGCGATGCAGCGCGCCAGGCCGATCAGGATCACGCCGGTCATGTACTCCGGCTGATCGCGCAGGAAGATCACCGCCAGGACGAACATCAGCACCGGCCCGAGAACCCAGTTCTGGATCAGGGACAGGGCCAGGACCCGCTTGTCGGCGAACACGCGCGGCAAGGCCTCATAGCGGACCTTTGCCAGCGGCGGGTACATCATCAGGATCAGGCCGATGGCGATCGGGATGTTGGTGGTCCCGACCGAGAGGCTGTCGACCCAGGCGGGCAAGCCCGGCACGACGGTTCCGAGCAGGACGCCCAGCGCCATGGCGGCGAAGATCCATAGCGTCAGCCAGCGGTCGAGGAACGACAGGCGGCGCGGCGAAGCGGCGGGTGCGTCGGTCATCGCGTCACCCGCCGGCCGTCGGCGTCGATGACGACCTCCCCGTCTTCCTTGGTGAAGGGCTTCAGGTTCTCGGCCGGCAGCAGGTCCAGCACGGCCTCCGATGGGCGGCAGAGGCCCACGCCCAGGGGACTTACGACGATCGGACGGTTGAGCAGGATCGGATGGGCCTCGATCGCATCGAGCAGTTGCTCGTCCGTCAGGCCGGGGGCGTCGAGACCCAGCTCGGAGAAGGGCGTGCCCTTCTCGCGCAGCAGGTCGCGCAGCGGCTTGCCTGCCCGTTTAGCCAGCCAGGCGACCATAGTCCGCGACGGCGGCGTCTTCAGATACTCGACAATATGCGGCTCGATGCCGACGTGGCGGATGAGTTCGAGCGCATTGCGCGACGTCCCGCAGGCGGGGTTGTGATAGATGACGATGTCCACGGGATCCTCAGGGGCAGCAGGGTGCAAGTTCGGCCAGCAGGGGCTCGCAGAGGTCCGCCCTGCCCCCGCAGCAGTCCTTGAGCAGGAAGAGGACGAGATCGCGAAGCCGGTCCAGGTCAGCCCGGTAGATGATCGACCGGCTGCGGCGCTCCGACTTGATCAGTCCCGCCCGGGTCAGGACGCCGAGATGGGACGACAGCGTGTTCGCCGGAATGGCCAAATGGTTAGAGATGTCACCAGCCGGCAGACCGTCGGGCTCGTGGCGGACCAATAGGCGAAACGCCTCCAGCCGCGTTGACTGCGCCAAGGCGGCCAGGGCGAGAATCGAAGCTTCGGTTTCCATTATTCCATATTAGTCGAATTATGGAAATATTCAAGTCGCGTGTCCCGGGAGTTGCGCAAGCCTACGGTGGAGAGGGTACGGCTAGGCCCGTCGGACTCTTTCGAGTTCGATTCTTCGCAGCAAAGCGGAGATTACGATGGCCCAGACCACCCCGCCCCTGCGGCGCACGATCAAGAAGCCCGAACTGCACCAGATGGTGCCGCTCGCCGACAGCACCATCTGGGAGATGGAGCGCCGCGGCGAATTCCCGAAGCGGTTCCTCCTGACGCCCCGCTGCGTGGTCTGGGACCTGGCCGAGGTCGAGGCCTGGCTGGAGCGGCGCCGTAACCAGCCGATCCGGCGCGCGCCCCCGCCCGACGTCCGCCGGCGCGTCAGCCGACCGGTCAGAACTTCGGATCGAAGCGAGGCCCCTCTCCCTCCGGCACACTGAGCACCGGCGTGAACGTCCGCCCGGCCTCCCACGCCTCGACCGCGTCCGACCACTGCTGCGCCATGTGCCGCCGCTGCATTTCGAACTCCGCCTTGTTGTACACGCCCCGGGACGACCGTTCCTCGTGGGCCAGGCCTTTCTCGATCCAGTCGGAGTTGAAGCCCATTTCGTGCAGCAGTGTCGAGGCCGTCCGCCGCAGGTCGTGCACTGTGAACGGCTCCAGAGGCAGTCCTCGCTTCTTCGCCAACTCGGCGATGGCGGAGGTCACGCGATTGAAGGTCGCCCGCGACATCGGCGCGTCCGCGTCGTAGCGCGACGGCAGGATGTATCTGGAGTTCCCCGCGCAGGTCTTCAGGGCGATCAGGATGTCGAGCATCTGGGTCGACAGATAGACGTTGTGGGGCCGGGAGCGTTTCATCCGCGCCGCGGGGATCGACCAGACGGCGTTCTCGAAATCCACCTCCGGCCAGACGCCGTCCTGCAGCTCGCTCTTTCGCACCATGCTGAGCAGGATAAACTTCAGCCCGAGGCGGATCGTCGGCAGGGTCGCCACCTCACCGAGGAGGCCGAGCATGATGCGGATCTCGCTGGGCGACAGACTGCGGTCGCGCGGCCGGAAGGTCGCGATCGATGCAGGCCCGACGCCGTCCGCCGGATTGTCGATCTTCTCGCCGTGCAGGATGGCCCAGGCGTAGATCTGTTTGACGATATCGCGGACGTGGATCGCCGTCGCCGGCGCGCCGCGATCGACGATGGTCTTGCAGTGGGCCCGGATGTCGTCCGGGGTGATCTCGCTGAGCAGGCGGTTTCGCCACTGCGGCAGCACCTCGCGATTGAAGATCGACCGGCGCATGTTCCGCGTGCTGTCCGCCATCGGGGCGGTGTCCATCCAGCGCTGGGCGACATGCTCGAAGCTGCGCGCCTCTTTCAGACGACGCTTGGCGCGCTGCTTCTCCAGAGCGGGCGAGACGCCCTCCGCGATGGTCCGCTTGACCTCGAACAGGCGCTCCCGAGCCTGCGACAAGCTCAGACCACCCCGACCGTATCGGCCAAGCGTCAGCGTCTCCCGCCGGCCGTTGAAGCGATAGTCGTAGCGGAACGAGATCGCGCCGCCCGGCGAGATGTAGGCGTACAAGCCGTCCCTGTCGGTACTCTTGTAAGGCTTTGATTTTGGTTTCAAATTCTTCAGGGCGGCGTCGGTAAGCACGGTAAAATCTCCTCGCACCGGACAGGGTCGGAATTCGGGGGTTCGAGGTCGATATTTCTCAATCTTTCCAGCACCCTGTGCGAAAAGAATACCGTCATCGGCTCGCCGTGGTCCTGACGGTATGAGCCGGTTTCCATGGGAGCAACGGGACGCGATACCGTCAGACAGGTCGGCATCACGAAAAAAAGACCCTCCGAAAGGCTTCGAAGGGTCTCGACAGAATTCACTTTTACGTCAGTGCCTTACGGATCAAATCGGAAGCGTTCTCGAAAGCTCCCGAAGGGCCCGAATTATTCCCACTCGATCGTCCCCGGCGGCTTGGAGGTGACGTCGTAGACCACGCGGTTGACGCCACGGACCTCGTTGATGATGCGGGTCGCGGTGCGGCCCAGCATCTCCCACGGGAACTGGTAGAAGTCCGCCGTCATGCCGTCGGTCGAGCTCACGGCGCGCAGGGCGAGAACCTTCTCATAGGTCCGGGCGTCGCCCATCACGCCGACCGTCTTCACCGGGAGCAGCACGGCGAAGGCCTGCCAGATGTCGTCGTAGAGGCCCGCCTTGCGGATCTCTTCCAGATAGATGGCGTCCGCGTCCTGGAGCGTCGCGACGGCGTCCGGGGTGATCTCGCCGGGGATGCGGATGGCGAGGCCCGGCCCGGGGAACGGATGACGGCCGACGAAGGCGTCGGTCAGCCCCAGTTCGCGGCCCAGGGCCCGGACCTCGTCCTTGAACAGCTCGCGCAGCGGCTCGACCAGCTTCAGCTTCATGTAGTCCGGCAGGCCGCCGACGTTGTGGTGGCTCTTGATGACGTGGGCCTTGCCGCTGGACGACGAGACGCTCTCGATCACGTCAGGGTACAGGGTGCCCTGCGCCAGGAACTCGGCGCCCCGGATCTTCGCCGCCTCGCGGTCGAATATCTCGATGAAGACCCGGCCGATCGTCTTGCGCTTGGTCTCGGGGTCCGACTGGCCGGCCAGCTCGCCGAGAAATTCCTTCGACGCATCAACGTGGATCAGCGGGATGTTATAGTGGTCCCGGAACAGGGTCGTGACCTGTTTGGCCTCGTCCTTGCGCAGCAGGCCGGTGTCCACGAACACACAGGTCAGCTGGTCGCCGATCGCTTCGTGGATGAGCACGGCAGCGACCGATGAATCGACGCCGCCCGACAGGCCGCAGATGACTTTCGCATCGCCGACCTGCTCGCGGATCTGGGCGATCTTCTCGTCGCGATAGGCCGCCATCGTCCAGTCGCCCTTCAACCCGGCGATGCCGTGGGTGAAGTTCTTCAGCATCTGGTGGCCGCGCGGGGTGTGCATGACCTCCGGGTGGAACTGGACGCCGTAGAAGCGGCGGGTCTCGTCGGCGATCACCGCGTAGGGAGAGCCTTCCGAGGTGGCCACGACCTCGAACCCGTCCGGAATGGCGACGATCTTGTCGCCGTGGCTCATCCAGACCGTCTCGTCCTCGCCGACGGCGGCCAGACCGGCCAGCAGCGGCGACTCGCGCCGCACGGTGATCCCGGCCCGGCCGAACTCGCGATCATGCCCGCCCTCGACCTTGCCGCCCAGCTGTTCGCACATGGTCATCTCGCCGTAGCAGATGCCCAGCACCGGCACGCCCGCCTCGAACACACCCTGGGGTGCGCGCGGACTGCCTTCCTCGTGCACGCTCTCAGGACCACCCGACAGGATGATGGCTGCCGGCTTCATCGCGTCCATCGCGGCCTCGGCCTTCGCCCAGGGGTGGATCTCGCAATAGACGCTGGCCTCGCGCAGGCGTCGCGCGATCAGCTGCGTCACCTGGCTGCCGAAGTCGACGATCAGGACCTTCTGGTGAGCGGTCTGGGTGGTCATGGCGTGTGCGATTCCGGGCGGGAGGAACAGGCGGGGTCTTGCAGGGTCGGGGCCGCGGGATCAAGGGCGTCCAGCCCCCTCTCCTCCAGCACGGCGACGAGCCGGTCCCACGCCCCGGCCAGATTGGCGTCGACGTGGTGCAGGGTGGAGGTCCAGTCTTCCAGCTTCGTCAGCTCGGAGCGGCCGTCGCTGACGCCGCGCAGCGCGACCAGGGGCACGCCAAACGTCTGCGCCGCGCGAAGCAGGGCGAAGGTCTCCATGTCGACCATATCGGCGTCGATGGCGTCATAGCCCGCGCCCGATACGACGTTCGCCCCGGTCGACAGCCGCGCCGTCGGCACGCCCGGGATCGGACACGGCAGGGGCATCACCGCCGGCAGGTTCAGCAGCGGCGTCACGCCTTTCGGGAAGCCCAGCGGACTGGCGTCCATGTCGCGGTACCCGACCGAGGCGGCCTGATAGACCGCCGCGTGCTCCAGATCGCGCGAGCCGCAGGAGCCGAGGGAGACGATCACGTCGGGCAGGTCTCCGGACGCATCCAGTCGTGCCAGCGCCGCTGTCAGCACGACGGCCGCCTCGATGGGGCCGATGCCGGTCATCAGGGGCTGGATGCGCGCCTGCAGCGCCGCGCCGTATTCAGCGGGCGCAGCCATGACGCACAGGACGGAAAGGTGGCCGCAGCGGTGCAGGGTCACGCCCCCGCTCACTGAGCCCTCTCGTAGACGGCGGCGAAGAAGCCGTCCGTGCCGGTCGAGGCGGGCGACAGTCGCAGCCGATGCCCGTCCGCCTTCGCCGCCAGTTCGGTGCGCGCCGTATCCGTCAGCCCCGACGACACCAGCGCCTGCGCGATCGCCACCGGCGTGAAACCGGATTGCGCCGCCTCGAAGGCGTCGACGCTGGCCTCGTTCTCGCGGCTCAGCATCGAGCAGGTGACATAGACCAGTCGGCCGCCCGGCTTCACCAGCTGCGAAGCCTGCGACAGGATCCGGACCTGCAGGGCATGCAGGCGCTCGACCTCGTCGACCGTCAGACGCCAGGCGTCCTCCGGGCGGCGACGCCAGGTGCCCGAGCCGCTGCACGGCGCATCGACGAAGACCAGATCGGCCTGGCCGTTCAGGTCCTCGATGCCGCCGCCGTTCTGGCCCAGCAGGCAGAGGTCGGCGGCCACGCCGGCGCGGGTCAGGCGCGGGCGAATGTTGTCCAGACGCTTCTGCACCACGTCGCATGCGACCAGCGTGCCCTGCG
Organism: Caulobacteraceae bacterium; assembly: GCA_052441165.1. Lineage (GTDB taxonomy): Bacteria > Pseudomonadota > Alphaproteobacteria > Caulobacterales > Caulobacteraceae > Brevundimonas. Next base: position 155,187 of record JBQVQW010000003.1, on the reverse strand, counting down.
CCTGCATGGCCTGGGCGAGCGCGAGGGTCTTGCCGCCGCCGCCGGCGCAATAGTCGACGGTGGTCATGCCGGGCGCGCCGCCGGCCAGCCACGACACGATCTGGCTGCCCTCATCCTGGATCTCGATATGGCCGGATTTGAAGGCCTCCAGCGCCTGTACGTTCGGCGGCGGCTCGCTGGCCAGACGCAGCCCACAGGCGGAGTAAGGCGTCGGCTCCGGCGACAGGCCCGCCTCGCGCAGCATGGCCTCCACGTCAGCAACCGTGGCCAACAGGGTGTTGACCCGCAGATCGATGGGCGCGCGCGGCGCCATCAGCTCGCGCGCTTCGTCAGTCCAGCGCTCGCCGAATGTCGCCTTGAAGTCCTCGACCGCGAACTCCGGCAGGCCGGCAGCGACCCAGCCCGGCAGATCGCCCTCGCCTGCCGTGATGCGCGCGCGTTCCTGCTTCGACAGCGGACGCGGCCCATAGCCCTCGCCCGAGTGCAGGGCCTCGATGTCTTCCAGCGGCAGGGCGTCGATCAGGCTCAGCGAACCGATCACCAGCGCCCGTCCGTCCTCGCGTCCGCCCATGGCCCAGACCAGCCGGCCGCGGGCGCGCAGCACCTTGTACACCCGGTCCGCAATGGCCCGGCGGTCCTTGGACCCGGCATAGCGGTTCGCCGCGCCCCAGGCCTTGAGGACGGCCTCGGCCGGCTGGCGTCCCTGGGCGATGGAATCGAGGACGGAGGCGGCGGCGGCGAGACGGGCGGCTGGGGTCAACTCAGGGCTTTCAGACGAACAGGGCGGCGATGATCATCAGCAGGCCGGCGAGGCCGACCAGCCAGACCAGCGAGCGGATGTAGGGCACGCCGAAGGCGTAAAGGGGGACGTAGATCAGCCGGGCGAAGAAATAGAGATGCGTGCCCCAGAAGGTCAGCGCCCCGAACTTGCCCTCGATGCTGGCGATGACGACCGCACCGATGAAGATCGGCAGGGTCTCGAACAGATTGGCCTGGGCCCGCATCAGGCGCCCGGCCAGCTTGCCGGGAGGCGGGTTTTCGCCGTCGCGCGCCCCGGCGTTCCACTTCGCCCCCAGTTCCGCGGTGCGGGCCATTCCCGCCGCGCCGATCTGGATGATGGCGAGGACAAGAGTGAACGCTACCAGAATGAATTCAGGCGACATATCCATGACTTGCCCTCCCCGGCTCAGCCCTGACGATAGTTGGGCGCCTCGCGCGTGATCATCACGTCGTGGACGTGGCTCTCACGCAGACCGGCGCCGGTGATCCGCACGAAGCGGGCGCGTTCCTGCAGTTCGGGAATGGTCGCGGCGCCGACATAGCCCATGGCCGCGCGCAGACCGCCGACCATCTGGTGCAGCACTGGCGCGATCGGACCCTTGTATGGCGTCTGGCCTTCTATGCCCTCGGGCACCAGCTTTTGCGTCTCGACCTCTTTCTGGAAGTAGCGATCCGCCGAGCCCGCGCCCATCGCGCCGACCGAGCCCATGCCGCGGTACGACTTGTAGGAGCGGCCCTGATACAGAAAGACCTCGCCGGGGCTTTCGTCGGTCCCCGCGAACATCGAGCCCATCATGGCCACGCTGGCGCCGGCGGCGATCGCCTTGGCCAGATCGCCCGAGTATTTGATGCCCCCGTCGGCGATGACCGGCGCGCCGCTTTCGCGGGCGGCCCGGACGGCTTCCATGATGGCGGTCAACTGAGGCACGCCCACGCCGGCGACGATGCGGGTGGTGCAGATGGAGCCCGGGCCGATGCCGACCTTCACCGCATCGGCGCCCGCGTCGATAAGGGCGCGTGCCGCGTCGTAGGTGGCGATGTTGCCGGCGATGATCTGCAGTCGGTTGTTCTCGCGCTTGATGCGCTCGACCACCTTCGAGACCTGGGCCGAATGGCCGTGGGCGGTGTCGATCACCACAACGTCCGCGCCCGCGTCCGCAAGGGCCATGGCGCGCTCGAAGCCGGCGTCGCCGACCGTCGAGGCCGCGCCGACCAGCAGGCGCCCCTGGTCATCCTTGGCCGCGTTCGGGAAGGCCTGCGCCTTCTCGATATCCTTCATCGTGACCAGGCCGACGGCGCGATAGTCCTCGTCGACGACGATGACGCGTTCGATCTTGCGGGTCCGCAGCAGCTCGCGCGCCGCGTCGCGGCCGGCGCCCTCGCGCATCGTGACAAGTTCGCCGGTGGTCATCAGCTCGGCGGCCCTGCGGTTCAGGTCGCTCTCGAACCGCATATCCCGATTGGTCAGCATGCCGACCAGCCTGCCGGTAATCGGATCGACGACCGGGAAACCCGAAATCTTCTTGGCGGCGACGATCTGGCGGACCTCGCCGAGCTTCGTGTCCGGCGTCACCGTCACCGGATTGACCACCATGCCGCTCTCGTAACGCTTCACCTGCCGGACGTGGTCGGCCTGTTCCTCGATGGAGAGGTTCCGGTGAAGGATGCCCAGCCCCCCGGCCTGGGCCATGGCGATGGCGAGGCGCGCCTCGGTGACCGTATCCATCGCCGACGAGGTCAGCGGGATGTTCAGCCTGATGTCGCGGGTGAGCTTCGTCGAGACATCCGCATCCGCGGGCATGATCTCTGACGGGCCGGGTTCCAGCAAAACATCGTCGAAGGTCAGCCCTTCGCGTATCTCCATGAGGAGTCTCCGTTTTGCGGGCCGCGTATAACCGCAGCCGGGGCGGAACCGCAAGGCCTTGGTCGTCGCTATCGGAACGATAAGAAAAATTGCCTTGCGTCGCGAGGCTTTGCACCCAATCTGGCGAGAATGGTTCGCATCTTGCTCACCACGGCCCGCCAGCTCGCGCTGAAGATCGCGAGTTATGGCGTGATGCACCTGGTGGTGGCCATCCTGGTCGCCTTCGCGATCACGCGCGACTGGCGCATGGCGCTGGCCGTCGGCATCGTCGAGCCCTTCTTCCAGACCATCGCCTATTCGATCCACGACCGCGTCTGGCACCGCATCGAGCGCCGCCGGATGCTGTCGGGCGTCGAGGAAGCGTCCGAAGCCTTCACCGCCCGCCTCGGGATGATGACGCCGGAGGAGCAGACCCGCGCCCACGGTGCGACCTGCCACCACGGCCACAGCCACGCCCTGCCCCGCTCGTTCCGGCAGGTTGCGGCCAAGACCGTCACCTACGGGGTCATGCACTTCACCGTCGCGGTCGCCGTGGCGTTCGCCCTGACCGGCAATATCCGCACGGCGCTGGCCATCGGCATCATCGAGCCGCTGGTCCAGACAGTGTTCTTCACGGTTCACGACCGCGTATGGACCCGTATCGAGGCCCGCAAGGCCGAGCGTCGCGCCGCAAGGCTGGCCGAGGCCTGACGCCCGCTCAGGGCCTCAGATAGCCGTAGTCATTGCAGCCCGGGCGGTCATCGCTCGGCCGGTTCTCTCCATCACGGCAGATCAGCGTCGCCAGGCTGGCGCGTCCCGCATCCCTCCGGACCTCCCACACCACCCGGTCGTCGCGGACACCCAGCAGACCGACGTCGGCGACATTGTCCGCACCATTGCCCAACCGGACCGCGATCACCGCGAATCCCGGATCAACCGCATCACGGTAGACCCGCACGCCCCGGCGACGGCCGACGAAGGCCTCGGCCCCGCCCGGCAGCGCCGAGCCCGGCTCCACCGCATCCAGCAGCGCCCCGCCCTCGCGGTCCGCCCGGCTCTCTTCAACCTTCTGGAACGGCACGAACGGCAGCACCGTTAGCCCGACCATGGCCCAGATCACGTCCATCCCGACGTCGCGCCGAGGCGGGGCACGCTCGGGAAGCTGGACGCACGCGCTGGTCACCGACAGGTCAGCGGGCGCAGACGGCAGCCGATCCAGCACGCCGGCGCCATCCGACAGCGGCAGCCGCCCCGCCGCAACCGTCATCACGGACTGCGGCCGGGGGCCGAGCACAAACGCCCGCGTCGATTCACGGGTCGCCGGTTGGGCGTCCGCGGGCCGGCGGGGAACAGGCGTCTCGGGATGCACCGCGATCAGACGGTCGTTCTCGAACACGAACCAGCCGCGGCTGCGGCGCATCAGTTCGGACCGGGGATCGGGGTCCGGATCGCCCGCCATCGGAACTTCCGGGAAGCCCGTCACGCAGACGCCGCCTTGCGGCCATGCGCGCTGGAACCGCTGGGCCGGATAGAGGGCCAATGACCGGTCGCCGTCGCGCATCCGGATGACGTCATCTTCCGCACCCACATCGACGCTGCCGAGCCGTATCGCCACCTCCGCCGGCGCCGCACCAATCAGCTCTGACACAGGCACACGAACCGGCGGAAGGGCCAGGGCTTGCGGCGCGGCCGCCTGCAGGACGCCGGCCAAGACCAGCGCCGCGAGGCTCATCGCTTGTTCAGCGCCACGAGGAAGACTTCCGCGCTGTCCTTACGGCTGGAGGCCGGTTTGACGTATTTCACCGTCTCGAACTCCTCGCGCAGTCGCCCCAGCACGCCGCCGGCGTCCCCGCCCTGGAAATTCTTGGAGACGAAGCTCCCACCCGGCCGCAGGGTCCGGATCGCGAAGTCCGCGGCGATCTCAATCAGGGCGATGATCTTCAGGTGGTCGGTCTGACGGTGACCGACCGTGTTGTGCGCCATGTCCGACAGCACGAGGTCCGGGGGTCCGCCCAGCAGGTCCATCATCTGCCGGTCGACACCCGGATGGGTGAAGTCGGCCTGAATCAGCTCCGCGCCCGGGATCGGCTCGATCATCAGCAGGTCCACGCCCACCACGGCCCTGGCCCCGCGATCCAGCGCCACCTGCACCCAGCCGCCCGGCGCCGCACCCAGATCGATCACCCGGCTGCCCGGCTTGATCAGGCGGAACCGGTCGTCGATCTCGATCAGCTTGAACGCCGCCCGGCTGCGCCAGCCCTCGGCCCGCGCCTTCTCGGACCATTTGTCCGACAACTGTCGCTTGATCCATTGCTGGCTGGACATCGACTTGGTGTCCGCCGTCTTGATCCTGGTGCCCATGCCGCGCCCGGCCGCCGTCCCGCCCGAGGGCGGACGAACCATGCGGCGGCGTTCGGGTTTTGGATCTTCGTCGGACATGCGCCGCTTATGTCACCGCCGGCGCATCGACGGAAGGTGACGGATCATCCAGACTTGCACCGGAGAAGGTGGAGGCCCCCGAACGCCATGTGCAGCCAGTTTCAGGTCAAGCTGCCGCTTCACGTGGTCGAGGCCGCCTTCAGCCAGATCGCCATTCCTCTCCGCTTTCCGCAGGGACGCCCGAACTTCGAGCCGCGCGACCAGGTGACCATCGGCGACATGGCCCCGGTCGTGACGGGCGATGGGGACCAGGCCGACATGCTCTCCTTGCCGTTCGCATGGAAAGGCCCCGGCGGCCGACCGGTCTTCAACTTCCGCTCCGAGGGTCGGCGCTTCGACGGAACGACGCGGTGTCTCGTACCGGTCTCCGGCTTTTACGAGTTCACCGATCCGCAGCCGGGTCAGAAACGCAAGACGCGCTGGCTGTTCACGTCGGCGTCCAGCGACTGGTTCTGGCTGGCCGGCATCGTCCGCGACGGCGCCTTCGCCCTGCTGACGACCGGGCCGGGGGCCGACATCCGTCCCTATCACAGTCGGCAGGTCGTGATCCTGCCGCCGGAGCGCGCCGCCGACTGGTTGAATCTGACCCGCCCGGAGAGCGAAATATTCGGGGAGTTGCCCGCCGGTTCCCTCCGCGTCGAGCGGGATTTCCCGCCGGCCGAACCGGTCCTCCTCTGATGCGGCCGTAGTGTATCGGGAACCGTACAGAGGCTCGTTCCGTTGTCACGACACCTTTCCTCCCAAGGAGCACGACGATGAAAACGATGCTGAAACTGACCCCCGTTATCGCTGCTGTCGGCCTTCTGGCCGCCTGCGGCTCGACCATGGAACAGCGCGCTGCGACCGGCGCCATCGGCGGCGCCGTCGCCGGGCAGGCGATCGGCGGCGACACCGGTGCTACAGTCGCCGGTGCGGCGATCGGGGCGGCTGCAGGCGCGGCGACGACCCCGCGCTAGGGCTACCCGGACCAAGGAGGGCTCTTGCCGGACTTTCCCGACTTCAATGACCCGCAGCCGCTTGATGACGACCGGACGTGGGCTGCCGCTTTCGACAGCCACGACCTCCGCGAGGACGACATCTACTATGCGGTAAGGGTCAGTTCGGGCGGCGCGCCGGCTGCGCCCTTCATGGCTCACATCTGGCTCGGGCCGCAGCCCAACCTCGCCGATCCCGATCTTCGCGAACGCCTGGCTCGGGAACTGGCGAAGGTGGCGGCCGGCGGGATCACCAATACGGCCTACACCGGCCGGATGATCTGAAAGCAGAACAAGGAAAAGGGCGCCGGAGTTTCCTCCGGCGCCCTTTCTGATCGTCCGGCCCCTTGTCGATCAGCAGCTGTAGTACATGTCGAACTCGACCGGGTGCGGGTGAAGCTGCAGGCGCATCACCTCTTCCATCTTCAGCTCGATGTAGCTGTCGATGAAGTCGTCATCCATGACGCCGCCCTTCTTGAGGAAGGCGCGGTCCTTGTCGAGGTTCTCCAGAGCCTCGCGGAGCGAGCCGCAGACTTCCGGAATGTTGCCGCGCTCTTCCGGCGGCAGGTCGTACAGATTCTTGTCCGCGGCCGCGCCCGGATCGATCCGGTTCTCGATGCCGTCGAGGCCTGCCATCAGCAGGGCGACGAAGGTCAGGTACGGATTGCCCATCGGGTCCGGGAAACGGGCTTCGATGCGCTTGGCCTTGGGCGAGTTCACGAACGGGATGCGGATGGACGCCGAACGGTTGCGGGCCGAATAGGCCAGCTTCACCGGCGCCTCGTAGCCCGGAACCAGACGCTTGTACGAGTTGGTCGTCGAGTTCGCGAAGGCGTTGATGGCCTTGGCGTGCTTGATGATGCCGCCGATGTACCAGAGGCATTCCTGCGACAGGCCGGCGTATTTGTCGCCGGCGAACTGCGGCTTGCCGTCCTTCCAGATCGACATGTGCACGTGCATGCCCGAGCCGTTGTCGCCGAAGGTGGGCTTGGCCATGAAAGTCGCCGACTTGCCGTAGGCTGCGGCGACGTTGTGGATCACGTATTTGTACAGCTGCAGGCGGTCGGCCATCGTCAGCAGGTCCGAGAACTTCAGGCCCAGCTCGTGCTGCGCCGGGGCCACCTCGTGGTGGTGCTTCTCGGGCTGCATGCCCAGGTCGCGCATGACGCTCAGCATCTCGCCGCGCAGGTCCTGGGCGCTGTCGGTCGGGTTGACCGGGAAATAGCCGCCCTTGTGGGTCGGACGGTGACCCATGTTCCCTTCGGAATACTCGGCGCCCGTGTTGGCCGGCAGTTCGACCGAGTCATAGGTGTAGCCGGTGTCGTGCGGCTGGGTGGACCAGCGCACGTCGTCGAAGATGAAGAACTCGGCTTCCGGTCCGAAGTAGACGGTGTCGCCCACGCCCGCCGACTGGACGTACGACAAGGCCTTCTTGGCCATCGAGCGGCTGTCGCGGTTGTAGGGCTCGCCCGTGTCCGGGTTCAGTACGTCGCAGAACAGGAACAGGGTCGTCTGCTGGTAGAACGGGTCGATCCAGTAGCTGCTCAGGTCCGGCTTCAGCAGCATGTCGGACTCGTTGATGGCCTTCCACCCCGCAATCGACGAGCCGTCGAACATCGTGCCTTCCTCGAGAAACTCCTCATCGACCAGGTCGATGTCGAAGGTCACGTGCTGCATCCGACCCTTGGTATCGGTGAAACGGAGATCGACGTACTGAACGTCCTTCTCCTTGATCTCCGCGATGATCTTTCTGGCGCTCATTCTCGAGGTCCGTTTCTTGTGGGGAGGTTGAAAGGAAACGGCCGCCCGGAGGAGCGGCCGATGATGGAAGCGATCAGACGGCCTGGGCGCCCGTTTCGCCGGTGCGGATGCGGATCACGTCGAGGACGTCCGACACGAAGATCTTGCCGTCGCCGATCTTGCCCGTGTGCGCGGCGGTCTGGATGGCCTCGATCACGGAGGCTGCGAGGTCGTCGGGAACCACGACCTCGATCTTGATCTTGGGAAGGAAGTCGATGACGTACTCTGCGCCGCGATAGAGTTCGGAATGCCCCTTCTGGCGGCCGTATCCCTTGGCCTCCAGCACGGTCATGCCCTGCACGCCCGCGTCCTGCAGCGCTTCTTTGACTTCATCCAGCTTGAACGGCTTGATGACGGCTTCAATCTTCTTCATCGGCTTTCCCGGCGGGCTTAAGGGCCTCGCGCTCGGGCGGTAAAGGGACATTGCATTGCACAATAAGGCAAGCCCTTTTCGCGCACTGACGCGATCCGTGAACGGAAGAGAGGTTCGATGACCGAGCACGCCCTGCCCGACTGGCGCCATGCATTTCCGTGGCCCTCGGCGGACACGCACAAGCACCGCCGCGGACGCATGGGCGTCATCTCCGGCAAGGCGACCCAGACGGGCGCCGCCAGACTGGCTGCGCGGGCAGGCCTGCGGATCGGCGCCGGCGTGGTCCGCATCCTGTGCCCGCCTGACGCCGCCCAGGTCATCGCCCCGGCTATCGAGGCGATCATGCTGACTCCGTTCACCGGCAGCGAGACCCTCTTCGAGGCCGCCGAAGGCATGGACGCCGTGGTCGTCGGCCCCGCCGCCGGCGTCAACGACGCCACCGTCCTGAACATCCACACGCTCGCTGAAACGGGCGCCGCGCTCGTCGTCGACGCCGATGGCCTGACCGTCTTCGAGCACAGGGCTGCAGACCTGTTCCGGGTGCTCGATCGCGACGACGTGCTGACGCCTCACGAAGGCGAGTTCAGACGCCTGTTCCCCGGTCTGCTCGACCTCGGCCGCGTCGAGGCTGCGGCGACAGCCGCCGCGCGGGCGAAGGCCGTGGTGGTGCTGAAGGGGCCCGCCACCATCATTGCAGCGCCGGATGGCCGTATCGCGGTGAACGACAATGGCTCGCCCTGGCTGGCCACCGCCGGCACGGGCGACGTCCTGGCCGGCATGATCGGCGGTCTGATCGCCCAGCGCATGGACAGTTTCGACGCGGCCCGTGCGGCGGTGTGGATGCACAGCGCGGCCGCCCAGGGCTTCGGCCCCGGCCTGATCGCCGAGGACCTGCCCGAGCGCCTTCCTGGGGTGCTGGCCGCCTTGTATGCACAGGCTGCGACCTGAGGCCCGGTTCAAATCGTGGACGAACCGGCCTATCTGCACCGCTTCGCCGCCGGAGTTGCGCCTTGCTGATCGTCCTGTCTCCGGCCAAGCGGCTGGATTTCACCGAACCCGACCCCGCCCTGCCCGCCACCGAGCGCCGCCTGCGCGAGGACACCGCCTCCCTGGCCCGCACCGCCCGTGCCCGCACGGTCGCCGAACTGCGCCAGCTGATGAGCATCTCGGACGATCTGGCTCGCCTGAATCGCGAGCGTTTCCAGGCCTTCGACCCGGACTCGACCGAGGGCGTCCAGGCGGCCTTCGCCTTCGCCGGCGACGTCTATGAGGGGCTGCAGGCCCGCGCTCTCAGCCCCACGGGGCTGGAGTTCGCCCAGCGGCACATCCGCATCCTGTCCGGCCTCTACGGTCTGTTGCGCCCGCTCGACCGCATCCAGCCCTATCGGCTCGAGATGGGCACGCGACTGAAGACCCGTCGCGGGTCCAGTCTCTACGACTTCTGGGGCGACCGGATCTCGAAGCAGCTGAACGCCGACGCCGAGGGCCTGCACGAGCCCACGCTGGTGAACCTCGCCAGTCAGGAGTATTTCGGCGCCGTCGACGCCCGCGCGCTCAAGCTGCCGGTCGTGACCCCGAACTTCCGCGAGGAGAAGGACGGCGAGAGCCGCATCATCTCCTTCTTCGCCAAGCGCGCCCGCGGAACCATGGCCCGCTTCGCCATCGACGAGCGGATCACCAGAGCCGAGGACCTCAAGGCCTTCGATCGCGATGGCTACCGATTCGACCCGGCCGCATCGACCGAGGCCGACTGGATATTCACCAGATCGGGAAATTCGTAGTCGCCCCTGTCGCCTTCGCAAACGCGAAGCGCTAGGCTCGCAGGACGAAACGCCCCGCGCCCTCGCCGGCGCAGGCGGCGATGGGGAAACGAAGGCAGAGCGAAGACATGTTCCAGTGGCCCAAGCGTGGTGACGGATCCGAATCGGAGAGCGCGCCTTTCCGCGACATCGGCGATCTGAAAGGTCAGGTCGCCGTCATCTCGGGCTCGACCTCCGGCATCGGTCTGGCCTTCGCCAAGGCCATCGCGGCCCGCGGCGGCGACGTCGTCCTGAACGGTCTGGGCGATCCCTCCGAGATCGAGCGCACCCGCGCGGAGCTGGAAGCCAGCTGTGGCGTCCGTGTCCGCTATCATGCCGCCAACATGACCCGCGGCGAGGAAGTCGCCGACATGGTCGCCTTCGGCAAGCACGAGCTGGGCCGGGTCGACATCCTGATCAACAACGCCGGCATCCAGCATGTCGAGGCCGTCGAGAAGTTTCCCGCTGACAAGTGGGAGCAGATCATCGCCATCAACCTGTCGTCGGCCTTCTACGCCACGCGCGCGGCGATCCCGATCATGAAGGCCCAGGGGCGCGGCCGGATCATCAACCTGGCCTCAGCCCACGGCCTGGTCGCCAGCCCGTTCAAGTCGGCCTACGTCGCCGCCAAGCACGGCGTCATCGGCTTCACCAAGACGGTCGCGCTGGAGATCGCGCAGGACAACATCACCTGCAACGCCATCTGCCCGGGCTTCGTGCACACCCCCATCGTCGACAAGCAGATCGACGATCAGGCCCGCACGCGCGGCATGTCGAAGGAGGCGGTGCTCAAGGACGTGATCCTGGGCTCGCAGCCGACCAAACGCTTCGTCACCACAGACGAACTGGTCGGCATGATGCTGTACCTGGTCTCCGACCTCGGCGCCTCGGCCAACGGCGCCAGCTTCTCGATCGACGGCGGCTGGACGGCGCAGTAGCGCCTACCCCACAAACCCCGCCGCCCGTCTCAGCCGGTCGTTGATCGCCTCGCCCAGGCCGGCGTCCGGGATCGGGGACACGGCGATAGCCGACGCCCCTGCGCGATCCGCCTCGCGGAAGCGCCGGAACAGGTTGGCGGCCGCCTCGCGCAGGTCGCCGGTCGGGCTCAGGCTCCAGCGCGGATCGCCGACTCCCGGCCCGAAGCCCAGCAGCAGCTCGCCCTCGCGCGGCTCCAGCACCGCGATCCGCACCGGCGCATCCGGCGCATAGTGGACCGTCAGCCGGCCCGGCGAACGATGCCCCTCGCCTCCGGTCTCCAACGCACCGACCACGGCCTCGATCTCCTCACGCGTGACCGATCCGGGACGGAGCAACGCAAGACGGCCGTCAAGCACTGACACCACCGTGCTCTCGACGCCGACCGGGCATGGACCACCGTCGACGGCGGCCTCGACCGCGAAACCGGTCTCCTCGACCGCGTCCTCGAACGTCGTCGGACTGGGCCGGCCAGAGCGATTGGCCGAGGGCGCGACCACCGGACAGCCGGCCGCCGCGATAACCGCCCGCGCCCGCGCATGGCCCGGAACCCGAACCGCCACGCTGTCGAGGCCGGCTCTCGCCAGATCGCAGACCCGGTCGCGATCCCGCACCGGCGCTACGATGGTCAACGGCCCGGGCCAGAAGGCCTCGGCCAGAGCCCGCGCCCGCGTGTCGAAGATGGCGACCGTCTCGGCCTCGGCGGCGTCGGGCACATGAGCGATCAACGGATTGAAGCGCGGCCGTCCCTTGGCCTCGAAGATGGCGGCGACGGCGGCCGGATCGCCCGCATCGGCCGCCAGCCCGTACACGGTTTCCGTCGGCAGGATGACCAGCCGGCCCGCGCCCAGCGCCGCGGCGGCTGCGGCGTCCGTATCGCCTGCTCCCTGCACTGCCCTGTGCACCGATCCTGCTCCTGTGCGGACACGTCCGCTGAACGGCCAGATGCCTCCGCGACCGGGGGCGATGCAAGCCCGCAGGGTCAGGGGCGGCGCGGAATGAACGGAATCATTCGCTGCAGAACGCCGTCCCGGTCCACGAAATGGTGCTTGAGCGCGCCGAGGATGTGCAGCGCCAGCAAGACGTACAGCCCCTTCACCGCCAGCTCGTGGATATCCATGAACCGACCCGCCGCCTCACGGCCGCCCCCGACAGGCAGCAGCGGCCAGTCGAACAGCCCGAACCAGCTGATGTCCCGTCCCGATGCGGAAGAGGCCAGCCAGCCGGTGACCGGAATCACGATCAGGGCGACGTAGAACAGGATGTGGGTCGCTCGGGCCAGAACCTTCTCCCACCCTTTCATCGCCTGCGGCAGGGCGATCGCCGGGTTCGCCATCCTCCAGCCGATCCGCGCCAAGGTCAGCACCAGAATGCTCAACCCGACCGCCTTGTGGATCTGGACCAGTTCACGGGAGAGCGGCCCTTCGGTCGCTTCGTGCCCCGTGATCAGAAGCACCTGCGCCAGCACCATCAAGGCGATCAGCCAGTGCAGCATGATGGAGATGCCGGAATAGCGGGTCTGCGGCTCGGCCATAGGAATCTTCCCCGGGGTTTGAGGGCAGCCTGCCTGAGCCATTACGTCTCGCCAAGGGGCGCTTGCATACCCTTGCGGCAAGACGGCATGAACGGCGCAGGAATGCCGGAGTCCAGCCATGTCGTCCTATCGCGCGCCCGTTCGCGACCTCGCCTTCACCCTCCAGGCCGTCGCCGGTCTGGACGCCGTCGCCGCCACCGGCGCCTTTCCCGATTACGACGCCGATGTCATGGGCGCAGTGCTGGAAGCCGCGGGCCAGTTCTCGGAAGAGGTGCTCTCCCCGCTGAACCGCATCGGCGACCAGAAGGGCTCTTGCTGCAAGGACGGCAATGTCACCGCCGCTCCGGGCTTCGCCGACGCCTATCGCCAGTTCGCCGAGGGCGGCTGGACCGGCCTGACCGCCCAGGCCCATTCCGGCGGCCAGCAGCTCCCCAAGGCGCTGGAGCTGGCGGCCTATGAGACCGTCCACTCAGCCAACATGGCCTTCGGCCTGTGTCCCATGCTGTCGCTTGCGGCCATCGAGGCGCTGGAGGCCCACGGCACGCCGTCGCAGAAGGACATCTATCTGCCGAAGCTGGTCTCCGGCGAATGGACCGGGGCCATGGTCCTGACCGAGCCGGGCGCGGGCTCCGATCTCGGCGCCCTGACCGCCACGGCGACGCCGCGCGGCGACGGAACCTATGCGCTGAACGGCCAGAAGATCTTCATCACCTGGGGCGACCACGACGCTACCGACAATATCGTCCACATGGTGCTGGCCCGCCTGCCCGACGCCCCGGCGGGGCCGAAGGGCATCAGCCTGTTCCTCGCCTCCAAATTCCTGCTGAACGACGACGGCTCGCCGGGCGAGCGCAACGCCTTCCACCCGGTCAGCGTCGAGCACAAGCTTGGCATCCACGGCTCTCCCACCTGCGTGATGAGCTATGAAGGCGCGGTCGGCGAACTGGTCGGCGAGCCCAATCAGGGCCTGTCGCACATGTTCGTCATGATGAACGCCGCCCGCCTCGCCGTCGGCGTCGAGGGGGTCGGCATCGCCGAACGCGCCTATCAGCACGCCCTGGCCTATGCGCAGGAGCGCAGGCAGGGTCGCAGCGTCTGGACCGGTCAGCCGAACGCTCCGATCATCGATCACCCCGACGTCCGTCGCACCCTGTCGGTGATGAAGGCGAAGATCGCCGCCGCCCGCGCCATCTGCCTGTCGACCGGCACGGCCGCCGACCTCGCCCGCCACGCCGCGACCGAAGAGGACCGCAGGCGCTGGAAGGGTCGCGAGGACCTGTTCACGCCCATCGCCAAGGCATGGTCCACCGACGTCGGCTGCGAAGTCGCCTCGCTGGGCGTCCAGATCCACGGCGGCATGGGCTTCATCGAGGAGACCGGCGCAGCCCAGTACTACCGGGACGCCCGCATCGCTCCGATCTACGAGGGCACCAACGGCATCCAGGCCATGGACCTCGTCGGCCGCAAGCTGTCGCAGGACGGCGGTCAGGCGGCGAAGGACCTGATCGGCGAGATGAAGGCGACGTTGCACCAACTGCCGACCCTGTACGCCGGCAAGCCGTTGGAGCGCCTGGCCAACGCCATCGAGGCTGTCGAGGACGCCACCCTCTGGTTGCTGGACGCCAAGGCCGACCCCGCCAGGGCCGCCGACGTGCTGGCCGCCGCGGACGCCTATCTGAAACTGCTGGGTGACGTGACCGGCGGCTGGATGCTGGCGAAGGCCGCCCTGCACGCCCGCGCCGGACTGGACGCCGGCGAGGGCGACGCCGCCTGGCTGGAAGGCAAGATCACCCTGTACGAGGTCTACGCCGCCAACGTGCTGGGCCACGCCTCCAGCCGCCTCGCGGCCGTGGGTCAGGGCGGGGCGCTGCTGGAGCGGATGAGCGTCGAGGTTCTGGCGGGTTAACCCCTCCACCACGCTTCGCATGGTCCCCCTCCCCGCTACGCGGAGAGGTGAAACGGTTACCACTCACCTCTCCACCGAAGGTGGGGAGGGGGACCGCCGGCAAAGCCGGGGGTAAAGGGGTTACCCCACTAGTTCCGCGCAGCCGCCCCCGGCACGTCCAGCAGCGCCAGCGCCTCGCGCACATATTCGGCGTGGGCGACGATGCCGATGCCGACGGTCTCGCCGCCGACACGCATCTCCTGCACCAGCACGCCGGCGATGAAGGGGTGTTCCGGCGTCACCGAGCCGGGCAGCTTGCGCGCGGCCGGAGTCCAGAACACCGGCCCGCCCGAGTTGCCGGGGAAGACGGCGAAGTCCAGCAGGAAGGTGGGGAAGGACCGGATCGGCGTCAGCGGCCACGAAGCGATGCGCCCCGTGCGCAGGATCGGAAATCCCGCGCCATTGGCCGAATAGCCGTGCGGATATCCGAGCGTCATGAGCTCGTCCCCCGGCCCGACCTGCCAGCCGGTCAGGGCTTCGGGCACCGCCAGCCACCCGACCGGGATCGCGGCCTCGGCGAAGGCCCGCGGGGCCTGGATCTCCATGACCGCGATGTCGCGCTGCGGATGCTTGACCCACAGGGCGTCGCCCTCGTCGTCGCGGATACGGAGGGGCTCCGGATTGAACCGCCAGCCGCCGTTGCCGGCCTCGACCCTCCAGCCCAGACGGGCGATCGCGTTGGGCATGCCGTCCAGCACATGGGCCGCAGTCACCATAACGGTGCGCGGCGCGCCATCCGGCTTCGGCGCATTGATGAGGAAGGCGGTGCCAACCCGCCGGGTCGAGTCGTTGACCGGCTGGTCGATCTGGATGGTGGCGTTGATCAGGCCGACGGTCAGGTCCCAGGGCGCGCTCTGGGCGTTCTCGACGATCTCGACGACAGGCGGCGGCGGCGGCTCCTGCGGGGCGGTCTGGAAATCGAACATGGGCCTATCCCGGCAGCGTGGTTTGTTCATTTGACGGCGAGCCCCGCCGACGCGCAAGGTCCCGCCGAAATCGGGGACCCCACATGAATCGCCGCGACCTGCTTGCAACCTCCGCCGCCGCCCTCGCCGCGACCGCCCTCCCCGCCGCCGCCCTTGCCAAATCTCCCGCCGGAGCCTCGATGCCGAACGCCCCCGTCCCGCCTGTCGCGAAGAAAATCCCGGTCACGATCGAGCAACTCGGTCGCACCCGGACCGACGACTATCAGTGGATGAAGGACGACAACTGGCAGCAGGTCCTGCGCGATCCGTCGATCATCAAGGCCGATGTGAAGGAGCATCTGGACGCCGAGAACGCCTATCGCGAGGCCATGATGGCCTCTACCGAGCCGCTGCAGCTTGAGCTGTTCGAGGAGATGAAGGGCCGCATCAAGGAGGACGATTCCTCCGTACCGCTGCCGGACGGCCCGTGGGAATACTACGCCCGGTACAACGCCGGGGCGCAGCATCCGCTTTACTGCCGCCGTCCGCGTGGTCGAACCGACGGAGAGGTGATCCTTCTGGACGCCAACGCCCTTGCCGAAGGCAAAGCCTACTCCTCCGTGGGCGAGACCGAACACAGCCGCGACCATGCCCTGTTCGCATACTCCGAGGACGCTCAAGGCTCCGAGGTCTATCGCATCTTCATCAAGGAGATCGCCACAGGCGCCTTCCTGGGCGATCCGATCGAGAGCGCCATGGGCGGGGCGACTTTCTCGGCTGACGGCGAATGGGTGTTCTGGATCAATCGCGACGACAACGGCCGCTCGGACAAGGTCCTGAAGCGCCCCACCCGCGGCGGCGAGATCACCACCGTGTACGAGGAGCCCGACGACGGCATGTACATGGGCCTGGATCTCAGCTCCGACGACCGGTTCATCATGATCAGCTCCGGCAACGGCGAGCAGACGGAGTATCGCTACGTCCCCGCCGACCAGCCCGAGGCCACGCCCGTGGTCATCGAGCCCCGCAGGGAGGCCGTCCGCTATGACGCCGACCACTGGGGCGACCGCTGGGTCATCCGCACCGACGCCGACGGCGCTGTCGATTTCAAGATCGCCACGGCCCCGACGGATGCGCCGGGCCGCGCGAACTGGACCGATCTCGTGCCGTTCACCGAGGGCCGCCTGATCGAGTCCGTTTCCCTCTTCTCGGGCCACCTGACCCGTGTGGAACGCTATGAGGCCAACACCCGGATCGTGGTGCGTACCCGCGACGGCGAGGAGCACGTGATCGGGGTGGACGAGCCCGCCTATGCCCTCTCGCAGCTGGGCACCTACGAATACGACAGCCCGATGATGCGGTACGCCTACACCTCGCCGTCGACCCCCACCCAGACCTTTGACTACGACATGGCCTCCCGCGAGCGGACCCTGCGCAAGACGCAGGAGGTCCCGTCGGGCCACAACATCGATGACTATGTCGTCGAGCGCCTGAACGCCCCGGCCAGCGACGGCGCCATGGTCCCCGTCACCGTCCTGCGGCGCAGGTCGACGCCGGTCGACGGCTCGGCCCCGGTCCTGCTGTACGGCTACGGCAGCTACGGCATCCCGATGGCGGCGACGTTCAACACCAACCGCCTGTCGCTGGTGGATCGCGGCTTCATCTATGCCATTGCTCACATCCGCGGCGGCTCGGACAAGGGCTGGGGCTGGTTCCTGTCCGCGCGCCGGATGACCAAGAAGAATACCTTCACGGACTTCATCGCCGCCGCCGAACACCTGATCGAGCGCAACTACGCCCGCGCCGGCAACATCGTCACCCACGGCGGCTCGGCCGGCGGCCTCCTGATGGGCGCCATCAACAACATGCGGCCCGACCTCTGGGCCGGCGTGATCGGCGATGTGCCGTTCGTCGACGTGATCAACACCATGTCGGACACCAGCCTGCCGTTGACGCCCGGCGAGTGGCCCGAGTGGGGCGACCCGATCACGGATCCGGACGCCTATGACTACATGATGAGCTACAGTCCGTATGACCAGGTCGAGCCGAAGGCCTACCCGGCCGTGCTGGCCACCGGCGGTCTTTCGGACCCGCGAGTCACCTATTGGGAGCCGGAGAAGTGGGTCGCGAAGCTGCGTCCGGCGACGACCTCGGGCAAGCCGGTCCTGCTGAAGATCAACATGACCGCCGGCCACTTCAGCTCGTCGGGCCGGTTCGACTATCTGAAGGACATCGCCATCGTCTACGCCTTCGCCATCTGGTCGATCCAGCGAGGCTGGGAGCGGGCCTGAGCCCGTTCTCGCGCATCCTACGGATCGAGCGTCCAGGTCCACGAGCCGCCTTCCTGGGCCGAGAACGGAACGAAGCCCCTGAGCTCCTGATGGTTACCGCACTCCGTACCTCCGCTGTAGAAGGTGTACGGCCCGGGGTACTCGACACAAAGGTTGTGCGAACCCTGCCAGTTGCGACCCGAGCCGTCTGTGGCGTCGGCGTAGAAGTAGAAATTGGCATTGTCGGTATCGACGATGTTCTTGCACTCGCCGTTGGCGACATCGTACCAGCCACGGTTCATGAACCGGGACTCACCGACCTGGACGTAGGAAACCGCCACCGTCGCGTTGCGGCCGCTGTTGTTGCAGACGCGGAGATTGACGACCGGCCGGTTGCTGACACCGGGCTTGGACTGGGCCGCGATCTCCGGCGCGACCGGCGCCGACATCGCCAGGGCGGCGGCGAGAATGAGATGAACCGACATGAAGTGACCCCCTTGGGTAATTCCCTTGGCATAGAGTAAGCCGCAAAACATCGTTTCCTCAACTGACCAACACTGACAGTGCCCCTTCTCCTTCGCGACTCGACCGACGCCGATCTGGTCGCCATCACCGCGATCTACGCCGACGAAGTTATCCACAGGACGGCGACGTTCGAGCTGGATCCGCCGGACGTGGCCGAAATGGCGTCCCGCATCGCCGCTGTCCGGGCCCAGGATCTGCCTTGGCTGGTCGCGGAGATCGGAGGCGAACTCGCCGGCTATGCCTATCTCTCGCCCTTCCGTCTCCGGCCGGCCTACCGCTACTGCGTCGAGCTGTCGGTCTATGTCTCCCCTCGGCATCAGGGCCGGGGAGTGGGCAAGGCGCTGATGACCGTCCTCATCGACCGCGCCCGCCAGCGCGGCCTCCGTCATCTGATCGGGGCCATCGGCGACAGCGGGAACGCCGCGTCGATCGGTCTGCACCGGGCCATGGGCTTCCGGGAAGCCGGTGTCTGGCGCGAGACCGGGTGGAAGTTTGATCGCTGGATCGACGTCGTCCTCATGCAACTGGATCTGACGCCCGAGGGCGGCCCACCCCCGGGCGAGGGCTTGCGGCTCTGAGTCCGTTGCCTCCCGGCGCGCCAGCGCCTAGGTCTTCCTCATGGTCCTGATCCGGACATTGACGCTGCTTCTCGGCGCGCTCGCCGTGATGACGCTGGGCGCCCTGCCCGCGCCGTCTAGCGCGTCCGCCATGCCGCCGTGCCACGAGACCTCGTCCGGACATCACCCGCCCGCCGATAGGCCAGCACCGGAAAAACCCATGAAACCGATGGGTTGCTGCGTCGCCTGCGTAGCGACAGTCGTTCCCGGGCCGCCCGTCCGCGCAGACGTTGCCCTGCCGAAGCCCCCTCGCAACCTGATCGCCGCCCTGTTGCCGGTCGGCGAGATCCTGTCGCCGGACCCGCACCCTCCTCGCTGATCGACGCCTGAAACCGCGCGGTTCGTCCGCATTTTCAAGCATTTCGATTTCCGGAGGCCGTCTTGGCTCACCCCGTCTTCGCGCCGCTCGCCGGCGCATCCCTGCTCGCGCTCGCCCTCCCGGCCGCCGCGCAGGACCACTGGCACCACGCTCCCGCCCAGCCCGCACAGCCGGCGCAACCCGACCCGCATGCCGGCCACGCCATGCCTGCAATGGATCATTCCCAGGACCATGGAGACCCCCATGGGGCCACGACCAGCCCCCTCGGTAGGTGGCCCATGACCCGCGACGCCTCCGGCACCAGCTGGCAGCCGGACCTCTCCCGCCACGGCGGGCTCCACTGGAACCGCAGTGAATGGTCCTTCATGAGCCACGCGCAGATCAATCTTGTCCACGACTGGCAGAACGGCCTGCGCGGCGACGACAAGACCTTCGTCAGCGGCATGATCATGGGCTCGGCCCGCCGCGACTTCGCCGACGGCTCGACCCTGAACCTGCGTGCCATGCTCAGCCCCGATCCGCTGATGGGCAAGGAGGGCTTCCCCCTGCTCCTCGCCGCGGGTGAGACGGCGGACGGGGTCACGCCGCTCGTCGACCGCCAGCATCCACATGAACTGGTGATGGAGTTGTCCGCCTCGTACAGCCGCCGGCTGACGGATAACGACTCGGTCTTCGCCTACATCGGTCTTCCCGGCGAGCCCGCCTTCGGCCCACCAGCCTTCATGCATCGCATGAGCGCCATGGACAGTCCGGAGGCCCCGATCACCCACCACTGGCTGGACTCGACCCACATCGTCTTCGGCGTCGCCACGCTGGGCTGGGTCCATGACGGCTTCAAGCTGGAGAGCTCGGCCTTCCGCGGTCGCGAACCGGACCAGGACCGCTACGACATCGAAAGTCCCGAGCTGGACAGCTGGTCCGTCCGGGCCTCGTGGAACCCCTCCCCGGCGTGGTCCCTGCAGGCCTCATGGGCCGACGTGAGCGCACCGGAGCAGCTGGAGCCTGACGAGGACGAGACCAAATGGTCCGCCAGCGCCATCCACACCCGCCGCTTCGGCATGGCGGGGTGGCATTCGACCACGCTCGCCTGGGGGCGAAAGACCAACGACCACGGCGAATCGAAAGACGCCTGGCTGCTGGAGGGTGCGATCAGCCCCGACGACCGATGGACCCTGTTCGCCCGCGCAGAGCGGATCGAGACCGACGAACTGGTCCCCGGCGTCGGCGGCGGGCACGGCGATCTCCATACAGTATCCAAGGCCTCGATCGGGGCCGTGCGTGACTGGCGGATCGCGCCGAATGTCCGCGTCGGCCTCGGCGCCCTTTACAGCCTCAATCAGGTGCCCGCGCCGCTGGAGCCGCTGTACGGAGGCGACCCTGACGCCGGCATGATCTTCGCCCGGATCAAGGTGCAGTAAGGCGCTACATCGCGCCGCGCCGGCCGCAAGGTCAGTGCGGCGCGATATCGTCCGGCGGCGTCATCAGCCACGGTGCCAGCCGGAACCGGCGCGGCGGCGTTCCGAGAGTCCGGTGCCGGATGAACTGACGGGCGAAGTCGACCACCGCCCGGATGGTCTGCTCGTCGAACGGCTTGGACACAGCGCCCAGCGCACCCGCGAATCCCTCGGGAATCTGCTCGGGATTGGCCGTCAGAAAGACCACGGCGCAGGCATGTTCGGCGACGAGCTTCTGCGCGATCTGGGGCCCGGTCATGCCGTCCAGAAGATTGACATCGATCAGGGCGAGGTCCGGCGCCTCACGCTCCGCGATCGCGAATGCACCGGTCGTGTCCATCGCGCAGCCCACCACATCGCAACCGGACTCGCCGAGAACGAGTTCCAGCTCCATGGCGAGTAGCGCCTGATCCTCGACAATCATGACCCTGAGGTCGGGCGATGCGATCACTGATCTCCCCCGGCTAACCGTTGGTATTAACAAAGTTTGTGTCGGTTAGCGGACACTCGAACGCACGAATGGCTATTTGGTTCTGCGTGGAGTAGGAAATCCCCGAATTCAAGCGTTGGGGGAACCATGACCGCGGCAGCGGAAGACCGCATCGTCGAACTCCAGCGACGTTTGCTGGGCGGGTATCAGCTCCTGCAAACGCTGGTGGGCATCCGGCTGCGAGCCGTCGAAGACCCGGAAAGCGTTCGCCACCTGACGTGGCTCAGTGATGTCACTGCGGCGATGGAGCTGATCAGCCGTCGGATGACGAAAGAGGGACCGCTGGATTTCGCCGGCTATCTCGAAGATGTCGCGGCTTTCTGGTCCCGTGCGTGCGAAGGTCGGCCTGTCCGGCTGGACGTTCGTGGGCAGGCGGCCCTGCTCCCGGACAGCCATCTGTTGCCGCTGGCCATCATCACCCACGAACTGATCTCCAACGCCTGCCGCCACGCCTTCCCCGGAGGTCGTCGCGGGTCCATCGCCGTCGCCTTCTCCCGCGCGATCGGAGGGGTCAGCCTGGTCGTCCGTGACTCGGGGATCGGCCAGGAACAGCTTCAGCCCGGCGAGGGCCTGTCTCTGGTGCAGGGCCTCGTCGAACACCTCGGCGGTTCGATGAGCATCGAGACCGCGCCGGAAGCCGGGGTCGGCATTCGCATCCGCCTGCCGCTGGAAACAACGGCGCACTGACGTGGGTCAGCCCGCCTTCGGCGGCGGCAGGATGCCAAGCGTACGATACAGCGGCAGGATCTGCGCGAGGAATCGCTCGGCCATCTCCGCCAGCACCGACAGGTTCTCCTCGCGCGACAGGACATCCCTGCCGTCTTTCGTCGCCCGCTCATTGGTCTTCTGGAAGACCGCCCAGACCGACGCCGAGAAGGCCTCGGGCGTTCGCGCGCCGTCCCGCCAGGCGGCGAGGAACAACTGGGTGGAACGGGTGGTCAGGATGCCGCCGCCGGTGACGGGCGACGCCATATGCTTCAGCTGCCGACCGGCCAGCGCCCTCTCCAGCACCAGGGCGTTATAGCCGTCACACTGGGCCCGGGTCCGGGCCGTCGCCTCCCGCGCCGGTCTCACCACCCCCATTCCTGTGAGCACGGTCAAGGCGGCGATGACGTCGTCGAGCGGCAGACCCGTCGCCTCGACAAGCGCCGCGCCGGTCTTGGGCCTGAAAGCCCCGGACGCCAGAGCTTCGCTGATCGGCCGATAGATGGCCTCCGGCAGTGTCGCCTCGGCCAGCGCGCCGGAGATGCGGAAGTCGATCTCGTCCAGCGGACAGATCAGGACGAATACCTGGGCGCCGAACCGCTCCTCCTGCTCGAGCCTCGACAGCCGGATCGCGCCCTTGACGAAGATGTCCGGGCGGAAGCGCTGGTTGACCAGATAGTCGCGCACCGATTCCCGCAGAACAGGCTCCTTGAGGCCGGCCAGAAGCGCCAGGCCGTCCGGTGCGATGTTCACCTCGGCGATCCGGTCCAGCAGCCGAGCTGAATCGACAAACGTCAGCCTGGCCCCGGCCATCTCCGCAGCGACCTCCGAAAAGTACGGCACGTGCCAGTCGGCGTTGAAATACTCATGGGCGACGTAGCGCCGGCTGTGGTTCGCAAGGCCGGCGGCATGTCTGGCCGCCTGCGGCTCGTCGGCGAAGAAGCGCGCGCCGACAGCGGTGACCTGTCGGACGAAGTCGCGGGCGCGGTCCACCTCGGCCTCCGGCGTCGATGTGACCTCGCCTGCACTCGCCCGTCCGAGATTGAGCAGATGCCTGACTGCCGAACGGGACGCCCAGCCGGGCATGCAGTTGTAGCTGACATAGACGACGCCCCCGCGTCGCAGCTTCTTCCGGATCAGGTCCAGAATCACCCGCCGGTTCTCGTCAGATACCCAGCTCCAGACGCCGTGCAGGGCGATGACGTCGAACATCGGCAGATCCTTGCGCCCGGCGAATGCGGCGAAGGAATCGTCGGACAGATGCACCATCGCGCCCGATCGATCCGCCAGACCCTCAGCGTGCAGGACGTGCGCGGGGTTGAAGTCCACTCCGTGGAAATCTCCTTCGCTGCCGGCGGCATGCAGGTTGATCGATACGCCCTGGCCGAAGCCGAGCTCGAGATAGGTCGGCGCCGCGGGAATCCCGCAATGGATACCGGCCGTCAGACAGGCGAACCGCAGATGATCCGGGCCCATCTCATGATAGTAGCCGAAGGTGTAATCGAGCCCGGCGTAATAGCCCTCGGACCAGTCCATGCGCGTCCCTGCGAAGCCTCGGCGCTTATGCGCCGCCTCCTTCACAGTCTAGACCGCCAGCTCCGCCAAAGCGGAACAACAATCGCGCACGCCTGGCGATCGGATGCGGAACTTCGGGATGCAGGGGTCGCCCGGGCGGCGGTGGCTGGGGAACTAGGACTCGAACCTAGAATGACGGTACCAAAAACCGGAGTGTTACCATTACACCATTCCCCAGCAGGTCCGGCGCAGCCCCTCCTTGCGGCGGGGAGGCGGTCGGATACGCCAAGGTCGCGCGGGACGCAACAGGATTTTCAAAGGAATCCGCATCGCGTTCGCAACGCCCGGAACGTCCGCCTGATGGCGGACCGCGGGTCGCCGACAGGTCGCCTCCAGACTAATTTCAAACAGGCGGTTTCTTCGCTTGCGAGCAGGAAACCCCATGGCTATAAGCCCCCTCCTCAAGTCGGAGTGTGGCTCAGCCTGGTAGAGCACTGCGTTCGGGACGCAGGGGTCGGAGGTTCGAATCCTCTCACTCCGACCATTCTTTCCAGGGGTTTCCCGAAACCCTGGAAGCAAGCGAAAGAGCCTCCCCCGGGAGGCTCTTTTCGTTTCAGCTCCCGGCTTTTTCAGCGACTGCAGCCAGCCGGCGACCGACCCTCTCGATGGGGCGCTCGCCCAGAGCCTTGCGACGCGCCAGCAGGTCGGGCGAGCCGGCGTCGTAGTCGGCCATCAGCTGCTTCACGAACGCGCCCGAGCGGACGTCGGACAGCACCTCGTCCATCGCCGCCAGCGACGCTTCTCCGATCACCCGCGGCCCGGTCAGATAGGCGCCGTACTCCGCCGTGTTGGAGATGCGGCCGAAAGCCCCGGCGATGCCCATGGAGAACATCAGGTCCGTGACCAGCTTCAGTTCGTAGAAGCATTCGAACCAGGCGACCTCGGGCGGATAGCCGGCGTCGACCAGCTTCATGAAGGCCCCATCGACCAGATCCTTGACCCCGCCGCACAGGACGACCTGTTCGCCGAAGAGGTCGCTCTCGCACTCGGCCGCAAAGGAGGTCTCCAGAATGCCCTTGCGGCCGCAGCCCAAGGCCGCCGCATAGGAAAGTCCCAGCGCATGGGCGCCGCCGCTGGCGTCCTGATGCACGCCGAAGAGGCAGAAGACGCCCTCCCCCTCGACATAGAGATCGCGGATGCGCGGCCCGATGCCCTTGGGCGAGGCGAGGATGACATCCAGGTCGGCGCGCGGCGTCACCAGGCCGAAGCGCACGGACAGGCCGTGGGCGAACACCAGAGCCGCGCCGGGCCTGATGTTGGGCTCAAGCTCGTCCCGCCACAGATCGCGATGCGCCTCGTCCGAGACCATGACGGCGATCACGTCCGCGCCCGCCGCGGCCTCCGCCGCCGTGACCACCGTGAAGCCGTCCGCCCCGGCGCTGGCTCGCGTCCTCGAGCCGGACTTCAGACCGATGACGATGTCGCCGACGCCCGAGTCCCGCAGATTCAAGGCATGGGTCCGGCCCTGGCTGCCGTAGCCGATGATGGCGACCCGCTTGCCGCGGATGATCGAAAGGTCGCAGTCGCGATCGTGGAACGCGGGCAAAGGCTTGGCTATTCCTTGGGTCATGAGCACAGACCTACAGCCTTCCGACGTCGTCGGCTTCTGGAAAGACGCAGGCCCGAAGCTGTGGTTCGCCAAGGACGACGTCTTCGACGCGACCTTCCGGCAGCGGTTCGAGCACGGCCACATGATGGCGGCGCGGCGAGAGCTGGATCACTGGGCCGATACGCCCGAGGGGTCGCTCGCCCTGCTGATCCTGCTGGACCAGTTCCCGCGCAACTGTTTCCGCGGCACGGCGCACCAGTTCGCCACAGACCCGCTGGCCCTGATGTTCGCGAACCGGGCGGTCGAGCGCGGCCACCACCTCGCGTTCGGGACGGACCTGCGCAACTTCATCCTCCTGCCCTTCGAGCATTCCGAGAAGCTTGAGGATCAGGATCGCTATCTCGAACTGGTCGGCGAGGACGGGGAGTTACGCAAATGGGGCCACATCCACCGCGACATCATCGTCCGCTTCGGCCGCTTCCCCCACCGCAACGCCAGCCTCGGGCGCGAGACGACCGTGGAGGAGCAGGCGTTTCTGGATGAGGGCGGGTTCGGGGGATGACCGTACCTCCCCCGGTCAAGCCGGCGTGACGGAGGGGGCGATGCCCCAACCCGTCCACAACTCCGCGATTCGCCCGCATCGTTGTCATTGGACGAAGCCAGTGATTCGGGGGTCAAATCGGATCATGAGCGCCGCTTTCGATTTCACCGATGTGACCGCACCGGCTGACCACCCGGAGTGGCAGTACCTGAACCTGCTGCGCGACATCCTCGAGAACGGCGCGCGCAGGGACGACCGGACCGGCACAGGGACACTGGGCGTCTTCGGCCGGCAGATGCGGTTCGACCTGTCGAAGGGCTTCCCGGTCCTGACGACCAAGAAGCTGCACCTGCGCTCGATCATCGTCGAACTTCTGTGGTTCCTGCGCGGCGAGACCAATATCGGCTGGCTGAAGGAAAACGGCGTCAGCATCTGGGATGAATGGGCCAACGCCGAGGGCGAGCTCGGTCCGGTCTACGGCAAGCAGTGGCGCAGCTGGAGCGCGCCGGACGGCCGCGTCATCGACCAGATCGAGAAGCTGGTGCACGGCCTCAAGACCAATCCAAACGGCCGCCGGCACATCGTCAGCGCCTGGAACCCGGCCGACGTCGACGACATGGCCCTGCCTCCCTGTCACTGTCTGTTCCAGTTCTTCGTCGCCGACGGCAAGCTGAGCTGCCAGCTCTACCAGCGCTCGGCTGACGTGTTCCTCGGCGTGCCGTTCAACATCGCCTCCTACGCCCTGCTGACGATGATGATGGCGCAGGTGTGTGGGCTGGAGCCCGGCGAGTTCGTGCACACCTTCGGCGACGCCCATCTGTATCTGAACCACGTCGAACAGGCGCAGCTGCAGCTGACCCGCGAACCCCTGCCGCTGCCGGCGATGACGATCACGGCGAAGGACGACCTGTTCGCCTACCGCCTCGAGGACTTCGTGCTTGAGGGCTACCAGCCCTGGCCGCACATCAAGGCGCCGGTCGCGGTCTGATCCGATGTCGCTGGACCTGAAGACGTTGCAGGCCGACATCCTGCGCATCTCCGACATCTACGCGCGCGAGCACGGCATCGACCGCGACAAGGCGGCGGTCGGGGACTGGGCGCTGTTGAAGGTGCAGGAAGAACTGGGCGAACTGGTCGCCGAGCATCTGCGCATGAGCGGCCGGGCGCGCGGCGCCGCCGACGCCGGCAAGCTGGGCGACGAGGCCGCCGATGTGCTGGGCATGTTGCTGATCTACTGCAAGGCCGCCGACATAGACATCGAGGCGTCGATGCAGCGCAAATGGCTGCACTGGCTGAAGAAATGAGCCGGGCCCGCTCCGCGATGACCACGAAATGGCTGGGCACGAAATGGCTGGTGACGGCGAGCGCCGGCCTGATGCTGATCGGCCTCTACTCGCAGTGGCGGAATGTCTCGGAACGACAGGAGCGGTTGTCCGAGTTGATCCGCGACAGTGGCGGATCGAGAGCGGATCGGATCGCCGATCTTGCTTTGCAGTTCCCGGATCAACTGCTGCTGACGGCATTCCTCACCGGCTTCATGGTGGCGCTTGCCCTCAGCCAATGGATCGGAAAAGAGCGCTCATGAGCCTTGCCTCCATCTGCATCGTTGTCGCGCGTGGATCGAATGGCGTGATCGGTCGCGATGGCGATCTGCCATGGCGCCTGCGCAGCGATCTGCAGCGGTTCAAGGCGATCACCATCGGCAAGCCCTGCATCATGGGCCGCAAGACGTGGGAGAGCCTGCCTCTCAAGCCCCTGCCCGGCCGGCTGAACATCGTCCTGACCCGCGACGAGGGCTGGGGCGAGGACGGCGAGGCCAAAGGCGCGCTGGTGTGTCGGACGCTGGACGAGGCCATCGAGATTGCGCGCGAGCAGGCGGAGGATGACGGCGTCGACGAGGTCTGCGTGATCGGCGGGGCGGCCCTGTTCGAAGCGGTCCTGCCGCGCGCCAAACGTCTCTACATCACCGAGGTCGACGCCGCGCCCGAGGGTGACGTGACGTTCCCCTCGTTCGACGAGGAGCGATGGTCCGAGGTCACTTCGGAGGCTCATCCTGCAGGCGAGAAAGACGACCACGCCTTCACCTTCCGGACACTGGAGAGACGCTGACATGCTGATCGTCACAACGAACGACGTCCCCGGCCATCGCATCGTGCGGACCCTCGGACTGGTGCGCGGCATTACCGTGCGTTCGCGCAACATTGTGTCCGACGCCATCGGTGGTCTGCAGTCGATGATGGGCGGCCGGGTCGGCGCCTATGTGAAGCTGGCCGAGACCTCGCGCGCCGAGGCCTACGATGAACTGGTCCAGCACGCGCAAGGCATGGGGGCCAACGCAGTCATCGCCATGCGCTATGAGGCGAACGAGATCATGGAAGGCGTGACCGAGGTGCTGGCCTATGGCACCGCCGTCGTGATCGAACCGATCTAGATCAGCGCTGTCGCCACACGCGCGGCGATCGCAGCGAACCGCGCGGCGACCTCGCCCTGCGGATCGCGGATCACCACCGGCGTTCCGCCGTCGCCGGCCTCACGCACCGAGGCGTCCAGGGGTAAATCGCCGAGGAAGGGCACGTTCAGTCGCCCGGCCTCGGCCTCCGCCCCGCCCGTCCCGAAGATCGGGCCGCTCATGTTCTCGATCAGGCCGAGGGTCGGGACGCCAACCTTCTGGAACAGGGCGTGGGCGCGACGGGCGTCAGCAAGAGCCACTTCCTGCGGCGTGGAGACGATCACCGCGCCATCCAGCGGCGTCTTCTGGATCAGGGTCAGCTGGATGTCGCCCGTGCCTGGCGGCAGGTCGACGACCAGCACGTCCAGCGGCGCCTCCTCCGTCCCCCAGCGGGTCTGGGTCAGCATCTGGGTCAGGGCCTGCGAGGCCATCGGCCCGCGCCAGACCATGGCGTCGTTGCGGTCGGTCAGAAGGCCGACGGACATGGCCTTCAGGCCATGCGTTTGATGCGGCTGCATCATGCCGTCGACATAGGCCGGCTTGCCCGAGATGCCGAGCATGGTCGGGAAGGACGGGCCGTATACATCAGCGTCCAGCAGGCCGACCGAAAGGCCCCGCGCCGACAGGGCTGCGGCGAGGTTCACGGCGACAGTGGACTTGCCCACCCCGCCCTTGCCCGAGGCGACGGCCAGCACCTTGCGCACCTGGGCCGGCCGGTCGGTCGGGACCGGCGCCCTGGCGCGGGTCTGCTCCACCGCCTGGGGCGAAAGCGACGCCGTGCGCACAGGCTTCGTCGCCGGCATCGTCTCGGCGGTCAGGATCACCGACACCCGCTCCATGCCGGGCATGGCCTTCAGCGCCGCTTCGGCCGCGTCGCGGACGGGGGCATAGAGGGCGGTGTCGCCGCCGGCGACTTCCATGACGAAGCCGGCACGGTCCTCCGCAACGGTCAGGCCCTGCGCCAGTCCGGAAGTCACCAGCCCCTGCCCGCTCTTCGGGTCGGTGATGGCGTCGAGAACGGCGATAACGGAGGCGCGATCGGGCAAGGCGGGATATCCGGCGGGTTGCGGCTGCAGGGCCTGCGTTCTATCGCCGGATCAGTCCGCCCGCGAGCCCTCGAATTGTCCCAGCCCCGCATCACCCTGATCGCCGGACCGACCGCCTCGGGCAAGTCGCGGCTGGCGATGGATCTGGCTGCGAAGTCCGGGGCCGTGATCGTCAACGCGGACAGCCAGCAGCTCTATGCCGATCTGCGGGTGCTGACCGCCCGCCCTTCGGCCGCCGACGAGGCAGAGGTCGAGCACCGCCTTTACGGCATCGCCGATGCGGCCGAGGCCTGGTCCGTCGGCCGCTGGAGCCGGGCCGTGCTCGATCAGCTTGCCGACCTCGGCGATCGCCCCGTACTGCTGGTGGGCGGCACAGGTCTTTATTTCACGGCCCTGACGAAGGGCCTCGCCGACATTCCCGCCATACCCGTCGAGGTGCGGGACGGAGTGGAGGCCGCCCTCGACGCCGAGGGCGAAACCGTCTTCCGGCGGCGCCTCGCCGCTCTCGACCCTGCCGCCGCAGACCGCATCGAGGCCGGAGATCGACAGCGCCTGATCCGGGCGATGAGCGTGGCGGACCATACAGGCCGGGCGCTCAGCGACTGGACGGCACAAACCACGCCTCTGCTCGCCCCCGGGACATGGACCGGTCTGGTGGTCGAGCCGGACCGGGCGGCGCTCTACGCCAACTGCGACCTGCGGGTGACGCAGATGATTGAACTGGGCGCGCTGGACGAGGTTCGGGCCCTGCTCAATCGCCATCTCGATCCGGCCCTCCCCGCGATGAAGGCGGTCGGCGTTCGCGAACTGGCCGCGCACCTCTCCGGCGAGACCACGCCGGGCGACGCCATCGACGCGACCCGGCAGGCCACGCGCAACTACGCCAAGCGCCAGTTGACCTGGTTCCGCAACCAGACGCCCGACTGGCGCCGGGTCTGAACCTCCGACCGGCTTCGCCGTTCAATCGGGATGAAGGAACATGACATCGACGACCGCGGCCTGAACGCCGATCCGGTCGACCCCGCCGCCGGCCAGCACGGCGACACCACCCTGTGCCCCGAATGCGCGGGCTCGGGCACGCTGCCGGACGGCGAGACCTGCCCGGTCTGCGAAGGAACCGGAAAGGCGACGGGACGCACCGGCGGGGGCTGACAACCTCTTGGAACGCCGCGAGGAACCGCCTATATTGGTCCTGTCCGGGTTCGCCCGGACTATGGCGATAAACGTGCCTGTAATAAGCGGACCGGACCCGGGTGCGATTCCCGGCGGCTCCACCATTCTCTCCCGGTTATCGGCGGGCGAGCGCGGGGCCGACTAGCATCGACGGACGTGTAAAGAGGATTGCTTTCGCCCGTCCTGGCCCACCGTATCGGGCCTTTAAACTACCTGCGAACGATAACTTCGCTGAGGGTTACGCCGTCGCCGCGTAATGCGGTTCCGGTAAATCCGACCTAACTCCTGGGGGTTCAGATCCTCAGGCGGGGCTCGCCGGGGGCCTGCCAACAGAACCCCGGCACTTTTCCTGCCGGCTTTACCCTATCCCTCCTTTCGCCCGTGGCCTCGCGACGCTACACGTCTGGCGAACAGCAGAGGCGCCCGATGGCCGAAGAGACGCCCCCCGTCGACGACATGCACTATGAAGTGCTCATGCAGGACGCGCTTCGTGGCGTGATCCGGCTGGCGCTCGAGCAGGCGGCATCGCCCGACGGCATCCCCGGTGCGCATCATTTCTACATCACGTTCAAGACCCGCGCGCCGGGCGTCAGCGTCCCGCCCGACATCCTGGCGAAATACCCGGACGAGATGACCGTCGTCCTGCAGCACCAGTACTGGGACCTGAAGGTCGAGGCGAACCGCTTCTCCGTCATGCTCAAGTTCGGCGGAATGCCCAAGGTGCTGGCCATGCCGTACACGGCCGTGACGCGGTTCTATGACCCGTCGGTGCAGTTCCTGCTCCAGTTCGAGCCGCCCGCTACGGTCGAGGAGATCGCTGCGGAGGTCGCCGCAGCCGAACCGGCGCCGGCTCCCCCGCCGTCGGGAGACGACGGACCCAAGGTTGTCTCACTGGACCAGTTCCGGAAGAAGTGACCCCTTCCGCATCGCGGATCATGCGCTAACGTCGGCATCGGCTGACGCGAAGGGATGCGCATGGCTCGGGTTTTGATCGGAACCGTCGTGGTGCTGTGCGCCATCCTCTGGCCCATGGCCGCGAAGGCCCAGAGCCGGTTCGAGGGATGGACCTCGGCGATCATCGCGGCGGACTGGCGCGACGGACGCGGCCGCCCCATCGATGCGTTCGACAACGCCAGACGCGATCTGGTGCAGGGCTTCCTTTCCGCAGGCTTCCCGCGCGCCAGCATGGTCGACTATTCCCTGCGCACCGACGTGGCCCGTCCGACATCGCCCGAGGCGGCGATCCGGGGATTCACGGAGATGGCGGGCAGAGCCGATCGCGGATGCCTGCTCTATGTCACATCGCACGGCACGCCCGAGGCCATGATCTTCGGCGAAACGGGCGAGATGACCTCGGATGCCCTGGTCAACCTGATCCGCCGGGCCTGCGGCGTCCGGCCGACCGTGGTGATCATCTCGGCCTGCTACTCGGGCCAGTTCATTACGGCCTTGCAGGCGCCGAACCGGATGGTCCTGACCGCCGCGCGCAGGGACAGGACTTCGTTCGGCTGCGGCGCCGGCGAGCGCTATCCGTGGTTTGACGGCTGCATTCTGGAGAGCCTGCCCGGCGCCTCGGATTTCCTCTCGCTTGCGGCCTCGACCCGCGCCTGCGTCGCGACCAGGGAGGCCGAGGCGGGTGTCACCCTGCCGTCGGAACCCCAGCTGTTCGTCGGCGGCGAGATGCAGATGCGACTGCCGACGTTACGGTTCTCGCGACCCTAGCCGGTCGATCGAAAGGGAGATTTCGGATGTTGTCGGGCGGATGCCACTGCGGGGCTGTGCGTTATCGACTTTCGGTCATCCCGGAGAGGCATGGCCTCTGTCACTGCATCGACTGCCGCAAGGCCAGCGGCGCTCCGGCGGTCGGCTGGATGCTGGTTCCGCTTGAAGCGGTCACGACGACCGGGGAAACGCGCGAGTACGCTTCGTCCGAACACGGTCGTCGGCATTTCTGCCTGGTCTGCGGCACGGGCCTGTTCTATACCAACGACCAGATCTTTGCGGGTCAGCTGGACATCCAGTCAGCCACCCTGGACGAACCGGATCACCTGCCGCTTCCGGTACAGGTCCAGGTCGCCGACCGGATCAGATGGATGAGCGACCTCAACGCCCTGCCGACATTCAACCGCTATCCGGACGTCTGACGCGGGAACACCCGGATGGTGATGCGCTCCCGCTCTCCTTCACGCCGCTCGACCAGCAGGCGAGCGACCTGGCTGTCATCATGGAAGAGATAGCCCTTGATGGCGTCCAGAAGCGCCTTGGCGAGATTGTCGAGATCCATCCACGGCGGATCGCCGACGTGCTCCATCACGATTTCGACGACGTAGTCGCCCCAGGACGGGCGCGACTGCCATTCCTTGCGCATGAACTCGTAGACGAGCGGCTTGTAGTATTTGGCCTGGGTGGTCAGTCCGTCGATGGCGATCTCGACGACATCGCCCCTCTCGCGGGCGCGCACCTTGCCTGTGCCGATCCATCCGGGCGTCATGTGCAGACGGCCGGGACCGGGTCGAGCATCGTAACCGACACCATGCTCACAGGCGGTTGAATACGCTCGTCGGCCACCGGTCGGGCTTGCATCACATGGAACAGGGTCAGCCCGTAAATCACCCGGCCGAAAACCGCGAAACCCTGACCGTCCGGGTTTCTCGTCCCGCCGAAGTCCAGGGCGGGACTGTCGTGGGTGACAACGAAGAAGCTGCTTGTCGCGGTGTCAG
Source organism: Caulobacteraceae bacterium (assembly GCA_052441165.1). Lineage (GTDB taxonomy): Bacteria > Pseudomonadota > Alphaproteobacteria > Caulobacterales > Caulobacteraceae > Brevundimonas. The sequence goes on along the minus strand of JBQVQW010000003.1, from coordinate 122,387 downwards.
GCCCGTTCCGCGCCATCGAGACCGCGCCGGCGACATGGCTCATGCCGGTCTCTGACGTCCGCTCCAGCCGGATCGGGCCCAGACCCGGATCGTCGCTGCCATGCACCGTCTCGGCCTGAACCACATGGATGGGGCCCTGCACGGAACGGAAGAAGCGACCGCCCGTGTACAGGCCTGTCGAAGCGTACCGCATGAAGTTGCAGGCGCTGACCGGCGCGCGACGATGGTCAAGCTCGATCGTTATCGGACCGTACTCCGTGACGATCTGCGCGCGGGGCAGACCTTCAGGTAGTGGCGCAGCCTGGGCGCCCAGAAGCATTGCCAGGACCATTGGCGCAACGGTCATGCGGGCCTCCATTCTTGTCCGCTCGTCCCTGCGTGCTACACCGCCGCGCATCTTCCCGCCACGCCTGAAGGACCGCCATGACCCACCGCACTGAATCCGACACCTTCGGCCCGATCGAAGTCCGGAACGACGTCTACTGGGGCGCGCAGGCGGAACGGTCGCTCGGCAACTTCAGGATCGGCTGGGAGAAGCAGCCGCTGCCGATCGTCCGGGCGCTGGGCATCGTCAAGCGCGCCGCCGCCGAGACCAACATGCAGCTGGGCAAGCTGGACTCCTCGATCGGCAAGGCCATCGTCGACGCCGCCAACGAAGTCATCGAGGGCAAGCTGAACGATCACTTCCCGCTGGTCGTCTGGCAGACGGGCTCGGGCACCCAGTCGAACATGAACGCCAACGAGGTGATCTCGAACCGCGCCATCGAGATGCTGGGCGGCGAGATGGGCTCCAAGAAGCCGGTCCACCCGAACGACCACGTCAACATGAGCCAGTCGTCGAACGACACCTATCCGACGGCCATGCACGTCGCCTGCGCCGAGCAGGTGGTGAACGACCTTCTGCCCGCGCTGAAGCACCTGCACGCCGCGCTGAAGGCCAAGTCGGACGCCTGGGCCGACATCATCAAGATCGGCCGCACCCACACCCAGGACGCCACCCCGCTGACGCTGGGTCAGGAATTCGGCGGCTACGCCCAGCAGGTCGCCAACGGCATCGAGCGCATCGAGCAGACCCTGCCCAGGCTGATGGAGCTGGCGCAGGGCGGCACGGCGGTCGGCACCGGACTGAACGCCCCCATCGGCTTCGCCGAAACCGTCGCCGACAGGATCGCCGGCATCACGGGACTGCCCTTCACCACCGCCCCGAACAAGTTCGAGGCCCTGGCCGCCCATGACGCCATGGTCTTCAGCCACGGCGCGATCAACACGGTCGCCGCCTCGCTGTTCAAGATCGCCAACGACATCCGTTTCCTCGGTTCGGGCCCCCGCTCGGGTCTGGGCGAACTGGCGCTGCCGGAGAACGAGCCGGGCTCGTCGATCATGCCGGGCAAGGTCAACCCGACCCAGTGCGAGGCGCTGACGCAGGTCTGCGTTCAGGTGTTCGGCAACCACGCCGCCGTCACCTTCGCGGGCTCGCAGGGCCATTTCGAACTGAACGTCTTCAACCCGGTGATGGCCTACAACTTCCTGCAGTCGGTCCGCCTGATGGCGGATGCGGCGATCAGCTTCACCGACAACTGCGTGGTCGGCATCGAGCCGCGCGTGGACAACATCGAGCGTGGCCTGAACAACTCGCTGATGCTGGTCACCGCCCTGAACGGCAAGCTGGGTTACGACGCCTGCGCGAAGATCGCCAAGACGGCGCACAGGAACGGCACCACCCTGCGCGAGGAAGCCGTCGGCGGCGGCTATCTGACGAACGAGGAGTTCGACGAGGCGGTTCGCCCCGAGAAGATGATCTCACCGCAGTAGGACAGACGAAACGCCGGTCCGATGGGCCGGCGTTTCTTTATCAGCGCTTGTCCCTGATCGTCCGCCCCACCGGCGCCAGCGCCAGCCTGGCCAGCTCCAGATCTTTCAGGGCGAACGGAATGCCGATGATCGAGATGAACTCGGCCACGGCGATGACGAGGTGGGTCAGGGCGATGTACCAGCCGCCAAGGATGAACCAGATCACATTCAGGACCACGGCGACCCCGCCGGGCACCGGATGCTGGTCCTGCCAGACGATTTCGCGGCCGAAGGGCCAAAACGAATAGCTGGCGATCCGCCAGGCCGCGAAGGTCCATGGCAAGCCGACGATGGTCAGCGCCAGCAGAGCCCCGCCGAACAGCCAGAGCAGGCCGGAGATCCAGCCGCCGAATATGAACCAAAGGATGTTGAGCAGCAGTCTGATCATGCCTTCAACATAGGCAAAGGCCCCGCCGGGAACAGCGGGGCCTTCGTGAATTCGCGGTAAGTCGCAGACCTAGTGCTTCTCGGTCCAGCGGGCCTTGGCCTCGTCCTTCGTCACATTCAGATGGACATGCTCGTCGACATGATCGACCCAGCTGACCGGGATCATATGGTGCTTGAACCCGCCGGTAAGATCCAGCTTGGCCAGCTCGATCTGGTCGCCGATGACGTGATCGACGCGGCCGACATGCTCGCCGTCGGAGCCGACGACTTCGAGGTGTTCGCGGATCGTGGAAGTGTCTACCATCGTGGATGCTCCTGAGGTTTCCAGTACCTCAGACAACATTCCGGCGCGCGCCGGGTTGCATCACGGAGACAGCCGATGGGCGACATCGTGAATCTCAACCGCTTCCGGAAGGACAGGGCGAAGGCCGATGCGAAGGCGACGGCGCAAGCCAACCGCGCCGCGCACGGCCGCACGAAGGCGCAGAAGTCGCAAGCGGAAACGGAACGGGCGCGCGCAGCGCGTCTTCTCGATGGGTCGAAGCTGGAGGACTGACATGGCGGGCTATGCGCCTCATACACGCGCCGGGCTGATCGCCCTGATCGCCATGCGTCGCGTGACCGCCGAGAAGAAACGCCGTCAGGCCCTCGCGGAAGCGAAGACCGGCGAGCAGGTCGAGCTCGCCCGCGAGGCCGCGAAGGCGTCGAAGAAATCCGGCTGGTTCCGCCGCTAGCTCTTCGGCGCGCGGATCAGCAGCAACTGCCCCGACAGGACCAGAAGCAGCCCGGCCAGCGCAGACCAGCCGAACGTCGCGCCCTCGAACATCACGGACACGAGCATGGCGATCGGCGGGGTCAGCGCCGAGATGTAGCTGGCCATGGCGTAGCCGATCGTCCGCGCGATCGTGAAATACAGTCCGAAGGCGATCACAGAACCGAAGATCGACAGATACAGCAGCGAGCCGACGTAGGCCGGCGTCGGATCGATGTGGAACTCCACTCCCGTAGCCAGTCCGAAGATCACCAGCAGGCCGGTGCCGTAGGCCATCGCCCAGGCCGTTGATGGAATAGCTGCCGAGCCCGCATTCTGCCCTCGCCAGGCGAAGAAATTGCCGAAGGCCGAGGCCGTCGTCGCGACGAGGGCCAGACCCACCCCGATCGCGGCCCGCTGATCGAAACCGGCGCCGAGAACCTCGCCTCCAGAAAGGACGGCGACGCCGACGAGGCCCAGCACCGCCCCGCCCCATGACGCGGCAGCCGCCTTCTGACCGGCCGCAAGCCGGAACAGCACCAGGTTGATGAAGGTCAGCGAGGCGAAGGTGACCGCCACGATCGCCGAGGCGACATGCCCTTCCGCCGCATAGGTGAAGGCGTAGCTGATAGAGAAGGCGAACGCCCCCTGCCCCAGCGCCGCAAGATGCTGCGCGCGGGTCAGTTTCAGCGGCTGCCGGATCACCGCGCTGACGATGAACAGCAGGATGGCTGCCAGACCGAAACGCCAGACGATCGAGGCGATGGTCGGCACCGTACCCAGTTGCAGCGTGATCGCGTACCAGGTCGTGCCCCAGATGATGGCGCAGACGATCACACCCGCGATGCCCAGCAGGGTCGTGCGGGACAGGCGCGGGCGGGCTACGGGACGGGACTCGGCGGGATCGGTCATGGGCCCGCAATGGACCCCCCCGCTGACGCGCACAAGCGCGGTTGTGCCCCGGCTGCCATAAGGCGGGCTTGGGATGACCGGTGTGAGCTCAGCCGCGCAGTTTCAAGGATGCCCGGGTCTCTCGCGGGACCGCCTGATAGACCGTCGCCGGTCGCAGGTTCAGGCGCGACCGCGCGCTGTCCAGCGGCTCGGCGAAAAGGCTTTCGTAGTCCAGCCCGGGCAGCCACCGGGCCTCGCGTCCGATACGCCAGGCCTGCAGCACCGCGCGTCGGGCCGGCACCGACCGGTTTTCCTTCCGGATTTCCCGCGCCGCGCCCAGACCGATAAAGGCGAACCCGAGATTGCCCGTCTGGGCGTGCGAGAAGGACACCACGCAAGCCTCGCCCAGCGCGTCGGTCTCGTAGCCGGTCAGGACGTGCCAGACGTCATGGATGTCGCGAATTCGGCGGGAGTACCAGATCACGGGGTGCGGGGCGTCGACGATGCCGCCGATCTTGCGCGCCTCATCGGCCAGTCCCTCGGCGGTGAAACCCCGGGCTTCGCGGAACTCGCGATAGGCGCCACCGACCGTCCCCGGCCCGAACTGCGCCAGCCACTGGGGATCGTCCAGACGGTGGGCCAGTTCGTCGCGCAGGAAGGCCTGTCGTCCACCCTCCATCGTGCCGAGCATTCGATCGTAACCGCGCCGGATCGACCGGCCCGACAGGGCCCGCATGATCTCGAACACTTGGGCGGTGTCTTCCTTGTTCCGCACCAGGGCGCGAAACGCGCGCAGGGCCTTCAGTGGCTCCAGCCTCTGCGGAGCCAGGCGGTCTGCGGCGTCCAGATCGGCGGCGGTCATCGCGTTCCTCGCTCGGATTGGCGCGGAATATAGCGCGGAACCGGTCGAGGGTGAACGGTGATCATGTGACGCAGAGACCTCGCGCTCTGCTAGGCTGTCGAAAGACGAACAGGAGACCGCAATGCGTATCGCCCCACTCGCCCTGCCTCTCGCCCTCACGATGGCCGCCTGCGCGCCGACCGACGGGGGCCCGCCCCCCGACGCCAGTCACGGCATGGCTGTAGTGAACGTCACCGCCAGCTATCGCGAACGCATCCTGCTGCCCCCGGGGCATGTCCTGACGGTCCGGGTCGAGGACGTGAGCCTGGCCGATGCGCCAGCCCGGGTTCTGGCCGAACATCGCGAGCCGCTGGAGGGCCGCGCGCCGCCCTATCGGGCGACGCTGGGCTTCCCCCGGTCGCAGATCGACCCCCGGCATACCTATGCGGTACGAGCGGAAATCCGCGACGCCGCCGGCGCCCTGCGCTTCACCACGGACACCCGCCACGCCGTCCTGACACAGGGCGCGCCCGCGACGGCGGATATCGTCATGGTCGGGGTGCGCTGAGGCGTGAGCGGACTGAAGAAGCGCTCGGTCTCCCTGTCCGGCCATGCGACCTCGGTCGCGCTGGAGCCCGAATTCTGGGCGGTTCTGGATGAAATCGGGGCCGAGCTCGGCACGGGTCATGCCGGACTGATGAAACGCATCGACGAAACCCGGGGCCGGACACCACTCGCCTCGGCCTGCAGACTGCTTGCACTCGCCTGGACCGGCGGCGATCGCTCGTTCCGGGACGCATGAAAATGGCCTCCGGAAGGATCCGGAGGCCACTGGTTCATCCGGCAGGGGCCGGCTGGGGTTGCGGGACCGACGGCGGCTCGATCGGCGGCGGCGTCGGAAGGTCCGGCATCTTGGGCCCGTCCGGCAGTTCCGGGCGCGGGAGATCGACATCGATGTCGACATCGGTGCTCTTCGTCGGGTTCATCCCACCGCCATTGGCGAACAGCCAGACGGCGATAACGATCACCACGATCACCAGACCGCCGATCAGGATGCCGAGAAAACCGCCGCCTGCGCTGCGGCGCTCAGTATTGTTGATCGTGGTGTGATGATGGACTTCCGGCCGCTCGGGTGGCGGCACATTCGGGTCCGTCATGGATCAGCCTCCCGAAGGCACGGCCGGCGCGGAGACCTCAGGCAGGTCGATGTCGACGTCGACCTTCTTGGTTTCGGGCGCGCCCATGCCGCCGGCGAAGACGAAATAGGCGATCACTGCGACCACGACGACCAGGGCGCCGATGATGAAGGCCATCCCGGCTCCGCCGCCACCGCCACGGGTCGTGTTGTTGATGTTGTCAGCCATTGGGGGTCCTCTCCTGTGTCCCTGTGGCGTTCACAACGGAGACCCAGCGGCAACGGTTCCTGACCGGCATCTCCGGTGAAGGCTGACAACCGCGCGCGGTCTCCTTATGTTCTCACCACCCCATGACCGAATCCGCTTCTCCCCGCATCTCCGATCTCGCGCGCTCGCATGGCCCCGGCGGTGTTCCCGCCCCGGCTGCCGACTATCTGAAGGGTCTGAACCCCGAACAGCGCGAGGCCGTCGAGACCACCGAGGGGCCTGTGCTGGTCCTCGCCGGCGCCGGCACCGGCAAGACGCGCGTTCTGACGACCCGTCTGGCGCACATCCTCGCCAGCGGGCGGGCGAAGCCATGGGAGCTGCTGGCCGTCACCTTCACCAACAAGGCTGCGCGCGAGATGCGCGAGCGGATCACCCACCTGATCGGCCCGTCGGCCGAGGGCCTTCGCTGGCTGAGCACCTTCCACTCGGTGGCGGCCCAGATCCTTCGACGCCACGCCGAACTGGTCGGGCTGAAGTCGACCTTCACCATCCTGGACACCGACGATCAGGAACGGGTCTGCAAACAGCTTCTGGAAGCGGCCAACCTCGACACCAAGCGCTGGACGCCCCGTTCGCTCAGCGGGATCATCGACCACTGGAAGAACCGGGGCTGGACGCCGGAGAAGCTTCCGAACACCGAGGACTTCGCCAACGGCAAGGGGCAGGCCCTGTACGCCGCCTATCAGGCGCGGCTGGTCTCGCTGAACGCCTGCGACTTCGGCGACCTGCTGCTGCACAACCTTACGATCCTGTCGCAGCATACGGATATCGCCGAGGAATATCGTCGCCGCTTCCGGTACATCCTGGTCGACGAGTACCAGGACACCAACGTGGCCCAGTACCTGTGGCTGCGGTTGCTGACCTCCTCGACCGGCAACGTCTGCTGCGTCGGCGATGACGATCAGTCGATCTATGGCTGGCGCGGAGCCGAGGTGGACAACATCCTGCGCTTCGAGCGGGACTTCCCGGGCGCCAGGGTCATCCGGCTGGAGCGGAACTATCGCTCGACGAAGCATATCCTCGGCGCGGCCTCGGGCCTGATCAGCGCCAACCGCGGACGTCTGGGCAAGACGCTGTGGACCGAGGACACCAGCGGCGACAAGGTTCGCGTACGCGGTGTCTGGGACGGAGAGGCCGAGGCCCGCCTGATCGCCGACGAGATCGAGACCGCCCGCCGTCAGGGTGTCGCGTACAAGGACATGGCGGTGCTCGTCCGGGCCTCGTTCCAGATGCGGGCGTTCGAGGAGCGCTTCGTCATGCTGGCGGTGCCCTACACTGTCATCGGCGGCCCGCGCTTCTTCGAACGCGCCGAAATCCGCGACGCCCACGCCTACCTTCGCCTGATCCTGAGCGAGGACGATGATCTGGCGTTCGAGCGGATCGTCAATGTGCCCAAGCGCGGGCTGGGCGACACCAGCGTGCAGAAGGTACTGCAGATCGCCCGCGAAAGCGGCGTGTCGGCCATGACCGCCGTGCGCGACCTGATCACCTCGGACGAGCTGCAGGCCCGCACCGGCACGGCCTTCGCCAACTTCATCCGCGACATCGATCGCTGGCGGCAGTTCGCCGGGACCTCGTCGCACTGGGAGCTGACCGAGACCGTTCTGGAAGAGAGCGGCTACACGGACATGCAGAAGGCCGACCGCGCAACCGGCCAGACCCGCCTCGACAACCTCAAGGAACTCACGCAGTCGATGCAGGCCTTCGACAGCCTGACCGCCTATCTGGAGCACGTGTCTCTGGTCATGGATCTCGACCGCGGCGAGAGCGCGGACTCGGTGCAGGTCATGACCCTGCACGGGGCCAAGGGGCTGGAGTTCCCGCTGGTGTTCCTGCCCGGCTGGGAGGAAGGCGTCTTCCCCAGCCAGCGCAGCATCGACGAGAAGGGCGAGAAGGGCCTCGAGGAGGAACGCCGCCTCGCCTACGTCGGCGTCACCCGGGGCAAGGAAGACGTTCGCATCTCCTTCGCCGCCAACCGTCAGGTCTATGGCCGCTGGCAGTCCCAGCTGCCCAGCCGCTTCGTGGACGAACTGCCGATCGATCACGTCGAGGCCCAGTCGGACACGGGCTACTACGGCGCATCCGGCGGGATGCGCGAGGCGAAGAGCCGCTGGGACGAGATGCCCAGCTTCGGCAGCGGCTACTCCTCTCCCGGCTGGAAGCGCGGCCAGGCCTTCGCCGCCAACCGCGTGCCTACCGCCCAGCCCGCCCGCCAGACCCTGCTGGAAGGCGACGGCCGCCTGGTCGCCACCGCCGATCCAAAGGCCGGCTCAGGCTGGAAGAAGGGCGAACGCGTCTTCCACCAGAAGTTCGGCTACGGCCAGGTCCGACTCATCGAAGGCAACAAGCTGGTCGTCGATTTCGAGAAGGCGGGGGAGAAGAAGGTCATCGACACGTTCGTGGAGAAGGCGTGATCGGCCGACCCGGCCACCCACTCCAATCCTTCCTTAACGCCGTTCCCCGACTCTGGAACCGTGCGCGAGTCCCGCTCCATCATCGCCGAGGCCGAACCCGTTCCCACGTGGTGGGAAGGGGCGATCTGCATCGCGATGATCTTCATGCTGACCGGCGCCCTGATCGGCCCGGTGTTCGCGCCGACGCAGGAGGAGACGCCGATCCTGCGGCTCGTCTGGCTGCCGGCCTATGCGGCGACACTGGGGCTTTTCATCTACCGACTGGATCGCATCTGGCGAGCCTGGCCGGCGGCGCTGCTGCTGCTGACGACGGTCTTCCTCGCCTTCGCCTCGAAATACTGGTCGATCGATTCCGCGACCACGGTGCGGCGGGTCATATCCCTCGCTATCACCCTGCTGTTCGCCCTGTACATGGGCGCGGCGTTTCGCGGCCCTCACCTGCCCCGCATGCTGATGCAGGCGACGTTGGTCATGGCCATCGGCAGTCTGGTGATGGTCTTCGCCTTCCCCTCAATCGGCGTCCACCAGACCGAGAATGCCGGGCTGTGGCGGGGGCTCTGGTACGAGAAGAACCAGATGGGCGCCGTAATGGTGATCGGCGCCACCGCCTCGGCCGCCTGCCTTGCGATGGAAAACGGACGCAGCCGCCTGCTGCCGGCCGTCGCGCTGGCCCTGTCCAGCGGACTGGTTCTTGCGACCCAGTCGAAGACCTCCCTGCTGTGCCTGATGCTCGGCGTCGGGACCGTCGCCGGCTTCTGGACCCTGCGGAAGGGCGGCGCCGCCTTCGCCGTGGCCGCCGTCTGGGCAGCGGTGGTGGCGGCCGCGGCCGGCGTCTGGCTGTGGGACACCCATTCGGTCGAGGTGCTGGAGGCCCTCGGCAAGGATCCGTCGCTGACCGGCCGGACCGACATCTGGGCCGCCCTGATGCGCAAGGTCGCCGACCATCCGATGACCGGCTACGGCTACGGCGCCTTCTGGGGTCGCGAGAGCGTGCCGGCCGAATGGATTCGCAAGGAGACCCAGTGGCCGGTGCCCAGCGCCCACAATGGCTGGATCGATCTGCTGGTCCAGCTGGGCTGGCCGGGCGCCATCCTGACCGGCGTCCTGATGGCGCTGGCCACGGTCATCACCGTCGTCCGCTCGGGCGGAGCAGGCCTGCGCGAAGGCTGGTGGGCGATGGGCTTCCTCGTCGCCTTCATCGCGCTGAGCCTGTCGGAGTCGATCCTGCTGACCCATCAGAGCCTGCCGTGGGTGCTGTTCATGGCCGTGCTGACCCGCGCCGTGCTGCCGTCATCCACAGCCGCGGCCGTCCCGCTTGCCCCGAAGCCCCGTCGGGCCTACCAGACCGGCTCCCGAATCGCCGCACAGTATGCCAATGGGCCAGTCCGCCGACCTCCTTTCGCTGTTCGATGACGAGCCGACGCAGTCGCGTCCGGCCGAAGGCGCCACCGCGCCTGAAGCCGCCGCCCCGGTGACGCCGCCAGCTGCTTCGCCCGCGACGGAACCGAAACCCGCGCCCAGGCCGGCGGACGTGCCCGCCTCCGCGCCGTTGGCGGCCGCGACCGGCTACTCCGCGTCGTCGATCGAGGTGCTGGAGGGTCTGGAGCCGGTCCGCAAACGCCCCGGCATGTATATCGGCGGCACCGACGAGCGGGCCCTGCACCACCTGTTCGCCGAAGTCCTCGACAATGCGATGGACGAGGCCGTGGCCCGCCACGCAAGGCTGATTACCGTCGACCTGGACGCCGACGGCTTCCTGTCAGTCCGGGATGACGGTCGCGGCATCCCTGTGGATCCGCACCCGAAGCACCCCGGCAAGTCGGCGCTGGAGGTCGTGATGACCGTCCTGCACTCGGGCGGCAAATTCTCGGGCAAGGCCTACGAGACCTCCGGCGGCCTGCACGGCGTCGGCGTCTCGGTCGTCAACGCCCTGTCGGACCGTCTCGACGTCACCGTCTGGCGCGACGGCTTCGAGTGGAAACAGTCGTTCTCGCAGGGCCATGTGCTGGGCCCGATCCAGCAGGTCGGGCCGTCGAAGAAGCGCGGCACGCTGATCCGCTTCCATCCGGACGCCGAGATCTTCGGCGTCGGCGCGGCCTTCAAGCCGGCCCGCCTGTTCCGCATGGCGAGGTCGAAGGCCTATCTGTTCCGCGGCGTCGAGATCAAATGGACCTGCGCGCCCGAGCGGATCACCGACGCAACCCCCGCCAGCGCGACCCTGCACTTCCCCGGCGGTCTGGCCGACGCCCTGGCCGAGCGCATCGGTGAGATCGAGACCGTCACGCCGGCCTTCGCCGGTCGGGTGGAACGCAAGGGCGAGGCGGGCGCGGTCGAGTGGGCGGTGACCTGGTCGCCGATCGGTTTCGGCGAGGCGGACGGCTTCGTCAGTTCCTACTGCAACACCGTGTCGACGCCGGACGGCGGCACCCATGAGGCCGGCTTCCGGGCGGCGCTCGTGAAGGGCCTGAAGGCTTACGGCGAGCTGACGAACGAGAAGCGCGCCGGCCTGATCACCGCCGAGGACGTGATCGCCAACGCCGGCGCGATGATTTCGGGTTTCATCCGCAATCCCGATTTCCAGGGCCAGACCAAGGGCCGCCTGTCCTCGCCCGAGGGGGCGCGGATGGTCGAGCAACTGTTGCGCGACCCGCTGGACCACTGGCTGACCGAGAGCCCCAAACAGGCCAACCAGCTCCTGGGCTTCATCATCGAGCGGGCCGAGGACCGGCTGAAGCGCCGCAAGGACAAGGAAGTCCAGCGTGCGTCCGCGACCCGCAAGCTGCGTCTGCCAGGCAAGCTGTCCGACTGCTCGCGTCAGGGCGCCAACGGCACCGAGCTGTTCATCGTCGAAGGCGACTCGGCCGGCGGCTCGGCCAAGCAGGCACGGGACCGGACGACCCAGGCCATCCTGCCCCTGCGCGGGAAGATCCTGAACGTGGCCTCCGCAACGGTCGACAAGCTGCGCCAGAACGTCGAGCTGTCCGATCTGGCGCTGGCTCTGGGCGTTCAGCCTGGCGCCCGCTTCAATATCGACGACCTGCGCTACGAGCGCATCGTCATCATGACGGACGCCGACGTGGACGGCGCGCACATCGCGGCCCTGCTGATCACGTTCTTCTATCGCGTGATGCCCGAGACGATCCGTCAGGGCCGGGTCTTCATGGCCCTGCCCCCCCTGTATCGAATCCAGGCCGGAGCCCTGTCCGAATACGCCCGTGACGATGCCCACCGCGACGAGCTGATGGCCACGGTCTTCAAGGGCAAGAAGGTCGAGATCGGCCGGTTCAAGGGTCTGGGCGAGATGATGGCGTCCCAGCTCAAGGAAACCACCATGGATCCGAAGAAGCGGACCCTGGCCCGGATCGAACTGCCGGAGAGCGAGGATGAGATCGAGGATCTGGTCGAGCGCCTGATGGGCAAGAAGGCCGAGGCCCGCTACCAGTTCATCCAGGACAACGCCCGCTTCGCCGTCGCCGATCTGGACGTCTGAGGCGGCAGCTAGCCAACCCTGACTTGTAGCCCTACGCTCGCTCCCGTTATGCAGGAGAGCAGGTATGAGGGGCGTCATTCTCGCTGCCGCGGTAGCGGTCGCCGCAGGGTTGTCAGCGTTCGCTCAGGAGCGCGCACCTGATCCGGTCGCCATCGAGGCCTGGCCTCTCGACCGGATCAGCGCCATTGGCCTGGCGATCTACAAGCAGGATGTCGCGGCTTGGGTCAGCACGGACGCTCTGATCGAGCATCTCGGAGATCGGGCGCCCCCGGCAGGTATGGTGGGCTGGATTGTCGTCGACGAGGGCGACACCCAGCGGGTCCGTTACATCCGCGACGATGGCGGGGTGCTGAAAGCTGCGTTTGATGTCCCGGTGCGCAATGGGACTGCGGGCTCAGTCACACAGCTCGACGAGCCTCTGCCGGACATTCAGAAAGCGCAGTTCCGGGCCCGGACCACCGCAATGAACAATGTCGGGAGGCTCCGATGCTCGCCGAGATTCAATACGGTTGTCCTGCAGGATCCCGCCGGTGAGGACTGGCTTGTTTGGCTTCTGACGGCGACGTCGGACGCGAACATCATACCTATCGGCGGGCACTACCGTTTTCGCATCAGCGCCGACGGCGAAACCGTCCTGAGACGCGACATGCTCAGCAACGGCTGCATGAACATGCCGCGACAGGAGGCTGGAAACGGAAGTGAGACAGTAGGCCTGGGCGTGACCCAGATCGTTTCGAACACCCCAGTCGAGACCCACGTCTTTCTGTCTATCCAGAACCGCCTACCCTTCTTCGTCATGGTCGAGGACGGCGTTTACGCCGTAGCCGGGACGGATATCTCGAAGGTCGAGTAGGGATCGCTATCCGCAGGTCGACGGAGCGCCGTAGCGGCTCACCACCGCCGGGGTATCTCCCGCCTCGCGCAGATCGAGCACCGTGATCCGGTCGTACTCGCAGTCCGCCATGTCCGCGGCTGCCGAAAAGCCGAGCTGACGCGCAATTAGCGGGACGGTGTTGGAATGCCCGACCACCAGCACCGTATCCTCGCTGGAGAGTTGCTGCACCCGCTCGCGGAAGCGCGCGATATGGTCGCCCGGGCTGCCGTCGAACGACATCGCCTCGGGCGTCAATCCCGCGGCCCTCGCTGCCGGTCCGGCCGTCAGCGCGGTGCGCTGCAAGGGGGTCACCAGAACATGCGTCAGCCGGGCGCCGGACAAGGCCAGCGCCAGCGCCTGCGCCCGATCCTGCCCTGCGGCCGAAAGCATCGGGTCCGAACTCTGGTCAGCCTTCTCGGCGTGGCGAACCAGAATGACGGTCTGGGCGGCGGCGGGGGCCGCGCTCAGCAGCGTCACGGCGGCGGCGGCCAACAGAATACGGTTCATGTGTCTCTCCCCGGACCGCGCTCCGGCGGCTTCGGAGTGACCATGCGCCGCTGCGGGCCTCGACGACAAGCCCGCGGTCGCCTGCCTCAGTGCTCGGCCCAGTCTCCGGCCGGCTCGATGAAAGCCCGCTGGCCGCTGACGTCCGCGTAGGTCATGCAGAGATCCTCGAACACCCGGTTCCAGGCGAAGCGGTCGACCGCTTTCTGACGGGCCGCCGCGCCAAGCGCCTCGATATCCCGCTCGAACAGGGCCTCGACGGCGGCGGCGTAGGCCTTGGGCTCCGCCTTTGCGGCCAGCTGGCCGACCGAGCTGTCGACAGTCTCCATCACGCCGCCGGAATTCACCCCGACGACCGGACGCCCGCAGGCCATCGCCTCCAGCACGATCAGGCCGAACGGCTCCTTGTCGTTGGCGTGCACGAAGGCGTCGCAGCTCGCGATGATCCTGGCTACCGTCTTGGGATTCGCCTCATAGGGCAGGGAGATGACGCGATCCTCTTGCGGCAGCCCCTGCCCGGCGCCGACCAGCACCAGATGATAGGGATCACCGAGCCGCTGCACGGCCTCGATCAGAACGTCGATGTTCTTCTCGCGCGCAGGGCGGCCGGCGAAGCAGAGCAGGCGCGCCGACGCCGGCAGCCCGAGCTTCTTCAGCAGCCAGTCCCGGTCACGACGGTCCGGACGGAAGGTATCGATCTCGACGCCCAGCGGCTGGATCACGATGTCCCTGATGCCCGCTTCCTCAAGCCGGCGGGCGATATAGCGGCTTGGCGAAACCACGCGATCGAACTGCCCGAACAGGCGCGCCCAGCGCTTTTCGACGGGTTTCTTCGCCCATTCACCGAAGTGCAGCGCCGCAAGACCGGCCGGGTCGGAGTGGCAGAAGCCGACGACCGGACATCCGGCGCGCTGACCGGCCTCCAGGGCCCCCTGCCCCGGCGTGTAGGGATCTCCGGCTTCAATCAGCGTCGGATTGAGCGAGGCGACCCAAGCGGCCCAACGGCGCACTGAACTTGGCCAGCGATAGCCGTCGCCGAACGGAAGCTTCGTCGAATGCAGCTGGACGATGCCATCGTCACCGGCCTTGTGGTGAGCCCCCGGCACAACCAGCGAGTGGGCGATGCCGGGACGGTTCTCCTCAAGCCACGCCTTCTTGGAGAGGAGATATCGTTTCACGCCGCCCGACTTCGGGGCGTACAGCATCGTCGTATCGACGAAGCGCGGCCGCGGATCTTCGGCAGCCTGCTTGGTGGCTCTCAGCGTCTCGGAAACTTCCTCGTCCCAGCCGGGGATAAGGCGAAGTTCGCCTTCCTGAACTTCCAGACCGGCCAGATTCATGAGCTCCCGCTCCGTTGCGCTGATGTTGGCCGAACCAACGCGCTGGACCCGTTTCTGGATGCGTCGGGCCTTGCGGACCCGGGACAGATGCGACTTCACCATCCGCGCGCCGTACTCTCGGCCAAGGTAAAGCTCAAGCGTCCTGTGCAGGTGAACGATCGTCCGGGATCGGAAGGCCTCGTTTCGCGAGGGCTTCGCGCAGCAGCACCTCGACCTGGGCGTTGACCGAACGAAGCTCGGCGGCGGCCAACTTCTCGACCGCCGCCATAACGCCCGGAGACGCGCGCATCAGGAACGGCTTGCGCGGCTTCCCGGCCATATCAGCCGTACAGGGTTCCGGTGTTGACCACAGGCTGCGCCTCGCGATCCGCACACAGAACGACCAGCAGGTTCGACACCATCGCCGCCTTTCGATCTTCGTCGAGGTCCACGACGCCGCGGTCGTTCAGGTCGGCAAGGGCGGCCTCCACCATCCCCACGGCGCCCTTCACGATCAGGCGACGGGCTGACAGCACGGCCTCGGCCTGCTGGCGCTTCAGCATCGCGCCGGCGATCTCCGGGGCGTAGGCCAGGTGGGCCAGACGGGCTTCGTCGACAGCGACACCGGCGACCTTCACCCGTTCGACCAGTTCGTCGCGAAGTCGTGCGGCGACATCCTCGGCATCCGCACGAAGCGTCAACTCCGGGGCGTCGCTCTCGTCACCGTGGTCATAGGCATAGTGCGAGGTGATGTCGCGCAGCGCCGTATCGACCTGGATATTCACGAAGGCCTGGTAATCGTCCACGTCGAACAGGGCCTGCGCCGAATCCTCAACCCGCCAGACGACGTTGGCCGCGATCTCGATCGGGCTGCCCCGCTTGTCGTTCACCTTCAGCTTGTCCGAGGTGATGTTGCGGACCCGCAGACTGATCTTCTTGCGCGTGTACCACGGAAGCACCCATCGCAGCCCGGTCTTCCGATCCGTCCCGCGGTAGTCGCCGAACAGGAGAATCGCCACGCCTTCGTTTGGCTGGAGCGAATAGAGGCCGCACAACAGGAACAGGCCGGCGACGGCGACGCTGATGCCGCCCACGACGTTCACAAGCGCGTCAGGATTCAAGACCACCAAGGCCGGGCCGCCAAGCGTCATGGCCAGACCGACCAGCAACATAAGAATTCCGTTGGCGGTCGACGCCGCCCGTTCGGTGGAACGGGAATGAACAGCAGTTGGAACAGTCATGGGGAGCCCTCCTCGCTCGATATGAAAATGATATCACTCTGATTTCGAGCCTGGCAATAGCCGACGGGGCGATGTCGGCTTCAAGGCACGGCTTGCGCCTTGCAATCGCCTCAAATACGAGAAACTTGAGGCAGGCTGGCCCGGTCCCTGTTAGAGGATCGCCGGCGTCTCAGCGCGACCGACAACCGGGGTATTTTTCCGAATGCGTATTCTGCTCGCGACCGCGGTGGCGATCGCTCCCCTGCTGACCGCTACCGGCGCGGTGGCCGAGGTCGTGATCTCGACGACCCGGAACACGCCGATTGCGACCTCGACCGCGACGGGGACCGGCCCGGATACGATCCGCATCGCCAGCGGCGGCAACATCGCGGTCACAAGCGGCGTCGCCGCGACCGTCGATTCCAGCCACAACTTCGACATTGTGGCCGGCGGCGGCATCACCATGGCCTCGTCCGCGAGCGGCTCCACCGGCCTGCAGATCAACAGCGGCAACACCGCCAACATCACGGTGGCGGGAAGCATTTCGGTCACCGACGACCTGGCGAACGACGTCGACAATGACAACGACGGCGACATCGATGGTCCCTGGGCCAACGGGTCCAACCGCTATGGCATCCGCGTCGCCGGCGCAGCGCCGCACACCGGGATCATCTCGCTGGAGCAGTCCGGCGCGATCGTCGTCGAGGGCAACAACTCGGCGGGCATCTCGGTTGAGTCACCGCTGGTCGGCCGACTCGACTCTTTTGGCTCGATCAACGTCCGCGGCAACAACTCCTACGGCATACACACGACTGGTCCGGTGACCGGCGACGTCAACCTGGGCGGCACCATCACGGCCCGGGGCGAGAACACGACGGGCGTCGCCATCGACGGGGACGTCAGCGGCCGCGTCGCGATCCAGTCCACCATCACCGCCAGCGGCTTCCGCTACACCGGAGCGCTGCCAGAGCGTCCGGAGAACTACAAGGAGACCGCCGAACAGAACAAGGCGGTCGTCTTCCGCGACGAACTGGACCCGGACGACCTTCTGATCGGCGGCCCCGCGGTGAGAATCGCCGCCAACGTGGGCCGGGGCGTGGTCTTCGATGTTCCGCCCACCTACGGCGCGACCGGCATCGATGGCGACGACGACGGTGACGGCGTCAAGAACGGCGACGAGGACGACGACGGCGACGGCACCGCGAACCGCACCGACACCGATCGTGACGGCGACGGCATTCTGGACGTGAACGAGGGTTCGGCCTCGATCACCAGCTTCGGAACCGCAGCCGCCGTTCAGGTCGGCGCCACCGATCGCTCCATCAGCCTGGGCGTCTCGGGTACCGGCAACAACGCCTACGGCCTGATCAACCGCGGCACCCTGACCGGCCAGGGCGTGTTCGAGGGCTACGACGCCCAATCGCTCGTGGTCGGCGGCAACGCCGGTCAAACCGTGACCATCGCGGGCGGAATCCGCAACGAGGGCACCATCGTCGCCCTCGCGCTCGAAGCTGACGCGACGGCGGTTCGCCTGGGTTCGGGCACGACTACGCCGACGATGATCAACACCGGCGCCATCACCGCCGGCGTCGCCAACCCCGACACTGCCGGCACGGCGACCGCCATCCGCATCGACGCGGGCGCCAATCTCCCGTCGTTCGTCAACAACGGAGCGATTCTGGCGTCGGCGGGCGGCACGACCTCGAACACCACGGCCCTCATCGACTACAGCGGGACGCTGACGTCGATCACCAACACCCGCTCGCTGCAGTCAAACATCACGGCGACCGAGGAAGGCGACACCCTCACGGGCCGAAACATCGCGATCGACGTCTCCGCCAACACCACCGGTGTGACCCTGACCCAGACCGGCGTGGCGAGCACTCCCACGACCAACGATCCCGATACCGACGGCGACGGCGTGACCGATGCCCGTGAGCCGGTCATCTTCGGCGATGTGATCTTCGGGTCCGGCGCCGATGTGATGGACATCCGTAACGGCTCGGTCACCGGCGACCTGTTCTTCGGCGCGGGCGCGGACCGTCTCGACATCACCGGCGGCGCTGTGGTGCGCGGCAGGGTGAACGACACCGACGGCGCCCTGACGATCAACGTCAACAACGGCACGCTCGACGCCCGTCAGCCCACGGTCCAGACGATTACCGACCTCAACGTCGGTGCGAACGGCGACCTGATCGTCACCGTCGACCCGGCCAACAATACCGCCGGCGGCTTCAACGTGACGGGAACCGCCAATCTGGCGACCGGCGCCGGCCTCGGCGTTCGCTTCAACTCGCTGGTCCAGAGCGAAACCCGCTTCACCCTCATCGACGCGGGTACGCTGAACGTCGGAAATCTGGATCTCGACGCCTTCCAGGAGAACTCGCCCTACCTCTACGTCGTTCAGGGCGGCACTGACCTGGCGGCCGGCACGGTGTTCGCGGACGTTCGCCGCCGGACCGCAGGTGAGGCTGAGCTGATCGCTTCCGAAGCCTCGATGTACGACGCGTTCTACAGCGCGCTTGAGCGTGACGGCGAGGTGCGCACGGCCTTCCTCGACCAGCTCAGCCGCGAGGACTTCCTGAACCTGTACGAACAGCTCCTGCCAGACCATTCGGGCGGACCGCTGCTGTCGCTGGCATCCGGCGTTGACGCCGTGACGCGCGCCCTGACCGGCCGGAACGCTTCGGCGGCCCCGGGCGAGACCAGCGCGTGGGTGCAGGAGATCAACTTCTACGCCGACAAGGACAAGACGGACACCTACGGCTTCCGTTCGGAAGGCTTCGGCGTCGCCGGGGGCGTCGAACGGGGCACCGGTCTGGGCGCAGTCGGCCTTTCGGTCGCTTTCACCTCGTCCGATCTGGAAGATCCGGAATCGGAAGCCGAAGAAGTCCTGTCCGCCAACCTGCTGGAGCTGGGCCTCTACTGGCGCGCGCAGGGCCAGCGCTGGACCACCTGGGCCCGCGCAGCCGGCGGTTACGCCACCTTCGACTCGGAGCGCCGCCTCGTCGGCAACGGCATCAACCGGACGGCCCTGTCCGACTGGACCGGCTTCACCCTCTCGGCGGCCGCCGGCGCATCCTATGAGCACCGCATCGGTCGTTTCAGCATCCGTCCGGAAGTCTATGCGGAATACTTCTCGTTGAGCGAGGAAGGCCACGTCGAGGAAGGCGGGGGCGACGGCTTCGATCTCGAGATCGACGATCGTGACGGCCACCTGTTCGCCGCCGTCGCGGCGGTCAACTTCGGCATGTCCATGGGCCAGGACGACTGGCTGCGGCCGGAAGTTCGCGTCGGCTGGCGCCAGAACATCTCGGTCGATCCGGGCGAAACCCTCGCCCGCTTCCGCTCCGGCGGGCCCGACTTCACCCTCACGCCCGATACGATCGAGGGCGGCGGCCCGATCGTCGGCTTCCGCATGAATGTCGGCAATGAGCTCGGAATGCTCACGGTCAGCGCCGATGCGGAACTGCTTGAGGACTACGTCCGCTACATGCTGTTCCTGCGGGCCAGCTTCCGGTTCTGATCCAGACCGTCCGGGCACACGCAAGGGCCGCCGGGAAACCGGCGGCCCTTTTGCGTTGAGGTTCTGAAGGGATCTGGTGGGCGGCGAGGGGTTCGAACCCCCGACCCCCTCGGTGTAAACGAGGTGCTCTGACCAGCTGAGCTAGCCGCCCTTGTCCAGACGCCGGCCATGGCCGGAGCCCGGTGTTTAGGAGGGCTCGGCCGCATCAGCAATGGGATATCGCGCAAATGACCGGCCGCATCCGTCGAAAATAGTTGTCTGACTGAAAACATTCCCGTTGACCGTGTCCGGGACGAGGAGGAAGCTCGGCTATCATCGTTCGGGAGGATCGCATGTTTGCCGCCGCCTTTGCCGCCGCCGCCCTCGCCATGGCCCCACAGGCTGCTCCTGGCCAGGACCCCGTCGCCGCCGGCGATCCCGTCGCCCTTGAGGATGTCGTCGTACAGGGCCGCACGCTCGACACCCTGATCCGCAACTTCGTCGGTCAGGTCGCCGCGCCAAACCGCGACCGTGGTCTCGCCATGTGGCGCGACAGCGTCTGCGTCGGCGTCGCCAATCTGGAGCAGGAAGCCGCTCAGTACATCGCCGACCGGGTCTCGACCGTGGCCACCGACCTCGGCATCCGGACCGGGGGCGACAACTGCGCGCCCAACATCCTTGTCGTGGCAACGGATGACGGGGAAGCTCTTTCACGCGCCCTGGTCGCCGAGCGCCCCCGCGCCTTCCGCATGGGTTCTACCGGGATGGACCGCGGCCGCGCGGCGCTGGGCCGCTTCCAGGAGGGCGCGAAACCGGTGCGCTGGTGGCAGATGGCCATGCCGGTCGATTCCGAGACCGGTGCGCGTGCTGTCCGCATCTCGGGCGAATGCGCAAACGAATGCATCAGCCCTGAAGACATGGCGCCGAAGATCTTCGTTCAGTCCGCCTCCCGTATGCACACCCAGATCATCGACAATCTCAGTCGCTCCATTGTCGTGGTCGACGTGACCCAGTTGCCTGCCAATGTCACGATCCTGCAGCTGGCCGACTACATCGCCATGGTGTCACTGGCCCAGATCGATCCGGAAGCTGACACCTCCGCCTACGCCTCGATCCTGAACGTGTTTGAGGAGCCGGACACGTCGCCCAGCCTGACCCAGTGGGATCTGGCGTACCTCGACGGGCTCTACCGGTCCGAACAGTTCTACCAGAACCGCCGCGCGGGCCGGTCGGAAGTCAGCCGCTCGATCCATCGCGCCCATGCGGAACTGAGAACCACGGAAGACGGCGCGCAGGAGTAGCGGACAGCCCGGCTGAAAACGCGACGGCGGCTCCCGGGAGCCGCCGTTTTGCATTCGCGGGCCAAGGCGGTCAGATCGCGTTCACCATTGCCTGTTAACCCTGCCCCTATCCGGGGAGTGTCCAATCCATGTCCGCCATCATTCGCAAGTCCGCCGTCCTGTCCGCCATCATCGCAGGATCACTGATGCTGCAGGGCTGCCTGGTCGGCGCGGTCGTCGGGGCCGGCGCCGCGGTCGTGGGCGCAGGCGCGTCCGTCGTCGGAGCCGGCGTCGACGCCGTCACGACTTCGGACCAGGAGACCAAGGCCCGCCGCGAACGCGAGCAGCGCGAATGGGAACGAGAGCAGCGCCGCTGCGAGCAGCGCCAGCGCCGCGGACAGGAATGCTGACTCCCTAAAGGCTCAGCACGCAGCGCTCGTTAATCGTCGGGCGGGCCACCTGAACCCGGCAAAGCCCCGGCCACTCAGGCTGAAGCCTTGTGACGAACCACAGACACAGATTCTCCAGGCTCGGCAGCTCAAGCCCCGCGTGCTCGTTCAGCATCCCGTGGTCCAGCTCTTCGGCGGCAGCCTTCAGCGCGCGGTCCAGTGCGCCCAGATCGGCGACCCAGCCATGCTCGGCGTCCAGCACCTCGGACCGCACCGTCGCCTCGACCGTGAACGAATGGCCGTGGACACGGCGATAGATGCTGCCCTCCGGCTCGTTCGGGAAATGGTGGGCCGCATCGAAGGTGGCCTGTTTGGTGATCTCGAAGACGGGCATTAGCGGACGCCGATGTATTTGTGGGTCTGGACGCTGAGCCGCCATTGCGGGTGCGTCAGGCAGTATTCGATGGCTGCGACGGTGTTGGCGGCCTGATCCGGACCGTCCATCGGCTGAAGCCAGAAGCGCTCGAAATCGAGGTGCTCGAACCGGTCCGGCATGGCCTTGTCCTGCGGAAAGACCAGCTTCAGCTCCTGCCCCGACGTCTGCACCACCGGCGCATCGGCCTTGGGACTGATGCAGACCCAGTCGATCCCTTCAGGCGCCGCCAGGGTTCCGTTGCTCTCGACGGCGACCTCGAAGCCCCGCGCGTGCAGGGCCTCGATCAGCGGCGCGTCCAGTTGCAGCAGCGGCTCGCCGCCGGTGCAGACCACCAGCCGCGGATCACCTTCCCGGCCCCGCCACATGTCAGCGACATGGTTGGCCAGCAGATCGGGCGTGGCGAACCTCCCGCCGCCGTCGCCGTCGATGCCGACGAAATCCGTGTCGCAGAAGGTGCACACGGCCGTCGCGCGGTCCCGCTCCAGCCCGTTCCAGAGATTGCAGCCGGAAAAGCGCAGGAAGACCGCCGGGCGGCCGGCCTGACCGCCCTCCCCCTGTACAGTCAGAAAGACCTCCTTGGCTGAGTAGGTCACAGGCCGGCCACCCATTCGGCGTGGCCCGCGGCCCGGAGCTCGCAGGCCGGACAGTCGCCGCAGCCATAGCCCCACGGGTGGTGGTGCTCGCGGTCGCCGAGATAGCAGGTGTGCGAGGCCTCGACGATCAGCTCGACCAGAGCCGGTCCGCCGATCCGGTCGGCCAGCTCCCATGTCTGCGCCTTTGTCAGTGACATCAACGGAGTGTCGATCACCACAGGCTTGCCCAGGCCGAGGCTCAGCGCCTGCGCCATCGCCTCGATCGTGTCACGGCGGCAGTCCGGATACCCGGAGTAGTCGGTCTCGCACATGCCGCCGACCAGAACCTCCAGCCCCCGCCGGTCCGCCAGCGCCGCCGCGCAGGTCAGGAAGACCAGATTGCGACCCGGCACAAAGGTGGTCGGCAGGCCACGGGCATCCATCTCTATGGCCCGCTCGGCGGTCAGGGCGCTGTCGGCGATCTTTCCATAGCCGGTCAGGTCAACGACATGGTCCGGACCAAGGCGGTCGGCGCATTGCGGCAGCACCTTCGCCATGCCCTCGCGAACATCCAGCCGCGCCTGCATCTCGACCGCGTGACGCTGTCCATAGTCGAAGCCGACGGTCTCGACGCGATCGAACCGTTCCAGCGCCCATGCCAGACAGGTCGCGCTGTCCTGCCCCCCGGAGAAGAGGACGAGGGCCGATCGTGTGGGGTTCAGGTCGATTTCGCTCATGACAAACCTGCGGTCGGCCGGTCGGCCGCGCGCATGCAAGGGGTGATGGGTCGCCAGATGGCGAGGGCGGGCCTTCTACACCACCGGGCGGCAAGGAGCAAAACTGCCCGATTTGGGCACAAAGATTCGTTTTAACGCTTCCGCAAAGCGTTGCGGCGTAGATGTCCACCGGTCTCAGTAGGAGTTCCGGCCCTCATGCCGACGATCGAAACCCTTACCGAACGCGCGGAGCCGATCGCTCCGGATACGCTCGGTATCGACGTCTACGCGCGTTTCGAACGCGAGCCGGATACGCTCGTCATCCCCGTGGTCGAGGATGACCGCCCGCTGGGTCTGATCGAGCGCAACGCCTTCCTGATGAAGATCGCCGGCGCCTTTGGTCATGCCCTGTATGCCCAGCGCGCCGTCATCCACGTGATGGATCCGGAGCCTGCCATCGTCGAGGCCGGGGTCAGGATCGAAGGCTTCTGCGACACCATGCTGAAGGGCGGGGCCGGCCAGCTGATGCGCGGCTTCATCGTGACCCGTCAGGGCAAATACCATGGGGTCGGCACAGCCGTATCCCTGCTGCAGGCTGTGAACGAGAACCAGCAGCGGCAGAACGACGAACTGGCCGAACAGGCCCGCGTTCTCACCGACACCCGGACGCAGGCCATCGCCGCCGCGCGCGCGAAGAGCCAGTTCCTCGCAATCATGAGCCACGAGCTGCGCACGCCGATGAATGGCGTGCTGGCCGTGGCCGAACTTCTGCGCCGCCAGCCGCTGAACGCCCAGGCGCAGGCCCACGTGTCCACCATCGTGGAATCGTCGGAGACCCTGCTGCGCATCCTGCAGGATGCGCTCGACCTGTCGCGCGCAGAAGCCGGCGAGTTGGAGCTGCAGTCCGATCCGACGCCGTTGCGCGCCATGATGGACGACGTCCAGGCCATGTGGGCGCCCCGCGCCTCGCAGGACAACGTCACCTTGATGGTCAGCTATGAGGGCGATACCGAGCTGACCGGTCTGCTCGACGGAATGCGCATCAAACAGGTGTTCAACAACCTGATTGGCAATGCCTTGAAGTTCGCCCGCAACGGCGTCGTCGAGGCCGGACTGAAAGCTGTCGCGGACGGCAGTCACATTCGTCTGGAAGCCCGTATCCGCGACGATGGTCCCGGCATCGATCCGGCCCGCGTGGACATGATCTTCGAGCCCTTCGTTCACGGCTCCGGCCCCGACGGCGCCGGTCTCGGCCTCTCGATCTGTCGCCAGATCATCGACCGCATGGGCGGCCGCATCTGGGCCGACAACAACGCCGGGCGAGGCGCGACATTCGCCTTTGATCTCGAGATACCGCTGGCTGAAGCGCCCGCCGCCGTCGAATCGAACGTTGAGGCCCTCACCGACTTTGACGTCCATGACAGCCCCCACATCCTGATCGTGGACGACAACGCCACCAATCGCGTGGTCGCCCAGGCGCTTTGCGAGATGTTCGGCTGCACCTCGGAGACTGCGGAGGACGGCGTCGAAGCCGTGCAGGCGGTGCAGGAGCGCCGCTTCGATATGGTCCTGATGGACATCAAGATGCCGCGCATGGACGGCGTCCAGGCCACCCAGGCCATCCGTGCGCTCGACCATCCGGCCCGGACCATCCCGATCGTCGCCCTGACCGCCAATGCCGACCCGGAAGACGCCCGGCGCTATCTCTCGAGCGGAATGGCGGCCGTGGTCGAAAAACCGATCAAGCCCGAGCGGCTGCGCATGGCCATGAATGCTGCCCTTGACCAGGCCGCTGCGACCCAATCCGGTTCGGAAACCGTTCGCCGCGCGGGTTAGGCCGCCTCTCCCGCAGCAGTCTCGTCCTCGTCCTCGTCATAGCCGACCAGACGCAGCGCGCGCGCCGCCTGCCCGTTCAGCTCGCACCAGCGCAGCAGGCCTTCCTCACGCCCGTGAGTGATCCATATCTCCTGCGGCCTCAGTTCGGTGAAGGTGGCGACCAGTTCGGGCCAGTCGGCGTGGTCCGAAAGGACCAGCGGCAGTTCGCATCCCCGCTGGCGCGCCCTCGCCCGGACCCCCATCCAGCCTGAGGCGAACGCAATGACGGGGTCAGCGAAACGCCGCGCCCAGCGGTCGCGGGTCGCCGATGGCGGCGCGACGATCACCTCACCGCCCAGCGCTCCGGCCTTCAATCCTGTCGCGGGCGCAATCGGTCCCAGATCGATGCCTTCCCGCACGTACAGGCGGTTCAGTCGCTCGAGCGCGCCATGAACGTAGATGGTCCGGTCCCAGCCCGCCTCGCGCAGCAGCCGGATCACGCGTTGCGCCTTGCCCAGCGCATAGGCGCCGATCAGATGGGCGCGGTCCGGAAACTGTCGCAACGATCGCAACAGTCGCGCGATCTCCTCGCCGTCCGGCGGGTGGACGAAGACGGGGAGACCGAAGGTGGCTTCCGATATGAACACTTCGCACGGCACAGGCTCGAACGGCGGACAGGTAGGGTCGCGACGCCGCTTGTAGTCGCCGGAAACGACCATCGTCAGTCCCTTCCAGCGCACCACGGCCTGCGCCGAACCCAGCACATGACCGGCCGGCGCCAGACTGACCTCCACGCCGTTGATCGTTGTCGCTTCACCATAGGCGACGCCGTGCCGTGCCTGCGTGAAAGCCTCGCCATAACGCTCGCCCATGATCGCCAGGGTCTGATGGGTCGCAAGCACTGCGCCATGGCCCGACCGCGCATGATCCGCGTGGCCATGCGTGATCACAGCCCGGTCCACCGGCGCGACCGGATCGACGTAGAAGTCCCCCGGCGGGCAATAGAGCCCCGCGGGTGTTGGTCTCAGCAGGTCCTCGAAGCGGATCATCCTCCACTGAACGCACGACGAGCGCTTGCGCTCAACCCGGCCGTCGGTCGATACCCGACCCATGTCCGCTTCGCACATCCTGCCCCTCCTGCCGCAACTGGCCTCGGTCGCTGCGCACACCCATGCGCTCGGCTTCGCCTATGAGGGCCTGGAGGGGGATCGGGTCCGAATTCGCGTGCCATGGCGCGAGGACCTCGTCGGTGACCCTGAGACGGGTGTGCTGGCCGGCGGCCTGGTGACCACCCTGCTGGATCATGTGGGCGGCCTGGCCGTCTGGACCGCTCTGGACCGGTTCGAGCCGATCGCCACCCTCGACCTGCGCGTCGACTACATGCGCGCCGCGCGGCCCAGAGCCGATCTGATCGCCGAGGCGCGCTGCTACCGCCTGACCCACTCAATCGCCTTTGTCCGCGCCTGGGCCTTCGAGGAGACGCCGGACGATCCCGTCGCGGCCGCCCAGTCCGCGTACATTCTGAACTCGAACGGCGAGCGCGGCATCGGAGCCAATCTGCAGTCGCGCGGCGGAGACGACGCGTGACCGATCTTCTTTCGACCCTGCCCTACGCCCGCTTCCTGGGCCTGGCGTCAGCGCAGGAGGGCGATGTTCTGACGGTCACCATGCCTTTCGCGGACAAGCTGATCGGCAATCCCGTGCTGCCCGCCCTGCACGGCGGCTCAACGGCCGCGATGCTGGAACTGACTGCCGTCGCCCAGGTCGCCCTGCTCTATCCTCGCCTGAAGCTGCCGCGGCCGATCAACGTCACGGTCGCCTACCTGCGGTCGGGCCGCCCGGTGGACGTTCACGCCCGCGCCCGTATCAGCAAGGCCGGCAAGCGGGTCGCCCACGTGCAGGCCGAGGCCTGGCAGGACGATCCGGACAATCCGATCGCCAGCCTCAGCGCGCACTTCCTGGTCGCCGGAAACGACTTTTAGTTGAATTGCCGTTAACCTTGTGATTGCATCCCCTCGCTGAAGCGCTGCGAGGGGGAGATCTCGCATGTGTCGTCAATCCATAGGCGAGGCGCTTGCTGCCCGCCTGTACGCCGCCGAGACCGCCATCGACCAGGCCCTGAGCCAGACGGCCAGCCTGACCGCAGCCCTGCCCGAGGCTCGTGCCCAAGCCTTTCTGTCGGCCGTCGCGGGTCAATCCGTCTTCGACGGGGCCGCCGCGACGGTCCAGTCCCTGACCGAGGCGCGGGCCCATCTGGTGCGGACCCACACAGCCCTGTCTGCCCTGGCAAGGAAACTTGGCCTGGAGCCACTTGCGGTGGGCCCCATCGACAAGCCTGGCGATACGCCCCCGATAGGCGGACGTGTGATTCCCGCCACGCGCGAATTGGTTAACGAAGACTCAAGAGAGATGGCTAACAATTTGCTACCGAGCAGCCTTAACATCTGATAAATGTCGCCCCACTGAAGTTTTCGAGTTTTGGAGGGTTTCATGGATAAGGCTGCCGTTATCGCCAGCGTGGCTGGTGACCTGAATGCGACCGAGCAATCGGTTGATGCTGCTATCGCCCGCGCCACCACCCTGGTTCAGTCGATGATCGGCGCCCGGACGACGCTGAGCCTCTCGCCGGTGACCGGCGCTGAGTCGCAGGCCAAGGCCATGGAAGCGATCGCCGCGCTTTCGGCCGCCCGCGCCGCCATCGTCGCCTGCCACACCGAGCTGGCCAAGGATCACCGCCGTCTGGGCTGGGGCCCGTACGCCCTCGGCGTTCTGGACAAGCCGCCGGAAGCCAACATGGAAGAGGCCTCGGTGGCTCGCCTCCGCGCAGTTTAATTCATCGTAATGTCCGGCGCCGGTCATTTCGATTTGCGCCGATTCAATGCATGTTCGCCCTCGTGCCTGATGGCACGGGGGCGTTTGCATGTTTGAGACCCTGTCATCGCAGATCGGCTTTGGCATCGCCGTACTGGTGGTGGCCTTCGCGTTTCTGAAAGGCGATGAGCCCGAACGGATCGGCGCCGGGGCCTATATGCTGGCCCTGTTCGCCTCCATCCTCATGCAGGAAAAGACGGCGCTGACAGGCACCCAGTGGAGCCTGCTGGCGATCGATTGCGTCATGCTGACCGTCTATGCCGGTCTGGCGTGGAAGAGCCGCCGTACCTGGCCGGTGTGGGTGTGCGCCATGCAGGCACTGATCGTGATGAGCCACCTGCTGACCATCGTGGACATCCGCCCTCCCCTCGCCGCCTTCTATGCGGTCATCAACCTGGCCAGTTACGGCGTGCTCGTCGCCATCGCCGTCGGCACCTTCTGGGCCTGGCAGGAGCGCCGCGCGGCGGGTCTGGAATAATTTGCGTCGCTTGACCGAATGCTTGCATAGGTGAATATTCCTATTCGCCCATGCCGCTTTCCCATGTTCAGATCTGGTCCGCGATCGATCGTCTTGCGCAACGCGAGGGCCTGAGCGCCTCTGCGCTGGCCCGACGCGCGGGCCTCGATCCGACCAGTTTCAATCCCTCCAAGCGATTCGGACCTGGAGACCCACCCCGCCCCCGCTGGCCGTCGACCGAGAGCCTGACCCGGATTCTGTCGGCGTGTGGCCTTTCACTGGGAGAATTCGCCGAACTGGCGCAGGATGCGGCGGACCGGTCGCCGCTCGTTCCCTTGCTGGGCATGGCCCAGGCGGGTCAGGATGGTTTCTTCGACGACGCAGGCCTGCCAACGGGCGACGGGTGGCTCCAGACAGAGCTCCCCCGCCCTCGCGACAGCCTGCTGAGTTTGCGGATCGCCGGCGACTCGATGTCGCCCCTCTATCGCGAGGGGGACCATATCATCGTCGATCGCGAGGCGACTGACGTGCGCAAGGGGGATCGCGTGGTGGTCCGCACCGCCGGCGGCGAAACCCTCGCCAAGGAGCTGGCGAGCCTGTCGGCGCGCAGCGTGACCCTCGCGTCGATCAATCCGGACTATGGGCCCCGCACCCTGCCGCGCGCCGACATCCTCTGGATGGGCCGGATTCTCTGGGTCAGCCAGTAGAGACCAAGGGAAAGGGCCGCCCCTTTCGGAGCGGCCCTCGATCCTCGCCGATGCGATGGATTTAGTACGGGGCGACGTAGTTCGCATTCACCCAGCCGCCACCGGCGATCTGGACCCATTCACCCTGGGAGCCGACGGCAGAGAACGGCTGGCCCGCCGACAGGCTGCCGACCTGACGATAGCCGGTTCCCGGACCCGAGCGGATGCGCAGGTTCGAAGTGGCCTGGTACTGGGCGCCGCTCTGGGCGCTCACCGCGCGCTGACGCTGCTGGTTGCAGCCGATATACGAACCGGCGGCAGCGCCTGCGGCAGCGCCGGCCACGGCGCCGAGCGTCCGCTCGTTGCGCGAGATCTGGCTACCGGCGAGACCGCCGACGACGGCGCCCAGCAGTGCGCCGGTGCGCTGACGCCCGCCGGGGGCGTCGCAGTTGGTGATGCCGTTGGCCTGCTGCGCCATTGCGGCGGTCGGCAGGGCAACGGGAGCCAGTCCGCCCAGCATGGCGGCGGCGGCGATGGCGACGGTGATCTTCTTCGACATGACTCTCTCCTATCATCGAGGTGGTCGATGAGGTGGAGAATGCCCGAGCCAAGCTGAAGGCTCCCGTAGCCTCGCCGTTATATTCGGTTCATGTACGGCGCCGCACGAACTGCGCTTACGAGGCCAACTTGCCGTGGGCCCCCGCCTCGATCAGTTCGATCGTCGCCGGCAGGCCGTAGATCGCCGCGAATGAACCGAAGCGCGGCCCCTGTGAAGCGCCCAGCAGCACCTCGTACAGGGCCCCGAACCACGCCCGCAGCGGCTCGAAGGCGTGTTCCTTGCCCACCGCATAGACTTCGCCCTGGATCAGTTCGCCGTCCGTCGTGTCCGCCGGCAAGGCCTTCAGACGCGTCGCCAGATCCAGCAGCGCAGCCTTCTCCTTCTCGTCGGGCAGGCGATAGGTCTTCGTCGGGCGGACGAAGTCCTCATAATAGTTCAGCGCATGGCCCATCAGCCGGTCCAGCGTCGGCTCGTTCTCTGCAGTCGCCTCGGGCAGATATTTGGCGAAGTAGGCCCAAAGTTGCTCCTTCGACGAGGCATTGGCCACGCCGACGAGGTTCAGCAGCAGGCTGAACGACACCGGGCTGGCCACCTTCGGCGGATCGCCCGCGTGGATCGACCAGACGGCATTGTCGATCTGCTTCGCCGGCTCCTGCGTCTGGAACTGGTCGATGAAGGACAGGTAGTCGTCGATCGCCCGCGGAATGACATTGAAGTGCAGGCTCTTGGCCGACTTCGGCGACTGGAACATGTACCAGCTCAGGCTTTCGGGCGTGCCGTAACGCAGCCACTCGTCCATCGTCAGGCCATTGCCCTTCGACTTGGAGATCTTCTTGCCCTCGATGTCGAGGAAGAGCTCGTAGTTGAAGCCCTCCGGCGGCGTGCCGCCCAGCGCGCGACAGACCTTGGAGCTCTCACGCACGCTCTCGATCAGATCCTTGCCCGACATCTCGTAGTCGACGTCCAGCGCGGTCCAGCGCATGGCCCAGTCGGGCTTCCACTGCAGCTTCACATGACCGCCCGTGACCGGAACCTCGGTGCGGCCGCCGGCGGGGTCGTCGAAGACGATGGTTCCCTTTTCGACGTTCCGCTCCAGCGTCGGCACCTGCAGGACATGGCCGGTGATCGGGCTGATCGGCAGGAAGGGCGAGTAGGTCTCGCGCCGCTCCGGCCCCAGGGTCGGCAGCATGATGGCCTGCACGGCGTCGAAACGCTCCAGCAGGCGCAGAAGCACCTCGTCGAACCGGCCGGACCTGTAGGTCTCGGTCGAGCTCATGAACTCGTAGTCGAAGCCGAAACTGTCGAGGAAGGCCTGCAGACGCGCGTTGTTGTGCGCGCCGAAACTCTCGTGTGTCCCGAACGGGTCTCGCACGCGGGTGAGCGGCAGGTGCAGGTCCTCGCGCAGCATCTCCGGGTTCGGAATGCCCTCCGGCACCTTGCGCAGGCCGTCCATGTCGTCGCTGAACGCGATCAGGCGGGTCCGCCAGTGGTCGCCGGTCAGGGCGCGGAAGGCGTTGCGCACCATCGTCGTCCGCGCCACCTCGCCGAAGGTGCCCATGTGCGGCAGGCCCGACGGGCCATAGCCGGTTTCCAGAATTACCGGCCGCTGCAGCGCCTCGAACGTCGCCAGCGCCTCGTCCGCCTTGCCTGCGTCGATCAGCAGCTTCGCCGCATCTCGCTCGGCGTCGCCCAGCCGCTTCTTCAGAACGTGGTTCAGAAGATTGCGGGCCTGTTCAAACGGCCACGACCGGGCGTCGTGCGCGAGGGTTTCGATATTCTGCAGCATGGGACGGGCTTTGAAGCCTTGAGGCCCGCGGGTCAACGCCCAGCAAACACTCGGTCGTCAGGCCGCCATCGTCTGACGGCGCCAGTCGTCGCGCCATGACGTCGACGCCCACTGGAACAGCTTGGTCAACAGCTCCGGCGCCTTCACCGGCTTGGTGATGCAGTCGTTCATCCCGACTTCGGCATAGACCGCCAGTTGTTCGGCCAGCGTATTGGCGGTCAGGGCGATGATCGGGACAGCGGATGCCTCGTCCTCCAGCAGGCGGATCCGCCTCGTCGACTCGACGCCGTCCATCACCGGCATCTGGATATCCATCAGGATCACGTCCCAACCGCCGCGGGACGCCGATGCAAGCCCCTGCGCCCCGTCGTCAACGGTCTCGCAGACGATGCCCTGCACAGCCAGCAGGGCGGCGATCAGGGCGCGATTGCTGTCGTTGTCGTCGACATAGAGGACGCGCATCGCCCTCTCTTCCGCCTCGTTGGCCGGGTCGGGTGCGATATCGTGCAGATGGGCCTCGCCGGCCTGCCGGGGTGCGGCGCCGTCGACCCAATCATCTTGCTCCGACAGGCCGATCATCAGCTCAACGACGTCGGCCAGCCGCTCACCCGCCGCATGGATCCGGCTGACGTGATCCTGCTGGGTCGGCTCCAGCCCGGCCTCGCACAACAGGGCCGAGAAACCCAGCACTGCGTTCAACGGCGTGCGCAGTTCATGGGACATGTCGGTCAGGAACCGCTGCCGCGCCTCGGCCATGGCGGCCTTCTGCTCGGCGGCGGCCCGGGCCGCCTCGGCCTCGACCCGATCCGTCACGTCACGTTCGTTAAGCAGAACGCTGATGGACCCGGTCACCGGGTCGTGCAGCGGGCGGCAATCGATGTGATGCCAGCGCGCGCCCGCCGCCGTCGCCATCTGGAACACCGCCCCGGTCGCGTGCCCCTCCATAGCCCCTCCGAGGACGGCCTCGCCCTCCCGGGCGACGACAAAACGCCCCGTGAAGCCGGCATCCAGACCATAGGCTGCGAACGCCGCCGGGCTGGCGAACAGGGAACGGCCCTCGCCGTCGAACAGGCCTACCGGTCCTGCCGAATGCCGCAGCGCCTCCACAGCGCGGCGCTCCTCCGCCTCCACCTCGACGGCCCCGGCCTCGAAAAGCAACACTTCCCGCCCACCGGTCAAGGCGACCGTTGAGATCACGGCCTGCACCGTCACCGGCTGGCCATTGGGGTAGAAGGTCCATCGCTCCTCGACCTCCCGGCCGCCTGCGGTCGCCGTCCGCAAGCGGTCGGTTCGCGCCCGCACGGCCGGCGAGAGCTTCGAGAAATCCCGCGAGAGAAGTTCACCCAGATCGACTGCGCCCCAGAGCGCAAGGGCGGCGACGTTGGCGTAGACGCCTCGACAACTGACCGGATCGAACAGCCAGACCGGTCGCCGCAGATGATCCCAGGCGTCGAGACGCCCGCCGTCGGCGAGATGCGGTAGGTCGAGGCTCATGGCCTCAGGCTGCCACAAACGCCTGAACCAACGCTTAAGTCAGGCTTTGCCTCGGGGCGTTAGCCCTCGACCCCGGCCGAGGCGCGGTCGCCGATGCCCGGTACGGCGATACAGCGCTGGCGCGTGCCACCGTCCGGGGCAGGTTCAACACGCGGCGCGACCGAGGCGACGGTTGTGCCATCGGCCTCATAGGTGGCCAGAAACTGACAACCGGTCTGCAGATCCGTCAGCACATAGACGCCGGGCTGGTCCGTCGGCGTCTTCGTCAGATTGGCGGTGACCGCGCCGCGCAGGGCTCCGACGGGGTCTTCGACGGCCTGCTGAATCTGCGCCGAGCGCTCGTTGATCTCGGTCACCGTGGCCGATGTCTTTGCGGCGGTGTCCTCGATCTCCTGCAGGGTCGAGACGGCGTCCTCGCAGCCGGCGACGAGGATGAACAGGGCGGAGGCGGCCAGGCCGGAGAGCAGTTTCATAGGGTGTAGATGGCAGCGCAGACGTCTCCCGTCAGGCTGACACATGGTCTCACCATGACCGCCGCCTTGACCGCGCCGCATGTGCATGGCCTTTGCGCCGCCTGATGAAGACCGCCGATTTCGACTTCGACCTGCCGGAAGACCGGATCGCCCTGCGCCCGGCCGAGCCCCGCGATTCCGCCCGCCTGCTGGTCGTGCGCCCTGACGGACAGCAAGACCGCCTCATTCGCGATCTGCCGGACTTCCTGCAGCCCGGCGACGCCTTGGTGTTCAACGACACCCGGGTGATCCCCGCGCGCCTGTCCGGCGTGCGCGAACGTCCCAATCCCGGAGTCGGAGGCCAGGAGGGCGACACCCTGACCGTCGAGGTCGAGGCCACCCTCCACCACCGCGACGCCCCGGACGTCTGGTCCGCCTTCATGAAGCCGGGCAAGCGGATCAAGTCCGGCGATCGGATTCGCTTCGGAGCCGTGGGCGAGGCCGCCGCCTGTGATCTCGGACGGCTGGACGCCACGGTGCAGGACAAGCGCGAGGATGGCCTCGTCGGCCTGAGGTTCGACCTGTCAGGTCCCGCGCTGGACGACGCCATCCGCGCCGTCGGCGTCATGCCCCTGCCGCCCTACATCGCCGCCAAACGGGCCGAGGACGACCGCGACCGTTCGGACTATCAGACGGTCTTCGCCGAGCACGACGGTTCGGTCGCCGCCCCGACGGCCGGCCTCCACTTCACCCCCGCCCTGCTGGACGCGATCCGGGCGCGCGGGGTCACGACCCATGCGGTGACCCTTCACGTCGGCGCCGGGACCTTCCTGCCGGTCAAGGCCGACGACACCGCCGACCACAAGATGCACTCGGAGTGGGGCGAGGTCCCTGAAGAGACGGCAGACGCCCTGAACGCCGTCCATGCCGCTGGCGGCCGCATCGTCTGCGTCGGCACCACATCCCTGCGCCTGCTGGAGAGCGCGACAGGCGACGACGGCGTCATCAGGCCGTTCCACGGGGACACGGCCATCTTCATCACACCCGGCTACAGTTTCCGCGCGGTGGACGTGCTGATGACCAACTTCCACCTGCCAAGATCGACCCTGTTCATGCTGGTCAGCGCCTTTGCTGGTCTTGAGGTCATGAAGGCCGCCTACGCCCACGCGATCGCCGAGGGGTATCGCTTCTATTCCTACGGCGATGGAAGTCTGCTGCTGCGGAGCGACGCCCGATGACGGCCCTCCCCCGCCCCCTGATCCAGAGCCTCGAAATGCTGGCGGCGACGGCCGAGGCGCTGGACCTTCGTAACGACTGGATCGTGTTCGGCGGCGCGGCCATGGCCCTGTCCGGCCTGCCGGACTGGCCCGTGCCAGACATCGATGTGCTGGCGTCGGAAGAGACCGCCAACGATCTGATCGAGGCGTTCGGCGGCCAGATCATCACACCGGAGACGCGGGACCATTTTCGCTCGCGACTGCTTGCCCGGATCGACACGACCCCGGTGCCGATCGAGATCATGGTCGGGCTGGAGGTGAAGACCGACGGCGGCTGGTCGCCTGTCGTCTTCCGCACCCGCGTTGACCGGCCGGTTCAGGATCGCCACATCCCGACCGTCCGCACCGCCGAGCAGGCCGCCATGGCTCGCCGCTTCGGCCGTCCCAAGGACCTGCAGCGCGCCGAGGCGCTGGAAAAGCTGACCGACCGATGACCTTCCCGTTCGACATCTCCGCCACCGACGGCCGCGCTCGCACCGGCGTCCTGAAAACCCCGCGAGGCGATATCCGCACGCCTGCCTTCATGCCCGTCGGCACCGCGGCGACGGTCAAGGCCCTGACCGTGGATCAGGTGAAGCAGACCGGCGCCGATATCCTGCTGGGCAACACCTATCACCTGATGCTGCGCCCCGGCCCCGAGCGAATGGAGCGGCTGGGCGGCCTCCACGAGTTCATGCGCTGGGACAAGCCGATCCTGACCGACTCCGGCGGGTTCCAGGTCATGTCCCTGTCGGGCATATCGAAACTGACCGAGGAGGCCGTAACCTTCTCAAGCCACATCGACGGGTCGAAGCACGTCCTGACGCCCGAGCGTTCGATAGAGATCCAGGCCGATCGCCTTGGCTCCGACATCGTCATGCAGCTGGACGAATGCGTCGCCTGGCCCGCCGAGGAGAAACGCGCCCGCGAGGGCATGGAGCTCTCGGCGCGCTGGGCCCAGCGCTCGAAGAACGCCTTCGGCGCGCGCGATACCCAGGCCCTGTTCGGCATCCAGCAGGGCTCGACGTTCCAGAACCTGCGCAAGGAGTCGTCCGAACGTCTGCAGGAGATCGGCTTCGATGGCTATGCCATCGGCGGCCTGGCCGTGGGCGAAGGCCATCAGGCCATGTGCGAGGTGCTGGATTATGCGCCGGAGATGCTGCCGGCCGACCGTCCCCGCTATCTGATGGGCGTAGGCAAGCCGGTGGACCTCGTCGAGGCGGTCTGGCGCGGCGTCGACATGTTCGACTGCGTCCTGCCGACGCGCGCCGGTCGTCATGGTCAGGCCTGGACCTGGAGCGGCCCGATCAATCTGAAGAACGCCCGCTTCGCCGAGGATCAGGACCCGCTGGATCCCGAGGTCCCCTGCCCGGCCTCACAGGACTATTCGAAGGCCTATCTGCACCACCTGATCCGGGCCGACGAGATCCTCGGCAAGATCCTGCTCAGCTGGCACAACATCGCCTTCTTCCAGGCTCTCACCGCGGCCATGCGGGCGGCGATCGCGGAAGGCCGGTTCGACCAGTTCCGCAAGGACTTTCACGCCCGCCATACCTCGAACGGCTAACGCCAGCGCGCCAGCGCCTCGTCCAGCGACAGGTCGGCCGGCTGTGGTTCCGGCGAGGCGTCCTCGCCGCTGAACCTTGGCGCGAGGGAAGGCTGAACAACGCCCTGTTCGACAAAGGTTTTCCGCGCCTTGTTGTGCGGATGATCCGGAGCCTCGGCCAGGGTCAGGACCGGACTCACGCAGGCGTCGGTTCCCTCGAAATGCGCCGCCCATTCGTCCCGGTCCCGGGTCGCGAACAGGCCCTCGAAACGACGATGCAGGGCCGGCCAGTTCGCCATGTCGAACTGCGGGGCCTCCTCAGCCGTCAGGCCGAGGCCGGCGATCAGGGCCGCATAGAACTGCGGCTCCAGGGCTCCGACGGCGACATACTTCGCGTCCCGGCAGCTGAAGCAGCGGTAGAAGGGCGCGCCCCCGTCCAGCAGGTTCTCGCCCCGCCGATCATTCCACAGCCCCCGCGCGGCGAAGGCGTGGAACAGGCTGGTCAGCAGGGCCGAGCCGTCGGTCATGGCCGCATCCACGACCCTGCCCCGGCCCGTGGTCTTCGCCTCGACGAGGGCGGCGAGCACCCCGGTCACCAAAAACATCGCCCCGCCTCCGTAGTCGCCCACGACGTTCAGCGGCGGCCGCGGCGGCCGATCGGGCTCACCCATCCCGTGCAGGGCGCCGGACAGGGCGATGTAGTTCAGGTCGTGCCCGACGCTCTGCGCCAGCGGCCCGCCCTGCCCCCAGCCCGTGATCCGGCCGAACACCAGCCGGGGATTTACCGCCGCGACCGCATCGGGTCCCAGCCCCAGCCGTTCCATCACGCCCGGCCGAAACCCTTCGATCAGGGCGTCCGCGCCGGCCAACAGCTCAAGCACCCGGGTCTGATCCGAAGGATTCTTCAGATTCACCGGCACGGCGGCGCGGCCGCGATGCAGTACCTCCCCGCCGACGTCGCTGAAGACCGCCGCCCCAGCCCCCGCGCCGCGCGACAGCCTGAGGACGTCTGCCCCCAGATCGGCCAGCAGCATGCCTGCGAAGGTCACGGGCCCCAGCCCGTCGAACTCGATGATCCGGACGCCAGAGAGTGGTTTCATCGCATCTGCCTAGCCTTTGAGCGACGAACCGTCGAGGCGGCGCTTGACCCCGGCCGCGGCTTGCATCAGAAGGCCCGCTTCCGGAGCGAATCTGCGCCCCGGTTCGATGTGCGTCCTTAGCTCAGTTGGTTAGAGCATCTGACTTTTAATCAGAGGGTCCTCGGTTCGAGCCCGAGAGGACGTACCATCGATCTTCCCGCCGCTGCGGGAGTTCCCGGACATCGCAACGCCTTCCGTTCGACACGCAAGCGTGGTTGAACCCGGCATGCGCCGTCTTCTGTTGCTCGCCCCCCTCGCCCTGCTCAGCGCCTGCGCGGCCGCCCAGGAGTTCGGCTCGGGCGTCGGCGCGGCCGCCACAGCGCCGCTGGACGACTTCAACCTGCGCCGGGAGTATATTCCCACAGTTCTGCTGCAGGCCGAGGCCAATCCCTACGATCGCCGCAACCTCAATCACTGCACCACCATCGCCGCCGAGGTCACGCGACTGAACGAGGCCCTGGGGCCGGATGGCGACGAGCCGCCGGCGCCAGACGGATCGACGCTCGGCGAACGCGCAGCCGATGCGGCCGCCAAGGCGGCGCTGGATGCGATTCGCGACGCATCGACCGACTTCATCCCCGGCCGCAGCTGGATTCGCCGCCTCACAGGCGCTGAACAGCACAGCCGGCACGTGCAGTCCGCCATCCAGGCAGGACGCGAACGCCGCGCCTTCCTCAAGGGGTTGGGCATCCAGCGCAATTGCGCGCCTCCGGCGTCGCCGGCCTGGTTCCGCCCGCGCGGCGGCAGCCAGCGTTAGGCCACGGCAGCCTCGACCGGCTCGCCGTCTCCGGCGCAGGCCGTCGCCAGGGTCGAGGCCAGCAGGATCGGATCAACGGGTTTCGTCAGGAAGGCGTGCACGCCGATCGGGCGCCACGCGGCCTTGTGGGTATCGAGCGCATTGGCGGTCAGGGCGACTATGGGCGTCGCCGTGTTGAGGCCTCCCGCTCGCACCCGCCGACCGGCCTCGAGACCATCCATCACCGGCATCTGCATATCCATCAGGATCACGTCGAACCGCTGCCCGGCCGCCGCCTCGACCGCTTCCAGCCCGTTCTCGACGAGCGTCAGCCGGCAGCCGTGAGGCTCCAGCAACAGCTTGAGGATGCGCCGGTTCACCTCGTGATCGTCCGCCGCAAGGACGGAGCAGCCCTGAAGGATCGAAACGTCCGCCATGCCGGCCGCCTCGTGAATGTCCGCCGGGACCGCCATCGTCATGGGCAGGGACAGCGTGAACGTCGAGCCCTCACCCACCATGCTGGTGACCGTCAGATCTCCGTCCATCAGCCGGGCCAGCTTGCGGCTGATGGCAAGACCCAGTCCCGTCCCGCCGTACCGACGCGTCGTACCGGCGTCAGCCTGTTCGAAGCTGTTGAACACGTTCGCGAGCCTGTCCGAGGGAATACCGACACCGCTGTCGCGGACCGCAACAGTCAGGTGTCCGTCGGCCCAGTCGACCGAGACGACGATCTCTCCCGACGACGTGAATTTCACCGCATTGGAAATGAGGTTGAACAGGATCTGCTGGAACCGGAGCGGGTCGGTGCGCACGGCCTCCGGCACATCCGGCGCGATACGGACGATCAGGCCGACGCCGTTCGCGGTCGCCCGGGGCTCCCACAGACGTCGCAGCGCTGCAAGACGCGCGCGGACGTCCATGTCGGCAACCTCCAGCTCCATCTTGCCGGCTTCGATCTTCGAGACATCCAGGACGTCGTTCAGCAGGCCCATCAGGACATCGCCGGCATCGGTCAGCATGGTCACATGCTCCCGTTGCTGCTCGTCGAGCCGCGTCTGACGCAAAAGATTGCCGGCCGAGATGACCGCGTTCATGGGCGTGCGGATTTCATGGCTGATGACGGCGAGGAAGTCGGACTTGGCGGCGCTCGCGACCTCGGCCTTGTGGCGGGCTTCCTCTGCGGCGGTGTTGGCTGCCCGGAGGGCTGCTGTCGTTGTCGAGCTCTGCCGGACAGCGACGACCAGATGGCTCATGTAAAGCAGGCACCCGATGGCGATCAGGCCTTCCTGCCACTGGCGGGTCGCAATCGCTGTCACGACCGGCAGACCGAGGAAATAAATCCCGTGGGGAGCGACAGCCGAGATCAGGATCGGCCAGGCGTGATGCATGTGCAGGCTGACGTGCAGCAGCCCCCCCGCCACCTGGACGATGGCGAACACGCGCCCGATCTCCCCGCCGGCGACCCAGAGATAGACAGCGATCGCCGAGTAGACGGCGACACCCAGAAACGTCGTCGCGCAGGACAGCGCCAGATAGGCGCGGTCCGGCCGCCACTTCGGGTTCCGACGGTAACGCCTGAAGACCCACCAGTCGAACGCCTGACTGGCGAGAACCGAGCAGAACCAGACGGCGGGCCAGATGGAGGGCGAGATGAACCAGGCTGTAGCGCCGATGAACGCGGCAAGAGCTATGCGTGTCCGCAGCTCGCGCAGCCGCACCTGCGCGACCATGGCATAGGCTGTCGCCGTCATCGTCACCTCCCGTAACATCGGTATGACAGACAAACTGAAACGAATGGTTGCTGTTGCGTAATTTGGTTGCAACCTGACCCGTTCCGCTGCCCAACGGACGCTGCCGGAGGGGATGCGCAGGCCGCTGAAAGCCTTTAAGGGAACGACAGCTGAAGCGGTGCGTTTGACGCCCGAATCCGGGGGAGACCAAACATTATGAAACGCCTGTTC
This sequence comes from Caulobacteraceae bacterium, assembly GCA_052441165.1. Taxonomy (GTDB): domain Bacteria; phylum Pseudomonadota; class Alphaproteobacteria; order Caulobacterales; family Caulobacteraceae; genus Brevundimonas. Next base: position 82,786 of record JBQVQW010000003.1, on the reverse strand, counting down.
GCCCTGCTCGCCGTGTCCGGCGCTTTGGTCGTCGCGGGTTGCGAGGACCCACGGCCCGTAGAGGACGAGTTCGTCGGCCCTCCCGTGGAGGAGCCGATGGCCCCGGCGGCCGAGGACGTCGCAGCCCCCACCGATGCGGTGGCGCCGCCGCCGGCCGCGCCGACCGACTCCACGACCCTTCCGCCCGAGAAACGAACCTCTGAACAATCGGTTCAGCCGGAAAGCGAAACCCTCTTCTACTAGAGGCCCGAGCCTTTGGCGGCGTGGCCGCACGATGAATCGCCCTCGACGGGCCAACACCAAGGTTCGAGTTTGACGTTACGGCCCGCCCTGTTCCTGCTCAGCGCGGCCACTCTCGTAGTGGCTTCGCCGGCGGCGGCCGATCCGCGCGCCCAGATCCGCGGCGAGATCGACGGAGAACTGCGAGCCCAGCTCGTTCGGGCGGTCGGCGAAGTGGATGGTCCGCCGACGAACCGCTTCGAGGCGCGACGTCGGGCCCGCGGCGCCATGGATGCCGCCGAGGCGCTGCTCAGATCCGAGGGCTATTACCAGCCCGTCCTCGAAGACATCGTCGAGGGCGAGGAGACGCCGGTCGCGATCGTCAGCGTGGTTCCGGGGCCGCGCTTCAAACTCGCGGAGCCCGATGTGCGTTGGGCTGCGCCCGCTCCGGATGCAGCCATCGCCGCAGAAGCCCGCGCGGAGATGGACCTGCGCGCCGGAGAGCCCGGCCGGGCAGTCGACGTCATCGCCGCCGAGGGTCGGATCGTCGCCGGCCTGACGCGCCGCGGATACGCCGACGCCCGCGCGGAACCCCGCCGCGTCGTGGTGGATCACCAGTCGCTGACGGTCGCGCCGACCTATAACATTGCGTCGGGCGCACTGGTCAGGCTGGACGGCGTGATCCTGGAGACGCGGGGACCAACCAATCCTGACTGGGTGGCCGGACTGGCGCCCTGGTCCGAGGCGGATACCTATGATCCTGAGCAGGTGGCCGAACTCGAGCGTCGCCTGCTCGAGACCGGGGTCTATGACGGCGTCGGCGTGGCGCTGGCTCCTGCGGCGCAGGCGCGCCCGGACGGCCTGCGCCCTGTCATCGTCACCCTGACCGACCGCCCGCGCCGCATTCTCGAGGCCGGGGCGACCTTTTCGACCTCGGACGGTTCGGGTCTGGACCTGATCTGGACCTGGCACAATCGCTTCGGGCGGGCGGATACGCTTGTCTGGGAAGCGAGGGCCGCCAATGTCGACAGCCGGCTGGGTGCAAGCCTGGGCCTCCCGCACTGGAGACGCCCCGGACAGACGCTGCGCCTGTCGAGCGCGGTGGTTCACGAGGACACGGACGCCTATCGCCGGACAGCGATCACCGCGGCGGCCGATCTGCAGCAGCGCCTGGGGAAGACGTCGTGGTTCAGCTACGGGGTCGGCCTGGACGCCGGTCAGTACAGCGAGAACCGGTTCAACGCCGTGCTGGGACTGCCCGAGAAATTCGACCGCGATCTGGTGATCCTGACGGGCCGAGGCAGCGCCTATCTCGACTACTCCAACGACCCGCTTGATCCGACGCAGGGCTGGCGCGTGACCGTGAACGGCCAGCCGACTGCCGTCGCCGGCGAAGACACCATCGTCTTCCTGCGCGCAGAGGCCCAGGGCACGGCCTACCTGCCGGTCGATGCGGAGGCCCGAACCGTCCTCGCCGGTCGATTGCGGCTGGGCTCGATCATCGGCGGCGCGGAGCTGACCGTGCCCTCGGACCGACTGTTCTATTCCGGTGGAGGCGGGTCCGTGCGGGGGTACGAGTACCAAGGCGTCGGCCCCCGCCTGCCCGACGGGACGCCGAGAGGCGGGCTGAGCCTTTTCGAGGCGTCGTTCGAGGTCCGACGCGCCGTCTGGCGCAATTTGCAGGCCGTAGCCTTCGTCGATGCCGGCGCAATCGGATTCCAGGAAACTCCGAACTTCAATAACCTGCGCTACGGTGCGGGTGTGGGCGTCCGCTACAAGCTGCCGTTCGGCCCGATCCGGGCCGACATCGCCTTCCCGCTCGAGCGTCGTGACGGCGATTCCGATTTCCAGATCTACGTCAGCATCGGACAGGCGTTTTGAGCGAAACGCCTGACATCCCGGAGGCGCCGGATACGCCGGCTGAACGTGAGAAGCGCAAGCGGACCCGCCTGCAGGCCCTTGCCTTTTTCGGCGGCATGGCCGTCGCGATCCTTGCCGCCCTGCTGCTGATCGCCGCAGTCGGCGGGCGGATGTATCTGGTCTCGGGGCCGGGCCGCGAACTGGTGACAAGCTTCGTCGCCGGCAAGAAGATCGGGCGTTACGGCCGGATCAACGTCGAGGGAGTGAAGGGCGACATCTTCGACGACTTCACCATCGATCGTGTGACCGTGACCGATGCCCAGGGCGTCTGGCTGGAGGTCCGTCAGGTCCATGTCGACTGGAGCTGGTGGGCGTTGGTCGGCCGCCGGTTCCACGCCAGCGAGATCGAGGCCGACGTCGTCCGTGTGATCCGCCGCCCGCTGGTCGAGCCTTCGACCGAGCCCCCCGGTCCCCAGCCCCTGTCCATCGACATCGACCGCTTCGCGGCCAACGTCGAGTTGCTGGAAGGATTCAGTCAGGAGTACGGCCGCTGGAACCTGTCGGGGGAGGCGAACCTCCCTCGACGCGGCGCGAGGCAGTTCATCGTCAACGCCGCCAGCAACAGTCGCCCCGGCGACTATCTGCGCATCAATGCCACGCTCGGCGAGGATCTTTCCGACACTCGACTCAACCTGCGCGCCAACGAGGCCCAGGGCGGGCCAATCGCCGGCGCGCTCGGCTATTCGCCGGACCAGCCCTTCATGGCCTCCGCCATCGTCAACGGCGAGGTCATCGACGCCGTGGTGCGCACTGGCCAGTTCACGCCGCTGACGATCAAGGGGCGGTACGGCGACCACCAGACGCGCATCTCCGGCTATTTCGACTTCTCCGGATCGGACCTGCTGGCCCCGTTCGCAGAGCGGATCGGCCGGACGGCGCGCTTCGGCTTCGCCACCTCGCCGGACACCGACGGCGATGGTCAGCAGGGTGTGGCCTGGCGGCTGATGGCGGAGAACCTGAACTCCAGCGCCAGCGGCCAGATCAATCTCGAGGATCGATCCAGCCCGGACGGCATCCAGCTCGACATCTCGACCCGGTCGCTCGGGCGGTTCGTCGGCAGCAACCTCGCCGGCCCCGCGGCCTACAAGGGCCTGTTCAAAGGGGATGCGCGGGTCTGGACGCTGCAGGGAACGGTGGACCTCCTTCGCGTGGACGCCTCCAGCTATCGCGCCCAGCGCGTCAACGGCCCGCTGAATGTGCAGGTGCAGAACGGCCGGATGGATCTGGACGGGGATATCCGTGCGACCGGCGGCTCCACCGCCGGCATCGTCGGCGGATTGCTGGGCGCGACCCCGCGCATCCGGTTCGAAGCCGCGCGTCAGGTCGACGGCGCCATCCTGCTCGAAAGCATCGAGGCGACCGGTCAGGCGCTCACGCTGACCGGCTCGGGCGGGCGCAATCTGGCCGGCGGCCTGGGCTTCCGGGGACAGGCGCAGGTCACCGACGCGTCGAAAATCCACGCAGACGCGCGTGGCGCATTCGGCGGGCCGATTGCGGCCTCGATGACCCGAGCCGGCGCCCCTTGGCGACTGACGTTCGATGGCCGCGGTCGCAATCTGTTCACCGGACAGGAAGAGGCGGATCGTCTGCTGGGCCGCTCTCCCCGCCTGCAACTGACCGGCTCCCTGAGCGGCGGCCGCATCGAGGTCGAACAGGCGCAACTGACCGGCGCGCAAGGCAATGCCGGGGCCCGAGGATTGATCGAAGGCGACGGGCGTCTGAGGCTGGCGCTGAACTGGGACGCCAACGGCCCGTTCGGCGTCGGTCCTGTGGCTATCGATGGCGCGATGAGCGGCAACGGCGCCCTGACCGGCACACTCGCCCGGCCACGCGCCGACCTGCGTGCGGCGTTCGCCAGCGTCAGCGCCGGTGCGCTGAAGCTCAATGCCGTCGACCTGATCCTCAGCTTCCGAAAAGGCGCCGACGCCTCCGACGGACGGATCGCAGTCACCGCCGGTTCCAACTACGGCCCGGCGCGCGCCAGCGGCAACTTCTTCCTCGGCGGCCAGCGCATCCGTCTGACGGACGTCGATCTCGACGCCGGCGGCGTGACGGCACAGGGCGCGATCGCGCTGTCGAACAACTTCCCCTCGAGCGCGGATCTGACGTTCACAGCGCGCCCCGGCGCCTTCCTCGCCTCGGGAACCGCCGACGGCCGTGTACGTCTGACAGAAGGAGCCGGCAACGATACCGCCGTCCTCGACGTCAGTGGCCGGAATGTCCGGCTGGCGGGCTCGACGTGGGTCATTCGCGAACTGGAGTTGAACGGGCGCGGTACGCTGGACCGTCTGCCGTTCTCCGTGACCGCGGACGTCGGCGGCGGAACTCCCGTCGCCTTTACGGGAGGCGGAGTCTACGCGCGCAACGGCGCGGCCCAATCCGTGACCCTCGAGGGATCCGGCCGCGTCCGCGAGGTCGCATTCACCACCCGAAGTCCCGCCGTTGTGGCCCTGTCCGGCGACGGGCGCGTCGCGAGGGTCGATCTGGGCATCGGTGGCGGCGTGCTGACCGGCGAGCTGAGGCAAGACTCCCGCGCGGCGATTATCGAAGCCAATCTCAGCAGCGTGGACCTCCAGTCGCTCGCGCCCGACCTTCGCGGGCGGGTGACAGGCCGGCTTTCGCTGCGCGGCGCCGGTGACGATCTGTCCGGTTCGGCGAATGTGACCATGGCAGACCTGCGCAGCATCGATGCGCCTCGCGGTCTCGCGGTGGACGGCACGCTCAATGCCGTCCTCGTCGACAATACCCTGCGTATTCAGGCCGCCGCGCAGGACGACGATGCGGTCCAGGCGACCGCAGACGTGACCCTGCCCGTCGAGGCCTCGGCTGCGCCCCTGCGGCTCGCTATCGCCCGGACCCGCGCCATGAGCGGCGACGTGACGATCCAGGGCCAGATCCAGCCGATCTGGGACCTGCTGCTGGGCGGCGACCGCTCGCTATCCGGGCAGGTGAACGCACGCGCGAGCCTGGCCGGGACCCTGAACGAGCCGCGGATCAACGGTCGGCTGGACCTGCAGCAAGGCGCGTTCCGGGACAACGCCACCGGCCTCCGTCTTGGCGCGTTGACGCTCAACAGCCGCTTCGACGACACCACCGCACTGATCGAGACCTTCAGCGCCAACGACGGCGCCGGCGGCACGGTCAGCGGCGAGGGCCGCATCGGCCTGCGGCAGGGTTCGGGCTCCAGCTTCCAACTGGCGCTCCGTCGATTCCGGATCATCGACAACGACATCGCCGAAGCCCGCGCCTCCGGTCCTCTTACCGTGGTGCGTGCGGAGGACGGCAATATCCAGCTGGCGGGCCAGATCGATATCGACGAGGCGCGGATCGAGGCCAATCCTCCAGGATCCAACGGCATCGTCCGCATGGACGTGATCGAGATCAACCGCCCCGGCGGCGACATTCCCGAGGATCAGCAGAATCGCGGCCGCGGTCCCCAGATCGGCATGGATATCGCCATCCGTTCACCCGGCGGGGATGTCAGGGTCGTCGGACGCGGCCTGAACGTCGAGATGGGCGTCAACGCCCGCGTCACGGGCACCATAAGTCGCCCGATCCTGACGGGCACGGCGCGCGTGGTGCGCGGCGACTACGACTTCGCGGGCAAACGTTTCGTCTTCGACGATACAGGCACGGTCGCGCTTTCGACCAATCCGGAGCAGATCCGGCTGAACCTGTCGGCGACGCGTGACGATCCTGCCCTCACCGCGACCATCCGTGTCACCGGCACCGCGGCGCGGCCCGAGATCGCTCTGACATCGACCCCCGCCCTGCCCCAGGACGAGATCCTGTCGCAGGTGCTGTTCGGCCGGTCTGCGTCACAGTTGTCCGCCTTCGAGGCGGCCCAACTGGCGGCGGGCGTGGCGGCGCTGGCGGGCGGCGGCGGATTCGATGTGATCGGAAATCTTCGCGAGCTCGCAGGCCTCGATCGCCTGTCGTTCGGCGGCGAGGCGTCCAGCCTGACGGTTGCCGGCGGGCGTTACATCAGCGACAACGTCTATCTGGAAATCATCGGCGGCGGCGAGAACGGCGCCGCTGTGAACGTCGAGTGGCAGGTGCGTCGCAACCTGACCGTCAGCTCGAAGTTCGGGGGACAGGGCGACGCCAGCCTGTCGATCCGCTGGCGTCGCCAGTCCCGCCAGCCGGGTACCGGTCGCGAGGACCGGCGCCCGAACCGGTAGGTCGGCTCAGTATTCCTGAGCCGCGCGGGTCCGGATCTTGTCCAGCGCGCTGACGCCACGGATCGAGGCGATGTGCGTGATGATCGCCACGATCATCGCGACGATGCTGAACGCGGTGAGCCACATCGGCTGCGAGCCGCCGAAGGCGGGCACGGCCAGCGCCAGAGCCGAACTGCCCAGCGCCCAGACGCACAGGATCAGGAACATGATCGGCAGGATCATGTTGGGCTTCCTCGACTGCAGGAACGCCAGGCCGAGTTGCAGCACCACGAAGACGCCCGAAATGATGAGTCCCATCTGCGCCTGGCTCGCCATCGCAGCGGGGTCCGGGGCCTGGCCTGTCAGGTCCTGAACGATCCTTGCGGCTGCCTCCTGAGCGGCGGGCGTAGAGGTGTACCAGCCGCCCACCGCCGTGTGAATCGCGCCGATCACCATACCGACCGCGCTGACCTTGGCGGCGGCAAGGGCGGCCTCCTCGGTGTTCAGCGGCGCCGCCGGATTCATCGCCTTGATCATGTCTGTCATCCCGTTCCTCCCTGGGGGGTGTGGGGCGGAGCCTAGCGGTTGAACGCGACAAGTCGATAGCCGCAGTCGCCTTCACCTTTGCCGCCGCGCCCGCTAGGGTCCCGGCGCATGCGGATTCTGCCTTCCGATCAGGCCGTCCTCGACCACGTCGCGGCGCGCCAGGACCACATCATCGGCCGCGCGGTCGAGTGGTCGAACGTGAACTCGGGGAGCCGACACGCGGCCGGCCTCGAAGCGGTGCTCGGCCTGCTTGAGGCCGAAGCGACCAAGCTTCCGGCGACCGTCGAACGCATCACCACCGCAGGCTCCACCACCATCGGCGACGACGGCTCTGTGAAGGCCGAAGCTCACGCAGACGCCCTGAAGATCACCTGCCGCCCCGACGCGCCGCTGCAGGTCGTCCTGACGGGCCACTATGACACCGTCTTCCCCGAAACCTCGCCGTTCCAGACCGTGGTCACCCGACCGGACGGCGCCCTGAATGGCCCGGGCATCGCCGACATGAAGGGCGGCATCTCCGTCCTGCTTGCGGCGCTGGAGGCCTTCGAGACCCACCCCGATCGGGAGCGTGTCGGCTGGACAGTGCTCCTGTCGCCGGACGAGGAGATCGGCTCGCCCGCTTCGGCTCCCCTGCTGGCCGAACTGGGTGCGCGCGGCCATGTCGGCATGACCTATGAGCCGGCGCTGTCAGACGGCACCCTGGCCGGAGAGCGCAAGGGCAGCGGCAACTATCATCTGATCGTCACCGGCAAGGCGGCCCACGCCGGACGCGCCTTTCACGAGGGCGCGAACGCCGTGGCCGGCGCGGCCATCATCGCAGCCCGACTGCACGGCCTGAACGGCCAGCGGGACGGCGTGACGGTCAACGTCGCGAAGATCAGCGGTGGCGGCGCCCTGAACGTCGTCGCCGACAACGCTGTCGTGCGCTTCAACGTGCGCGTCCCGGACGCCCAATCTTCCGCCTGGATATCCGAGACGGTGCGCCAGATCGCGTCGGAGCCCCCCTTCCCCGGCCTGGCCCTCGACCTGCACGGCGGCATGACCCGCGCGCCCAAGCCGATGGACGCCAGCCAGACCGCCCTGTTCGAGGCGGTGCGCGAAGCCGGCGCCCTGCTGGGCCAGCCCATCGCCTGGAAGCAGTCCGGCGGCGTCTGCGAGGGCAACAACCTGCACGCTGCGGGGCTGCCCAACATCGACACGCTCGGCGTCCTGGGCGGCGACATTCACTCGGAGCAGGAGTTCGCCTGGCCCGAGAGCTTCGTCGAGCGCGCGCAACTGTCCGCACTGATCCTGTGCAAGATCGCGTCGGGCGAGATCGACGCGGTGAAACTGAAGCAGCTTCGGCTGGAGACCCTGTAACGCATGCTCGTCGTCCGACCCGCCGGCCCCGCCGACCTCGATCACCTTCTCGAACTGGCCATCCTCTCGGGGCCGGGCTTCACCAGCCTGCCCGAGGACCCGGACCAGTTGTCGGAACGTCTGGATCTCAGTCGCGACAGCTTCGCCGGCACGATGGAGCCCCACGAGCGCTGGTACACGGTAATGCTGGAGGAATCCGAAACCGGCGATGTCGACGGCATCGGTTCGGTGAAGGCCTCGGTCGGCCTGAAACGCCCCTTCTTCAGCTTTCGCGTCGTGAACAACGCCCAGTCCTCGCCTTCGCTGGGGATCAAGCTGGAGCAGAAGACCCTGGTGCTGGTGAACGAGTGCACGGGCTGGACCGAAGTGGGCTCCCTGTTCCTCAAGGCCGACCGGCGCAAGGGCGGCGCCGGCCGCCTGCTGAGCCAGTCGCGTTACATGCTGATCGGCGCGGAGCCGGAGCTGTTCAACGAGAATGTGCTGGCCGAATTGCGCGGCGTCTTCACACCCGACGGCGCCTGCCCGTTCTGGGATCACGTCGCGCACAAATTCTTCCCGATGGAGTTCGACGAGGCGGATCGTCTGACCGGCGCGACCGACAAGCAGTTCATCCTCGACCTGGCCCCTCGCCATCCGATCTATCTCGAGCTGCTGCCCGAACCGGCCCGCGCGGTGATTGGCAAGGTGCACCCGCAGGGCGTGCCGGCCATGGCCCTGCTGGAAAGCGAGGGATTCCGGCCGAACGGGCTGGTCGATATCTTCGATGCCGGCCCGACCGTGACCTGTCAGCGCGACAATATCCGCACCGTACGGGATGCTCGCGCCCTGACCGTGGCCCTGGCGGATGAGGTGGAGGCGGAGCTTCCGGCCCTGATCTCGACCGCAAGCGTCGGCGGGTTCCGGGCCGTTCGCCAGCGCGCCCATATCGAAAACGACGTCGCCACCCTGAGCCGCGAAACCGCCGACGCCCTCAAGGTGAAGGCCGGCGATATCGTCCGCGTGAAGACCTGAGTGATCCCATGACCGTGTTCCAGTCCATCGATCCCGCCACCGGCGAAACCATCTGGGAAGGCCCGGCCGCCGCGGCCGCCGAGGTGCAGTCCGCGACCGACCGTGCTCGCGCAGCATTCCCCGACTGGGCCGATCGCCCGCGTCAGGACCGCATCGACGCCGTCAAGCGCTATCAGGCCGTGCTCAAGGCGCGCGCGCCGCAGATGGCCGAGGCCATCAGCCGCGAAACCGGCAAGGCGTTGTGGGAGACCAGTGCCGAGCTGCAGGCGATGCAGGGCAAGGTCGACATCTCGATCCGCGCCTATGACGAGCGCACGGGCGAGCGCGAGACCGCCACCGGCTTCGGCCGCGCCATCCTGCGCCACCGCCCGCACGGCGTTGCGGCGGTGCTGGGGCCGTTCAACTTCCCCGGCCACCTACCGAATGGCCACATCGTCCCGGCTCTGCTCGCCGGTGACACGGTCGTCTTCAAGCCGTCCGAAGAGACGCCCCTGACCGGCCAGCTGATGGCCGAGGCCTTCGCCGCGTCCGACCTGCCCGAGGGCGTGGTGAACGTGGTGCAGGGCGGGCGCGACACCGGCGCGGCCCTGCTGGACAGCGGCATCGACGCCCTGATGTTCACCGGTTCCGGCGCCGCCGGCGCCCACTTCCGGCGCAAGTTCGCCGACGATCCGCACGTCATCCTCGCCCTCGAACTGGGCGGCAACAATCCGCTGGTCGTCTGGGACGCCGCCGACGCCGAGGCCGTCGCGGGCATCGCGGTGCAGTCGGCCTTCATCACCACCGGCCAGCGCTGCTCCTGCGCGCGTCGTCTGGTTCTGCCGGAAGGGCCGCAGGGCGACGCCATTGTCGAGGCCATCGCCGCCCTCAGCGACCGTCTGGCCTTTGCTCCATGGAACAGCACGACCGAACCCTACGCCGGCCCGCTGATTTCCGAGAAGGCCGCCGCCGCCGCCCTCTCCGCATTGCAGGACCGCATCGACGCGGGCGCGAAGGTGATCCGCGCCTCGGGTCCGGTCGGCAACCTGCCGGGCGCTTTTGTGAAGCCGGCAATCATCGACGTCACCGGCGTCGCCGTGCCGGATGAAGAGATGTTCGCGCCTTTCCTGTCGATTGTCCGTGTCCCAACGTTCGAGGCCGCCCTCGCCGCCGCCAACGACACCCGTTACGGCCTCAGCGCGGGGCTGGTGTCGGACGATCCTGCGAATTGGCAGCGCTTCATCCGCCGCATCCGGGCGGGGGTGGTCAACTTCAACCGCCCCACTACCGGCGCAGCCGGCGACATGCCGTTCGGAGGTCTGGGCGCGAGCGGCAACCACCGCCCCAGCGCCTATTACGCCGCGGACTACTGCGCCTATCCGGTCGCCAGCTTCGAGGCCGAGACGGTCGCGAACATCGAAAGCGAAATCAAGGGATTGAACGCATGACCTGGAAGGCCGTCGAAGCCAACGCCGACGGTCTGATCGGGCCGACCCACTCCTATGCAGGCCTGTCGCCCGGTAATCTGGCCTCCAGCCTGAATGCGGGCGAAGCCTCCAATCCGCGCGCCGCCGTTCTGCAGGGCCTCGACAAGATGAAGCGGCTGGCCGACCTCGGCCTGCCGCAGTTCGTCCTGCCGCCACATGAGCGGCCTGACATCGGCTTCCTTCGCGCTCTGGGCTTCTCAGGCTCGGACAAGCAGGTGCTGGAGGCGGGATGGAAGCAGGCGCCGTCGTTCGCCGCCGCGGCCTGCTCCGCCTCACCCATGTGGGCCGCGAACGCTGCGACCGTGACGCCGTCCGCCGACAGTGCCGACGGGCGCGTTCACTTCACGCCGGCCAATCTGGTCACCAATCTGCATCGCTCGCTGGAGCACACACAGACCAGGCGGTCGCTGGACGCGCTCTTCCCGGATCCCGAGCGGTTCGCCGTTCACGACGCCCTGCCCTCAGTCGCCCATCTGGCCGACGAGGGCGCAGCCAACCATGTGCGGCTCTGCGCCGGGCACGGCGAGCCGGGCGTGAACCTGCTGGTATGGGGGCGTGAGGCCTGGGAGCAATGGTCAGGGCCCTACCCGGCCCGCCAGACGCGCGAGGCGTCCGAAGCCCTGGCGCGCCGTCACGGCGCGTCCGGCGCCGTCCTCGCCCGCCAGTCCCGCGCCGCTATCGCCGGCGGAACCTTCCACAACGACGTGGTGTGCGTGGGGGCGCTGGAAACCCTGTTCCACCATGAACTGGCCTTCGAGGACACCGCCGCCACCCATGCGTCGATCCGCGCGGCGGCCAGGGGGTTCGAGCCGATCTTCGTCGAGGTCGCGGACGCCGACCTTCCTCTGGAAGACGCGATCACCAGCTATCTGTTCAACTCCATGCTGGTGCAGATCCCGGGCGAGGACCGCCTGACGCTCATCTGCCCCACGGAAACCCGCGATAACGCCCGCGCCCATGCGGCGGCCGAGAGCGTGGCCGGATCAAACGGCCCCATCGGCCGGGTCGAGTACGTCGACGTGCGCCAGTCTATGCGTAACGGCGGGGGGCCCGCCTGCCTGCGCCTGCGCGTCGTCCTGAACGATGCGGAACTGGCCGCGACCAACGCCAACATGCGCCTGACCGACGAGCTGCACGGCGCCCTCAGCGTCTGGGGCGCGACCTGGTACCGGGATTCCCTGACTCCTGCCGATCTCGCCGATCCTGTCCTGCTGGACGAGACGCGCGGCGCGCTGGACGAGCTGACGTCGATCCTGGGCCTCGGCTCCGGCTTCTATCCGTTCCAGAGGGACTGACCGCATGACCGCCCAGCCGCCGACCGAAACGATGTCGCCCGCCCGCCGCCTGCGCAACATCGTCGGCGGTTCGGCCGGTAATCTGGTCGAGTGGTTCGACTGGTATGCCTATGCGGCCTTCACCCTCTATTTCGCCCCGGTTTTCTTCCCGGAGGGCGACACCACGGCCCAGTTGCTGTCGAGCGCCGCCATCTTCGCCGTCGGCTTCCTGATGCGGCCGGTCGGGGCGTGGATCATGGGCGTCTATGCCGACCGGAAGGGGCGCAAGGCAGGGTTGACCCTGTCTGTGACGCTGATGTGCACAGGCAGCCTGATCATCGCCTGCACGCCCGGTTTCGACACCATTGGGATATTTGCGCCCGCCCTTCTGCTGACCGCCCGTCTGCTGCAGGGGCTCAGCGTCGGCGGGGAGTACGGCTCCTCGGCGACTTACCTGTCCGAAATGGCCACGGCCAGGCGCCGTGGTTTCTGGTCCAGCTTCCAGTACGTCACTCTTATCTCGGGCCAGCTTCTGGCCCTGCTCCTGCTGATCGTCTTGCAGAACACGCTGAGCGAGGCGGATCTGGCGGCATGGGGCTGGCGCATTCCGTTCTTCGTCGGCGCGGCGCTGGCCGTGATCGTCTTCTGGCTTCGGCGTCGTCTGGACGAGACCCGCGCGTTCGTCGCCAGCGACCCGGACAAGGCGCCGCGATCAAGCGCCCTGCTGCTGATCCTCAAGCATCCGAAGGAGGCCCTGCTGGTCATGGGCCTGACCGCCGGCGGAACGCTCGCCTTCTACACCTACACGACCTACCTGCAGAAATTCCTCGTCAACACGACCGGCTTCACCAAGGATATCGCCACCGAGGTCAGCGCCGCGGCCCTCTTCGTCTTCATGTGTCTGCAGCCTGCGGTCGGCGCCCTGTCGGACCGCATCGGACGCAAACCTGTGATGGTGACCTTCGGCGTTCTGGGCCTTCTGTGCACCGTGCCGATCATGTCGACGCTGGCGACGGTCCAGAGCCCCTTCATCGCCTTCCTGCTGGCGCTCGCCGCCCTCGTGATCGTCAGCGGGTACACCGCCATCAACGCCGTGGTGAAGGCAGAGCTGTTCCCGGCCCACATCCGCGCTCTCGGCGTCGCCCTGCCCTACGCCATCGCCAATGCGATGTTCGGCGGCACGGCGGAGTACGTCGCCCTGTGGTTCAAGGGCGCAGGGATGGAGCCGGTCTATTTCTGGTACGTCACCGGAATGATCGGCGTGTCGCTGCTGGTCTACCTCTTTATGCGCGATACCAAGCACAAGAGCCTGATCGCGCACGAGGATTAGGCTGCGAAGCGCCCACCCTTGCTGGCGTAGACCTGGGTACCTTCGGTGTAGATCTTGTCCGTCGGCAGGATGGTTTCGATCGGTATCGCGTCCGCGCCCTTCAGACGGTCGTAGATCGGGCCGAAATCCCTGAGCGTCTCGCGCTTCAGCTGCTCGATGCTGTCGATGACGAAATAGACCTGCTGGAAGTCGTCGATCCGGTAGAGAGTCTTCATTACCCGCTCCAGATCGAAGCCGATCCGGTTGGGCGACGGATCCTCGATGGCGAACACGCTCTCGGTCGCCGACGAGACGATGCCCGCGCCATAGATGCGCAGCTCGTCCGCCTCCTTCATCAGGCCGAACTCGACGGTGTACCAGTACAGACGCGCCAGATTGGGCAGCATTCCCAGCGACGCCGCGCGCTGCCCGCCCTTGCCGTATGCCTCCATGTAGGCGGCGAAGTCCGGGTCGGTCAGCATCGGCACGTGGCCGAACACGTCGTGGAAGATGTCCGGCTCCTGCAGGTAGTCCAGCTGATCCGGCTTGCGGATGAACTGGCCAGAGGGGAAGCGGCGGTTGGCCAGGTGATCGAAGAAGACCTCGTCCGGCACCAGCCCCGGCACGCAGACGACGGTCCAGCCTGTCAGCGCCTGCAGCTTGGGGTTCATCAGCGAGAAGTCGGGAATGCCGCCCGTATTCAAATCCAGTGCATCAAGTCCCTTGAAGAAAACGTCCGCGGCGCGGCCGGGCAGGATCTTCATCTGGCGGGCATAAAGCGTATCCCACGTCTTGTGCTCGACCTCGGAATAGGCGCGCCAGTCCTGCGGGATCGTCCAGTCTGCGGCAGCGCCCTCGGGCGGCTTGTCGAACACGTGTTCAAAATCGGACATGGTACGCTCTCCTCTGCGGCGCTCTGACGGCGCCGTCGCCGACAATCTAGAGCCGCCCGTCAGCGCGCGCCAGTCAGTGGATAGCCTGCCCCTGCGGCGCGTGGTGTCCCGATCGATCGACAGTGAACCAGCGCCGCTCAGCTTTTCCCGACAGGGCGGCCAGCTCGGGATCGTGCTCCAGGGCGTCCTCTGCAGCATAGGCGATGAAGCCCCCGTCCTCGCCGAGCGCCAGCACCTGGTAGAAGGGCTGGTCAGGCGAGACCGGGCCGGTGTCGCCCGGATGCCCGCCGAAAACGGGATCGACGTCGATCACCACGCCGCGGAAGGCGGCGTCGCGGTGGCGGACGATCTGTCCCAGTCCAAATCGGGCGGAATGAGGTTTCATAGGCCGAAGCTACGCGGCACAGCCTGAGCCCGATCAGACGATCTCGTTCATATTCGCGTCAGATACGCTTGGCGCGGACGGAGATGCTGTTCTAGGTTGATCGGGACGGGCGCCGCTTCGGACCGCCCACCTTGAAAGTTCGGCCCATGCCGGAGACCGACGGTCCGCGGAAACGCGACCAACGGTCCCAGCCCGGACGTTCCGACGGCAGGCGCGCGCGCAGCGGCGCCGCCCAAGGACCGACGGCGATGGATTCAGACGGTCGCCTGTACGGCGCCCTGGATCTGGGGACCAACAATTGTCGGCTGCTGATCGCGAAACCGTCGCGTGACGGGTTTCGGGTTGTCGATTCCTTCAGCCGCATCGTCCGGTTGGGAGAAGGTCTGTCCCGCACGGGCCGCCTCGACGATGCTGCGATGGACCGGGCCTACGACGCCCTGATGGCCTGCGCGGAGAGGGTCGCCCGCAAGGGTGTGAACTCCGACCGGCTGATGGCTGTCGCCACCCAGGCCTGCCGCCAGGCCGAGAACGGCGAAGCCTTCATCGAACGCGTGCGGACGGGCACCGGTCTGAAACTGCGCATCATCGATCCGATCGAGGAGGCCCGCCTGTCCGTCGAGGGTTGTCTCAACCTCTTCGATCCGGATGCCGAGGCCATACTTGTCGTCGACGTCGGAGGCGGATCGACCGAGCTCAGCTGGTTGCTGCGTAACGGGGGCCGGTTCGAGATGCAGTCATGGATGTCAGCCCCGATCGGGGTCGTGACGCTGGCCGAGCGCCATCCGGAGCCGCCAGGCGCCGACAGTACAGCGCTCGGTCGATGGTACGAAGCCATGGTCGCCGACATGGGCGCCGCCCTCGCCAGCGCCCCGGCCGACCCCGCGCTGCGCCCACTCTTCGAGCAGGATCGCGCCCACATGGTCGGGACCTCCGGTGCGATCACCAGCCTCGCCGGCATTCACCTCGGCCTGCGCCGCTACCAGCGCAATCTGGTCGACGGCCTCTGGATGACCCGGGGCGACTGCGAAGCCGCCGCAGATCGTCTCATGGCCATGGGCCACGCAGGACGCGCGTCGGAGTCGTGCATCGGGCCCGATCGGGCCGATCTGGTGCTGGCCGGCGCGGCGATCATGGAGGCGGTGCAGCGGGCCTGGCCGTCAGAACGCGTACGCGTCGCCGACCGCGGGCTACGCGAGGGCCTCCTGCTCCAGCGGATGCGCGAAGATCGCAAGCCGTCCCGCCGACGCCGGCGTCGCGGTCGTGGCAAGGGTGGTCAGCCGCCGGTCACCTGAACGGGCAGCGTCACATCGCAAGCCGAGAAATCGGCGCCACGCATCGCCCGCGTCTCTTCCACCAGCGTTCTGAAACGTGGCGAGTCCGGCGACAGAACCTGGACCGAGGGACGTTCCGCTTCGGACAGATCCGCCGCGACCCGCACGCGCAGCATGCGATCCGGTTGCGCCGCCGCCATCATGCCGTTTTCACCGTCCCCGACCTGCAGCGCCCCCACGACATCCAGCCCGACCACCGTCGCGCCCCAGATGGTGTAGCGCTTGTCCAGGGCCGGATAGGCCTGTCGCATGATGAAGAACTGGCTGTTGGCGGTGTCATTGCCCTCGTCGCGCGCCATCCCCGCGACGCCCGGACAAT
This sequence comes from Caulobacteraceae bacterium, assembly GCA_052441165.1. Lineage (GTDB taxonomy): Bacteria > Pseudomonadota > Alphaproteobacteria > Caulobacterales > Caulobacteraceae > Brevundimonas. Next base: position 66,594 of record JBQVQW010000003.1, on the reverse strand, counting down.
AGAGACCCCAGCCGTGCACCTTGCCGTCAGCGGTCGTCGCCATCACCGCATCCGGCTGGGTCTGAACCGGGAGGGCGTTGTGGAAGCCCAGACGCGCACCGGCCGGTTCGGCCATCGGTGCGAACGGAGACTCTTCCCCTCGACGGTAGGTGAACTCGGCCTTCAGGTCCGGGTAAGCGCTCTGCCCCTCGCCGTTCCCCAGCGGGTCGCCGGTCTGGGCCATGAAGGCGTCGATCACGCGATGCCAGACGATGCCATCGTAGAAACCGTTTCGCGCCAGAAGCCGGATACGCTCGACATGAAGCGGCGCGATCTCCGGCGCGAGCTCGACGATGATCCGGCCCTTGGTCGTATCGATGACCAGCAGGTTCTCGGGCGGCACCGCGCGCCAGTCCTGGGCCACGATGGTGGTCGCGGAGGTAGGCGGCGGAGGCGGAGGCGGCGCTTCCTGCGCCATGGCCGCTCCGGCCATCAACACCATGGCGGCGATGGTCAGCGTCACTTTCATTCGTCCCCTCCCCTTGACCTTTGTCAGTCGACGAGTTCGGCCGGCGGCTGCACGTCGCAGACACTGAACCGTGCGCCGCGTTCGGCGCGCGTCTGCTCGACGAGGGCCGAGAAGGCCGCGCTGGTCGTGTTCATCACACGGACGGTCGGCCGCTCGCCCGCCGGCATTGCGGCGGCGGTACGGGTCCGCGTCATTATGTCGGGATCGGCTACCGCACCATTGTCCGCTTCCGAGCCTGCATTCAGCGCCCGGACGACCTCGAGCCCGCTCACCACGCGGCCGAAGACGGTATACTGGCCGTTCAGATTGTCGCGCGCGCCGGTCATCAGGAAGAACTGGCTATTGGCGCTGTTCACGTCATTTCCGGTGCGCGCCATGCCGGCAACGCCGGGACAAAACTGACCCACGGCGGGGGTCTTGAAGTCGGCGGTGATCATCATCTGGGCGTCGGGCTGGGTCTGCACCGGGATCGACCCTATCAGGCCATATTGCGGCGAGCCTGCGACGAGCGGATAGAAGCCATCAGCGCGTCCGCGGCGGAACTCGAACTCTGCGTTCAGGTCCGGCAGATCGCTGCCGCCGCCGCCTGTCCCCTCGGGGTCACCGGTCTGGGCCATGAAGTTGGGGATCACCCGGTGGAACTTCAGGCCGTCGTAGAAGCCCTGATCCGCCAGGGTGCGGATGCGGTTGACCGACTGCGGGGCCACGCGCGGATCAAGCTCCACCAGAATGCGGCCCTTGACCGTATCGATAACCAGCAGGTTCTCGGGCGGCACCGTGCGCCAGTCATCCTGCGCCGAGGCAACAACGGGGGCAGCCAGCACCATTACGGCCGCAGCCGCCATCAGAGCACTCGAACGCATTCTAACCCTTGACCTTCTTCATGACCGCCGCCTGCACGGCGGGGCTGACGAAACTGCTGATATCCCCGTCCAGACGGGCGATTTCCTTGACCAGCCGCGAGGCGATCGCCTGGTGCCGCGGGTCGGCCATCAGGAAGACCGTCTCGATGTCCGCATTGAGGCGCTGGTTCATCGCCGTCATCTGGAACTCGTACTCGAAGTCGGCCACAGCCCGCAGACCGCGCACGATGACCGTGGCATTCAGCTCCTCCGCGAAATGCATCAGCAGGCTGGAAAAGGCCCGGACCTCGACCTTCCCGCCGAATGGGGCAACCTCCGCACGGACCATCTCGACGCGTTGGTCTGTCGTGAACAGCGGACCCTTGTCGTCATTACGCGCCACGCCGATGACCAGTCGGTCCACCAGCTTCACGGCACGGCCGATGATGTCGAGGTGGCCGTTTGTGATGGGGTCGAAGGTGCCCGGATAGAGCCCGATACGCATGGCGGTACTTCCCCCTGTTTGGGCCGGTTTAGCAGGTGCGAAACAAGGGGCCTAGATCGACTGCGGCGCGTTCGACGCCCATGCGGCCTGCAGGCGGTCGATGATCGCCGGATCGACGTCCAGCGACCGGCCGTCGATATTGCCGACCGGACAGGCAGGGGTGGCGCTGTTGCAGATGAAGGCCTGCCGGAAGCCGGCCAGGGTAGTACGGTCGATCACACGCGTCTCGCTGTCCAGACCGACGAGATCGAGCCCGTTCTGGAGGAGTTGCATCCCTGTCCCGAGGAGCATCGGAGCCCGGGGCCAGATGATACGGCCGCTCTCAACAAAGCCGATATTCCAGGTACTGCCTTCCGAAACGAGGCCGTCGGGACCGACAAAAAGAGCGTCGTCGAAGCCGGCTTCCTTCGCCAGCCGCCGGGTCCGGGTCAGGCCAAAGGTAGCGTTGTGCTTCAGCTCAGGAACCTCGCGGGCGTAGTCCTGCGTCTGGAGCCTCAATGCATCGCACAGCGGGTTGGCCGGCGGACTGACGACCGTCAGCACGTTGGGCTGGCCCATGGCGTCAGGCGTCCGGTGCGTGATCGCGGGCAGGAAGAGCTGGACGCGCAGGCTGGATCGACGAGCCTGCCCTGACAGGGCCGATTGCATTCGCTCGCGCAGGCGGGCCTCGGGCACGGCCACGCCGAACAGCGCCAGCGCCTCCTGCTCCAGCCGTTGCAGATGCAGGTCCAGACCGCGCACGGCGCCATCCTCGACCTGCATCGAGGTGAAAGCCCCGTAGTTCGACAGCAGAAGCGGCGCCAGCGACTCAACGCTGGCCGATTCGCCGTCGATCTGGACCTTCAGGCTCAGGCTTCGCCCTCGCCGCCCTCGGCTTGACCGCCGCCGACGTCGACATCGTCGCCACCACCGGAGTCCGGCAGACGTTCGACCGAGACGACCTTCTCGCCGTCCGCGGTGCGGAACACGGTGACGCCCTGACTGGAGCGTCCGACGATGCGGATCTGCTCCATCGGCGTACGGATCATCTGCCCCCCCGAGGTGACCATCAGCAGGTCGTCGCTCTCCTCGACCGGGAAGGACGCAGCGAGCCGGTTGCCCGCGCGCCCGCCAAGGCCGTGGGCCGTCAGTCCCTGCCCGCCGCGACCCGTGCGACGGTACTCATAGGCCGACGAGCGCTTGCCGAAGCCGGTTTCGGTGATCGTCAGGATGAACTGTTCCGCCGCGCCCAGTTCTGCGATGCGCTCGACGCTGAGGACGGCGTCGCCGACGACGTCGTCGTCCGCCTCGACCGGAGCGTCGTCCTCGCCCTCGGCCCCGGCCAGAGCCTTGCGCATGGCGTTGGCGTGCTTGACGTAGGCGGCGCGCTCTTCGGGCGTCGCATCAACCCGACCGAGGATGGCCATGGAAATGACCTCGTCGCTCGCCTGAAGGCGCACGCCGCGCACACCGGTGGAGTCGCGCCCCTTGAAGACGCGGACGTCGTCGGCCTTGAAGCGAATGGCCCGCCCCATGGCCGTCGTCAGCATGACGTCGTCCTCGGCGGTGCAGAGGGCCACGCCGACCATGCGGTCGCCGTCCTCAAGCTTCATCGCGATCTTGCCCGCGCGATTCACGGTGGCGAAGTCCGACAGCTTGTTCCGGCGCACGTCGCCCGAGCTGGTGGCGAACATGATGTCGTAGTTGGCCCAGTCCGCCTCATCCTCGGGGAGGGGCAGGACATTCATGATGCTGTCGCCCGGCTCGATCGGCAGCAGATTCACGAAGGCCTTGCCGCGCGACTGGGGATTGCCCAGCGGCAGACGCCAGGTCTTGAGCTTGTACGCCTTGCCGTTGGTGGCGAAGAACAGCACCGGCGTGTGGGTCGAGGCCGAGAACACGCCGACGACGGCGTCGTCCTCCTTCATCGCCACGCCCGACCGGCCCTTGCCGCCACGATGCTGGGTCCGATAGGCGTTCAGCGCCACGCGCTTGACGTAACCGCCGTGGGTGACGGTGACGACCATGTCCTCGCGCGGGATGAGGTCCTCGTCCTCCATCTCGCCATCGCCTTCACCGATCTCGGTGCGACGCGGAACGGCGAACTCCTCTTTCACCGCCAGAAGGTCCTCGCGGATCACAGCCAGGATATTGGCGCGGTCGGAAAGCAGGGTCAGGTGACCCTGGATCGTGCCGGCCAGCTCGCGCGCCTCGCCAAAGATGTCGTCGCGGCCCAGGCCGGTCAGACGGCTCAGGGTCAGGGCGAGAATGGCGCGGGCCTGCTCGTCGGTCAGGTTCAGCTTGTCGCCGTCGATGAGCATCGACCGCGGATCGGCGATCAGTTCGACCAGGGCGATCATGTCGCCGACCGGCCAGCTCTTGGCCTGCAGACGCTCCCGCGCCTCGGTCGGATCGGCCGACGAGCGGATGATGTGGATCACCTCGTCGATGTTGGCGACGGCCACGGCGAGACCGACCAGCACGTGGCCGCGGTCGCGGGCCTTGCCCAGTTCGTATTTGATGCGGCGAACGACGACCTCTTCCCGGAACTCCAGGAACGCTTCCAGCAGCTGCCGCAGGCCCATCTGCTCGGGCCGGCCATGGTTGAGGGCCAGCATGTTGACGCCGAACGACGACTGCATGGCGGTGAAGCGCCACAGCTGGTTCAGCACCACATCGCCCGAGGCGTCGCGCTTCAGCTCGACGACCATCCGCATTCCGTCGCGGTCCGACTCGTCACGGACGTCGGCGATGCCCTCGATCTTCTTCTCGCGGACCAGTTCGACGATACGCTCGATCAGGGTCTGCTTGTTCACCTGATACGGCAGTTCGGTGACGACGATCGCCTCCCGGTCCTTGCGGATCGTCTCGATCGTCGCCTTGCCGCGCACGATGACCGAACCCCGGCCGTCGCGCAGGGCGTTGCGGGGCGCGGTGCGGCCCATGATCTCGCCGCCCGTCGGGAAGTCCGGGCCCGGCACGATATCCAGCAGGGCGTCATCGCCGATGTCCGGATCATCCAGCAGGGCGACCGAGGCGTCGATCACCTCGCCGAGGTTATGCGGCGGGATGTTCGTGGCCATCCCGACCGCGATGCCGCCTGCGCCGTTGACCAGCAGGTTCGGAATGCGGCTGGGCAGGACGACCGGCTCAAGCTCCTTCTCGTCGTAGTTCGGCTGGAAATCGACGGTGTCCTTGTCGATGTCGGCCAGCAGGGCCACGGCGGCCGGTGCCATCCGGGCCTCGGTGTATCGCATCGAGGCAGGCATATCGCCGTCCACAGAGCCGAAGTTCCCCTGACCGTCGACCAGCATCAGGCCCATCGAGAAGGGCTGGGCCATGCGGACCAGGGCCATGTAGACCGAGGCGTCGCCGTGTGGGTGGAAGCGACCCAGCACGTCACCGACCACACGGGCGCACTTCGAATAGGCGCGCTCGGGCGACATCTTCAGATCATGCATCGAGTACAGGATGCGTCGGTGCACCGGCTTCAGGCCGTCCCGCGCGTCCGGCAGCGCCCGGCTCACGATCACGCTCATGGCGTAGTCGAGGTACGAGCGGCGCAGCTCGTCTTCGATGGTGATGGTCGAGATGTCGCCACCCGTGGCGGGCGCGGCGTTTTCGTAGCTGTCGTCGGTCAAGGAAATCGGGCTTTAAATGGCCGGAATCGGAACGTGATCCGCTATCCGGTTTTCTAGCAGTCCGGCCTCTGCGAGGCAAAACCTTCACACGCCGAAAGGCTCGTCGAAAAGGACCCCCCTCCATGCGTATTCCACTGATCGCCGCCGGCCTTCTGACGCTGCCGCTTCTGGCCGCATGCAACCCGCAAACCTCGACCGAAACCACGACCAACACCCCGGCTGGTGAAACCGCCCCGCCGGCCGCCGTGGCGGTGCGCGCGCCCGTCGGCGCGACGGCCCGCGCCGCCCTGATCAACGCCACCGGCGGCGAGGCCGGCACGGCGACCTTCACCCAAGGCTCCACCGGCGTCCTGATCCGCGTCGAGGCCACCGGTCTGACGCCGGGCTGGCACGGCCTGCACCTGCACGCCGTCGGCCAGTGCGAAGCGCCATTCACCAGCGCCGGTTCGCACATCCAGCACAGCGACCAGACCGTCCCGCACGGCTATCTGAACGCCCAGGGGCCCGATTCCGGCGACCTGCCAAACCTCTACGTCGGCGCTGACGGCCGCGGTTTCGCCGAGGTCTTCACCACCAGCGCCAGCCTGAACCAGGGCGGACCGGGCGAATATCTGATGGACGCCGACGGCTCGTCGATCCTGATCCACGCCAATGCCGACGACCACTCGACCCAGCCGATCGGCGGCGCGGGCGACCGCGTGGCCTGTGGCGTGATCGCCGCCGGCTGATATCGCTGAAGCCATGACGAGGGCCGATCCGAAGACCGGGTCGGCCCTTTCGTTTGCCGTCAGTCGGCGCGGAACTGCAGCTCGGCGAGGCGCGCGTAGAGGCCGCCCAGAGCGATCAGGGCATGATGGGTGCCCTCCTCGACCACCCTGCCGTGCTCCATCACAACGATGCGGTCGGCGCGCAGCACGGTCGCCAGACGGTGGGCGATGACCAGGGTGGTGCGGGCCTCCATGGCCTGATCCAGCGCGGCCTGCACCAGCCGCTCGTTCTCGGCGTCGAGGGCCGAGGTGGCCTCGTCCAGCAGCAGGATCGGCGCATCCCGAACAAGGGCTCGGGCGATGGCCAGACGCTGGCGCTGGCCACCCGACAGGCTCTTTCCGCGCTCGCCCAGAGGCGTGTCGAACTTCTCCGGCAGGGCCTCGATGAAGCCCAGCGCCTGCGCCTCTTCCGCCGCGGCGCGAACATCATCTGCGGACGCATTCTCCCGGCCGAAGCGTATGTTTTCGCTCGCGGACCCTGAGAACAAAGGCGCTTCCTGGGACACCCAGGCGAAGCGGTTGCGGACCTCCACCGGATCGGCGTCGCGCACATCGACGCCATCCACCGAGACCACTCCCGACTGCGGATCGTAGAAACGGAGCAGCAGGCGGAAGACCGTCGACTTGCCCGCACCCGATGGACCGACCAGCGCCACCGTCTCGCCCGGCCGCACGGTCAGGCTGAAGCCCTTCAGCGCCGGCAGATCGGGCCGGCCCGGGTAGCTGAAGTGGACACCCGACATCGACACCTCGCCGACCGGCGGCGATGGGAGCGCTCGCGGTTGTTCCGGCGCGGCGATGGAAGGCTGCGAGCGCATCAGTTCGTCGATGCGCTCCATGGCCCCGGCAGCCTTCTGCACATCGCCCCAGCTTTCGCCAAGCGCACCCACCGCTCCGGCGGCGAAGACCGACAGCAGGACGAACTGAAGCAGGGCGCCCGGGCTCATCCGTCCGGCGATCACATCCTGCGCGCCAAGCCACAGCACCAGGGTCACGCCGCCGAACATCACCACGATAATCATGGCGGTCATCAGCGCCCGCGCCCGCATACGGATGAGGGACGATCCGAACGCCGCCTCGACCGCATCGCCGAAGCGCTGCGTGGCGCTGCGAACCCGACCGAAGGCCTGAACGGTCTCGATAGCGTCCACGCTCTCGCCGGCGAAGCCGACCGCGTTGGCAAATCGATCCTGGGTCGCGACCGTCAGCTTGCGAACCCGCCGGCCGAACAGGAACAGCGGCCCCAGCAGCAGCGGCACGATCAGCAGCACAAGTCCGGTCAGCTTGGGACTGACCACGAACAGCAGGGCCACCCCGCCGATCAGGGTCAGAAAATTGCGCAGGGCGTAGGACACCGACGTCGTCATCAGTGTCTCGACCAGGGCGATATCCGTGGTCAGGCGCGACAGGACCTCGCCGGTTCGCATCTTTGCATAAAAGGACGGGTCCAGCGTCAGGATGCGGTCGAACAGCCCCTTCCGCAGGTCCGCCACGACCCGCTCGCCGGTCTTGGTCACGAAGTAATAGCGAACCGCCGTCGCCAGCCCGAGAAACAGGGCGTTGGCGCCCAGCAGCATGAACCAGAGGTTCAGCTGGGCTCCGTCGTTCTGAAATCCGTTGTCGATCGCGCCCCGGGCGGCCGCCGTCAGGCTCAGCGACGCCGCCGTGGACAGGATCAGCCACAGACCGGCCATCGCCATATGGCCCTTGTGGCGCAGCGCGTAGGGGAGCAGACGCCCCAGCGGGCGCACGTCGCGACGCTTCTCGCGTCGACCGCCCGCCTCGTTCATCTGCTCGGCCAGCAACGCGCCCGCGCCGGGGCGGCCACGCAGGTCGGAATCGGCGGCGGAGGCTTGCGTATCGGTCATTTGCGCGCCTCTTGCCCCGGAACGCCCCCCGGTGTAAACGCCGCCGCTCGCTCCCGCCGCCAAACGGCGGGATTTCTCATTTTCGCGCAAGGACGGTCGGCATCGTCGCCGCGCAGAGACCGGATCAAGACCATGAAGGCGGATACGCATCCCAACTACCACTTCATCACCGTGGTGATGACCGATGGTACGACCTACCAGACCCGTTCGACCTACGGGAAGGAAGGCGACACGCTGAACCTGGATATCGATCCGACCTCGCACCCGGCCTGGACCGGCGGCAACCAGCAGATGCTGGACCGCGGCGGCCGCGTTTCGCGCTTCAACAACAAGTTCGCCGGCTTCATCAAGAAGTAGGCCTTGCAACGCGGCCACACCGCCGCGGCAAGACGACACGAGGGCGCCGGTCCATCGGACCGGCGCCTTTCTGTTTGCCCGGAACGCCGATAACATCCCTCGCGTTGGGCTTTCGGGGCGTGGGCGTTGTGTCCGTGCATCGGCTAACGGACGAAGAGCGAGCGATGAATCGACGGCAATTGGGTCTTGGCGCGGCCGCCGCGGCGATGGCTTCGGCGACAGGCGTGGCCGCACAGACACGCGATCCGTCCGCCGTCTCCTTCTACGAGACCTTCAACGATCAGCTGGCCCGGCTCCCCGCCACCATCCAGCCCGACGTTCGCGCCTTCTACGAGATGAACGGCTGGCGCCCGGTCTGGACCGAGGATCGCCGTCGCCAACTGCAGGCCGCTGCTGCCCGCGCTGAGCGCCACGGACTGTCCCAAGGCGATTTCTTTGATTTCGACGCCCTCGCCAATGACCGGACAGGCGGCGAGATGCGCACCACTGCCGCCGCCCTTGGCTACGGCCGAGTGCTCGCCGAAGGCCGCGTCCGTCCCGAGACGGTCGAGGATCTCTGGGAGATGCAGAAGAACCGGGTCGACCTGCCGGTCGGCCTGAATGACGCTCTCGCCCAGAGCCGCGTGGTGGACTGGTTCGAAGGGCTCGCCCCGACCGACATCGGCTATTCCAATCTGTCGGCCGGCTATGTCCGCTACCGCCGTCTGATCCGCGACAACGGCGGCTGGCCCGCCTTCCGTCCCGGCGCGAACATCGAGCCGGGCGGCAGCGATCCGCGTATCCCCGCCCTGATCCGCCGACTCGTTGCCGAAGGCGATATTTCAGCGGCAGATGGCGCGCGTCTGACCGCCATGGGCAACGTCTATGGTCCGGACGTCGAGGCGGGCGTCCGAAGCTTCCAGGGCCGCCACGGCCTTGTCAGCGACGGCCGGATCGGCGCAGGGACGCAACGATCGCTTTCGGCGTCCGCCGAGGACCGCGCCCGCCAGATCGCCCTGAATCTGGAACGCCGCCGCTGGCTCAAGCGTGACCTCGCTCCCGAGCGGATCGAGGTCAACACCGCCGCCGCCATCATGGTTTACTGGAAGGATGATCGCCCGGTTCACTCGAACCGGGTCGTCGTTGGTTCGCCGGAGAACCAGACACCCAGCCTGGAGAAGCCGTTCGCCTCGGTCGTGGCCAATCCGCCGTGGTACGTACCCGCCGGCATCGCCCGCAACGAGATCCTGCCGCGCGGCCCGGCCTATCTGGCCAGCCAGAACATGTACATTTCGAACGGCACGGTCATTCAGCGCGCAGGTCCCCAGGCCGCGTTGGGCTATGTGAAGTTCGAGCTGCGCGACAGCTACGCCATCTTCCTGCATGACACGCCGTCGAAGGCGACGTTCAATCTGGCCATGCGTCAGCGCAGCCACGGCTGTGTACGCGTGCAGAACGCCATCGACTTCGCTCGCCTGCTGCTGTCTCCGGACCCCTCGCTGCTGGGCCAGTTCGACTCAGCGCTGGACAGCCGCAACACCCGCCGAATCCAGACCGGCCGCGAGATCTCGGTGCGTCTGCTCTACTGGACCGCGTTCGTGGATGGTCAGGGCCGGGTCGCCTTCCGCGAGGACGTCTATCGACGGGACGAGAAGCTGGCCGAAGCTCTCGGCATCGCGGTCAGCCTGCCTGCCGTTGTGGCCGATGGCCGCACGGACGCCAACGACGTCGGGCCGTAGGCTCAGGCTTCTCCCCGACAAGGGAAAAAAGCCCTTCCGGACCGGAAGGGCTTTTTGATTACTGGCGGAAGGCCGCCGTGAGTCTGTCCAACTGGCTCTGTACCGGATTGACCGCCTCGACCTCGGGTGCATCCAGGTACATGCGACGGTCCAGATGCAGGACGCGATCGTACAGCTTCTCGGCTCGCACCACGTACTCGATCAGCGCGATCGGAAGGTCCGGATGGGTCGGTTCGACCTCCGGTGTCCGGTCGGCCAGTCGGTAGCGTGGTTCGCAGGCCGCCAGCGCGCTCATGTCGCCCTCACGCACCGCTCGCTGCACCAGCAGCCACGATGCGATCTGCATCAGCCGGGTCGTCAGCTTCATGCTCTCCGCCGCATAGGCCAGCGCCACCGTCCGGGACAGCATCTTCGACTCGCGCCGCCCGTCCCCGTCGAGATAGGCCGCCGTGTCCTCGACCAGCTCCATCCCTTCACGGAAGGTGCGGTCGAAGAGCTCCGAGCGCGCGAAGTCGTCCACGACGGTTTCGCGGCTGCGGCCCGAAGGCGACTGGAGGGTGTCTTCGGTGGACATCAACTGAACCAGACTCATGCAGAAGGTACATCCGTATCACGACCGGCACGGTGGCGCCCGGTTGGCCGCGGCAGTGCAACGGCCATGCCAGACACGCGACAGGGGAAAAGGTCAGCTGCGGAAATTGAACAATGCATCCGCGGCGTTACGCTGCGAGGACTTGCCATCGATCGCAGCCTTCGAGCGGGCGATCTCGGCTTCAAGCGAGGCGATCCTCTCCTTGAGGTCCTCAACCGAATAGCCATCCAGATCCTCGCGCGTGAGGGCGTTCAGCGGCGCGCCGCGCGCCGGGCGGGGCTCAAGGTCCTCGAACATCTGCGCCTCCTTCCCGTGGCCTTCGGGGATGCAACGTCCTATCTGAACGCCCGGACACGAACGATTGCAAGAACGGGATGATCGGATGCGGGTGATCGAGATCGCAGGCGGGGCCGGTCCGGCGGAAGCCCTGACGCTGGCCGAGCACCCCGATCCGGTCGCCGGCGATGGCCAGATCCGCATCCGCGTCCGGGCTGCGGGCGTGAACCGTCCCGACCTGATGCAGCGACAGGGGCTCTATCCCGCTCCGCCCGGAGCCTTGGCCATTCCGGGCCTCGAGGTCGCCGGGGAGATCGACCAGGTTGGTCCGGGCGTCTCGCGGTGGTCCACAGGCGACCGGGTCTGCGCCCTTCTGGGCGGCGGTGGATACTCGGACCTGGCGATCGTGGACGCCAGACACGCGCTGCCCATCCCGGCCAGCCTCGACTTCATTCAGGCCGCAGCCCTGCCCGAGACGGTCTGCACGGTCTTCGCCAATGTCTTCGAATCCGGAGCCCTGAAAAAGGGCGAGACCTTCCTGATCCACGGCGCAACCAGCGGAATCGGCGTGACGGCCATCCAGATGGCGAAGGCCGGGGGTGGCCGGGTGATCGCCACATCGCGCGGGCCCGAAAAGACCGCCGCGGCTCTCGCGCTGGGAGCCGATCTGAGCCTCGACGCCGGCACCGACGATCTCGAGGCCTCGATTCTCGCCTTCGGAGGCGTCGATGTGGTTCTGGATATGGTCGGCGCCGATTATGCCGCGCTCAACCAGGCGGTCCTGAAGCCAGGGGGACGCTGGGTGGTCATCGCGACCCAGACCGGCGCCCTGGCGCGGGTGGATCTGCTGAGAGTGATGCTCAAGCGGATCACCCTCACAGGTTCGACCCTCCGGGCCCGTCCGGCAGACGAGAAGGCGCGGCTGATCTCCGAGGTCGAGCGAGTTGTCTGGCCCTGGATCGGTTCAGGTCGGGTGCGGCTGCCGGTTCACGCCACCTTCCCGCTGGAACAGGCGTCGGCCGCCCACCTCGCACTGGAGGCAGGCGGCCACGTCGGAAAGATCATTCTGACGACTTGAGGGCCTACCAGCGGCCGCCGCCACGGCGGACGGGACGCAGAGACGAGATCCGGTCATTGATCCCCCAATTCTGGAGGTTCCGGATGTCCTGACGAACCACCTGGCAGTTGCCGCGGAAATAGGCGTCCGTGCAGACCTCCCAGTCGCCGCGCACCTGCATCGAGCTGATCGCGTCGTTCATCCCCGAGTTGGCAAGGTTCGGGATTTCCTCGTTGAAGGTGTAGGTCGCGCCCCGATAATTGGAGTCGCGATAGACGGTGATCGAGGCCCGTCCCCAACCGGGGCCGTTGCCCGGGCCGCCGGGACCGCCCGGATTGCCGCCGTTGCCGGGACGATCCTCGTAATCACCCCTGTATGGACCGCAAACCAGAAGCCCGTTGTCGTTGCGGATCTCGTAGTCGCTGCACCGGTTCAGCTGAATCGAGGTGCCGCGAATCTGGCCGTTCCGCGCCTGACAGTCGGCATAGAGCCGGCCACGGTTGGTGTATTCGCCGCTGCACGATTGACGGTAATCGCCGCGCGGGGCCGCCCGCGGGGAGACTTCCTGCCCGCCCGACATCAACGCCACCGCCGCAAGGGTTTCGATAAACATGAGGGTCTCCTCCCGCTTCGCTCCAGACCGCACAACGCGTCTGTGAGAGCAGTGTTCATCCTTCCGATGAACCTTTGCTGTACGGCGGTGTCGGACTTTGTTTCTTTTTGTCGCGTTTTCTCGCGAATGGGCCTATATCCTGAGCATCCGCGCCCGGCCGAAAGGTCGGGCGCCGTCGTATCCGGAACCCGCCGGGCCGTGCGCCTGGCCCGGCAGAACAAGAAGCGAAGACGCCCATGACCGACATTCTGATGCCCAAGGCCACCGCCGTCTGGATGGTCGACAACACCTCGCTGACGTTCGAGCAGATCGCCGACTTCTGCGGCCTGCACCCGCTTGAGGTGCGCGGCATCGCCGACGGCGACGTGGCCCGCGACATTCGCGGCGTCGACCCGATCACCGGCGGCCAGCTGACCCGCGAGGAACTGGACAAGGCCCAGGCCGACTCCGAGTACCGCATGAAAGCGGTCGTCAGCCGTCACGCCGAACTGCTCAAGTCGGCCAAGCCGGCTCCCCGCTACACGCCCGTGTCGCGCCGTCAGGACCGTCCTGACGCCATCGCCTGGTTCGTTCGCAACCACCCCGAGGTGACCGACGCCCAGATCTCCAAGCTGCTGGGCACCACCAAGGCCACCATCGAGACCGTGCGCAACCGCACCCACTGGAACTCCGCCAACATCAAGCCGGTCGATCCGGTGACCCTGGGTCTCGTCGGCCAGCTGCAGCTGGACGAAGTCGTGCGCAAGGCGGCCGAGAAGAAGGCGAAGGACGACGCCAAGCGCGGTGGGCCGACCCTGCAGGCCGCCGACGCTCCGGCTGAAGACGTCGTGGTGGAGGAAGAGTTCGTTCCGGAAGAGCGCGAGCGCCGCGGCGCCGAGCCGACCGCAGAGTCGGTGTTCGGCACGCGCGACTGACCCTGCCGCCCGGCACACAGGCAAAACGGCCCCGGAGATCGCTCTCCGGGGCCGCTTCTTGTTCAGGTGGCTATGTCGTCAGGGGCGGGCTTCCAAGGTGGAGATTTCCTCCTTCAGTCTGAGCTTCCGCTGCTTGAGCTCCCTTACGCGAAGCGTGTCCGACGACGGGTGGGTCATCTCCCTCTGGATCGCTTCGTCCAGACTGCGATGACGATTTCCCAGTTCGCGGATCCGAGCTTCGATACTCATGGCTTGCGCCTCCATGTCTAAGGGACCACTAGAGTGAGCGCCCGGCTTGACCGCCTGTAGAATCACATTCCGGTGAGGCTGGCGGCCCGCCGGACCCGACGACCCTGGAGCCCGAATTGGCCGAAGATGTGAACGGAGCCGTACGGAACCCGCCCCGACGCCTCGTAGTGGGAATTTCCGGAGCGTCGGGAGTGACTTACGGGGTCCGGGTCCTCGACGCCCTGCGGGACCTTGAGGTCGAGAGCCACCTTGTGGTCAGTCGCGCGGCCCTGCTCACTTTGTCGCAGGAAACCGATCTGTCTGCAGACGACCTGACGGCGAAGGCTGATGTGGTTCACAAGCTCAACGACGTGGGCGCGACCATCGCCTCGGGCTCGTTCCGGACCATGGGCATGATCATCGCTCCCTGTTCGGTCCGCACCATGGGCGAGATCGCCACCGGCGTGACCTCCACCCTGCTGACACGCGCCGCCGATGTGGCGCTGAAGGAACGCAGGCCGCTGGTTCTGATGGTGCGCGAGACGCCCTTCCACCTCGGCCACCTTCGCACGATGACAGCCCTCGCCGAGATGGGCGCGACGTTAGCCCCACCTCTGCCGGCCTTCTATGCCCGACCGAAGACCATCGAGGAGATGGTGGATCAGTCCGTGGGCCGCGCGCTCGACGTCTTCGGTCTCGACTGGGCCGCGGTGAAGCGTTGGAGCGGCCTCAAGGGTCCGGTCGTCGAATGACGCTCTGGGACTGGTCGCTGCGGGCCTGGGCCGCGCCCGGCGTCTCCCTCGCCGCTCTCGATCTGCAGGACGCACAGGCTCAATGCATTCCCCTGCTGTTGTGGGCCGCCTGGGCTGCGCAGACCGGTCGTCCGGCCGGTCAGGATGAGATCGAGGCCGCCGCCGACACCGCCCGCGTCTGGCACGAGACCACGATCGCACCCCTGCGTCAGGTCCGACGGTCGATGAAATCCCGCATCCCCGACATGGACGATGCCGCTCGCGAGGCCGTGCGCGAGGGGATCAAGGCCATAGAACTGCAGACCGAGCGGCATTTGCTCGAGGCTCTGGACTCCCTGACCCCGGCTGATTTCGGGCCGCCCCGTGCTGTCCTGCCCGCTCTCGTCGTCGCGTCACGGGCATGGTCGTCGGTGACGCCGCGTACGGCGCTGGCCCTCTTCGCCGACCGCCTTCCGACCTGACGCGACGCGCGTTATAAGCACCGCCGTCCGGGGCCTGACATGAACGACGACGAACCCTTTCTGACCGAGGAAGAGCTGGCGCTTCACAGCCGGCTGAAAGAGCTCCAGCAGGAGCACGCCGATCTCGACGCCTCGATCGAGGCGCTGTCGCACATGCCCATTCCGGATCAGCTGATGATCGCGCGAATCAAGCGCAAGAAGCTGACCCTGCGTGATGAGATCGTGAAGATAGAAGCCCGGATCCTCCCGGACATCATCGCCTGAGAGCGGAGGCTCAGCGCCCCTTCTTCCGCACCCACATCGCGGCATCGGCCTCGGCCAGCCAGACTTCCGGATCGGTGTGCCCGGCATAGGCTCGCACGCCGAAGGAACCGCCCAGCCCGGCCTCCTCGCCCTCCCAGACAAACGGCTCCGCCTCAAGCGCCGTCGCCAGACGCCGCGCCTTTTCGCGCCCCTCGTCGAGACCGGCGTTGAGCATCAGCAGGCCGAACTCGTCGCCGCCCAGACGGCCGACGGCGTCGGACTCCCGCAGATTGGCTTTCATGAGCCCGGCGACATGGACGAGGGCCGCGTCACCCGCCGCATGGCCCAGGCGATCATTCACGCCCTTGAAGCCGTCCAGATCGAGATACAGAAGAACCGCCGGCGTCTCATGGCGCTGGCTGAAGGCCATGGCGCCCTTCATTGCGGCGACAAACCCTCGCCGGTTCAGCGTCGGCGTCAGGACGTCGTGATCCGCAGCGGCCTCGGCCGTTTCGGCGCGGAGGCGCAGCTGCTCGATCTCGGCGCGCAGGCGCTCGATCTCGGCGAACGGGTCGATCAGGGCCGCGTTGGTCACGGGCGTCAAACAGGCTCCCCGGCCGGCGACTCAACACGTCCGGCCTGTCGCGAGCCTAACGCGGTCGGTTGCGGGCGCAACGCGAGTCCTGTATCGCGCCGCTTTCCGCGAGAAAGGGTGGCTCGATGGCGACCGAAACCCCGCCGGTGGCGATCATCATGGGCAGCCGTTCGGACTGGCCGACCATGAAGCACGCTGCGGACACGCTCGACCGGCTCGGCGTGACCTGGGAAGCGAAGGTCGTGAGCGCCCACCGCACGCCGCAGCGACTGGTCGAATTCTCGAGCGGCGCCAAGGCCGCCGGGTTCAAGGTCATCATCGCCGGCGCCGGCGGTGCGGCCCACCTGCCGGGCATGGCCGCCTCGATGACAGAACTTCCGGTACTCGGCGTCCCGGTCCAGTCAAAGGCCCTGAAGGGCCTGGACAGCCTCCTCTCCATCGTCCAGATGCCCGGCGGCGTCCCTGTCGCCACCCTGGCCATCGGCGAGGCGGGCGCGAAGAATGCGGGCATCCTCGCCGCCCAGATCCTGGCTCTCAACGATCCGGTGCTGGCGGGCCGGCTCCAGGCTTTCCGCGAGGCCCAGACCGAGTCGGTTCACGAGACGGTCGAGGACTGAGTGGCTTCCCTCCCCCTGCCTCCCGGTTCGACTATCGGCATCCTCGGCGGGGGACAGCTGGGCCGTATGCTCAGTCAGGCCGCCTCACGCCTGGGCTTCAACGTCGTCATCCTTGATCCTGAGGAAGGATCACCTGCCGCGCGGGTCTCCCAGCACCAGCTGGTCGCCGCCTATGACGATCCTGACGCCCTGTCCGTGCTGGGCCGCATCTCGCAGGCCGTCTCTTTCGAGTTCGAGAACGTCCCCGCCGCCTCGGTCGCCGCTCTCGCGCAAGGGGGCGCCGAAGTCGCGCCCGGACCGAAAGCCCTGGCCGCGGCCCAGGATCGTGTGGACGAGAAGACCTTCCTGAACAGCGTCGGCGCCACCACCGTCGACTTTGCGCCGGTCGACAGCATCGAGGACCTGACCGCCGCGCTGGAGCGTCTCGGCGCCCCCGCCCTGTTGAAGACCCGGCGCGAGGGATACGACGGCAAGGGGCAGGTCTGGGTGACGTGCGCCGACGAGGCCGCCGAAGCCTGGGCCGCCATCGGCGGACGTCCGGCAATTCTGGAGGCGAAGGCCGCCTTCACCCGCGAATTGTCGGTCATCGCCGCCCGCGGCCGCGACGGCCAGATCGCCGTCTACCCGCTGGGCGAGAACATCCACAAGGACGGCGTCCTGAAGACGACCCTCGCACCCGCCCATGTCGAGGCGAGAACCGAAGCCCGCGCGACGGAGATCGCCACGGCGATCCTGAACGGGCTCGACTACGTCGGCGTGCTGGGCGTCGAGCTCTTCGACCTCGGGAATGGCGTGCTGCTGGTCAACGAGATCGCCCCGCGCGTCCACAACACCGGCCACTGGACCCAGGACGGCTGCGTCTGCGACCAGTTCGAACAGCACATCCGCGCCGTCGCCGGCTGGCCCCTGGGTCCGACCGAAGCCCACTTCCAGGTCGAGATGACCAATCTGCTGGGTGACGAGGTCGACCAGTGGAGAGCTCTCGCGGCCGAACCCGACGCCCGCCTGCACCTGTACGGCAAGGCGGAAGCCCGTCCGGGGCGCAAAATGGCGCATGTGAACCGGGTGAAGGCTCTCGGCTGATCAACCGGGGTGTTTCGCCCCGTACCGCATCCGGCTCAGCGCATCCGTCATCTTGCGCAGCGGGGCGTCGAAATCCTTTCCGGCCTTCCACTTCTCGAACGCCATGACGTTCTCGATGCGGGCGGCGACGAAGGCCTCGGCTGGTTCGCGGCCGTCGAACCAGCGCAGCGTCAGCGCCGGGATCAGGATGCCCGACAGGATGGTGCGCTTTGAATAGTGGTTCCAGTCCGTCGCCGTGTCCCCGGCCCAGTTCCACAGCAGGTCCGAGGTCTCCCACGCCAGCTTCAGGCCCAGGTCCGCATTGGTCGGCAGGGCGAGGAAGGCGGCGCATTTGCGCGTGGCGTCGATATCCTCGGCTCCCGCCTCCATGCGGGCCGACAGGGCGCGGGCGATTCGCTCGCGGATCTTCAGGCTCGCCGGATCGACCCCGGCCAGCGTCGCCATCGCCCGGTCGTCGTGCCGGCGGGACAGCAGGGCGGCGAGGTCACGCGCGCCGTTGGGCAGCAGAAGCTCCTCATCGCCGAGCGACAGGTCATTGTCCTCGCAGGCCAACCGGACCATGCGCGCGTTCCAGCCCAGCACGGGCGCGCGGCGGACGGCGGCGTCCAGCACCGCCTGCTCCATCGTGTCCGCCCAATCGGGTTCCGGGGTCTGTGTCATGGGTGCAGCATAAGCCCGTCGTGCGGGCGTTTCGAGCCTTCACAATGTGCCGCGACGATCTGGACAGGCCGGGTCGGCTCGTGTATCAGCCCGCCTTCACTCGCGGACCCCGGTCCGGGAGCACGAATTTTATTTGTCTGCCCGTCTCCCTCACAGGACGCGGCGGGCGGCCAAAGGAGAGTTTCACCTGGTTCAGATTTTCGTCCGCGACAACAACGTCGATCAGGCCCTCAAGGCCCTGAAGAAGAAGATGCAGCGCGAAGGCAGCTTCCGTGAAATGAAGCGCCACGTGCACTACGAGAAGCCGTCGGAGAAGCGCGCTCGCCAGAAGGCCGAAGCCGTTCGCCGCGCCCGCAAGCTGGCCCGCAAGCGCGCCCAGCGCGAAGGCCTGCTGCCGGCTCCGAAGCCGCGCTCGCCCCGGTAAGACCGGGCCGAAAGGCTGAAAGATCGAAGGGCCGCTTCTCCGGAAGCGGCCCTTTTTCTTTGGCGCGAAACGGTGCGACCTCCAGCCGCCCTCACGAATGGTTGCACGGGACGCCGCCTTTGCGGGCTCAACCCCGGAGGCTCCACTCAGGATCTGTGCTGGAACGGCTCCTCGTCGCCGGCGACCCGGTCGTCGTGGTTCCGGCCATCGGCATCCTGACGGCGCGCCCGATCGTAGGCCTGCTGACTGGCGCCTTCCACGGCGTCGTCGGACAGGAAAAGGGCCGCACCGACATCGCCGGAACGGCCCTTTCGAGCGGCTGATGCTGTCTACCCTACCTCCCGCCGCCGCGGATCGCGCCGGCGAAGCTCTTCCAGCTCAACTTGACGTCCGACAGCGCGCCGGCCCGGAAAGCCCGGCCCGACAGCCACATCATGAACAGGGCGAAGGCGAACATGCCGGCCATCGCGCCGATCAGTTCGATCATGGGCGGATCGGACGGCAGGCGCGCCATCATGATGAAGGGCGTGAAGAACGGCACCAGCGAAAGACCGCGGATGAGCGGCGCGTCCGGCGTGCTCATGGCCATGGTCATGGTCATCATCGGGATGACCAGGATCATCATGATCGGCCCCATCAGCGTCTGGGCGTCGCGGGGCGTCTCGCAGAAGGCGCCGATGGCCGCGAACAGCACCGCGTACATCATGTAGCCGCCGACCATGAAAGCCGCGAACCAGCCCAGCATACCGCCACCCAGCAGGACATCCCCGACCATGCCCGCCTGCTCGGGGGCGGCGGCGATCAGTCCTGCCGCGCCGATCGAGCCCCAGCCGAGGAGCACTGTCAACGTCAGCATTGCGACGCCCAGCACCTTGCCGGTCAGGATCTCCATCGGCGAAGCCGACGACAGCAGGACCTCGAGGATCTTGTTCGACTTCTCCTCCATCACGCTGTTAAGCAGGATCGAGGCGCCGGTGATGATCAAGGACCACAGCAGGAAGCCGCCGATCATGCCCATCAGCGTCGGCAGCTTGTCGCGGAACGACACCTCGCCCCCGCCCTGAGATCGCGGCGAGAAGACCGAGATGGCCGGCCGGAACTGCTCGGTCCTCTCGACCACCGAGGGATTGATGCCCGCTCCTTCGAAAACAGTCTTTCGGTTCGCCGCCCGCAGGGCGTCACGCACAAACTCCTCGACCGTGTCGTCCGTAGCCCGGGCCGTCCAGACTCTCGCTGCAGGTCCGTCCGATCCGCGGGTCAGGAAGACAACGGCATCGAGACGCTGGTCCTTCGGCGTTTCATCGCCCAGCCAGCGACGGACCGCCGCGCTCTGCTCGTCACCGGGCGCGGCATTGGCGATGTCCGCAGGCGTATCGACGATCCGCAGGCGCGGCCCCGCCAGCGACGCCAGAGCGCCCCTCGCCGCACCGCCCCCGGCCGCCGCCGGCATGCCGGTCGTCTTCTCGGCGGCCTCGGCGACCTGCCGTTCACGATCCTGACGGCGGTCGGAGTCGCGGCGAAGCGCTTCCTGGATGGACGCGGCGAGACCTGCCGCCTGCGGCCCTTCCTCAATGACGGCCACGGCGCGGACGGGTTCGGAAGACCGGATCAGGATCGGTACAGCGCCGCCCAGTACGGCGAACAGCGGGAAGGCCAGCAGGGACAGCCAGAAGCCGACCGTCTTGGCGTAGGCGGCATACTCGCGCCGCGCAATCAGGAAGGTGCGGTTCATCGGGCGGCCTCCTGACCGGTCGGCTTCACAGACTGGTCCACGTCGGGACGTACGCCCGTCAGGTCGATAAAGGCGTCGTGCAGGCTGGGTTCGCGCAGATCGAAGCGGCGCACGTCCAGACCGCCGAGGAAAGCGGCCTTCAGGGCGTCCTGGCCTCGACCGCCCTGCCCCATCGCCGCCTTCAGCACGCGCACGCCGTCGCCATGGTCGGAGACGATTTCCACCCCGCTGACACCGGGCAGTCCGGCGACCTGTTCGGGTGAGATCGCGCCTTCAAGCTCAAGGAAGCGGCGCGAGGTCGAACGCGCCTCCTCCACGGTTCCCTCGAAGGCTTTCTGACCCCGCGCCAGCAGCACCACCCGATCGCACAGACGCTCGGCATGCTGCATGACGTGGGTCGAGAACAGGACCGTGGCCCCGTCCGCCGCCAGGCCGCGGATCATCCGCTCCAGCCCCTGCTGGTTCACAGGGTCGAGGCCGGAGAACGGTTCGTCCAGAATCACAAACTCGGGCTGATGCACGACAGAGGCGATCAACTGGACCTTCTGGGCCATCCCCTTGGACAGCTCCTTCATCTTCTTTCGACTGGATGCGCCGAGCCCCTGGGCCTCCAGCATGTCCTTCGCCCGCTTGCGCCCCTCCTGCAGCGGCAGCCCCTTGAGGGCGCCGAAGAAGGCGATCGCATCAACAGGCGTCATCTTCTTGTAGAGACCGCGTTCCTCCGGAAGGAAACCGATCCGGTCGCGAACCTTGCGTCCGTCGTCGGCGCCGAGGATCTCGATCCGTCCCGACGTCGCCGGCTGGAGCCCGAGGATCATCCGAATGGTCGATGTTTTCCCTGCCCCGTTCGGTCCGAGAAAGCCGCAGATCGTGCCCTTCTGAACCTGAAAGCTGAGATCGCGCACGGCCTGGAACTCGCCGTATCGCTTGCTCACGCCCTCCAGCATCAAAGCCGCTGTCATGTGCCCTCCCCGTACCTGAGTGATCCAACGGTAGGGATGTAAAGGGTGTTTGACAACCCGCCAGGCGCGCCGTCGGGATCGATTGTCATGAATTCCGTGCCATTGTCATGAAAGAGACGAGTCGAAACTCGCCGGACGCGTGCATGCCCCTCGATCTGTCCCCTTCTCCCGTCGCCCCTCCCGCCGCGTCGCGCCTCTGGACGGCGGGCGCCAGTGCGGGCGTGTCGGTCGCCGCCCTGACCACGCTTTCAGTGCTTCACCAGGATCTGGCCCCGGCCCTCCTCGGCACGGCCGTTCTCGTTTCGGTCGCCACCTGGGCCGTCAACCGTCGCAGGCCGGCCCAACGCCCGACCTCGATCCTGGCTCCTGCCGCAGGCGAACCGGCGGAAGCGATCGATCACGCCCTGCTGGACAGCGCGTTCGAGGCTCTTGTTGATCCTGTGATCGTGGTTTCGGGCGGTGAGGCCGATGATATCGCAGGGCGCCGGATCGTGCTGGCCAACGCCGCGGCCCGCGATCTTTTCCGCATCCAGCGCGAGGGCGCCCTTCTGGTCTCCGCACTCAGGGAGCCGGGCGTGCTGGAGGCGCTCGACGAGGCGCTGTTCGGCGGCATCGCCCGCACCACGGACTATTCCGGCGTCGGAGCCCAGACCCGCCACTGGCGCGCACTGACCCGTCCCCTGCCGTCGTCGCAGCCCGATCGTGCGCTGGCCTTGCTGGTGCTCCGCGACGAAACCGACGTCAGGCGGATGGAACTGATGCGTGTCGATTTCCTCGCCAACGCCAGCCACGAACTGAAAACGCCCCTGGCCTCCCTGGCCGGTTTCATTGAAACGCTGAAGGGGCACGCCCGCGACGACGAGAAGGCCCGGGACAGGTTCCTCGACATCATGTCCATCCAGGCGGATCGGATGAGCCGTCTGGTCGCCGATCTGCTGTCCCTGAGCCGGATCGAGCTGAACGAGCACATCCCGCCGGCCGGTCGGGTCGACCTCGCCCGTGCGACCGTGGATGTCATGGATGCAGTCAGCATCCTCAGCGCCGAGCGGCAGGTAAAGCTGCGGCTGGACGGGCGCGACCTCTCGACCCCGATCAACGGCGACAGGGACGAGATCATCCAGGTCATCCAGAACCTCGTCGACAACGCCATCAAATACTCCCCGTCCGGCGAGACCGTCGAGATCGCCATTCGCCCCGAGGTGCCGGTGGATGCAGCTTCGGCGCCGTGGTCCGGAGGCGCGCGGGAAGGCGGGATCACGCGACTGCCACTGGTCACGCCGGACCGGGAGCCGGGTCAGCGCTACGCCGCACTTGTCGTCCGGGACCATGGGCCGGGCATGGCGCGCGAACATCTGCCGAGGCTGACCGAGCGCTTCTACCGCGTGGAAGGCCAGAAGAGCGGAGAACGGTCCGGCACGGGCCTCGGCCTCGCGATCGTCAAGCACATCGTGAACCGGCACCGCGGCGGTCTGACGGTGGAGAGCGCCCCGGGACAGGGCGCGACATTCACCGCATACTTCCCCCTGTGCCCCGAGCGATCGCGTCGGAGCGATGACAGGACCACGACGACGCTCCCGACGCCGTAACAGAACTGTCATGCTGCCGTCTTAATCCGCTGACCATTCCCGGGCAGTTTCCGCGCCGGGGGCGAACCGGGTGACCGGATCCCGCCCCGATTCCTTCCCGCCCTCCTTCCCGGATCGCGATGACCTGGCTTTTCCTGCCGATCCTGCTTGTGGCCGCCGCAGGCGCATGGTTCGCCGCGCGCGCGCTGGCGCGCCGCCGGTCCGCCGGTGAGCGCGCGCATTCGCGTCCGAACCAGCATGGGGCCTACGCACTGATCTGGACGGCCGTTCCGGCCCTCGTGGTTCTTGTCGCGGCCTCAATCTTCTCCGGTCCGGTCCAGCACCAGCTGATGGCGTCGGGCGCGCCGGAAGTCGTGCAGCAGCTGGAACCCTTCCGTCGACAGGCCTTCTATTCGGACGCCGAGGCCGTCGGCTCCGGACGCCCGGCCGTGCAGATCTGGGCCGCGCCCTATGCCGAGTTGCTGCCCGCCGAAGGTCGCCGCGCCGCCAGCATCGATTTCATGTTGTCCCTCGCAGGTATTGTCGGCTCTGCGCTGGCCGGTCTGCTGGGCGCCCTCTTCGTCTTCAGCCAGATCCGCCCCGGCCTGCGCGCCCGCAACCGGGTCGAGGGCTGGATCGTCGGCGTGCTGTTCTTCTGCTCGGCGGTCGCCGTCCTGACCACCGTCGGCATCATCGCCTCGCTGGTTTACGACTCGACCCGCTTCTTCAGCTCCGTGCCGATCACCGAGTTCCTGTTCGGCACGCAGTGGAGCCCGCAGACCGCGATCCGGGCCGACCAGGTCGGCTCGTCCGGCGCCTTCGGAGCCTTGCCGCTGTTCGCCGGCACCTTCCTCATCATGATCATCGCCATGACCGTGGCGGCGCCGATCGGCCTGTTCTCCGCGATTTATCTGTCGGAGTACGCCGGCCCGACCTTCCGGGCGACGGTCAAGCCGGTGCTCGAAATTCTCGCCGGCGTCCCGACCGTCGTTTACGGCTTCTTCGCCGCGCTGACCGTCGGACCGGCGATGCGGGTCTTCTTCAACACCATCGGCAGCTGGTTTGTCGGAGGTCCCCTCGATGGCCTCGGCCAGTATCTGATGCTGGTCCAGAACCAGATGGCGCTGGTCGCCGGCGGCGTCATGGGCATCATGCTGATCCCCTTCGTCAGCTCGCTTTCGGACGACATCATCAACGCCGTGCCCCAGTCGCTGCGTGATGGCTCGTATGCCATGGGCGCGACGAAGTCAGAGACCGTGACCCGCGTGCTGCTGCCCGCAGCCTTGCCCGGCGTGTCCGGCGCCATGCTGCTGGCCGTCTCGCGCGCGATCGGCGAGACCATGATCGTGACCATGGCCGCCGGCCTCGCCGCCCGCCTGACCCTGAACCCGCTCGAGACCGTCACCACGGTGACCGTGCAGATCGTGACGCTGCTGACCGGCGACCAGGAGTTCAACAGCCCCAAGACGCTCTCGGCTTTTGGCCTGGGCCTGACCTTGTTCCTGGTCACCCTGCTGCTGAACATCGTCGCCCAGCGCATCGTCCAGACCTATCGGCAGCAGTATGACTGATACGGCCCACGACACCCCCGTCGCCGACGCCGTCCGCGTGGATCGCCTGCGCGCCGGCCTGAAGCGTCGCTATGCGCGCGAGACCCGCTTCCGCCTGTACGGCCTGCTGGCCATCGGCGTCGCGGTCGGCTTCCTGCTTCTGCTGCTCGGCCGGATCATCGATCAGGGCCACACGGCCTTCTATGCAAACACCGTGACCGTGCCGGTCTATATGGACCCGGCCCGTGTGAACGCCGCCTACCCGCAGGGCACCAACTTCGAGCAGCTGGTCGCCGAACAGCAGCTGCGCCGGATGAACATCGTGGATGACGCCGAGGGTACGAAGGCTGACGCGATGCGTCGCCTGTTCTCCTCGGAACTGAAGTTCGTCGCCGCCGAGCGGATCCAGCGCCAGCCGTCGCTGATCGGCCAGACGGTCACCATCGCCGCCCCGGTTTCGGACGACGCCGACCTCTACTTCAAGGGCAAGATCAAGCGCGACACGCCCGCAGATCAGCGACGTCTGACCGACGAGCAGTTGAACTGGTTGGACGAGATGAAGACCGCGGGTCAGGTCTCGGCACACTTCAATGCCGGTCTGTTCCAGCGCGGCGACTCAACCGAGCCGGAGCTGGCCGGGGTGCTGGGCGCTGTCATCGGTTCGGCCATGATGCTGCTGGTCACGGCGCTGATCGCCATTCCGCTCGGCGTCGGGGCGGCCCTGTACCTTGAGGAGTTCGCTCCGAAGAACCGGATCACGGACATCATCGAGGTCAACATCAACAACCTCGCGGCAGTGCCGTCGATCATCTACGGCCTGCTGGGTCTGGCCCTGTTCATCAACTGGATGCACCTGCCGCGCGCCAGCCCGCTGGTCGGCGGTCTGGTTCTGGCCCTGATGGCCCTGCCGACCATCATCATCGCCACGCGTTCGTCGCTGAAGGCCGTCCCGCCGTCGATCCGCGAGGCCGCCCTCGCCATGGGGGCCTCAAAAACCCAGACCGTCTTCCAGCACACCCTGCCGCTGGCGATGCCCGGGGTAATGACCGGCGCCATCATCTCGATGGCCCACGCCCTGGGCGAGACGGCGCCGCTCCTGCTGATCGGCATGGTCAGCTTCGTGCCTGGCCTGCCGCACAGTCTCGTTGAGCCGGCCGGCGCGCTGCCCTCGCTTGTCTATATCTGGGAGAACGCTTCGGAACGCGCCTTCCACGAGCGGACCGCCGCCGCGATCCTGGTCCTGCTCGCCTTCATGATCGTCATGAACGCCGCCGCCATCCTGCTGCGCCGGCGCTTCGAACGCCGGTGGTAAGATAATGAAGTTCAAATTCCTTCGCGCACCGGACACCGACCAGGGCGGAAACGCACCAGACCGTCCGGCCATCGTCGCCCCGACGGTAACGCATGGCTCCGCCCCCGTCGGCCCGACCAAGATCGCGGCGCGCGACGTCTCGGTCTTCTACGGCGAGAAACAGGCGCTGTACGACGTCTCCCTGGACATTCCGGACAAGACCGTCACCGCGCTGATCGGCCCGTCGGGTTGCGGC
Organism: Caulobacteraceae bacterium; assembly: GCA_052441165.1. GTDB lineage: Bacteria > Pseudomonadota > Alphaproteobacteria > Caulobacterales > Caulobacteraceae > Brevundimonas. The sequence goes on along the minus strand of JBQVQW010000003.1, from coordinate 40,538 downwards.
AAGTCGACCTTCCTGCGGACCATGAACCGCATGAACGACACCATCCCGCACGCGAAGGTCACCGGCCGGATCGACATGGACGGTGAGGACATCAACGCGAAGTCGGTGGATCCCGTGCTGCTGCGCGCCCGCGTCGGGATGGTGTTCCAGAAACCCAACCCCTTCCCGAAGTCGATCTACGAGAACGTCGCCTACGGCCCGCGCATCCACGGCCTGGCGGCCACCAAGGGCGAGCTGGATCACGTGGTCGAGGTCTCCCTGAAGCGCGCCGGCCTGTGGGACGAGGTCGCCGATCGCCTGCACTCGCCGGGCACCGGCCTGTCGGGCGGCCAGCAGCAGCGTCTGGTCATCGCCCGCGCCATTGCGGTCGAGCCCGAAGTCATCCTGATGGACGAGCCCTGCTCGGCCCTGGATCCGATCGCCACGGCCAAGATCGAGGAACTGATCGACGAGCTGCGCGAACGGTACTGCATCGTCATCGTCACCCACTCGATGGCCCAGGCCGCCCGCGTGTCGCAACGCACCGCCTTCTTCCATCTCGGCCGCCTTGTCGAGACCGGCGACACCGAGGAAATCTTCACGAATCCCCGCGAGCGGCGCACCCTCGACTACATCACGGGGCGCTTCGGCTGATGAACCAGCACACCGTCAAGGCCTACGGGGACGAGCTGAATCAGCTGACCGCCGAGGTCGCCCGCATGGGCGGTCTGGCCGAGGCACAGGTCGCTGACGCCGTGGAATCCGTCGCCCGTCGTGACGTGGCCCTCGCGAAGGCTGTCGTGGAGCGTGACGGCCGTCTCGACGGCATGCATCGCGAAATCGAGAAGAAAGCCATCCGTCTGATCGCACTGCGCCAGCCGGTCGCCTCCGACCTGCGGCGTACCCTCGCCGCCATGAAGCTGGCGGTGGATCTGGAGCGGACCGGAGACCTCGCCAAGAATATCGCCAAGCGGGCGCTGATCCTCGCCGAGGGCGAGCCGATGCAGCCGCTGACCCGCTCGATCGAGCGGATGGGCCGGCTGGTGTCGATGCGCCTGCGCGACGTGCTGGACGCCTATGCCGTCGGGGAAGTCGATCGCGCCATCGCCGTGTGGAACACGGACGACGAGGTGGACGAGCACTACAACGCCCTGTTCCGCGAGCTGCTGACCTACATGATGGGCGACCCGCGCACGATCAGCGCCTGCACCCATCTGCTGTTCATGGCCAAGAACCTCGAACGCATCGGCGACCACGCGACCAACATCGCCGAGACCATCCACTACGAGATCACCGGCACCGAGTTCACGGGCGAACGCCCGCGCTGGAACCCGGAGTCCGAAACCGACGTCCCCTCGGCCTGAGCCTGACCGGAGAGCCCTGACGTGCAGCCCTATGTTCTGGTGATGGAAGACGAGGACGCGCTGGCGACGCTGCTGTCCTACAACCTCGAGAAGGAGGGCTACAAGGTCGTCGTGGCCTCCGATGGCGAGGAAGGCATGATCCAGATCGACGAGCGTCTTCCCGACCTCGTCCTGCTGGACTGGATGCTGCCCAAGCTGTCCGGGATCGAGGTCTGTCGTCGCATCCGGGGCCGTCCCGAGACCCGCAACCTGCCGATCATCATGCTGACGGCGCGCGGCGAGGAAACCGATCGCGTGCGCGGCCTCGACACCGGCGCGGACGACTATCTGACCAAGCCGTTCTCGATGACCGAGCTGACGGCCCGGATCCGCGCGGTCCTGCGCCGCATTCGTCCGGGTCTGGCCGACGACCGCATCAGCCACGGCGACATCGTCATCGACCGTGTCGCCCATCGCGTCCGCCGCGCCGGCAACGAGATCCATCTGGGGCCGACCGAGTTCCGCCTGCTGGATCACTTCATGCAGCACCCCGGCCGCGTCTTCAGCCGCGAACAGCTGCTGGACGCCGTTTGGGGCTCGGACGTCTATGTCGAGGCCCGCACCGTGGACGTCCACGTCGGTCGCCTGCGCAAGGCCCTGAACGTCGACGGCACGGTCAACCCGATCCGCACCGTCCGCTCGGCCGGCTATTCGCTCGATCTGGGCGGCTGAGCCTGGGGGGGCGACCAACGCCTCTTCTGCAGCGACCGACCACCAACCGACGCGCCTGACCGCCGCCGTCGAACGAACAGCCGTGCGCGACGCTGATCACAGTGTTCCGGCGGCGCGTTGTCCGCGTACCGGGACGCTCTCCATGCGCACGACATCTGGCGGCTGGCAGGTGGTCGACGAAGAGGCCTGCATTCTGGTCCACCCCTACCGGTTCGAGGGTGAGGCGACGGCCAACTGTTTCGTCGCGCGAATGGCCGACGGCCAGCTGCTGGTCATCAGCCCGGGCTGCCATATGCCCGAGGACGCCATCCGCGAGCTCGGTCGCTATGGACGGGTGGGCGCCCTTCTCGCCAACAACGGCATGCACTGGAAAGGGCTGTCGCAATGGAAGGCCCGCTTCCCTCACGCCCGCGCGTTCGCTTCTGCGGACGCCGCGCACCGCATCCGGAAGCAAACATCGAACGCGCCGCGGTTCGAACCTCTGGGCGCGCTGATGCCCCTGCTGGGCGACACCATGATCGTCACGGAGATGCCGGCCTCGCGGATTGGCGAGACCTGGACAGTCGTCCGCAGGCGTCAGGGCGCGGTCTGGTTCGCCTCTGACCTCCTGACCAACATGCCTCGTCTCGCCGGCCCCCTGCCGATACGCTGGCTATTCCGTCTTACGGGAAGCGGTCCCGGCTTCAGGGTGTTCAACCTCGCCCTGATGATGACTGCCCACGACAGGAAGCGGATGCTGTCCCAGCTTCTCGCCGGACTGACGCGCTTTCCGCCTGCCGTGATCGTTCCCTCGCACGGCGACGTCCTGCATGGGCCGGGCGTCATGGACAACGCCCGCGCTCTGATCATCAAAGCCTTGCGATGATCAGTGCGGAGTCTTCGGCGCGCCTCGCGTGATCAGCATGCCGAACGCCGCCGCCAGCGGGAACATCAGCACGCCATAGACCGCCGCCGGCAGGGACATGTCCGCGTTCTGCAGGACAGAGCGGGCGATGACGATCGCAAGGGTCGCGTTGTGCAGGCCGACCTCGAAGGCGCTGGCGATCGATTGCGGCCGGTCGATCTTCAGCAGGCGCGGGACGATGAAGCCGATGGCGAGGCTCAAAACGCAGAACGTCACGACCACTCCGGCCAAGGCGCCCAGATTCGCCATCAGGACGTCGAGCTGGGCCGACACCGCGCCGATGATGACCAGCGTCAGGATCACCACGGAGGCGATGCGCACCGGCTTGTCCATCGCCGAGGCGAAGGAGGGCTTCAGCCCCCGCACCAGCATCCCCAGTCCTACCGGAACCAGGACGATCAGGAAGACCTCGATTGTTTTGGCCAGTTGCAGGCCGACCTGCCCCTCGCCGGGATTGAAATAACCCAGCGCCAGATTGGTGACGATCGGCAGGGTGATCACCGCGATGACCGAGTTGATCGCCGTCAGGCTGATGTTCAGGGCGACATCGCCCCGGAACAGGTGGCTGTACAGATTCGCCGTCGTCCCGCCGGGCGAGGCGGCCAGCAGCATCATGCCGACCGCCAGCACCGGCGGCAGGTCGAACGCCAGCACCAGACCGAAACAGACCAGCGGCAGAAGGACCAACTGGCAGGCCAGCGCCACCGCGACCGCCCTGGGCCGCCGTCCGATACGGGCGAAGTCGCCGGGCGTGAGGCTCAGGCCCAGCCCGAACATGATGATCCCGAGCGCGATCGGCAGGCCGACGACGGTGATGGCAGATGCCATGAGCATTTTCCTCTGACGCTCCTCCGCGCCCCTGAGGCCAGCCTGTCACGTCGGTTTCCACCCGGCCAGAGGCGACATGGCGTACACCTGGTTCGCCGATGCCTTCACAGCGCGCCCGAAAACGCTACGGTCCATTCCCTGAATTCAGAGGGAGCCTGCCCATGCGCCGCCGTACCTTCCTGTCGACCCTGCCCGCCGGAGCGCTTCTGGCCGGCGCCGGAGCGGCCGGCGCACAGACCCCGCCGTCCACGCCGCAACCCGCGGCTCCCGCACAGGGGCGCCCGCCCGAGCGTTTCCCCGGCGTCGGCATCGGCGATCGCATCACCGGTCCGAAATTCGTCGGCCGCTCGACCGCCTGGGGCGGCAACGGTGCCGCCGCGACGGCTCATCCGGTGGCCACTCTCATCGGCATCGAGACCCTCAAGCGCGGCGGCTCGGCCGTCGACGCCGCCATCGCCATCAACGCGGCGCTGGGCTTCTTGGAGCCTGTCGCAAACGGCATCGGCGGAGACGCCTTCTGCATGCTGTGGGACCCGGCCGAGCGGAAGGTCGTCGGCTTCAACGGCTCGGGCAACAGCCCGCGCGGTCTGTCCCTGGAGACCGCCCGATCGAAAGCCCGCCCCAACGGGCTCCTGCCCTCGTACGGTGCGGTCACGGTCAACGTCCCCGGCACCGTCGACGCCTGGTGGGCCGCCCATCAACGCTACGGCAAGCTGCCGTGGCGCGAGGTCCTGCTGCCGGTCGCCGAACTGTGCGAACAGGGCGTGCCCGTGCCGCAGGTCATCGCCTACTACCTCGAGCGGAACATGGCCGGCTTCGACCGGTCGGCCTCGATCATCGAGGAAAACGACAACCGCAAGCGGGTCTACATGCCCGGCGGCGCCACGCCCAAGGTCGGGCAGATGTTCGCCAATCCGGACCTCGGCCGCACCTATCGGATGATCGCCGAACAGGGCCGCGACGCCTTCTATGAAGGCCCTCTCGCCAACGCCATGGCCGGCTATTTCCGCCGCATCGGGGGGTGGCTGAACAAGGCCGACCTGGCCGCCCACGCCACCGAATGGGTCGAGCCGATCCGCACCGACTATCGCGGAGTCGACGTCTACGGCCTCGGCCCGAACACCCAGGGCCTGTCGACCAACCAGATCCTGAACATCTGCGAGCAGTTCGACCTGCGCGGCATGGGCTTCCAGTCCGCCGCCTCGATCCACCATCAGGCCGAGGCCAAGCGGCTGGCCTTCGAGGACCGGGCCAAGTGGTTCGCCGACCAGCGCTTCAGCCGCACCCCGGTCGAGTATCTGAACTCCAAGGCCTACGCCGCCGAGCGCGCGCGCCTGATCCGCCCGGACCGCGTCATGGACCGCGCCTTCCCTGGCGATGCGCCGACCCAGGGCGACACCACCTATTTCAGCGTCGCCGACAAGGACGGCATGATGGTCAGCTGGATCCAGTCCAACTACCGCGGCATGGGCTCCGGACTGGTGCCGGACGACGGGAACGGCGGGACGCTCGGCTTCATGTTCCAGGATCGCGGCGAGCTGTTCGCCCTGACGGACGGCCACCCGAACGTCTATGCCCCGGGCAAGCGCCCCTTCCACACCATCATTCCCGGGTTCGCAGTCAAGGACGGCAATCCCTGGATGGCCTTCGGCGTCATGGGCGGCGGGATGCAGCCGCAGGGTCAGGCCCAGATCATCATCAACATGGTCGACTACGGACTCGATCCGCAGGAAGCCGGCGACGCCCCGCGCTGGCAGCACTACGGCTCGTCAGAGCCGACCGGCGAGGCCGCCGAGGGCGTCGGCCGCCTGCATCTCGAGTCCGGTGTCCCCGAGTCCAGCAAGCGCCAGCTGGAAGCCATGGGCTGGACGCTTGGTCCGCCCGACGGCGGCTTCGGCGGTTATCAGAACGTGGTCATGCAGCAGAACCTCGACGGCCGCTGGACCTACGGCGCGGCCACGGAGATGCGCAAGGACGGCGTGGCGCTGGCCTACTGACGCCTGAACGCTGTCAGGGCCACAGCGCCGCCATATTGCCCGGCCAGCGTCCAACACGCGCCGGTTGGGCGGCGCTGTAACCGGGGATTACGATGCTCGAACTGCTTGCGACGGCCAGTCTTCTGGCCGCACAGCCCGCCTGCGCCCCGCCGGAGGGCTTCGCAGCCCTGCTGGACATGCCGAAGTCCTACATCGTCATTGGAGAAAGCCACGGCACCACCGAGGCGCCGGCCGCCTTCGCGCAGATGGTCTGCGCCGCCAGCGAGCGAGGCCCTGTTACGGTGGCGCTGGAACTTCCCACCGTCATGCAGCCCCGGCTCGACGCCTTTCTGGCTGCGCCGGATGAGGCGACCGCCCTCGCCGCGCTGGAAGGCACCCACTTCCTGAATCCGAGGATGAACGACGGACGCAGCAGCGTGGCCATGCTGGCGATGATGAACGCCGTCCGGGAGCTGCGCATTGCCGGCCGGGATGTCGCCTTCCACGCCTTTCAGCCGTCACGCTCTCGCCCTCAGGGATTCAGCCAGGCCTGGTACGAGCTCGACATGGGCCACGCCCTGGCGGACGCCATTCACGAACGGCCGAACTCCAGGGTACTCGCCATCGTCGGCAACCTGCACGCCCGCAAGACGCCGTTCGACCGCTGGCCCGAGGTGGGCGTCCCGGCTGCCGGCCATCTCCCCTCCGCTGACATCCTGACCCTGCGCGTATCCCAGCAGGGTGGAGAGGAATGGAACTGCCGGTCCGAGTGCGGGGTGAACGTCTCGCGCGGCGTGGAGGATGAAGGCCGCCTCGGCGTGATCCTCGAGGCGGACGACGACGGCGCCTACGATGGCCGCCTCGCTCTGGGGCCATCCACCGCCTCACCGCCCATCCGCCCCGGCGTCTGAGTCAGTCGGCCGCAGTGGCGGCGACCACCTGTTCCGGCTCCAGTTCGTAGACCGTCGCGCAATATTCGCAGGTCACGCGGATCTTGCCGTCGTCCTCGACCATGTCGGCGCGCTCGGCCGGGTCGAACGAGCCCAGCACCGCGGCGATCCGGTCTTTCGAGCAGCGGCACCGGGCCTTCAGCGGACGCGCATCCTCCAGCCGCACCCCGTCCTCGTGGAACAGGCGGAACAGCAGGGTTTCCGGCGAGATGGTCGGGTCCAGCAACTCGTCGTCGGCCAGGGTCTGGAACAGCGCACGGCTGCGGTCCCAGGCTTCCTCTGTCGACCCACGGGCCTCGTCGCCGGCGATCAGCTGGATCAGGGCGCCGCCCGCACGCCAGCTCCTGCCGCTCTCGGTCACGATCTCGCCCACAGCCAGATGCACTCGCGTCGGAATCTGTTCGGACTGCTGGAAATAGTGCTCGGCCGCCAGCGAAAGGCTCTCGCCCTCGATAGGCGTGATGCCCTGGGTGCGTTCAAAGTCCGCGCCACGGTCCAGCGTCATGACGAACATGCCCTGCCCCAGCAGCGCCCTGGCCCCCGGGCGCGCGAAGCCCTCGGACGCAGCCGCGACCTCGTCCGGATCGAACCGGCAGTAACCGCGCAGGGTCCCGTCTGTGCCGTAGTCGGCCACGACGTAGCGGACCGGACCATCGCCCTGCGCCTGTACGAGCAGACGCCCCTCGAATTTGAGACTCGAGCCGAGGATGGCTGCCAGCACACAGGCCTCGCCCAGCAGGGCCGCAACGGGCTCCGGATAGGCGTGGGCGGACAGGATCCTGTCGATGGCCTCGCCCAGACGCACCAGACGCCCCCGCACCGGCCAGCCCTCGATCTGGAAGGCGGCGGCGAGGTTGTCGGAAGGCGCGGGCGCGGCAGGCGCGTGATCGGTCACGGGCGGTCCTCGAAAAGACGATGATATGGAAGCGCCGCTAGATAGGCGTCCACCGCGGCTTTGGTAAGGCCCCGACGTCTCCAGCGCGGCTTGCCCGTCCCCGGATTGGCGAGGATAGTGGACGGGCGGCGCGAAGCACCCCGGATTCCCATGACCAGAGCCAACCTCAAGCCCCTGAACAAACAGTCGATCGTGATCACGGGCGCGACCTCCGGGATCGGCCTGGCGGTGGCGCGTCGGGCGGCGAGGCGGGGAGCCTGCGTATTCCTGATCGCCCGCGGCGAGAATGACCTCAAGGCCCTGTGCGAGGAGCTTCAGGCGACCGGCGCCCGCGTCGCCTGGGCTGTCGCCGACGTCGCGGACTTTGACGCCCTGTCCGAGGCCGCTGACAAGTGCCAGCGCCTGTTTGGCGGGTTTGATACCTGGATCAACAACGCAGGGGTATCGATCTTCGGCCCGATCCGCGAAACGACGCTAGAGGACCAGCGCCGCCTGTTCGAGACCAATTACTGGGGTGTCGTGACCGGCTCCCTCGTCGCGGCGGAACATCTGCGCAAGCGCTACGACGGAGGAGCCATCATCAATGTCGGCTCCACCCTCTCCGACGCGCCCCTTCCGGTACAGGGCATCTATTCGGCATCCAAACACGCCGTAAAGGGCTTCACCAATGCCCTGCGCATGGAGCTGATCCGCGAGCAGGCGCCGATCACCCTGTCGCTGGTCAAGCCATCGGCAGTCGACAGTCCCTACAGCAAACATGCGCGCAATCTGACCGGTCAGGCGGTGCATAACCCTCAGCCCGTCTATGCGACCCATGTCGTGGCCGACACCATCCTGTACTGCGCCAGCCATCCGATCCGCGAGATCACCGTCGGCGGCGGCGGGCGGCTGATCGCCAGCTTCTACGCGGCCCTGCCGGGCATCGCGGAACCACTTTTCGCCCGGTTCGCTCCTAGCCTCATGCGGGACCGTCGTTCCGCCTATGAGCCGTACGAGGACGGGCTGTACGACCCGACCGAGGACGGCCTCGATGAAGAGGTTCACTACCCCATGGTCCGACAGTTTTCCGCTCTCGCCGAAGTCCGCAAGCATCCCGGCATCGCCACCGGAGTCATCGCGGTTCTGGCCGGCGTGGGCCTCGCTACCCTCCTGCTGAACCAGCGCACGGGCCCGACCCGCCTGCAGGCCATCCGCAGCCGCATGGACCCGCGAGACTGGATCGATACCCGGTCCCTGCGCGGCCGCCTCGACGATCTGGTCGAGACCGCCCGCCATGGCCTGGAAGAAGCGGGCGATCGCGCCCATGAGTTCACTGACGACGCTCGCGACCGCTCGGGCCGCTGGTTCCGCGATACGCGAAAATCGTCGCGTAAAGCGCTGAAGAAACATGGCAAGCAGGCTCGGCGATATGCCCGTGACGCCGGCCACTACGCCCGCGACCACGCGAAGGAAGGCGGAGCCCTGCTCGCCCTGGCGACCATAGCCGCGGCCGTCGGCGCCGCTGCCCTGGACGCTCGCCGCCCCGACAGCCGCCTGCGCAGTCTCGGCAGGTTCTGACGCATCAGCTCCTGACGTGTCCAGGTGCTGGAAAGGCGCCGATCGCTTCCTGAGCGGCCGGCGCCTTTTGCATTTGCGGATGCGGGCGCATGTTTGCGAACTCCTACAATCACCTGATTGCTGCAAGTGCGAAGGTGGGCCAAGGTCCACGCATGGCTGACGCGACCTACGTTTTCGACTTCGATTCGACACTCGTCCGTATCGAGACGCTTGAGGCGCTGGCCGATATCGCCCTGGCCGGATCGCCCGACGCGACCGAAGTCCGCGACGAGATCGCCCGCCTGACGGATCAGGCCATGGCCGGAGAGATCGCCTTCGGCGAGGCCCTGCGTCGCCGCCTCGCTCTTTTGCCGCTGACCCGCGACCACGTTCGCACGCTCGCCGACCGCATCCTCGACGAAGGCACGCCGTCCGTCCGCCGGAACCTCGCCTTTTTCCGCAACCACGCCGACCGTATCGTCATCCTGTCCGGCGGCTTCCGCGAAATCATCGCCCCGATCGCCGAGAGACTGGGCATCAGACCGGATAGGGTCCTGGCCAATGACCTGCTCTACGACGCCGAAGGCCACGTGGCCGGCGTTGACCCGGCCAATCCACTGGCCGAGGCCGGCGGCAAGCCCGACGTGATCCGCGCACTTGGCCTGACTGGCCCCGTGGTCATGGTCGGCGACGGCTGGACCGATGCCGAGGTCAGACAGGCCGGCGCCGCCGACCGCTTCTACGCATTCACCGAGATCGTCCGTCGCGCGCCCGTGGTCGCGGCCGCCGACGCCGAAGCCGCCTCTATCGACGAGCTTCTCCATGCCGAGGGTCTGGCCGGCCGCTGGTCCTATCCGCGCAGCCGCATGCGCATTCTCCTGCTCGAGAACGTGCACCCCGCAGCCGTCCACAAGCTTGAGGAGGCCAGCTATACGGTCGAGACGGTCAAGGGCGCGCTCGGCGAGGACGAACTGATCGAGCGTATGAAGGGCGTCCACGTTCTGGGAGTTCGATCCAAGACCCAGGTCAGCGCCAGGGTGCTGGATGCCGCCGACCGCCTGATGGCTATCGCCGCCTTCTGCATCGGCACCAACCAGATCGACCTCGCCGCCGCTGCCGACCGCGGTGTGGCCGTCTTCAACGCTCCCTATTCCAACACCCGTTCGGTCGTGGAACTGGCGGTCGGACTGACCATCGCCCTGATGCGGGACGTGTCCGACAAGTCCGCCGCCATGCACCGCGGCGAGTGGAACAAGTCCGCCATAGGCTCGCGTGAGCTGAGGGGGAAGACGCTGGGCATTGTCGGATACGGCGCGATCGGCAGCCAGCTATCCGTCCTGGCCGAGGCGCTGGGGATGCGGGTCATCTTCCACGACCTCACCGAGCGACTGGCCCTCGGCAACGCACGCCGGATGTCGTCGCTGGACGCCCTGTTGACCGAGAGCGATGTCGTGACCCTGCACGTCGATGGGCGTGCCGAGAACACCGCCCTGATGGATGCCGGGCGGCTGGCGCGAATGAAGGACGGCGCGCTGCTGCTGAACCTGTCGCGGGGCCACATCGTCGACATCGGCGCGCTCGCCCATGCGCTCGGCTCGGGCCGTATCGGCGGCGCAGCGCTCGACGTCTTTCCCGACGAGCCGGCGACCAACGCTGATCCCTTCGACAGCCCCCTGCGCGGCTTGCGGAACGTCATCCTCACGCCCCACATCGGCGGATCGACCGAGGAGGCCCAGGAAGCCATCGGGGAGTTCGCCGCCGACCGCCTGCTGGCCTATCTCAATCGCGGCGACACAACCTTCTGCGTCAACCTGCCCAACGTACAGTTGGCCGAGGTCTCGGGCGCCCACCGCCTGCTGCATATCCATCGCAACCAGCCGGGCGTTCTTGCCGATCTCAACCGGGCCATCGCGGGAGCCGGTCTGAACATCCTCGGGCAGCACCTCAAGACCGACGAGCGAACCGGTTACGTCATCATCGACGTCGAAAGCGGCTACGATCCCGACGCCCTTCGTGGCCTCAGGAGTGTTGCGGGGACGCTTCGTTTCCGAAGCCTGTACTGAATCCTTACCCGACGGCATCTTGCGCGCACGCAAAACGGGCGCAGAGTGATCCCAACGGTCGCGCTTTGACGACCGAGGGAGGATCGCCAATGTCTCGTTTCCTGCGCACAGTCGCAGCCACCGCGCTCGCCGTTGCAGCCCTTGGGGCCACTGCCGGGGCCGCCAGCGCCCAGAGCTACAACCGTCTCGTCGTGTTCGGCGACAGCCTGAGCGACAATGGCAACCTGTACGCTGTGACGGGCGGGACCCAGCCGCTGTCACCCCCCTATTTCCAGGGCCGATTCTCTAACGGTCCGGTCTTCACGGAACTGCTCGGCTTCAACGCCGGCCGCTTCACCGCCGGCGCGCCGGTGACGGGCAGCGTCAACTATGCGTTCGGCGGAGCCCGGACCGACACCGCCGCCAGCCCGCCGGGAATGCGCAATCAGCTCGCCGCCTATCTCGGCGCGGGCGGCACCTTCGGGCGTAACGACCTCGTCAGCGTGCTGGGCGGCGCCAACAACATCTTCCAGGCCTTCCCGATCGCTGCGGCGACCCCGTCGACGGCCCAGGCCACGATGGGCGCCGTGGCGAACGCCGCCGCGGCCGACATCAATACGATCGTCAACTCCATCGCGGCCGGCGGCGCCGGCACGATCCTGGTGACGAACCTGCCGCGCCTCGGCATCACGCCCCAGTTCTCTCCGAACAATCCTCTGGTGGGCGCCAGCGGTTCGGCGCTTGCGGACTTCTCGGGAACCACCTTCAACAGCGCCCTGCTCAGCGGCCTGACCGCCACGGCCGCCGCGCGCCCGGGCACCAACATCATCCTGATGGACCTCTACAAGACCAGCGACGTGCTGGCCTCCAGTCCCGGTCGCTTCGGCCTGACCAACGTCAGCGCGCCCTGCTTCAACGGCGTGACGGTCTGCTCGACTCCGGACACCTACCTGTACTGGGACGGCGTCCATCCGACCGCCGCCGGTCACCGCCTCGTGGCGCGCCTGGCCGCCGACTATCTCTACTACGGTGACATCGGCGCCCAGTCGGCGGTGCAGGGCGAAACCGCCTTCCGTCAGCGCGAGGACCTGCTGGATCTCGCCTCCGAGACGATGGCCGGCCGCCACGGCTGGGAAGCGGGCACCCGCATGACCTTCGGCGTCCTCGCCGACAGCGTCGAGACGGACGCGCGTGGCTCCGTCGCCGCAGCAGAGGCCAAGGGCTGGGGCGGCCGTGTCGCCCTGGATCACGTGATGAGCGAGGGGATGCGCTTCGGACTGTCGGGCACGTTCCGCAACGCGGAGGTCGAGGCCGGGGCCATGAATTTCGACGTCCGCACCTACGGCTTCGACATGTGGGCCGGCATGCGCTCGGGCAACATGTTCCTGAACGCCGCCGTCGGCGGCTCGATCGACCAGTACGACGACATCAGCCGCGTGACCTCGCTGGCTCCGATCGTTCACTCCGGAGAGACTGACGGCGGCAGCGTCGGCGCTCGCCTGCAGGGCGGTCTGTGGTTCGACATGGGCGGCATCGCCCTGTCGCCCCGCGCTGCCGTCAGCTGGGTCTCCACGGACGTGAACGGCTACTCGGAGACCGGTTCCGCCGCCGAGTATCGCTATCAGGACCGCACCCTGCAGTCGGCCGCCGGGGAGATCGCCCTGCGCGCCGAGGGCGGCGGAGACGGCTTCACCTTCTATGTCGAGGGCGGCTATCGCGACACGTTCGGAGACAGCAGCGATGCGGTCGGCGTCGGCATTGTCGGCAACCCGGCCCAAGTCCTCTACCGCGAGGTCGAGGACCCGTTCGGCGGATCGATGCTGGCCCAGGCCGGCGTAGAGGCGCGGATGGGCACGGGCGTTCTCAGCATTGGCTACCGCGGTCGTTTCGGCGATGCGGCGGACAGCCATGTCGGCGGCGTCAGCTACACGATCCCGCTGAACTGACCACGGGTTCAATCGGTGAAGGAGGGCGTCCGGCATGTCCGGGCGCCCTCTTTCGTTCCATCCCTGCGACGACCTGCCACCCCGGGCCGCCCCATTGTCGTCCCACCGTCCCGTAGAAAGGCGTGCTCATCACGGAGCGCGCAGAAGCGGACCGGACGCCATGAGGGCGACGATCGCTGCGTTCCTTCCCGCTCTTTCCGAGCCGAAGACGGAGCCGACGCCGCCCATGCGACGCCTGTTGCCGACCGCCCGGTCGTTCCTCACCCATTCCGGACAAGCCGCCGTCATGGCGGGTGTCGCCGTGCTGGCCATGGCTGCCGCGCCGCTGAGCGTGGCGGGTGACATTCCCCCCGCCGATGGATACGCGAAGCCCGAGGCGCCACCCGTCGCGGCCGTCGCCGAACCGGCCGGTCCGGTGACCAGACTGATCGCATTCGCCGAACCCGTCAGGGGCTACGCAATCAACTCGGCTTTCGGCATGCGGCGTCTGCCGGGCGCGGCGGCCCGCCATCACGATGGTGTCGATATCGCCGCGCCCACGGGCACCAGTGTCTATGTCGCCGCCGAAGGTCGGGTCCTCCGCACAGGATATGACGCCGGCGGCTACGGGCGCTTCATCGAGGTGGCGCACCCCAACGGCATGTCGACCCTCTACGGCCACCTGAGCCGGGTCGACGTCGCCTCGGGCGAACGTCTGGTTGAAGGCGAAAGGATCGGCTTGGTTGGAAACACAGGCCGCTCCACCGGGCCGCACCTGCATTTCGAGGTTCGTCGCGGCGATCGACAGGTCAATCCGATCAAGGTGCTCGGCCGGGACTTCGAGGTCGAGGTCGCCACCGCCTGAACTGTACGGCGCCGCGCACTTTTTCTTCATCCCTTCCAGCGATACTGCAGCGCTGAAAGGGGGCGTCTTGGAACGCATCATCTCCTGCATCGTGCTGCAGCATGACTGGCGCTGGACGCTCGCGGCCGGTCTGGTCTGCATTTTCGGCGTCGGCGTGGCTTACCGCGCCCTGTGCCGGGCGCGCGGACTGACAGGCCCCCGGCAACTCCGCATGGCCGTGCTGTCGGCCTTCGTCTGCGGCCTTGCGGTGTTCTCGACCCATTTCATCGCCATGCTGGGCTATGACGCCGGCGCACCGATCCGGTTTGGCGTCGGGCTGACGATCAGCTCCTTCTTCATGGCGTTCGGCAGCATCGCCCTGGCGTGCCTGCTCGCCCTCACGCGGCCGGGGGCCCTGATACGGAGCCTGGCCGGCGCTGTTGCGATCGCCGGCGTCAGCGCGATGCATTTTCTCGGCGTCTCGGCCATCGAGATGCCCGGGCTGATCGTCTGGCATCCCGGCTATGTCGCGGGCGGCATCGTTGCAGGCATGGCGGTCGCAGCCCTGAGCGCCGGTCTGCTGCATGGACTGAGCCCTTTGCGCATGACCCTTACCGGTATCGGTGGCGCGCTCTCGGTGATCATCCTGCATTTCACGGCCATGAGCGCGATGACGCTGACGGCGGCTCCGGCGGCCCCGCTGGGCTGGACCATGTCTCCGGGCGTCATGGTTCTCGTCATCGCCGCCATGGTGCTGGGCATGGCCGCCGTCGCCGCCCTGCTCGTCGCGATGGCCTGGTATTCGAAAGCCAGCGCCACTCACCAGATCCGCGACGCCATCGACGCCATGTCGGACGGACTGGCCTTCTATGACGCCGACGACAAGCTGGTCCTCTGGAACCGTCGCTACGGCGAGGTGAACCCGGAGCTCGCAAATCATCTGCAGGTCGGCATGACCTTCCGCGAGCTGCTCCAGGTCGGCCTGGACGACGGGGTGTACTCGGAGGCCATCGGCCGTGAGCAGGAGTTCATCGCCGAGCGGATGGCGATGCGGGACGGCCTGTCGGCCACGATGGAGCAACGTTTCGCCGGCAATCGCTGGATCCGTGTCTCGGATCGCGCGACCCGCGCCGGCGGCATCGTGACGGTCTGCACCGAGATCACCGAGCTCAAGAACCACGCCGACGCGCTTGCTGAAGCCCGCGATGCGGCCGAGGCCGCCAACCGCGCCAAGTCGGAATTCCTTGCCAATATGAGCCACGAGATCCGCACGCCCCTGAACGGGGTGATCGGCGTGGCCCAGGCCCTGCGCAGCACCGAACTGTCTGCCCGCCAGACCGAGATGCTCGATCTGATCCGCTCCTCGGGGCAGACGCTGCAGGTCCTCCTCAGCGATATACTCGACCTGGCACGGGTCGAATCGGGCCGCCTGGAACTGAACGCTGAACCCTTTGACCTCGGCCGCGCCGTCCGCGAAGCCGGGCGACTTTACGAGGCCCAGGCCAGCGAGAAAGGCCTGCAGTTCTTCGTCGAGATCGCTCCGGAAATCGACAGCTGGATCGAAGGCGACGTGGTCCGCCTCAAGCAGGTGATCACAAACCTCGTCTCCAACGCCGTGAAATTCACAACCAAAGGCTTTGTCTGCCTGACGGTCGCGCCCGGACCGATGCTCAAGGGCGAGGAAACCCTGCGCTTCTCGGTCGAGGACACCGGCATAGGCTTCGACGGCGAAACCCGCGCCCGCCTGTTCAGCCGCTTTGAACAGGCAGACGGCGGTATCACCCGCAAGTTCGGCGGCTCGGGTCTTGGTCTCTCCATCTCGCGTCAGCTGGCCGAGATGATGGGGGGGCACCTGGACTGCGAAAGCGAACCTGGCGGCGGGTCGGCCTTCATCCTGACGGTGCCGCTTCGCCGCGCCGAGGCTCCAGCCCTCAAGGTCATCACCGAAGCGGCGTCCGACGAGACGACCCAAGCCCGCCGGATGAAGGTTCTGCTGGCCGACGACCATCCGGTGAACCGCAAGGTGGTCGAGATGATCCTGCTACAGGTCGACGTGGACCTGACCCAGGTCGAGAACGGGGCCGAAGCTCTCCAGGCCACCCGTGACGGGGACTTCGACATCATCCTGATGGACATGCAGATGCCCGTCATGGACGGCCTGACCGCCACGAGGGAAATCCGCCTGCACGAGGCCGCCCTCGGCCTGCCACGGACACCCGTCGTGATGCTGACCGCCAATGCCCTGGCCGAGCATGTGACGGCTGCCGAGGCGGCAGGCGCTGATCGCCACCTCGCCAAACCGTTCGACGCCGCCGAGCTTCTTGGCCTGATCGACACCCTGCCCCGTCAGGCAGCTGCCCTGGCAGCCTGACGCGAGCCGCCCGATCTATTCGTGGCCGTGCGCCGCCTCGTTGATCACCTGCAGCGGCATCTCCGAGAAGTCGACCGCAACCGGCTGGGCCAGCTTCGCCCGGAAGGTCTTGATCACGTGCTCCAGACGCCGCCGCACCTCGCGCTCGGCCTCCGTCCCGGTGTCCAGATTCAGCGGGGCGAGGCAGAAGTCGATGATGGCCTCGGGATTGTTCAACGGTTGCATGATCTCTCTCCTTATTCGGCCGCGACAAACTGGGCGGTTTCGGTGGACTCCTTCATGGCCGTCGTCGAGGACTGGCCGTTGGAGATGACGGTGGCGACCTGGTCGAAGTAGCCGGTGCCGACCTCGCGCTGGTGGCGTGTGGCGGTGTAGCCGATGGCTTCGTTGGAGAACTCACGTTGCTGGAGCTCGGAATAGGCCGCCATGCCGCGGTCGCGGTAGCCTGACGCCAGTTCGAACATGCCGTTATTCAGACTGTGGAAGCCGGCCAGGGTCACGAATTGGAACTTGTAGCCCATCGCCCCCAGCTCTCTCTGGAACTTCGCGATGGTTTGCTTGTCGAGCCTGGCTTCCCAGTTGAACGACGGCGAGCAGTTGTAGGCCATCAGCTTGCCGGGGTGCTCCTTCTGGATCGCCTCGGCGAACTTCCTCGCGTCGTCCAGATCCGGATGCGAGGTCTCCCACCACAGCAGGTCGGCGATGGTGGCGTACGACAGCCCACGCGCGATGCAGTGATCCAGGCCCGTCCCCGGCTTCAGGCGGAAGAAGCCCTCCGGCGTACGGTTCTCGCGGTCGATGAAGGGCCGATCGCGCTCGTCGATGTCGCTGGTGATCAACTGGGCGCTCTCGGCGTCGGTGCGAGCGACGGTGATGGTCGGCGTGCCCATGACATCGGCGGCCAGTCGCGCGGCGATCAGGTTGCGCTCATGCGCCTGTGTGGGGATCAGCACCTTCCCGCCCAGGTGGCCGCACTTCTTCTCCGAGGCCAGCTGGTCCTCGAAATGCACCCCCGCAGCGCCGGCCTCGATGAAGGCCTTCATGATCTCGAAGCTGTTGAGGGGGCCGCCGAAGCCGGCCTCGGCGTCAGCGACGATGGGCGCGAACCAGTCCCGCTTCGCGCCGCCCTCGGCGTGCTCGATCTGGTCAGCGCGCTGAAGCGTGCGGTTGATCCGGCGACAGAGTTCAGGCGCGGCGTTGGCCGGATAGAGAGACTGGTCCGGATACATCGCCCCGGCTGTGTTGGCGTCCGCAGCGACCTGCCAGCCGGACAGATAGATCGCCTTGAGGCCCGCACGAACCATCTGCATGGCCTGGTTGCCGGTCACAGCGCCCAGGGCGTTGATGTAGGGCTCGGAGTGCAGCAACTCCCAGAGACGGTTGGCGCCCCGCTCGGCCAACGTATGGGTGACGGGCACCGAACCGCGCAGGCGCAGGACATCCGCAGGCGTGTATGGACGTTCGATTCCGTCAAAGCGGCCCTTGGGCGAAGGCACCAGGTCGGCGAAGGTCGTCATCGTCGTCATCCATAAGCTAGCCGGCAAGGGCGCGGCGGTTCGACCGGAGGACAACACGAGGAAGTCATAAATGACACATGCGACAGGGCAAACTTAGGGTCATTGAGTCATATCGTGACACTTGCTGTTAAGTCATTTTATGACAACCTGGCCAACATGGACGCCGCCGATCGCAAGCTGTTTCTGGGAGGCCGACTCAAGCGGGTCCGGCGCGAGCTGGGCCTGACGCAAACGGCCATGGCAGGCGACCTCGGCGTTTCCCCCAGCTATCTCAACCATATCGAGCGCAACCAGCGGCCTGTCTCAGCCCAGCTTCTGCTGCGACTGGCCGAGACCTACGACGTCGATTTGCGTACCTTGGGCCAGACCGGCGGCCCGGCGTCCGAAGCGGAGCTGGCCGAAGCCCTCGCTGACCCTGTCTTCCATGGCCTCATCGCGCCCCGGCACGAGATCGTGCAGATGGCGGAAGACCAGCCGACGCTCGCCGATGCCTTCCTGCGCCTCTACCGCGCCTTCGCGGACCAGCGCGCCCGCTCGGAGACCGGGCCGGAGACGGACGACGGTCCTGCCGACTGGGTGCGTGAGTATGTCCAGGCGCGCCGCAATCATTTCCCTGAACTGGATGCCCTGGGCGAGACCCTGGCCGCCGCGCTGGAAGCCGACGGTGCGGGCGAACCGTTCGAGACCCGCGCCCGGGCCCGTCTTTTCGCCGTCCACGGCCTGACCGTCCGCACCCTGCCGGCCGAGGTCATGGTCGAGTGGACACGGCGCTACGACCCACACCGCAAGCGCCTGCTGCTGTCCGAGACCCTGGCCCCCTCTTCCCGATCCTTTGCTGTCGCATATCAGTTGGCCCAGGCAGAACACGCGGTCGATCTCGAGGCCCTGATCGCCAACTCCGGCGCGCCGGACGAAGCAGCGCGCCGCCTGCTGAAGGTCTCCCTGACCAACACCCTCGCCGCCGCCATCCTGATGCCCTACGCGGCCTTCCAGACAGCCGCGGAGGCCAATGGCTATGATCTGCCTCGCCTTCAGGCTCGCTTCGGCGTCAGCTTCGAGCAGGCCGCCCACCGCCTGACCACCCTGTCGCGCCCCACGGCGCGTGGCGTGCCCTTCTTCCTGATGCGGGTCGATCAGGCCGGTAATGTCTCCAAGCGCTTCGCCTCGGGCAGCTTCCCCTTCTCGCGTTTCGGCGGCGCCTGTCCACGCTGGAGGCTGCATTCGAGCTTCCGCACCCCGGGCCGCATCGTCACCCAGATCATCGAGACGCCGGACGGCCAGCGCTGGTTCACCCTCGCCCGAACGGTCAATCGTCAGGGCCACGACGGCTTCAGCGAGGGGCAGGATCTCGCGGTCGGCCTCGGCTGCGAGCTGAAGCACGCGCATCGTCTGATCCACGCCCGCGGTCTGGATCTCGGCGCACCGGAGGTGACGCCGATCGGGCCGTCCTGCCGCCTGTGCCATCGCCACCCGTGCGCCGAACGCGCCGCGCCGCCTGTCGATCGCGCTCCGGCGGTCGACGACTGGGCCAAATCCGTCAGCCCCTGGCCGTTCGCAACCGGCTGATCGGAGCCTAGGGGCTCGTGATCGTCAGGCTGGCCAGAGCCGCGCGCATGCGCGTCGCGCGCTGCTGCCGCGTGTCGTTGTTGCGCAGGGGGATCAGCACATCCGGCACAATGCCGCCGACCTCGTTTGCGCCGTCCGCGCGATAGCGCACGCAGTCCGGCATCGAGACCTCGCCGCCCGAATTATTCAGGCGCACCGGTTCGCCCCCCAGCCAGTGACCGCAGCCGGCGCCGAACGACGGCGCGCCGATAATCACGGCCGCATCGTTGTCCCTGAGCACCGAGGCGAACTGCTCGGCCGAGGATGCGCTGCCCTGATCGACGACGACGTACAGCGGGCCATCCCAGATGCCGGCTTCATAGGGATAGGACGCCAGCGAGAACGTCAGTGCTTCCCACGGCTTGCCCCGCACCTGATCGGCGTCATGACCGTTGATCCATCCGGTCGCCGACAGGCCGGTCTCGACAAGTTGCGAGCAGGAGACAGGCTCATCCCGCCACATAGGTGAGCGGTCGCAGGGCGTTCGGGTCTCATCGCGGGCGGCGGTCATCTGCGCAATCAGGCCATCCACAGTGGCCCGATCCGCCGCAGCGAGGCTCGGGCGCATGGCCGTCAGTTCCTCGATGTCGCTGTCGAGCTTCGCCGTCCATGCCGGGGTCCGCATCATGCCGATCCGGGCCGAACGCAGGGGTCGACGAGTGACCATCCGGGCAATAGCCTCCGAGCTGTCATCGCCGCCGCCGTTGCGGGCCAGATCGATGATCAGGGCGTCCGGTTCGCCCGCGGCCAAGGCGCGCAGCTGGCGCGTCGCGATCGCCACAAATTCCGCGTGAGCCGCCTTCTCGAGATCCTCAAGACAGGCCTCGTCGCAGGCCGTCCCGATACTACGCGCAGCGGCGATGCCATTGCAGATCTCGGGGAAGGCGAACTGGCCGAAGGCGGGGATGCGCAGCACGCCGAACCGCTTTCCGTCGACGGTGACAAGGCCGGCGGCGAGGATGGCCGAGTCATCTCCCGGGACCGGTTCGTAGCCCGGCATGCCGGGGAAGGCGCCCTGCCGGTCGCTGGCCCCGCCCGGCGCCAGTCCGGCGCATGGCGATGCAGGCCCCGCGCCCCCGCTCTGAGCTGCGGCCGCCGGCCAGCGCACAGAGACATGCCCGTCGGCAAACGATGAGGCGAAGCGGGTCAGGGCGGTCCGGGCCGACGCATCGTCCGTAGAGGCCCCGACCGCGGCGTAGGCCGTATCCCAAGCCGTCTTCAGGCTCTGCCGCTCCGACGCCGCCCATTCCATGTTGGCGTAGCCGAGGGACATCGCGTCCCGCATCTGCTCCAGATCGGCGAACCAGCCGGTCCGGTCGAACTCCTGCGCGCTCGCAGGCTGGGCGAGGATCAGCCCGCCGGCGACAAGGCCGCATAGCCGTTTCAGATGCATGTGACTGGCTCCCCTGCCCGAATCCGGGTCGACGGCACCCTAGTCAGCGCCCCGGCCATCCGACGCTCGGCGATCGGCCTTCATCCGTCGAGCATGGATTTCGTCTGCGTATAACCAGCACTTGTCGCAAGCTTTCAGGTCAAGCGAACCTTTCCATCCTCCAGCCTGTAACCAATTCCGCCCTCGTCGAGCAGACGTGCGACCAGCGTCGCCGCGTCGCCCGAGCCCCGATCCAGCAGGGTCTCCATGTCGGCCCGCACGGTCGTGTCTCCCGAAAGCCGGTCCAGCGCCTCAAACCACTCCTGACGCGTCAGGACTCCATCCTCGCGACTGGCGTCGATCAGCGGCTTCAGGAAATCGAACCAGTCGCCCCCCGTCACCCGTTTCTGAAAGCCCTCCGCGACGAGAGCGAACACGGCCCCACAGGCGTAGTAGGCGCGATGTTCGCCCCGGCTGTTCGCCTCCGCCACCGGTGCGTCGGCCAGATCGATACAGTCGTCGACCTCCTCCTGCAGGGCGCTGCGCACGTCGTATGACGGACTGATCTCCGACATCGCGCGCATGGCCATCAGATCCGAGCCGCCCTCGGTGATCCACGAGTCGCGCGACCGTTCGTAGCGAACCGTCTGCCCCAGCCAGAAATGAGCACTCTCGTGGCCGATAAACCACCGCGTATGATCGGCCACCTCATTGGAGGGTTCGACGACATTATCGCCCTCGAAAGCCATGATGATCAGGCCCGGCAAAACGCTGCCGCCCATGCTGCGCAGATGCGGCGTGGGTCCATTCCAGCTGACCATGATCGTCGGCTTGTCGGTCTGCCCCGGCCCGAGCCTCCGGGCGTAGTAGTCCGCGACCTTCGGTGCGAACTCGCCAATCTCCGAACCGATCCAGCCCGGGAGGCCGGGATCGATGACCGTGGCCAGACGCGGGCTGTCGACCAGAGCCGTCCGTCCGAACAGCACATAGTCCGTGCCGGTCAACGAGACGGGGTTTCGGCGCCTCTCGCCCCCGAAAAGAACCGGGCCGGCGCGATCACGCCAGGTGATCCGCGCGTTGAACCTGGGAAGGTCGACGTCCTTCATATCCAGCGGCAGGGAATCTGCCTGTTCGGCCGATACCAGCGGCATGAGGTCGAAATGACCGGAGAACATCGCCACCGAGCCGTCGGTGAACATCAGCGCAGGATCGTAGTCGGCCTGCAGATCCTCCGCCTTGGGCGACAGACGGAACTTCAGCCGGCGCGGAACCGGTCCGCCGTCCAGCGCCCGCACCACATCCAGATGCCCGCGTCGCTCCATCACCACGCCGGGGGTCTCGAGCGTCCACTGGCCCGGCCTCCACGGCTGACGGCTCTCCCGCGCGAGTGCGGAGCGGATAAACGCCCACGCCGCCGCATCGGCCGGCAACACATAGTCTGCGATCCAGAGATCACCGTCGCGCGTCACCGTCACTTCCGGGGCGTTCGGATCGCGGCCGGCGGATGGAGCCGTCGTGGCGCACCACGCCAGGATGGCGGCGGACGCAAGAATGGTGACGATTGGGCTGCGCATGATCGGTCTCCCTGCTGAGACAGGCTTAGCCGTGAGATAAGCGCTGCGTCTTGTTACGCTTTGGTCAGGCTTCGACCGCTTTGAGGGCGCGTGCGGCGGCGTCCAGCTCACCGGCCATCACGGCCTTCAGTCGCGCCGGCTGGATAATCCGCACCTGATCGCCCCAGCTGAAGAGGTGCCAGGCCAGTTCCCGCATGCCGGACGCGCGGAAGCGGACGACGACCGACCCGTCGTTCTGGTCCTCGACGGTCTGGGTCGGATGCCAGCGCCACGCCCGGGCCTCATCGGCGCCCTCGGGCGTGACCTGCAGGACCACGTCCTCGATCTCGTCCTGATAGATGCCGAACGACTGGCTGGCGAAGACCTGCAGGTCGAAGTCCGCCGGCGGCGCGGCGGTCCCCTCTTCCGCCTTCACCGCGCTCATCCGGTCCAGCCGGAAAGTCTGGATGCGTCCGCTCTCCCGATCGGCGGCGACAAGATAGTTGGCGCGCCCGAACATGACCCCGCATGGCGCGACGCTGCGTCGGCGCGGCTCTGCGCCCGGGCGGCTGTAAATGAAGCCCAGCGGCTGGCCCGCCAGAATCGCCTGCCGGATCTGGGTCAGTTGGCTCTCGTCCGCCGTCGGTCGAGGACCGGCCTGGACGGCGATGGTCTCGGCCCGGACCAGCGCTTCCAGATCGGGCGCAAGCCGGTTCAACGTCGTTGAGCGGATCGCCGTCTTCAGTTTGCGCTCCAGCCCCTCCAGCGCCGCCGCCCGCACGGGTTCGCCCTGGGCCCGCAACAACTGCACCGCCTTGGTCAGCTCAACCAGTTCCTCGGTCGTCGGCGCCTGTTCGAAGGCCGAGAGGCCGCCGCGGATGCGCCAGCGCTTTCCCGGCCACTCCGAGACCTCCTCCGTTTGCGGGAACAGGGCCACCACCGCGTCGCGCAGCCGCTCGGCCGTCCTGCGCTGCATGTCGTAGTCGGCCATGATCTCGGCGATCGAGACGCCCTCGGCGCTGGCCGCCATGCGCCGCGCGAGCTCCAGAACATCGGCCGCCTTGGAATGTCTCATGCGCCCAGACAATCATACGACAAAAAATGACGCAACACTGTTTCAAGCTCTCATCATCGAATGAAACACCGCTTCGGAGTTCCCTGATGGCCCGCTTCGCTCCCGCCGCCCACGTCGCCGCCAACCGCTACCTGATCGTCCCTTGCGACGCCGACGGCTGCGGTGACCTGGCCGTTATCTGGGATCGTCTGGAGGAACAGGTGATCGACGTCATCGACGCTCGCGCCAGCGCACGCTACGCGGACGAGGACGCCCTGTGGGATGAAGCCCGGCCGCTGTTCGACCCTGCAGAAGACTTCAGAATCGCCGCCTGATCCGTCTCAGGTTGCGTCGGGATACTTCGCCCTCGTCCTCGCCAGAGAGCGCTCGGCCAGTTCTCTCAGCGCGGCCAGATCCGTATCCGTCAGGCGGTTCAGATACAGGCAGGCCACGGTGGTCCTGTGCTTGCCCAACCGGGCCAGCAGGTCCGCATCATCCTTGTCGAAGCCGGGCATCAGATACAGGACCATGTTGGCCTTGCGGGGCGAGAAGCCCAGTACCGGCCAGTCACCCGTCGATCCGCGATAGACGCCATAGCCGACGATCGAGGGGCCCCACATCACCCCCGACCGGCCGCTGACGTCGGTCAGTATCGCATCGACGATCCCTGCATCCTCGCGCCGACCGTCATGCGGGACTGCCGCGATGAAATCCGCGACGGGAACATCCGTCGGTTTCGTCTTCGGTTCGCTGGCCATGGTTCCTCTCCCGTCACCGCACAGTGCTGCCGACCGGATCAGGCCGCAAGACTGCCGCCGGCAGCTCGAGCCGGGCAGGCGTGAGGGATCATGACAGGCGCCGCCGGCCTAACGCCATTGCCTCGAAGCCGGGCATCCAGAACGGGGAACTGTCGGGCGTCGAAGTCGGGATTGATCATGTACTGCATCAGGTTGGGCAGGCTGCCCTCCCGATCCAGCGGCCTCAACAGGGCCACCGCGCCGCGGGCGTCTCCGTCCAGCACTGACGCCAGCCAACGAGTGTTCAGATTTCCGGTGGCGTCGATCTCACTCTTCAGTCGGACCGCATCGGCGCGCCGACCCTCTGCGCACGCCTGTCGCATGTCCGCCAGCCGTCGCGTGGCCGGCGCCAGCCCTGACGCCCGGATCATCGGCAGAAGCCGCCCCGCCTCATCGAACTGCCCGGCCCAGATCAAGGCCCTGTGCGCCTGGTATTGCGTCACCGCCTGGTCCGGCCGGCTCGCCAGCTGTACACGCGCGTAGCGGACCGCCGCATCCAGATCCATCGCCATGACCGCCACAGTAATGGCCCGCGACCGGGGCTCGCCCTCCTCCATCGCCAGAGTATGGATGCGCTCCGCCGCCCGTCGCATCTGCGCCCGGTTCCCGGAATAGGCTGACAGATCGGCCAGCTCCTCCCAGGCGTCGATGTCGCGGGGACGCGCCCGCAGATACTGCTCCATCAGCCTCCGGGCGGCGACGAACTCCAGATTCATTGCGGCCCGGGCCGCGCGATACTTGAGGCGCTCGGTGTCGTCCCGGCCGTTGCGGATGGCCGCGTCCAGTCGCTCGATATGCCGCGCCAGCCGGACCTCGTCCGAGACCGAGCCCCGCGTTGACGCGTCAAGCCGGGTCTGGTTGCCGAACCAGGTCTCCGCCGCCTTCCAGTGCGCAGCGGCGAAGGTGGGGTCCAGCACCCGCGCCAGCTCATAGGCGTCGGCGGCCGCAGAGGCGAAATCGAGATCGCCGTCCTCGAACTGGCGCTGGTCCATCGCCAGCCCCCGCAGATAGGCCTCATAGGCCTCGGACGAACGGGTGCCGACCTCCACCATGGCTCGCAGCTGACGGCTGGAGGACGCAGGGCTCAGGCTGGAGGCGACCTGGAAGGCGATGTCCTCCTGTATCTCGATCACATCGGTGGCGCTGCGGTCATAGCTGTTGGCCCAGATCTGCGAGCCGTCCTCCGCCCGGAGCAATTTCACGGTCACCTTGACACGGTCGCCGAACCGGCGAACCGACCCCTCGAGGAACTGATCGGCCCCCAGTCGGGAGGCCGCTTCCTGTTCCGAGGACCCGGCGCGGATCATCCGCGCCGCCGACAATCGCGAAACGGTCCGCAGGTCCGGCGTGCGCGCCAGCGTGGTCTGCAGCTCCTCCGCCAGCCCGTCCGCGAACCAGCGCTGATCACCGCCGGGCGACAGATCCTCGAACGGCATCACCACGATCGACCGCGCCGTTGGCGCGGACGTCGGCAGGAGGCGTGGCCAGATCGACACCGCCACGGCCAGAAGAAGGGCGATAAGGACGAGCGCGGCGGGCATCATCCGACCGGTCGGCCGTCGACCCGCGCTGACCAATGCCTCGGAAGTCTGCGGCAAGGCATCGGTCGCCGTCACCGCCGGAAGAAAGCGATACCCCCGCCCGTGCGCGGTCTCGATGAACCGGGGTTGCCGCGCGTTGTCGCCGATCGCCTGCCGCAACTCCTTGACGGCGGTGGTGAGCACGGCGTCGCTCACCGTCACGCCGGACCAGACGCGCGCGAAAAGTTCGTCCTTCGCGACAAGCACCTGCGGGCGTTCCATCAGGATGGTCAGCAGATCAAAGGCGCGCGCGCCGAGGCGCACCGGCGCGCCCTCCACCAGCACACGGGCATCCTGCCGATCCAGGCACAGCCCTTCGGCGAGGAGATATCTCTCCCTCATCGATGCCGACCTCATTGCACGACACGGAGACGAACCACAGGGAGACGCTAGCCAGCAAGCCTGCACGGGACCAGCGCCCGAAGCCCTCGCCGGCGCTTCCTCAGAAAACTATCAGAAATACCTTACGCCCACGTCAGGACATTGATCCGAACCGTAACGCATCGTTCCCGCAGCTCGGGAGGGCCGCCCTTCCCGTGAAGAGTTTTCACTGCCGTCAGGAGGGAACGCGGTGGTCCGGTTGCGGGTGTCAGTTGGCTATATGGTGTTGATGATCGCCGGCGCGGTCGTGGTCGAGGGCGCCCTTGTGGCCCTTCCGTCGTTGCTCGCCGCCGCGCCGACCCATGCCGCACCAGCCGCGCCCTCCGAACACTATTGAGGTCCTCGACCCGGGAAAGGGTCGGACAGGCGCGGAGATGCGCCCCTCGAATTGAAACGGCGGGACGACGCCCTCCACCCGACGTCGTCGTTCTCGCCGGGCTGTCCCGGGTTCTCCTGCCGGGGGCCGCCGCGCCGGGGTGATCGTGAGAACTTTCCGCTTCAGTGTTCTCGCGATCGCCCCGGTCTTCTCGCCCAAGCCGCGCCGGGCCGCCGCATTCCTGCGATGAAACGACGGCCCTTTGAGCCCAACCCCGCAATCGCCCGGGCCGGATCGCGGCGGGCGGCAACAAAATGCCGACCTGTAAGCAACACGTTTTCTCCCGCCTCATCGACCCTTTATCCGCCAGCAGCGGAGGCCGAGCGATCTCGGCGCACTGGGGTCGAACGCCTGATCGGACCCCGCAATGCCCGCGTTCAAGACTGTCATCCACATCGCCTTCTCCACCGCCGTGGCCGCGGCCGCTCTCACCGCCGTTCCGGCCATCGCTGGTGAAGGGCGCCTGGTGCGTGTGTCTCACATCGACCTGGACCTCTCCCGTGCCGGTGACCGCGCCGAGCTCGAATCCCGGATGCAGACCGCCGCCCGCGCGGCCTGCCGACCGGGCCATGACGCCAATCCGGTCATGAACCGCCGCGCCTGCATCGCGGATGCGATGCGTCGCGCCCGCACCCAGCTGGATCATCTGATGGTCGAAGGCCGGACGGATTCGGCGCGCGCGTCGCGCTGATCGAGATCGGGCAGGCGTCGCCCTCCACCCGACGTCGACGTCTGTCCGCGAACGGCCCGGTTCTCCTGCCGGGTCATTCAGTCGGGGTGGCTGCGAGGACTTTCCGCTTCAGCGTCCGAGCAGCCGCCCCGGCAACCCTTTCAGGGCGATCTAGAGCGCCTTGACGATGCCCTCGACCATCTTCTTGGCATCGGCGAACAGCATCATTGTGTTGTCGCGGAAGAACAGCTCGTTCTCCACACCCGCATAACCTGCCGCCATGCCGCGCTTGATGAACAGCACGGTGCCGGCCTTCTCCACATCCAGGATGGGCATGCCGTAGATGGCGCTGGTCGGATCGGTCTTTGCAGCCGGATTGGTCACGTCATTGGCACCGATGACGAAGGCCACGTCGCAGCTGCCGAACTCGCTGTTGATGTCCTCCAGCTCGAACACCTCATCGTAGGGCACATTGGCCTCGGCCAGCAGCACGTTCATGTGCCCGGGCATCCGGCCGGCGACCGGATGGATGGCGTATTTCACCTCGACGCCCTCCTCCTTCAGCTTGTCCGCCATCTCGCGCAGCGCATGTTGGGCCTGCGCCACCGCCATGCCGTAGCCGGGGACGATGATGACCTTGGAGGCGTTCTTCATGATGAAGGCCGCGTCCTCGGCCGAGCCCTGCTTGACTGGTCGCGTCTCGACCGCACCGCCGCCCGCAGCGGCCGCGGCGTCTCCACCGAACCCGCCGAGGATGACCGAGAAGAAGCTGCGGTTCATGCCCTTGCACATGATGTAGCTCAGGATCGCGCCCGAGCTGCCGACCAGCGCGCCGGTGATGATCAGGGCGATATTCTCCAGCGTGAAGCCCAGCGCCGCCGCGGCCCAGCCGGAATAGCTGTTCAGCATGGACACCACGACCGGCATGTCCGCCCCGCCGATCGGGATGATCAGGGTCGCGCCCAGCACCAGCGCGATCAGGAACACGCCGCAGAAAGCCCAGGTCGCCGTGCCGCCCGAACCGATCAGGAGGCCGATCAGCAGCACCATCACCAGCGCCAGGGCGATGTTGATCAGGTGGCGCATCGGCAGAAGGATCGGCGCGCCGCTCATGTTGCCGTTCAGCTTGGCGAAGGCGATGACGGAGCCTGTGAAGGTGATCGCGCCGATGGCCACGCCGAGGCTCAGCTCGATGATCGACAGCGTCTTGATCCCGCCTTCCGCCGTGGCGATGCCGAAGCTCTCGGGCGCATAGACGGCGCCTACGGCGACCAGACAGGCGGCCAGACCGACCAGCGAGTGGAAGGCCGCCACCAGTTGGGGCATCTGGGTCATCTGCACCCGACCGGCGATCACCGCCCCGACCGCGCCGCCGACCACGATCCCGCCCGCGATCAGTCCGGCTGTGACCGCATCCATCAATCCGCTGGACCACAGCGTCAGCAGCGTCACGCCGACCGCCAGCGCCATGCCGATCATGCCGAAGGTATTGCCCTGCCGGCTGGTCTCGGGGCTCGACAACCCCCTCAGACTGAGGATGAACAGGACGCCGGAGACCAGATAGGCCAGGGCCGCGATGGATGCGTTCACGCCATTTCCCCCGAAATCAATCCCGTCATCGCCACGCTCACCTGGCCCCGTCCGCCGGCGGACAGGCCGTCCGGCACAGCCGCCACAGCGCCGCGGCGATAAACAGCGGCGAGAGGATCGCCATCGCCCAGTCCAGCACGCCCAGCGGCTTTGTCTGCGTCACGATGCGAAGCAGGATCGCCGACGAGATCAGCACCAGCCCGCAATCGAGCAGCCTCTGACGACGCAGCGGGTGTTTCTCGACGAACCAGCTCCACAGCCACAGCACCAGGCCGACGCCCGACGCGGCCCAGGAGATGCCGATCGCGAACTGCTCGACGCCGAGAGTCAATTGGGCCGCTCTTTCTTGCGGTACATCGCGAGCATCCGCCGCGTGACCATGAAACCGCCGAAGATGTTCACGCTGGCCAGGGTGACCGCCGCGACGCCTGCGCCCCTCGCAATCCAGCCGTCACCGCTGGTCAGGGCCGCCGAGGCGATCAGGCCCCCGACGATGATCACCGACGAGATGGCGTTGGTCACCGCCATCAGCGGCGTGTGCAGCGCCGGCGTCACCGACCAGACGACATAGTAGCCGACGAAGATCGCCAGCACGAAGATGGCCAGCCGGAAGATGGTGGGATCGACGTGTTCCATGTCAGCCTCTCTGCTCCAGACGCTCGTCAATGCTGGCGAGCAGCCACAGTCCGCCGCCGGCGACGATCGTTGGAATGACGCTCCGGAACAGTCTGTCGAGCATCGCGCCAAGGCCTTCGGCCGTGCCGGGGCCGTCCCCCGAAGCAATCACCACGAACATCGCGATGAGGCCCCAGGCAGGCGCGGCGATGATCAGGAACAGGCCGAGGAATTTCAGGAATCGTCTGATCATCCCTTCACCCCTTCGTGCACCACGGCCCCGCCGTGCGTCACCACCGACGCCTTGAGGATTTCGTCTTCCAGATCAACGCCCAGAGCGCCGTCCTTCACCATCAGGCCAAGGAAGGCCACGAGGTTGCGGGCATAGAGCGCCGAGGCGTCCGCCGCGATCCGGCCGGGCATGTTGGACCAGCCGACGATCTGCACGCCGTTGGCGGTGGTGACGATCTCGCCGGCCTTCGCGCCCTCGACGTTGCCGCCGTTGTCGATGGCCAGATCGACCAGCACCGAGCCCGGCTTCATCGAGGCGACGTGGGCGGCCGTGACCAGCCGCGGAGCCGGGCGTCCGGGGATCAGGGCCGTGGTGATGACGACGTCCTGCTTCACAATGTGCGAGGCGGTCAGTTCGGCCTGCTTGGCCTGATACTCGTCCGACATCGCCTTGGCGTAGCCGCCGGCCGTCTCGGCGGCCTTGAACTCCTCGTCCTCGACCGCGACGAACCTGGCCCCGAGGCTCTCGACCTGTTCCTTGGACGCCGGGCGCACGTCGGTGGCGGTCACTACCGCCCCCAGCCGCCGCGCCGTGGCGATAGCCTGCAGCCCCGCGACGCCCGCGCCCATGACGAACACCTTGGCGGCGGCGACGGTGCCGGCCGCGGTCATCATCATCGGGAAGCCCTTGCCGTAGGCGGCCGCCGCCTCGATCACCGCGCGGTAACCGGCCAGGTTGGCCTGGGAGGACAACACGTCCATCACTTGCGCGCGGGTGATGCGCGGCACGAACTCCATGGCGAAGGCGGTCGCTCCGGCGCCGGCCAGGGCCTGCACCGTGTCCTTCTCGCGGTAGGCGTCCAGCATGGCCGCCACGACCGCGCCGGGCTTCAGCGCGCTGATTTCCTGCGCCGTCGGGCCGCGCACCTTCAGCAGGACGTCCGCGCCGGTCAGCGCCGCCTTGGTGTCGCGCGCGACCGTCGCGCCGGCGGCGGCATACTCTCCATCGGGGATTGAGGAGCCCAGACCGGTCCCGGCCTCGACCGTCACCGTCGCGCCCAACGCGATGAGCTTCTTCACCGTCTCCGGCGTAACGGCGCAGCGCGTTTCGCCTTCGCGGCGCTCACGGGTGACGGCGATAGCGACAGCCAAGCGAATCCCTCCGTCTTGTCTCGACGAAGGGACGTTAGGCCTATCGGTGAGGGTGCGTCAAAACGCCGGAGCCGGAGCCCCGCGGCGTCAGTGCGCGGCGGGCTTCGAGCGCAGCGCGAAGACGCCGCCGACCATCATCACGACCATGACGATGAAGCCGCCGAAGAAGCTGCCGTTCGGCATGAACCAGATGGTCAGGAAGGCCAGCACGGCGGCGATCGCCAGCGAGCCGTACTTGGCCAGGAAGATGAACAGCTTGAACGTCGATTCCTGCTCGCTGATTTCCATCGAGCCGCGAACGTAGTCGTCGTGAGCGTGGTTGTCGGCCATGAGGGTCGGGTCCGGGAATCTGAAGCGGTTCGTCGGCCCTTATACCGGCCCCGCCGCCCCGCTCAAGCCCTCAGTCCAGCGCGGCCAGCACGTCGCGGGTGAAGGCGACGGGGTCGAACCGCCTGCCCGTCGGATCCTCGCCCCGGCGCACGATCACGATGTTCCGGCTCGGCACGATGACGACGTACTGCCCGCGATTGCCGTTGGCCGAGATGGTGTCGGCCGGAATGCCGTCCGAGCGGTTCATCAGCCAGAAGGTCGCGCCATAGCCCTGCGCGCCGGTCGGCTGCGGCCCGGTCGGCGCCGAGACGTAGTCCCGCCAGCCTTCGGGCAGGATCCGCTCACCCCCGACCATGCCGTCGTCCAGATACAGCTGCCCGAACCGCGCCAGATCCCGCGCCGTCGTCCAGACCTGGCTCGACAGCATGAAGTTGCCCCGCCAGTCCGTTTCGGCCCAGGTGTCGTTCATGCCCAGCCGACGGAACAGCTCGGCCGGAGGGTGCTGTGCGAATGTCGACGCGATCGCCAGAACGGCCAGCAGGGTGTCGTTGTTGGCGTACCGGAACTGGCTGCCCGGCCGGGTGATCAGGGGCCAGGTCGTCGCCTGCTCGTCAACGCCGACGCCGCCGAAATACAGCGCGTCCGTCCGGTTGCCCGCCGTGTCGCTGGTCAGTCCGGAAGCCATGCGCATCAGCTGATCCACCGTGATCACTGCGCGCGGGTCACCCTGGCGGCTCCAGTCGGCGATCGCGGCCGGCGCATTCACATCCACCTCGCCCCGCTGCGCGGCCGCGCCGATCAGTGTGCCGGCGATCGACTTGCCGACCGACCAGGTCCGCTGCGGCGTGTCCGGGCCGAAGCCTTCCGCGTACCACTCGGAAACCAGCCGGCCGTTCCTCAGCACCAGCAGCGCCGTCGTATTGGCGCCCTCGCCAAAGCTGCCCGTCGCCGCTCGCCGGAAGACCGGTTCGAGCGCCGTGGCGTCACTCGCTTCTCCCGCAGGAATGGGCCGATCCGCCGGACGGGGCGGCGACGGAAGCGCGATCTGCTCGCCGCTCCAGCCCACCGGCATGATCCGGCAGCCGCCGCCCGAGGTCCAGACGGCTGAACGTGGCGGCATGGCGTCGTCCCACGCCACGGCCACGCGCGCCGGGAAAATCTCCACCGGCATCTGCCGCACCAGTCCGTCGATCTCGGGATAGACGCCGACCAGTTCGTTGGCCTCGACGCTTTCCAGCGTACGGGCGCCGCCCGCGGCCTCGGCCGTCTTCAGGGCGCTGCAGACCGTCAGGGCCTTGTACCCCGCCGCCATCGCCCGGACGGCGGCAGAGGGCTCGGCCTGCGGGGCCTGGGCCGCAGCAGGCATGGCGAGGGTGGCGGCGATGGCCGCGAGGATCAGGGTGCGCATGAGCCGACGGTCGCCCGCCCGGCCTCCAGGGTCAACTCAGACCATGGCCTCGAACTGGTCGATCAGCCGCTCCAGCCGCTTCGTACCGATGGTCCAGAAGGCCGGATCGCGCGGGTTCAGACCGAACGGAGCCAGAGCCTCGACATAGCCCTTCGACCCTCCGCCGGCGAGCAGCTCCCGATACAAGGGCGTGAAGCCCGTCGGATCCTTGGCCCGCGTCTCCATCAGCGCCGCCACCAGCAGATCTCCGAAGGCATAGGCATAAACGTAGAAGGGCGAGTGCACGAAGTGGCTGACGTAGCTCCACCAGTGCTCGTAGCCGGGGTTCAGCGTGATCGCCGGCCCCAGCGAGCCGCCCATCTCCTCCAGCCAGATCTCGCCGATCCGCTCGACCGGAACCTCGCCCGCCACCCGCTCGTCATGGAAGCGCGTCTCGAAACGGTGGAAGGCGATCTGGCGCACGACGGTGTTCAGCCCGTCCTCGATCCGCCCAGCCAGCAGGCCGCGCTGCTCATCCGCCGGAGCGGTCTTCAGAAGGCGGTCGAAGGTCAGCCCCTCGGCGAAGATCGAGGCTGTCTCGGCAAGCGTCAGAGGCGTATCGGCCAGCAGGCTGCCCTGCCCCGCCGCCAACGTCTGGTGAACCCCGTGCCCGAGCTCATGCGCAAGCGTCAGCACATCGCGGCGCTCGCCCATCCAGTTCAGGAAGACATAAGGGTGGCGGTCGGCGGTGACCGGATGGGCATAGGCGCCCGACTGCTTGCCCGCCCGCGCCTTGCCATCGATCCACGGACTGTCGAAGAAGCCCTGCGCCCGCTCGGCGAAGTCGCCCCCCAGATCGCCGAGGCTCTCCAGCACCAGTGCCTTGCCCGCTTCCCAGTCGTAGCCGCGCGGAGCCGTCGTCACGAGTGGCGCATTGCGATCCCACTGGTCCAGCACCGGCTTGCCCAGCACCCTGGCCTTCAGCGCATAGTAGCGATGCGACAGCACCGGATACGCCGCCGCCACGGCCTCGGCCATGGCGTCGACGGACTCGCCGTCCACTTCGTTCGACAGGTGCCGGCTGTCGGCCGGACGTTTGAACCCGCGCCACTTGTCTTCCAGCGCCTTGTCGGCGGCGACCGTGTTCAGCACCAGCGCCATCGTCGAGGCGCGCTCGCCCAGGGCGGCGTTCAATCCCTCGGCCGCCGCCTTGCGCTGCGTCGGCTTGGGGTCGGACAGACGGTTCAGGGCCTCGGCCAGGGTCAGCTCGTCCCTGCCCGCCTTCACCTTCATCGCCGCCAGCGTCTCGTCGAACAGGCGCGGCCACTGGGCGCTGATCGGCCCGCGCTCGGCGAGGAAGGTCTCCAGCTCCTGCGACAGCTCGTGCGGCTTCATCGCTCGTACGCGCCTGAACCAGGGCGACCAGCGTGCGGCGGCCGGATGCGCGCCGACGGCCGCATCGATCTCGCCATCCTCCAGCGCATTGACCTCCAGCGTCACCCAGATGGTCGGAGTGGCGATGGCCGTCAGCTTCTCGCGCACCGTGGCCTCGAAGCCCTGCGCGGCCGCGTCATTGCGGTTGGTCGAGGCTGCGAGGAAGGCATAGGCGCCCAGCGCACCCAGAATGTCCGAGGCCTGCTCGTACAGCTCGACCGCCCGGTCCAGCCGCTGACCCAGTGTGGCCGGCTCCGCCCGCGCCGCGATCAGTTGTCCCTGCAAGCCGTTCAGCTCGCCGACCAGCACGCGGGCGCGCGCCAGATCGCTCTCAACCCGCGCGTCGTCGCGAGAGGCGTACAGGTCGGACAGGTCCCAGATGGGGGCGTCCAGCGGATCGGCGGGGCTCTTGAAGGGCGCGTTCATATCCTTGGTTGTGGGGATGCGGACGCGACGACGCAACCGCCGAAAGCCGCCAGACGTCGCTTCGCCGCATCGGCATATCTCCCGCAAAGGAGAACTGCATGACCTTCCGCATCCATGCCCTGCCCGTCGAACCGTTCCGCCCGCTGTTCGCGATGGATGACGCCGGACTGGCGGCGATCGGCGCCATCCGCATGACCGTCGGGCAGCCGAACAGCGCACCGTGCCGGATCAGCCTGGTCGACGCCGCTCCGGGCGAAACGCTGATCCTCCTCAACCATCGCCATCTCGACGCGCCGGCCAGCCCCTATCGCTCGAGGGGGCCCATCTTCGTACGGGAGAAAGCGGTCGCGACGATGCCCGCGCCAGGCGATGTTCCGGAGATGCTGTCCCGCCGCCTGCTGTCCATCCGCGCCTATGACGCCTCGGCGATGATGCTCGACGCCGACGTGATCGAGGGGCAGGAGCTCGCCGCACGGCTGGCGGTCTCTCTCAAGGACCCGGCAGTCGAGTTTGTCCAGATCCACACCGCACGGCGTGGCTGCTTCATGGCCGAGGCCCATCGGGCCTGAAGGCGCGAATGAGCTCCGCCAGGTCCGGCTCACCGACGCAGGCCGCCGCCTGCTCCTGCGACATCCAGACCCGCTCGCGCTCGGCCTGCTCCTTCCACGCACCCTGCAGGATATAGACCTCCAGCGGATAGACCGCGACCACGCACCAGCGCGGCGCGCGGCGCTTCAGCACCTTGAGATAGCGGAACACGCCGATCGGCTCCGCGGCGACCTCGCCATGGACCCCCGCCTCCTCAAGCGCCTCGATGGCGGCGGCTTCGCTGTCGGTGAGCCCCGGCATCCGGCCGCCCTTGGGCGTCACCCACCGGCGGGTCTCTCGCGAGGTGACCAGCAGGATCTCGACGCCCTCGCTCCCCCACCGCCAGGGCAAGGCTGCGACCTGTCGCCGTTCCGCCCGCTCGGTCCGTATAACGGAGTTGGACATGGCGGCTCCGTCCCCCGAAGTCGGCCGCACGTCAAGTGTTCCGGATGCGGATGGTTTCTCAGCTCTTCGCCGCCGAGGCCCCCATGGCGGCGCAATCGAAGCGCAGGCAGAATTTCTCCATCACCGACGTGAAGCGGGGGATCATCAGCGGGAGCATGACCTCCTGGATCTCCATGTTCACATCGACCTGCTTCATGACGATCGAGCGGCCGATCGGCGATTCGTAGAAACCGATCGCCGCCTCAAGCTCAGCCACCGTGAAGGAATCGGCGACGTCGTCGCGCAGCTCCACGAGGGTCAGGTCGATGACCTCTTCCAGTACGGCCGACATCTGATCAGAGATCCATTGGCGCTGATCCGCGGGGATCTCGGCCTCCTCGAACTGGGCGCCGATCTGGTTCTGCATCTGCTTCACCAGATCACCGCCCTGGGTCAGCTCCAGATAGTGATCGGCGAGCGCCAGATGGGCTTCCCGCTCGGGAGACGCCGCATCCTGAGCCGCCGCCGGCCCGGTCCAGGTCAGGACCGCGGCGATCATGATGGCCAATTTACGCATGACGTCCCCCTTGCACAGACCGGCATAGTCGGCGGCGCAACCTCAGGACGCAATCGAAATCACGGCCAATCGGGGATGGAGCGTGCACAAACAGAAACGGCGGGGATCGCTCCCCGCCGTTTCCGTGTCTTTCGACTGCAGTGCGATCAGGCGCCCAGCGAGGCCGGGTCGATCTTGAAGCCCGGGCCCATCGTCGACGACAGGCTGATGCGCTTGATGTAGGTGCCCTTGGCGCCCGACGGCTTGGCCCGGTTCAGGGCGTCCACATAGGCCTTCACGTTGGCTTCGAGGGCTTCCTGGGTGAAGGAGGCCTTGCCGATGCCGCCGTGGGCAATACCGGCCTTCTCGACGCGGAACTCCACGGCGCCGCCCTTGGCGTCCTTGACGGCCTGGGCGACGTTCGGGGTCACCGTGCCGACCTTCGGGTTCGGCATCAGGCCGCGCGGGCCCAGAACCTTACCCAGACGGCCGACGAGGGCCATCATGTCCGGCGACGCGATGACGCGGTCGAAGTCCATCAGTCCGCCGTTGATCTTCTCGTACAGATCCTCGGCGCCGACGTACTCGGCGCCCGCGGCGCGGGCTTCGTCGGCCTTGGCGTCCTTGGCGAAGACGGCGACCTTGACGTCACGGCCCGTACCCGACGGCAGGTTGACGACGCCACGGACCTGCTGGTCGGCGTGACGCGGGTCGACGCCCAGGTTGACGGCGATCTCGATCGACTCGTCGAACTTGGCCTTGGCGTTGTCCTTGACGGCCTTGATGGCGTCGGCGAACGGCATCAGCGACTCGCGGTCGCCGGTCCAGGCCTTGATGCGCTTGGCTTGCTTGGCCATGGTCTTAGCCCTCCACCACGTTCAGGCCCATCGCGCGGGCCGAGCCTTCGATGATCTTGGCCGCAGCCTCGATGTCGTTGGCGTTCAGAGCTTTCATCTTCTTCTCGGCGATCTCGCGCAGCTGGGTGCGGGTGACCTTGCCGACCGTCTCGCGGCCCGTGAGCTTGGCGCCCGACTTCAGGCCGGTGGCCTGCTTCAGGTACCACGTCGCCGGCGGCGTCTTGGTGACGAAGGTGAACGACTTGTCCTGGTAGACGGTGATCACGGTCGGAAGCGGGGTGCCCTTGGCTTCCTTCTCGGTGCGCGCGTTGAACTCCTTGCAGAAGCCCATGATGTTGACGCCGCGCTGGCCGAGAGCCGGGCCGATCGGCGGCGACGGGGTCGCGGAGCCGGCTGGCACCTGCAGCTTGATGTAGCCGAGAATCTTCTTGGCCATTGGTCTCTCCTTACAATGAACCTGAACTCAATCAGGCCCGGTGAGCCGTGGTCTGGCATGGCTGCCTCCCACGGATTTACGCAATCGCTTGCGCCGCCCTGTCCAGAGCGAGGCGCGCGTATAGCCGAGCACGCCCTGAAAAGCAAACGGCGGCCCCGAAGGAGCCGCCGCCGCGAAATCCTTGATGGAGCCGGGCTTACGCCGCGACCTTCTCCACCTGATTGTACTCCAGATCCACCGGGGTCGGGCGGCCGAAGATCGACACGGCCACGCGCAGGCGGGCGTTGTCCTCGTCGACGCTCTCGACCTGGCCGTCGAAGCTGGCGAACGGACCGTCGATGACCTTGACGGTCTCGCCGATGTCGAAGCGGATGGTGGGCTTCGGACGCTCGACGCCCTCTTCCACCTGACCGACGATCTGCTGGACCTCGCGCTCCGAGACCGGCAGCGGCTTGGTGCCGCCCGCGGCGCCCAGGAAGCCGGTCACCTT
The DNA here is from genome assembly GCA_052441165.1 of Caulobacteraceae bacterium. Classification (GTDB taxonomy): domain Bacteria; phylum Pseudomonadota; class Alphaproteobacteria; order Caulobacterales; family Caulobacteraceae; genus Brevundimonas. Next base: position 2,832 of record JBQVQW010000003.1, on the reverse strand, counting down.
CGGCGTGTTCTTGACCAGGTGATAGGCGTTGTCGGTCATTTCCATCTTCACCAGCACGTAGCCCGGGAAGAATTTACGCTCCGAATTCACCTTGCGGCCACGGCGGACCTCGACGACCTCTTCGGTCGGCACCAGGATTTCCGAGAAATTGTCCTCGAGGCCCTGCTGCCTGGCCTGCTCGCGCAGTTGCTCGGCGACCTTCTTCTCGAAGTTCGAGTAGGCGTGGACGATGTACCACTTGTGGCGCGGATTGGCGGGCTTGGCGTCGGTCATTGTCATCGGGCTCTTACTGGACGCCGATCGAGAGGATGGCTTGCGAGATGTAGGTCAGCCCCGCGTCGACGACGAAGAAGAAGACGCTGGCGATCGCCACCATGATGAAAACCATCACCGAGGTGATCCAGGTCTCCTTGCGGCTCGGCCACACGATCTTCTTCGCCTCGGCCTGGACCTGGGCGATGAACTGCGGGATCGAGGTCTTCTTTTTGGCGACAGGCGCGTCAGCCGCCACGGCGTTGCCGGCGATGGCAGGCTGTGCGGTCTGGGGACGACGTCCCGACGGAGTCTTGGCCTTGGCCATGCGGATCTCTTCAAACATCTATTCCTGTCGCATCAGATGGGGAGACCCATTCCGATGCGACAGGGGAGAAATGGCAGGAGTTGGGGGACTCGAACCCACGACCCCCGGTTTTGGAGACCGGTGCTCTACCAGCTGAGCTAAACTCCTAGGACAAAACACAACGCGCCGGCGGGGATGAACCCCATCGGCGCGTGGTCTTCGCCAGAGCCGGGGTGATTACCAGCGTGGCCCGGGCATATCAAGCCGTTAAGCCGGCTCTCAGTCCTGTTCGTCGTTATGAGCCGCTATGGCGTCCGCCTCGTCCTCCTTGCGGACCAGCTGGCGGAACAGCAGCTTGTCGATCCGGCGGTCGTCCATATCGATGACCTCGACCTCGAAACGCCCCAGTTGCAGCACCTCGCCCTCGTCCGGAACGCGCGACAGCTGATGCAGGACAAGGCCCGCCACGGTGTGGAACCCCTCCTGATCGCCGAAGTCCTCGCCCAGTTCGTCAGCCAGTTCCTCGAGGTCCGTCTGACCGTCCACCAGCCAGGTGCCGTCCTCGCGCTGGCGAATCATCGCCTCGCCCTCGTCATGGCTTTCGTCGAAATCCCCGGCGATCATTTCCAGCAGGTCGGTGGCCGTCACCACGCCTTCGAACGCGCCGAACTCGTCGACGAGGAAGGCCATGTGCACCTTGGACGACTTCATGATTTCCAGAGCCTTCAGCACCGAAGTCGACTGCGGAATGAAGGCCGGGGTCTGCACGAGGCGCTCGACGTTGAACTCGCCGTTGTCCAGCAGGCTGTCCAGCAGATCCTTCTTGTGAACGACGCCCAGCGGATTATCGACGTCGTTCTCCTTCGCCACGACGATCCGCGAATACGGGCAGGTGCGGACCTCTTCGCGCAGCTGCTCCTCGGTATCGTCAAGCGCGATCCAGAAGACCTCGTGACGCGGGGTCATGGCCACCCGGATGGGCCGGTCGCCCAGCGTCAGGATTTCCTCGATCATGACCTGCTCCTCGGGCTCGATCAGGCCCGCCGAGGTACCCTCGGCGATCATCGTCTCCACCTCTTCCTGGGTGACGTCCGACCCGTCGCGATCCTTGACGCCCAGGACCTTCAGTATGCCGGAGGTCGACGCTGTCAGCAGCACCACGAACGGCTTGAGGATCAGCGCCAGCATGGAGATCGGCGCCGCCATCTTGGAGGCGACGGCTTCGGGGAAGATCAGGGCGATGCGCTTGGGCACCAGTTCGCCGACGATCAGCGAGACGTAGGTAATGAACACGACGACGATGGCCGTTGCGATAGCTTCCGACCAGGCGGCGATTGCAGGGAAGGCCTGCTCAAGAATGTGATTGAGCTCGCCGGCGATGGCGGCCTGACCGTAGGCGCCTGCCAGAATGCCGATCAGGGTGATGCCGACCTGAACGGCCGAGAGGAAGTGTGTGGGTTCCTCGGCCAGCTTCAGGGCTGCGCGCGCGCCACGATCCCCCTTCTCCGCCCGGCTCTGCAGCTTGGATTTCCGGGAGGACACGACCGCCAATTCGGTCATGGCGAATAGGCCGTTGAGCACCACCAGGAGCAGAACGACGAGAATAGCGATGGCTAACATTTAGGGGAGGATGAACCGGCGCGGCGCATCAGACGGCGTCCGCGGGCGGCATGATAGGGGTACGCTCCCGTTCCGCCAAGGTTTCCTTGTCGGATTACCCCCGTCGGCCGGCCTCTATGCCGCCGTAAGGGCCTCGCACGCCGCTGTCACTGGCCGGAATGGCCGCGCAGGCGCTCATGCCGATCAGTGTGCCGATGAACAGGCCGATATGGAGCGCGCGCCGCATTGGTTACCGGATCCTTAACAACCTCGACCGAACGTAGAGGCCGGAATCGGGTTGCAGGCAAGCGCATGCGCGCGCCGCGGCGAACGTTAATCGCGCCCCTCTCCTGTCAGGGGAAACCGCCGGGGCCCCGGAACCCGCAACCCAGAACAAAACGGCCCCCGGATCACTCCGGGGGCCGTCTGTTTTCTTGCGGTCATCGCGCTCGAGGAGCGCGCGACCGCGTCGCGAGCGTTGGCGCTGCGAGACCGTCGACTACTCGATGATCTTCGAGACGACGCCGGCGCCGACGGTGCGGCCGCCTTCACGGATGGCGAAGCGCAGGCCCTGGTCCATGGCGATCGGGGTGATCAGCTCCACGGTCAGCTCGGCGTTGTCGCCCGGCATGATCATTTCCACGCCTTCCTTCAGGTGCACGATGCCGGTCACG
>JBQVQW010000002.1:0-199574 GCA_052441165.1 Caulobacteraceae bacterium | reverse complement strand
CCATTGAAGATGCGGGATCGGCGCATCCCAGCCGCCCCAGCCACCGCCCTCGACGCCGCCGATCCCGGCGTTTGCCCGGATAGCCAATGCCCCGCCGTCGCCGCCCGGTCCGCCAGCCAGCGCCAGGCCACCCGCCGACAAGCCCCCGCCGGCGCCTCCGCCGCCCGGAGCCTCCGGTCGGTCAAGGCTGTGGCCGCCTTCCCCCGCCGCTGTGATGCTCGAACCGCCCCCGGCATTGGACACCGGCGACCCAACGCCGCCTGCGCCTCCCGTCGAACCCGCCCGGCCCCCATGGCCGCCAGGCGCGGTCAACATCGACGTCGCGCCCAGCTGGATCAGACTGTCGCCGCCCGCGGCGCCTTCCCCGGCACTCCCGCCGGCGCCGCCGACGCCGACCACGACCGTAAGACCACCGGACACCCGGTCCGCCGGCCAGCGGGCAGAAAGGACTGCACCACCGGCCCCGCCGCCTCCGCCGGGTCGATCGCCGGAATCCCCATGACCGCCGGAGCCTCCGCCTCCGCCGGCACCCACCACCACCGCCTCGACGATCCTCGCCCAGGGCGGCGGAGCCCACGACGCGCCTTCCGTCAGCCGGATCGTCTCGCTACGCACCGCGCCAAGCTCGAAACGGACCTGTCCGGTCTCGCCGTCCACCCGCAGGGCCTCGCGCCAGACTCCTCCGTCCTGGCTGACCTTCAGGACAAGATCGTCATCCCCGACCAGTCCCAGCTCAGCCCTTCCGCTCCAGCCGGACTGGAAGAGAAGGGACAGCACGTCTCCGGCGCTCTCCTTGTTGAGGGTGAGCCTGAGATCCCCCGTGCCGTCGGAGCCCGTCTCACGGGCGGTCCAGAGCGCCGAGTTCAGCCTGGCGGTGAACGGGTTGTCTGCATCGGCCGCGGCGCCGACACCCAGCTCCTGAAGATTGCGGAGGGCCGACAGGGTCTCGCCGAGCCCGATCCAGTCGCCGCCGGACCTGACGATGAACTGCGCCTCGTCCTGGATCAGAGCCAGCAGGCCTTCGACGACCGGACATGACGTCCATGTACCGGCGTCAAACCGGACCAGCGTGCCGGCAGGCCGGCCGCCCCAGCTCTCACCTGTAGCCGCCCCGGGCAGGATGTAGAGATCGCCATCCGCGGGATCATCCGGTTGATCCGCGAGGGTCCGACTGACGACACAGGTCTGAACCAGAGTGTCCAGACGGGTCAGGGTCTCGTTCAGCGTGACGTGCTTCTGCATCTGTCCAGCGACCAGATAGGGCAGTTGCAGTCGGGCGGAATGTTCGTCGCTCATTCGTCTGTCTCCGATGTTGAAATCGGGGATCAGACTGCGGGCGCTTCCTCGTCAGGAGACCCGATGACGCTACTGTCACAGGGAATGCCTGTTATATCATCGGCCTGGCTCGCCGAGGTTCGCTGACAATCCGAAAATACTAATCATGCAGATACACGACCCGACGCAGTTTCGGGTCGGCGCGCATGGTCTGGACATGGCCTTCGTGCGCGCCGGACGCCTTCGCCGCTCTCTCGCTGTCCTCGACCCAGTGAGTGCTCTCTATGTCCCGCTGCAACGCCTTGGCCGCCAGCAGGTGACCGGGGAAGAGGACGTCCGCAACGCTGGGTATGAAGTCGAGGAAAGGCACCTCGCCGACAGCGGTGGTCGCGCTGTCCAGGCCGAGCCACGCCATCATCTGAACCACCGTCCCCGGCGAAGCCTTCGCACGACGCGCCTGGATCAACAGCCAGCCCGCAGCGCCGAGCGTATAGGCCGTGCCCACGATGGGGACCCAGGTCAGAAGGCCGTCCATGCCGATGCCAAAGGGGCCAATGCCGACCGCGCGGTCGGAGAGCTTCTTCACGCCCTCGACATTCGACCAGATTTTCTCGATATCGCTGATGGTCCGTCTGGCCATGCATCCCTCCAAAGCGAGACCGTAAACGCGCCATGACGACCCGCGTTCACCAGGATCACTCCCTGCTGCGAACTCTGGCAAGGGTCGCTTTTCATCTGGCGGCGCTCGGGGCCGTCTGTGCGCCCCTGGCGCTGGCGTTGGCGGCCCTGAGCGGGATAGGCCATCGCTGGGTGGACATTCTCGCCCAGTTCACCGGCCCGGCTGTTCTGCCCGCGGTGCTGCTGACTGTGGCCTTTCTCGTCATCCGCCAGTGGCGGTGGGCGATCGCCTCGTCCGGCATGACCCTGCTGCTGCTGTTCGCCGTCTGGCCACAGTGGTTTCCGGATAACGGACGGCCGCGCGAGGATGCGCCGATCGTCCGGGTCTACTCGGCCAACCTCTACTATCTGAACGACGACGTCGCCGCGATCCGGTCGTCCATCGAGGCGGCGGATGCCGATGTGGTGATCCTCATCGAACTGGGCGAGGAAGCGACGCGGCAAGCGGACACGATCCTTGAGGGCTACCCGCACCGTGTCGCCTCTCTGCGGCTGGATGTAAGCCGCGGCCCGTCGCGTTCGGTCATCGCCTCGCGATATCCGCTTCGCACCCTGCCTGATCCTCCGGACGGCCTGCATTCGGTGGGCGCCGTCGCGGACTCCCCGCTGGGCCGTCTGAACCTGATCGGCGTCCACCTCACCCGTCCGTGGCCGTATCAGTACCAATGGGGGCAGATCTCGCAGACTATGGCGCTGACGGAAATACGGGGCGCGTTGACGGGGCCGACAATCGTCGCCGGTGACTTCAACAGCGTGTCGAGCGCTCGCATCGGCCGTCAGATCAAGGCCGACATGGGGCTGGCGCCCGCGCCGGGCATCGAGGGAACCTGGCCGACCGCCCTCCCTCCCATTCTCGGCATCACCATCGATCAGGTCTGGCGTTCGCGCGATCTGGCTCTGGTCAGCCGCGAGCTGGGCCAGGCCAACGGGTCGGACCACCTGCCCGTCGTGACCGGGTTCACCCTCGCGGCGGAGTGATCAGGGCCGCAAGCCGTTCGGCGTGGCCTGCAGTCGGAAAATCGTCAGCAAGCCAGCCCGCCTCGAAGGCCTTGAGAATGCGGCCGGTCTCCGGGCCCGGCGGCACCCCGAGGCCGGCGACATCCTTACCGCCCACCGGCATCGCGGGTGGATCCCAGTCAGCGGCCAGAGCTCGAAGGCGATCACCGTCGACCGAACGGGCGGGGTCCTCGCCCGTTCGGCGGGTCAGAAGCTCCCTGACCGCCCGTCGTCCGTGGCGATAGACGGCGACCCGGAGGCCATGGTCGGTCAGGTCGAGATCCACATCGGCCGCCGCCTGCGCCATGTCGGTCAAACGGTCCCGCGTGGCGTTCGGCAATCTCAGGCCTTCGGCGATCCTGCGAAGAAGATCTGCGTCCAAGGCGAGCAGGCCCCCAAGCCGCTCGACCGCATCGTCCGTCAGATCGACCACGGCACCGAACAGGGCAAGGTCGACGGCGTCGGGCAGAACCTGCGCCAGCACGCCAGTCTCAGCCATGGCGCGAACCGCCGGTCGTGGATCTTCGGCGGCCAGCAGCTTCATCAGCTCCTTCGAGACCCGTTCGGCTGACAGTCGGGTCATGCCGGGCGCCAGCTCGCGGCAAGCCTCCAGTCCGGCAGCGTCCATGTCGCCCCGGCCATACCAGGCGAAGAAGCGGAAGAAGCGCAGGATGCGCAGATAATCCTCGCGGATGCGTGTGGCCGGATCACCGACGAAGACGATGCGCCCGGCCGCCACGTCGGCCACCCCCTGCCCGGTCGGATCGAACACCTGCCCTTCGCCATCGGCGTAGAGGGCGTTCAGGCGAAAGTCGCGGCGCGCGGCGTCCTCGGCCCAGTCGTCGGTGAAGGCGACAGTGGCGTTGCGACCATCCGTCGTCACGTCGCGGCGCAGAGTGGTGATCTCGAACGGCTTGCGGTCGGCGACCGCCGTCACCGTGCCGTGAGCGATGCCTGTCGGGACGGCCTTGAGCCCCGCAGCGCGGATGGCCTTTTCCGTCTGCTCGGGCTTCAGCGTCGTGGCGATGTCGATGTCGTCGATGGGTCGCCCCATCAGGGCATTGCGCACGCAGCCGCCGACAAATCGCGCGCAGTCGGAACCGCCGGCCGCTTCCAGAGCCTCCACAACAGCCCGGGTGGCGGGATCGGTCAGCCATGCCTGATCGGCCAGACGGGTCACGCGGCGTCCTCGCCTGCAGCGCGCAACGGATCGCTCTCGCCACCGTACAGCCGGTCGCACAGCGCCCGCACGATGCCGGCGGTCGCGCCCCAGATGTACCTCTCGCGATACGGCATGGCCCAGAACCATCGGGTCGGCTGTCCCTCAAGTTGGTAGGAATCCCGGCGGTGATTGGCCGGGTCCATCAGGAAGTTCCACGGCGCCTCGAAGACCTCGGCGACCTCTGCGGGGGATGGCTTCGTTCGGGGCGGTTCTGTCAGCCAACCCACGACCGGGGTGACGAGGAAGCCGGTGCCGGTCTCATAGGCATCGCCAAGCCCCAGCACTTCGACGAGTGCGGGATCAAGATCGACTTCTTCATTCGCCTCACGCAGGGCCGCGACGACAGCGGTCTCACCGGGATCCAGCCGACCGCCGGGAAAGGCGATCTGGCCGGTATGACTGGCGAGGCTGTCCGAACGACGGGTCAGAAGCACCGAGGCCCCGTCCGGACGGGCGATGATCGGGACAAGCACGGCGGCGGGACGCAAGGTCACGCCCGGCCGGAGGGCGTCGGGATTGAGATCGAAGTCCGACCGCGCCGCGCCGAGTTCGGAAGTCCAGGCCTCAGGCGGCGCCAACCGCTCGATGAGCCGCTCCCTCAGGGTGGCTAGGCTCATGCGACGCCCGCTCCGGCGGGTCCCAGCGGGAAAGACACGCCGTTGGAGCGCACCGTCAGGTGGTCGCGCTCGACCACCGCGGCCTCGACAAGCTCGTAGAAGACCGATCGGGACACCCGGGCCCACAGGTCCGCGCGGATGTGGATTCGCGGCGCGGGCTCCCCTGTTGCGAGGTCGGTTTCCACGATCAGGGGATGATCCTCGCCCGCCTCGACCGTGTCGCCGACATCGGTCGTGAAGGCCCAGGTTTGTGCCTGGCGCTCGACCGTGACGGCACGGAACGGCAGGTCCTCGACCCGGATGGACAGTTTCTCGGCCGGGGTGACGAGGCAATAGCCCTCCGGGTCCTTGCGCAGCACGGTCGAGAACAGGCGGACGAGCTCCGGTCGGCCGATGGGCGAGCCCTCATGCATCCACACGCCGTCGGCGCGAATCACGATGTCGATGTCGCCGCAGTGCTCGGGATGCCAGAGATGGACGGGCGGCAGGCTGCGTCCCTCGGGCTTCGCGGCCTCCGCGACGGCAGCCAGGCCTGTCTTGCTGTCTTCGGGAGCGGACATGGTTCCAGACTTAGGCGCAACGCCCGCCGGTGCAAACCCGCTCAGGCGATCGCGACCGCGCCGCAGGGAATGCCCGAACCTCGCCACAGCACCCGGCGCTGGTCCACTGGCCCCGGCAGGACGGCATCCGGCGCGGCTCCGAAACCGAACCGGTTGAAGTATGGCGGATCCCCGACCAGAAGCACCCCCATGCCGGCCTGCGCCGCATGGTCGAGACAGGCCTGGACCAGATCCGCCCCGAGCCCGCTCTTGCGGCTGTCCGCAGCGACCGCAATCGGCCCCAGAAACAGTGCGCGCTCGTCGCCAACGGTGATGGCCCACAGGCGCACCGATCCGATCAGGCGGCCGTTTCCGTCGCGCGCCACAAAGCCGGCGGCAATGGTTCCGCCCTCGCGCAGCCGCTCCGCCGTCTTGGCGAACCGGCCCGGACCGAAGGCGCGCAGGATCAGGGCCTCGATCGCCGGAATATCGGCGAGGGCTTCGGGCCTGACGGTCAGGGTCTGGACGGCGACGTCGGTCATTGCGGCGCGCACCTAAGGCGCACGCCGCCGGGAATCAACCGACTTTCGAGAAGTCAGGCGCGCGCTTCTGGCTGAAGGCCATGAAGGCTTCCATCGCCTCGGGGCTCTTCATCTGGCTGCCGAAGGCTTCGCCCTCGCGCTGCATCAGAGCCCAGATAGCCTCGGCGTCGCGCATCAGACGCTTGGTCTTGCGGATCGAATTGGGCGCCCTGGCGGCCAGCCTGCCAGCCAGATCCTGCGCGGTCGCGTCAACCTGATCCGCAGCCACCGCGCGATTGGCGAGGCCCCAGGCGACGGCCGTGCGGCCATCGATCGGCTCGCCCAGTGCGAAGATCTCGAAAGCGCGTTGGTGGCCCAGCACGTTGGGCAGCAGCAGCGATGAGGCCGCCTCGGGCGCCAGCGCGAGGTTGATGAAGGGCGCCGACAGCAGGGCATCCTCGGCCACCACGACCATGTCGCAATGAAGCAGCAGGGTCAGGCCGATCCCGACCGCGCGTCCCCGCACGGCGCCGACCACCGGCTTGTCCAGATCGGCCATGGCCTTGAGGAAGCGGAAGACCGCCATGTCGGACGGATTTCCGGTCTGCGAGCCGATGGCGATGAAGTCGGCGATGTCGTTGCCGGCCGAGAAGCTGTCGCCTTCGCCGGTGAAGACCAGCACACGGACGGCGTCATCCGTCCGCGCCCGCTCGGCGGCTTCCGCCAGCGCCGCGTACATGGCCTGGGTGATGGCGTTCTTCTTGTCCGCCCGCGCCAGGGTGACGGTCAGGACGCCGCCGGCCAGTTCGGTCTTGATATGGTCGGTCATGCCGCCTCCTCCGTCTTGTATGTCGCGGTCCACCAGTCGACGCCGTCGGCGTCGCGTGTGCGGGTCGCCCGCCCCTGACGGAGCAGATAGTTCAGGTGAGCGATGCTCTCGCCCGTGGCCATGCCGCGCACGCCGTCCCCCACGGGCCGGGCGAACAGACTGCCGAAGACGTCCACCGCACGCTTCGGCGTCGATAACGACCGCTCCAGTCGCTTCAGCGAGACATGGTGTCCGCGGATCAGGGCATCGAGACGCGTCCCTACGCCCCGGAACGGCTCGCCGTGCGACGGCAGGATCAGCGCCCCCTCCGGCAGGATCGTCTTCATCCGCTCGAGCGAATCCAGCCAGTCGCCCAGCGGGTCCGCATCGGGCTCGGTCGGCCAGACCGACACATTGGACGAGATGCGCGGCAGGATCTGGTCACCGCCCAGCACCACATCATCAGCCTCACGCCAGAGGCAGGCATGCTCGGGGCTGTGCCCCTCGCCGACCACGACGCGCCAGTGCTGTCCGCCGATCGCGATCCGGTCCCCGTCGCGGATTCGTCGGTATCCCGTCGGCAAGGGCGACACCGCCTTGCCGAACTGACCGAAGTCGCGTCGATACCGTGCGATCTGCTCTTCATCCCAACCGGCTGCCCGATAGAAACGGGCGCCGCTCTCCGGCGCCGGCTGGCCGGTATCCGCCAACAGCATCCGCGCCGTCACATACTCCAGCCGGGTCATCAGCAGCGGCGCATCGAAGCGCTCGCAAAGCCAACCGGCGAGGCCGATATGGTCCGGGTGCATATGGGTGCAGATCACCTGCGTGACGGTCCGCCCTTCAAGCGGGCCTGCCAGCAGGACCTCCCACTCGTCCCGGCTTGAGGAAAGGCCCAGCCCGGTGTCGATCAGCGCCCAGCCCTCGCCGTCCCGGACGGCGTAGACATTGATGTGGTCCAGCGCCATCGGCATGGCCAGACGCATCCAGAGCAGGTCCGGAGCCACCTGCACGCCCTCCCCCGACGCCGGCGGCCCGGCGAAGGGATAGGTCAATCCGCGTTCGGTTGACCTCGCATCAGCAGGCGAGCCGTCGGCCAAGTCCGTCTCCAATCGAAACTAAGGTTGGATACCCCGAACCATGCGGCTCCGTCCAGTTCGTCGGCATCGCCGAACCCCCGGAGGCGCCTCTGCCCGTCGCCTTGCGCCTTGACGCGCTCTTCCGCTTGGCACAACGCTGTCCCCCTCAAGAGGTAAGCGGAAACGTAATTATGGGTATTCAACGTCTCGCAGCCGCCATGGGCTGTGCGGTCACCCTGGCAGCAGCGCTGGCTGCGCCGGCTTTCGCCCAGTCTCCCGGACCGGGCAGCGGGCCAGACTACGGCGGGCGCGCCCCGGCCAGCGGCGATACCAATCCGGTTTCGGTGACTCGCGAGCAGCCGAGCCGTGTCCGCGCTTCAGGCCGCCGTGAAGCCCGCCCTGCCGCCGCGCCGGATCCCGCGGCCATCCTGGCCGCCGCCACCGCGCAGGCCGTCGCCGCGGGAGTCACCTGCCAGCCGACCGAGGCCGCAAATCCGGGCAAGATCGGCGAGTCCGACGTTTACGAGATCGCCTGCGCCAACGCTGCGGGTTACATCCTGATCGCATCGACCCCGCCGCAGGCCTTCGACTGCATCGAGTTGGCCGGCACCGCCGCCATCGCCCGCGAAGCCGACCCGGCCGCAGACGTCGGTCAGCAGTGCAACCTGCCGGCCAACCAGAACAGCACCCAGGTCATCAGTGGCTGGGCTCGCGACGCCGGCGCCGCCTGCACGATCGACCAGGCCCAGGCCGTCGGCAAGAACGAAGGCAACATGGTCTATGAGGTCGGTTGCGCCAGCGCTGACGGCTACTGGCTGGAAAAGGTCGCCGGGACCTTCACCCTTACGCCCTGCACCAAGGTCACCCAGCAGGGCGGCACCTGCCGCTTCACCACGCCTGCCGAAATCCACACCGGCTTCCAGCAGAAGCTGGCCGGGACCGAAGCTGCGGGTTGTCAGGTGACCCAGATCCGCCTGATGGGCTCCAACGCCAACGGCGAGTTCTACGAGGCCAAATGCGCCACGGACGGTGAAGGGTACATCACCCGCCTGAACACCCAGGGCGCGGTCCAGCAGGTCTATCCCTGCGCCACCGCCCAGCGCATCGGCGGCGGCTGCACCCTGACCACCGTCGCGGCTCCGGCGACGGGTGGCCGCCCCTAAGGCCCGCCCACAGTCAGACCCCTGAACGCCCCGGAGGAAACTCCGGGGCGTTTTCGTTTGCGAGATCGCCGCTTCACAGACGCCCCCGACGCGCCTTAGCTTGCGCCCCATGCGTATCGCCACCTGGAACGTGAACTCGGTCAACGCCCGCCTGCCCACGGTGCTGGCGTGGCTGGAGGCCGCCCAGCCCGACGTCGTCGGCTTCCAGGAGATCAAGTGCGTGGACGAGAAGTTCCCGCGCGAGGCCTTCGAGAGCCTCGGCTACAATGTCGAGACCCACGGCCAGAAGACCTACAACGGCGTGGCCCTGCTCTCGAAATATCCGATGTCCGAAGTCGTGTGCGGCCTGCCGGGCGAGGATCAGTCTGGTGTCGAGGCCGAGGGCGTTCACTCTCGCTACATCGAGGCGCTGATCGAATGTCCGCGCCCGGTGCGGGTGGGGTGTCTGTACCTACCGAACGGGAATCCGGTGGAAAGTCCGAAGTTCGCCTACAAGCTGGGCTGGATGGAGCGGCTGGAGGCCCACGCCCGCACCTTGCTGGCGCAGGAAGAGGCCTTCACCCTTTGCGGCGACTACAATGTCATTCCGACGCCGGAGGACGCCAAGGATCCCAAGGCCTGGCTGAACGACGCCCTGTTCCAGCCCGAGAGCCGCGCGGCCTTCCGCGCCCTGCGCTACCTCGGCCTTAGCGAGGCCGGCGAACTGGGCAAGCAGCCACCGGGGACGTTCACCTTCTGGGACTATCAGGCCGGCGCCTGGCAGCGCGACCACGGCATCCGCATCGACTTCCACCTGCTGTCGCCGCAGGCGGCGGACCGCTTCCGGGGCGTGGAGACGCACCGCGACGCGCGGGACATGGATAAACCCTCCGACCACGTCCCCGTGGTCGTCGAACTGGAGGACTGATCCTTGGGCGAGGCGCTCCGGGTCATCCTGCTGGTGGCGCTGGCCGCGGCGGCGCTGACCACCGGAGCCTTGCTCCTGGCGTGGTGGATGGAGCCTGTCCGCCGCATGAAGCGCGCCTTGCTCAAGTCGCTGGGCGCACCTGCCGAGGCTGAGGCCATCTCGCCGGCCGAGGGCCGCGCCGCCGGACTGGACTTCGACGGCGCCCAGATCGCCGTGCTGTGGAACCGGGGCGGCTCCGGTCTGGTCTATGCCTTCGAGGAGATCGATGGCGGCGAGGTGATCGTCGACGGCCACGTCGTGGCCCGCGTCCGGCGGGGCGAGGCGCGCAAATCGCTGGACATCCTCGCTCCTGACGCCGAGCAGGTCGTCCTGAGGCTGATGTTCAACGACGCCCGGCACCCGGAATTCGAGCTGGCCCTGTGGGACTCGGCGGAGACTGTGCAGACGGGCTCTCCGGGCGAGGCTCTGCGGCTGGGCCGGCGCTGGCTGTCGCATCTGGAAGCCCTGCTCAGGGGCTAGACCGATGGTCGCGGGGGTTCCGCCCCCGTCGCGGGAGCGCTAGAAGCCCCGTTCCTGTTTCCCGAGTAGCCCTGGAGCGCCCCCGTGGCCCGCCTTTTCGACGCCTACATCATCGCTGACTGGACCGCCGCCGAAGGCAAGAAGCTGGGCGATCAGTCGGTCTGGATCGGCGTGGCCAAGCGCGATGTGCGCTTCCGCCTCTACACCGAGACCCACAACGTCGCGACGCGGGCCGAGGGCGAGGCCCTGCTGGGCAAGCTGATCTCCGAACATCGCAAGCGGGGCGACCGCCTGCTGGTCGGGTTCGACTTCAACTTCGGCTACCCCGTCGGCACGGCCGCGCGGCTGAAGCTGGACGGGGCGCCGTGGTCGGCGATGTGGAAATTCCTCGCCTCCAACGTGGTCGACAAGGCCGACAACACGAACAATCGCTACCAGGTCGCGGCCAAGATGAACCGGCTGATGACCGACGAGGCGTGGCCGTTCTGGGGCGCGCCGGCGAAGCAGGCGCAGCGCTGGCTGACGACGACCAAGCCGCCGGTCGGCGCGGGCGCCGACATCCCCGAGTTCCGGGCCACCGAGCAGGCGGTCCGCAAGGGCAGGCTGCAGCCCAAGTCGGTCTGGCAGATGCATGGCGCGGGCGCCGTGGGCGGGCAGACGATGACCGGCATCCCGGTCGTGCGCCGCCTGCTGGAGAGCCTCGGGCCGTCGGGCGCCGTCTGGCCGTTCGGCACCGGCTGGCGGGCGCTGGACGCCGCGGACGTGGAGCCGCTGTCGGCCCTCGTGGTCGAGGTTTGGCCGTCGATGTTCCCGGTGACCCCGGAAGCCGGCGAATTCAAGGATCAGGCCCAGGTCCGGGCCACCGCCGAGGCTCTGGCGAAGATGGACGAGGCCGGCGACCTGGCGAAGGCCTTCGGCCCGCCCAAGGGGACGGACGAGGCCCTGATCCCGCAGGTCGAGCAGGAAGAAGGCTGGATCCTGGGGGCGTGAGATTGACGTCGTCACCCCGGCCTTCGCCGGGATGACGACCTTTCGGCCTACCCCGCGATCTGCCCGAAGTCCGCCACCCGGCCCATGACCGCGCGGACCTGCCCCAGCAATTTCAGACGATTATCCCGCTCTGACGCCACGTCCGAGTTGACCATCACCTTGTCGAAGAAGGCGTCGACCGGGGCGCGCAAGGCGGCGAGCGATTTCATGGCGGCGGCGAAGTCCTCGGTGTCCAGCGCGGCGTCGACGGCGGTCGCGGCGGCGGCGGCGGCGAAGGCCAGCGTCGTTTCCTCGGCGGGCTGGTTCGGCAGGCCGGTCTCGACCATGCCGGTCGGCAGCGGCCCCTTCTTCTCCTCGGCCTTGAGGATGTTGGACGCGCGCTTGTAGCCGGCCAGCAGGTTCGCCCCGTCGTCGGTGGCGAGGAAGGCGGCGAGCGCCTCGACCCGGCGTACGATGCGGACGAGATCATCGTCGCCGAGCGCGAAGACAGCGGCCACGAGGTCGTGACGCTGCCCCTGATCGCGGAGGAGGACGGTCAGGCGGTCGGCGAAGAAGGTGTCGAGATCGGCGCCAACATCTAGCACCTGAGCCGACGTATCGACATCGTCGCCGTAGGCTCGGCCGTTTCGGTGCTCGATCCAAACGCGAACCGGATGGCTGAGTGACATTCGCACCCCGTTTTCCAGCACCAGCCGGATCACGCCCAGCGCGGCGCGGCGGAGGGCGAACGGGTCCTTCGAGCCCGTGGGCTTCTCGTCGATGGCGAAGAAGCCGACGAGGGTGTCGAGCTTGTCGGCCAGAGAGACGGCGACCGTCAGCGGGGCGGTCGGGACGGTGTCCGAGGGGCCCTGCGGCTTGTAGTGGTCGCGGATGGCGTCGGCGATGGCGTCGCCGTGCTCAGCGCGGGCGTAGTAGCCGCCCATGACGCCCTGCAACTCCGGGAACTCACCGACCATGCCCGAGGCCAGATCGGCCTTGGCGAGGCGGGCGGCCTTCTCGGCCTGATCCGGATCGGCGCCGACCAGCGGGGCGATCTCGCGGGCCAGGCCGGCGATGCGGTCGACGCGCTCGGCGAGGGTGCCCAGCTTGGCGTGGAAGGTAACGCCGGACAGCTTCTCCAGCCACGGGCCGAATCCGACCTTCCGGTCCTCGTCCCAGAAGAAGCGGGCGTCGTTCAGGCGGGCGGAGAGGACGCGGCTGTTGCCGGCGGCCAGAGCCTTGCCGCCGTCAGAGGCCTCGACATTGGCGACGACGAGGAAGTTCGGCGCGAGGCCGTGCTTCGCGGGGTCCCGCACGGCGAAATACTTCTGGTGCACCTTCATCGACAGCCGGACCACCTCGGGCGGCAGGTCGAGGAACTGCGGGTCCATGTCGCCGAGGATCGGCGTCGGCCATTCGGCCAGGCCGGCGACCTCGTCCAGCAGGCCGTCGTCATCGACGAGGGCGAGGCCCTTGTCGGCGCAGGCCTTCTGCGCGGCCTCGAGGATGCGCAGCTTGCGGTCGGCGACATCCAGCAGGACGTGCTCGCGCTCCAGCTTCGCGCGGTAGTCGGCGAAGTCCTTCACGGTGAACGGCTTGCCCGAACCGAGGAAACGGTGCCCTTCGGTGGTGTCACCCGAGGCGATGCCGTCGATCTCGAACGGCACGACCGCGCCGTCGAACAGGGTGACGATCCGCTTCAGCGGGCGCACCCAGCGCAGCGTGCCGGAGCCCCAGCGCATGGACTTCGGCCAGGGGAAGGTGCGGACGATCTGGTCGACCATGCCGGGGATCAGGGCGGCGGTGGACTGCCCCTTCTGGCTGATGACGGCGAACAGGACGCCGTCGCGCTCGACCAGTTGCTCGCGGGTCAGGCCGGTCTTGCGCAGGAAGCCTTCCAGCGCCTGTTCCGGCGCCGAGGCCTTGGGCCCCTTCAGCTCTTCCTCGCGGTCGGGCGTGGCGGCGGGCAGGCCGTCGACGACCAGCGTCAGGCGGCGCGGACCGGCGAAGGTGGTCAGGGCGTCATACGTCAGACCGGCGGCCTTGAGCCGTTCGGCGACCATGCGTTCGAGGTCGCGCGCGGCGCCCTGCTGCATGCGGGCGGGAATTTCTTCGGAGAAGAGTTCGAGGAGAAGCTGAGGCATCAGGCGGTTTTCCGCTCTTGTTCGACGTAGGCCGTAGCGCAGGCTTTGCAGAGTTCGCGGATGCGGCCGATGTAGCTCTGCCGTTCGGCGACGGCGATGGCGCCGCGGGCGTCCATCAGGTTGAACAGGTGCGAGGCCTTGAGCACCTGATCATAGGCCGGCAGGACCAGCGGCTGGCCCTGCGGCCCGGTCATGGCCAGCAGACGCGCGACCTCGGCCACCATGTCCTCGAACCGGCGCTTGAGGCCGTCCACGTCATAGCCGTGGAAGTTGGCCTGTGACTGCTGGCGCTCGTTCTCGAGGAAGACCTCGCCGTACGTCGTGCCCTCTTTGGTGAACTTCAGGTCGTAGACGTTGTCGACGCCCTGGACGTACATGGCCAGCCGCTCCAGCCCGTAGGTCAGCTCACCCGAGACCACGTCGACCTCGATGCCGCCCACGCCCTGGAAGTAGGTGAACTGCGTCACCTCCATCCCGTCGCACCAGACCTCCCAGCCCAGCCCCCAGGCCCCGACCGTCGGGTTCTCCCAGTCGTCCTCGACGAAGCGGATGTCGTGCAGCTTCGGATCGATGCCGATGGCCGCCAGCGAGCCGAGGTACAGCTCCTGAAGGTTGTCGGGGTTCGGCTTCAGCAGGACTTGATACTGGTAATAGTGCTGGAGGCGGTTGGGGTTCTCGCCATAGCGGCCGTCGCCCGGACGGCGGCTGGGCTGGACATAGGCGGCCTTCCAGGGCTTCGGGCCCAGCGCGCGCAGCACGGTGGCCGGGTGCAGGGTGCCGGCGCCGACCTCGATGTCGTACGGCTGCAGGATCGCGCAGCCCTGATCGCCCCAGTATCTGTGAAGCGTCAGGATCAGGTCCTGGAAGGCAAGCGGTTCGGTCGTCACGGCAGGCATTGATCCCGGGGAAGAAGGCGGCGGACCCTAGACGGGGCGGTATCGGCGGGCAAGGCGAAGCATCCTGTCGGATCAAGGCTCCGAAAGGTCGGGGAAGGCGCGGAGCGGCCGGGCCTCGCCCGGTGCTGATGAGTAGTTACCGTTTCGACGAAGCAGACCGCCCCGCGTGATCGTTGGGACGCGCGCCCCCGGGTTGGCGGCCCTGTTGGAGCCTTGCCGGGTCAACGTCCGGGACCATTGCTGGACCCGTCCGGAGTGGAACAGGCAGTTCCACTAAGGCAGCGCGGCGAGCAAGCAGGCGTCATCCATCGACGCCCGACGAGGACCTCCGGACTACCCGTCGCCCGGACTTCATCGCTCGACCACAGCCCGCCGTCGTCGAGAAGCGTGGATCCGACGCCCTCCCCATCGACGGGATGCGCGCATTGTGAAGGAGGTCCCAGGTCAGGACGGCTGGGGACGCTACTTTTTTTGAAAGGCGCTGGATTTCAGCGGGTTATGGCGCGGGGTATGGCTGACAATCGGCGGATTGTGAGCACGCCGTCATCCCGGGGCCGCGCAGCGGAACCCGGGACCCAGGGGCGGCGCGTGTGCTCTTGGGTCCCGGGTTCTTCACTGCGTGAAGCCCCGGGATGACGGGAGGATGGTGTGTGGATGCCCCCTCCGTCTCGCCGGCTGCGCCGACGAGCCACCTCCCCACCGGGTGGAGGGGTCAACGCGCGCATGGGGGAGATTTTTAAGGCCGCTGTTGTACGCCTCGCCCCCATGAAGCAGATCGACCAGATGCGCCGGCGGGCCGCGCGGTATCTCGACGTGGAGGCGGTGAACATCGCGCCGGCGAAAGGCGTGTTCTCGTTGAGCTTCGACGACATTCCGGCGACAGCCTGGACCGAGGCAGGGCCGATCCTGGCGCAGCATGGCGTCAAGGCGACCTACTACATCTGCGGCGGGCTGGCCGGCGGGCGGAACATGGACCGCGACCAGTTTCAGGTCCGGCACCTCCAGGAGCTGCACGCGGCCGGGCATGAGATCGGGTGTCATACGTACGGTCACACCAGCGTGCTGCGCATGGACGCGGCGGCGCTGAAACTGAGCCTCGACGCCAATGCGGCCTGGGTGTCCGAGCGGCTGGACGGATACCGCATGACGACCTTCGCCTATCCGTTCGGCGACTGCACCCTGTCGGCGAAGCGATATGTGCGGGGCCGGTTCGATCTGGGGCGCGGGGTCCGGGACGGGGTCAACGCCGGACGAGAGGACCGCGGGCTGATCAAGTCGATCGGCCTGGAGAGCCGGCGCCTGCCGCACTACGATCTGGCGGGCCTGATGGCCGAGGCCGCCGCCTCGAGGGGCTGGCTGACGGCCTATGGCCACGACGTGTCGGACAGGCCGACGGATTATGGCTGCACGCCTGCCGACCTCGATCGGGTGCTGACGCTGGCGAGGGCCGCGGGGCTGGACATACGCCCGTTGGGAGCCGCGTGGCCCGCCCTGGCGGCGGACTAGGTATCAGGCCGCTTCCGACATTTCCGTCTTCCGCCTGTCCGCCCACCTGATCAGCGCGGCGCGCGGCCACGCCACGATCCACGACCGGGCGGTGTATTCGCCCGCCTCGATCAAGGCCTTGCGGGTCGGCGACGAGGTCGCGGCGCGTTCGGTGTGGATGTCACCGGGCCCCTGATGGATCAGGAAGGCGCCGTGCTTCAGCGGGTTGACGCGCAGGTAGGCCAGACGCGGGCTGATCTGCTCCAGCGGTGGATCGTAGAACCAGCTGGAGCCCAGCATGCCGGCCATGTCCGGGCGACCCCTGAGGATTTCCGCGGCGGTGGCCCAGGCGCGGTCCCAGCCGGCCTCGTTGAAATCGGCCAGCTCGCGGCTCTCGGTGTGGACTTCCAGCCAGGGCTTCCAGGCCTGGGCCGCGGCGTAGGCTGGAATGACCGACCAGCCCCAGCCCTCGCGGGCGTGGCGCAGGATCTGGCCAGGGCCCATGGGCGAAGAGAGATCGATCATCTGGGTGCGGGCGCCCGGCACGCTGAGGACCAGCGAAATGCGCACGTCTTTCGCCCAGAAGTCGCGGTCATACGGATTGGCGCCCTCGGTCAGGAAGGCGGCGAGGCGGCCGATCCACTCGGGGTGCAGCTCCAGCGACGCCATCGGCAGATCCGCGGCGGGCACGCGGGCCGGCATCTCCAGCGCCCAGATGGCGACGAGGGCGCGGCGGTGATCGTCAGTCAGGGCCGGGCCGAAGGCGGCTTGCAGGGCCTCCTCGGCGCGATGCCCGGGCTGGTCGAAATCCCAGTGCGGTGCGGACGCGGCGGCGGCGTCCGCGGCGGCGTCTTTCAGGGCATGAAGGCGGGCGCGATCGTCGGCCGGAACCCGATTCAGAACGGCCTCGAACGCGGCGATGTCGGCAGGCGTGAGCGTTTCCATGTCCTGAGCATTGCACGACGCCGGTTTGCCGACGGTTAAGCCCGCAAAGCGAAAGGCGACGGACCGGAGCCCGTCGCCTCACGCACGCATGCTGTCCGGGAGGATCAGTTGGGGGTCGGCATCGGAGTTGTGGACTGGCCCGGGGTCGGATTCGGGTTGGCCTCGTCTTCCTGATCATCGACCTGGCCATCGGTCGGGTTCTGCACCGGCGGCGACTGGACCGTCGTGGTCATGGCCGACGGCTGGCCGTTCGGTGCCGTGGCGCCCGGCGAGGCCGGACGGGTGGTCTCGGTGATGCCCGTGGCGTTGGGAACCGGCGGCGTGGCCGTGGCCGGGGATGGCGGAGCGACCGGCGACGGGGGCTCGGTCGCCGGCAGCGGCGGGACGCTCGCTTCGGCGGGCATCTCATCCGTGGCGGCCGGCATGGCCGGAGCAGCAGATGCGGCCGGAGCGGGGGTCTCCTCGTCACCCATGGCGGCCATGGACCGGGCGGGGTTGAGGACCTTGTCGATGGCGAAGACCGCACCGTTGGACGCGTCGATGTCGGCCTGGGTGATCGTGGCGCCGTCGATCTTCAGCGCCTCGCCGGTCCCGTCGAGCAGGACCTGAACACGGCCGGCGGTCTCGACGCCGCCACGCGCGCCCTGGATCTGGCTCGACTGAACGTCGGCCACGATCACGTGATACAGAAGCAGGCTGCGCAGCTCGTCGGCATTGGCCGGATCCATCAGGCGAGTCCGTTCCGCTTCCGGCAGGGCCGCGAAGGCTTCGTCGGTGGGGGCGAAGATGGAGATGGCCGGGCGGCTCTTCAGCGTGTCGGTCAGGCCGGCGCTGTCGAGCGCAGCGAGCAAGGTGGTGAAGTTGCCCTGCGCCGTGAGGACATCGATCACGTTATTGGCCTGTACGCCCGGCGCTGCGGGCATCGGGGTCGCCTGCGCGGTCGGGGCTGGCGCAGCCTGCGGAGCCGGGGTCGGGGCGGGAGTCGGGGCAGGCTGCGGGGTCGGCGCAGTCTGTTCGGCCGGCGGCATCTGCTGCGTGGTCGTGTCCTGGGCGAAGGCGGCGGGCGCGGCGAGAAGAGTGGTCGCGGCCACAGCGGTCAGGAGTTTCGTGCGAAGCATGACAGTATCCCTATGCATGAGTTGAACAGCCGCGCAGGGGAGTCAGGCCGCGGCCTCAGTAAGCGGAACCGGGATATTCAAGCCCTTCGGCGCCCATCGGGTTCCATTGGATGGATACTCAAGGGCCTCGCATCGAAACCGCAAAGGTTATTGCGTCTCCGTCTTCGGGAACAGCTTCACAATACTCCGCCGGGCCTCATCCGCACCCGGGACGGGAGCGGGTCAGCGCAGGGTGGCGACTGCGGTCCACCATTCCGGCCGAAGGATTCCGAGCCGCTCGCCGGCGGCCCGGGCGCGGGTCAGATCGTCGAACAGGGCGAAGACGGTGGCTCCCGACCCGGACATCCGGGTCAGGCGTACACCCGGAAGCTTGCGAACAGTGACCAGCGCCTCTCCAATGGACGGAGACAGGGCGACGGCGGGCGCCTCCAGATCGTTCCGTTGCCGGGCAAGCCAGCCAACGACGACAGAGGGCGACCAGTCGACGGGCGGCGGCGGGAAGTCGGCGTCGGCGGGCGGCCCGGCGTCATAGGCGCCATAGACCGCGCCGGTCGGGGACGGAACGCCGGGATTGACCAGAAGGGCCGGCAGAGGCGGCAGGGCCGGCTCGAAGCGCAGGCGGTCTCCCCTGCCCCCGGCCCAGGCGGCGCGGGTGTGAAGGCACATGGGCCCGTCTGCGCCAATGCGGGCGGCGATCTCGGCCAGGGCGTCGTCATCCAGCGACAGACCCAGCGTATCTCGGGCCAGCTTCAGGGCCGCGCCGGCATCGGAAGATCCGCCGCCCAGACCGGCAGCAATGGGGAGGCGCTTGTCGAGGGTGAGTGCGAGCGCGGGCTCGGCGATCCCCGCCGCCTCTCCCAGCGCACGGACGGCGCGCAGGACCAGATTATCCGCTTCGGCGGCCAGCCCCTCGCCAAAGGGACCGGTGACCGTCAGCGACAGGGCTTCGGCGGGCGTCACGGCAAGCCGGTCTCCCACGTCCGCGAAGGCGACCAGGCTGGCGAGCGGATGGTAACCGTGGGCTTCCAGCGGACCGACGTGCAGGAACAGATTGACCTTGGCGGGCGCGAGGGCGGCGGTATCCGCCACGATCAGGGCCGGGCGCCGGTGACCGGAATCCGGGCCGGCAGGCCGTCCTCGAGCTTCTGCTGCACCTCGGCGCGGCGTTCGGCTTCAGGCTCCAGCGTCAGAACGCGGCTCCATTGCCATTCGGCCTCGCGACGTCGGCCGACCTGCCAGTAGGCGTCGCCCAGATGGTCGACGATCTCGGCGTTGGCAGGCTCCCTGGCGACGGCGCCCTCGAGGGTCTCCACCGCGGTCTCGTACTGGCCCTGACGGAATTGGGCCCAGCCGAGGGAGTCCTGGATGTTGCCGTTCTCGGGATCGGCGGCGTGGGCGCGGGCGATCATTTCAGCCCCCTGCTCGACCCGACGGCCGCTGTCGACCCAGAGATAGCCGAGATGATTCAGCATCATCGGATCTTCCGGGCTGGTCTGTAGCGCGGCCCAGAGCTCCGTCTCGGCCTCGTCGATGCGGCCCAGACGCTCAAGGGCGGCCCCACGCAGGAAGCGTATGGGACCGGGCTGGTTCGCCCCGTTCATCGAGGGTCGGCTCAGCACCTCAAGCGCCTCATCGTTCCGCTCAAGAGCGATCAGCTGGGCTGCGAGGCCGTGCTGGACCACAAGCTGGTCGGGCACCGCTGCGTCGGCTCGGCGCAGGGCGGCGATGGCCTCCTCCCCGTTTTGCTCACGCTGCCAGCTCTGAGCCAGATTGTACTGGGCGCCCGCGTACAGGACCGGGTCGGCCTGGCTGATGCCGGCGAAGACCTGGCGCGCAGGGCCTTCCTGCTGGGCGGCCGCAAGGGCGTGGCCGAGGCGCAGGGAGACCAGGTCGCCGGGAGCGAGACTCTGCGCCATGCGGAGATAGATGACCGACAGCTCGTGCGCCTCATCGTGGGTCGTCCAGATGGCGGCGAACTGCAGCGCGTCGGAGGCCGTCTGTTGCGGCGTCGGCAGGGCCGGCGCCCGACCGTTGGACCGGGCGCGCTGAAGGGCCGTCAGGAGGCGGATCTCGCCCTGCTGACCGTTCAGGGCCTGCTCATAGATCGCGATCGCGTCGTCCCGGCGACGCCGACGCTCGAGGAATTCGCCGTAGTCGACCCCGAACAGCTGGGCGCCGCCCGGCAGGGCCATCAGGGACTGATACTCCTGCTCGGCTTCGTCATGACGACGACGGCTTTCGAGCGCGCGGGCCCGTTCCAGCTTCAGGATCAGGGTTTCGGCCCCGTTCTGCGTCGACTCCACCGGAGCCAGGGCAGCGTCGAAATCCCCGGCGGCCAGGGCGACGGCCGGTGCAAGGTAGCGGGCGATGTGGGCGAAGGGCGGAACGAAGGGCTGGTCCTGGAGCGCCCGATACGCGGCGCGGCCGTCGCCGCGCGCGAGCGTCTGCACCACATTGATGATGCGACCGGTCTCGGCCAGCAGCGGCGTTTCCTGAACAGTCGGCGTCAGGCGGACGACGGCGTCGAGGTCACCGGCGAACAGCCCTTCGCGGAAGGCGTGATCGCCGAGCGCCGGCTGTTCCGGCGTCAGGGCCTGGCTGCGGGTCAGGAGCTCGGCCGCTTCGGCCCGATCGCCCCGTATCGCCGCCACGCGCCCGGACAGGTAGAGCCCGTAGGCGGAGTTGCCCTGCGCGTCGGTCGGGACCGGCGCCCAGACGGCCGGCATCGGCGGTGCGGCCGCCTCGGGCTCGGAGACCGGCTCTTCGGTCGGGACCTCAGCGGGCAGGGCCGCAGGTGGTGCGTTCGGGTCCTCGATGATCACCGCCGGAGCGCCTTCCCGAGGCGCGGGCACGACGATCGGCGCCTCCTGCGCGAAGGCGGGAAGCGCGATCAGGGCGACGCTGGCAGTCAGGACGAGGCGGAGAGAGGCGTGGCGCATGACGCCGACCTTTTCCGCTTTATGCGGCGCCGACAAGGCCCCTCGCCCGCACCTGACCGTTTTCGTCACATATTGGGGTAGTTGGGCCCGCCCGCGCCTTCCGGCGTCGTCCACACGATGTTCTGCGACGGATCCTTGATGTCGCAGGTTTTGCAGTGGACGCAGTTCTGGGCGTTGATCTGGAATCGCGGATTCGACTTGCCGTCCTCGTCGTAAAGCACCTCGTACACGCCCGCCGGGCAGTAGAGCCGGGCCGGCTCGCCGTACTTCGGCAGGTTCACGCGGATCGGCACGGACGGATCGAGCAGCTTCAGGTGGGCGGGCTGGTCCTCGGCGTGGTTGGTGTTCGAGATGAACACCGAAGACAGCTTGTCGAACGACAGCTTCCCGTCCGGCTTCGGATAGGCGATCGGCTTGTGGTCCGCCGCCTTTCCGGTCGAGGCGGCGTCGGTCTTGCCGTGCTTCATCGTGCCGAAGAAGGAGAAGCCGCCGGTCAGGGTCTGGACCCACATGTCGAACAGGCCGAAGGCGCCGCCAAAGGTGGTCCCCAGCTTCGACAGCAGGGGCTTGGCGTTCCGGACGAGCTTCAGCTCCCTGTAGACCCAGCTCTTCTCGTAGGCGGTCTGGTAGGCGTCCAGACGATCGCCCGAGCGGCCGTCCATGACGGCGTCATAGGCTGCGTCGGCGGCCATCATGCCCGTCTTCATGGCGTTGTGGCTGCCCTTGATCCGCGGGACGTTCACGAAACCGGCCGAGCAGCCGATCAGGGCGCCGCCCGGGAAAGCCAGCTTCGGGACCGACTGGAAGCCACCTTCGGTGATGGCGCGGGCGCCATAGGAGACGCGCGTGCCGCCCTCCAGATGCTCGGCCACCGCCGGGTGGTGCTTGAAGCGCTGGAACTCGTCGAACGGCGACAGATGCGGGTTCCTGTAGTTCAGGTGCACGACATAGCCGATGGCCACGTAACGGTCGCCGAAGTGGTACATGAAGCTACCGCCGCCGGTGAACTCGTCCAGCGGCCAACCGGTCGTGTGCTGGGCCAGACCCGGCTGATGTTTCTCGGCCGGGACCTGCCACAGCTCCTTGATGCCGATGCCGAATTTCTGGGGCTCGGCGTCGTCGCAAAGGTTGTGGCGGGCCATGATGGTCTTGGCCAGCGAGCCCCGCACGCCCTCGGCGATAAAGACGTATTTGCCATGCAGTTCGATGCCTGGCTGGAACTCGCCGGTCGGCTTGCCCTCGCGGTCGATGCCGAAGACGCCGGCGACAACCCCCTTCACCCGGCCTTCAGGCTCGTCCCAGACGACATGGCTGGCGGCCATGCCGGGATAGACCTCGACGCCCATGGCCTCGGCCTGCTCGGCCAGCCAGCGAGCCACATTGCCGAGCGAGGCGATATAGCAGCCGTGATTGTGCATGAACGGCGGGAAGGCGAACATCGGCAGGGACAGCTCGCCGGCCGGGCCGAGCACCAGGAAGCGATCCTTCGTGACCGGGGTCTCCAGAGGCGCGCCGCGTTCCTTCCAGTCGGGGAAGAGTTCGTTCAGGGCGCGTGGGTCGATGACGGCGCCGGACAGGATATGTCCGCCGATCTCGGCCGACTTCTCCAGCACGGCGACGCTGATCTCCTTGCCGTCCTTTTCGGCTCTCTGCTTCAAACGGATTGCGGCGGAGAGGCCGGCGGGGCCGCCGCCGACGATGACGACGTCGTACTCCATGATTTCGCGCTCGACGCCCGCGAGGGCCTCGGCCGGGGGCAGCTTGTCGATGACGGCTTCCTGCCAGGCGTTGGTCGCGCCGCCTTCGATCTCGACTTCAGCCATGCCCCTGAATTCCCTCGTCGTCGCTGTGGTCTCTTGCTTATGCGCCTTATCGGAAGGTGACGCGAGGTCGGTCAAGGACTATCCCTGTCGGGACCGTGATGACTCCCGCACTCCCCGACAGCGCCTCGACCGAAAGCCTGCTCGCCTTCTGGCGCGATGCGGGCGTGGACGCCTGCTACGGCGACGCTCCGGTCGACCGGACCCATGTCGCCCCGCCGCCGGCGGTGAAAGCCGTGGCGAAGGCGACCGCATCGGTGGTGGCGGCGCCGGATATCGGCGACGCGGCCGCAGAGGCGCGTCGCCTGGCGGCCGCGGCGAACACGCTGGATGAACTGGCCGCCGCCGTCGCCGGCTTCGAGGGTTGTCCGCTGCGAGGCATGGGCGCGCGCCAGGCGGTGTTCGCGCGCGGCAACCCGCAGGCGCCCGTGCTGATCGTAGGCGAGGGGCCGGGCGCGGAGGAGGACGAACGCGGCCTGCCGTTCGTGGGCAAGGCCGGCCAGCTGCTGGACCGGATGCTGCGCGAGGCCGGGCTGGAGGGTCGGGTCTTCATCACCAACACCGTCTACTGGCGGCCGCCTGGCAACCGGACGCCGACGCCGGCCGAACAGGCTGCCTGTATGCCCTTCCTCGAGCGCACCTTCGCCCTGATGCAGCCGAAGGTCGTCCTGCTGCTGGGCGCCGCCTCGTCCAGGTCGGTGCTGTCGGTCGACGAGGGCATCATGAAACTGCGCGGACAGTGGAAGGAGTGGCGGCTGTCCGAGGGAAATATCTCCGCGCCCGTCATGCCGACCCTGCATCCCGCCTTCCTGCTGCGCACGCCGATGGCCAAGAAGGCCGTCTGGAGCGATCTTCTGGACCTGGCCGCACGGCTCGACGCTGACGGTCAAGCTCGTTCATCGGACTGACTCAAAACCGCCCCAAAAATCGGGGAAATCTTGACACGGGTCGGGGGCGTGGCGCCTTTCTGGCCTGACGACCGAACGAACAGCGGCGCACGGATCACTTCGGGACGATCCGCCGCTCTCAGGGGGGCCGCCTCAGTGCCTGTGAATTTCCGCCGCGCGATCCTCGCGCCGACGCTTGCCGTTGTGTTGTCCGCCCTCGCGGGTGCGGCCGTTGCCGACGAGAACGACAGACGGGCGCCCACGGCCCTGAGCGCCGCCGACCGGCTGAGCTACACCACCGCATTCGACGCCCTGCGCCGCGGCGATCTGGACGCTGCCCGCGCCTCGGCCATGCAGGCGCGTGATCGCGTGCTGCTGGGTCAGGTCGAATTCGAGCGCCTGTTCCACGCCGGCTACTCAGCCACCTACGAGGAATTGGCGGCCTGGCTGGAAGAGTACGCCGACCTGCCGGTGGCGGACCGGGCCTACAACCTGGCCATGCGCCGCCGTCCGGACGGCGCGCCTGAGCCTCGTCGCCCGTCGCGCTTCTCCAATCGCAGCTGGGCCGCCGCATCGGCCGCCGGACAGAACACCGAGGGCGACCCGATGAAGGCGGCCCGCGTCGCGCTGAACCGGGACGACCTCACCGGCGCTGTCGCCTTGGGTCATGAGGTCGGCGACTGGTGGACGGTCGGGCTGGCCAACTACCGCCTCGGTGAATACGGCGCCGCTACAACGGCCTTCCAGCGTGTGCTGGACGATCCGACCGAAGACGGCTGGATCCGGGCTGGCGCCGCCTTCTGGGCCGCGCGCGCAGCCGGCCGCTCCAGCCAGCAGGACCGCGTCCAGCCGCTCCTGCGCCGGGCCGCCGAATGGCCCGCGACCTTCTATGGCCAGATCGCTCTCCGGCAGTTGGGCGAGGAGCCGGCGATCCTGAATATGGGGCCGACCGCCTATGAGGCGGCGACCCTCCAACGGGCGTCGTATGGCGCCGACGAGCCGATCGGAGTCGACCCCGATGAGCTCGAGGCCTTCCTCCAGGAAGACCCTCGCGCACGCCGGACCGTGGCCTATCTGGAAATCGGCCGCCGCAGTGACGCCCGGGACGAGTTGCGGACCGGAATGCGCTCGGCCGTAACCGACCGCGCGCGCCAGATGTGGGTGGCGCTCGGCCGGATTATCGGGCCGCGCGTGTTCGGCAACGACAACGAGACCCGCCGGATTGACGCGGATCGCTACCCGCAGCCCGATATCCAGCCCGACGGCGGCTTCGTGGTCGAGCGTTCTCTGGTCTATGCCATCGCCCGCAAGGAGACCGGCTTCAACCCGCGCGCCCGCTCGGGCGCCGGCGCCTATGGCCTTATGCAGGTCATGCCGACCACCGCGGCGGAGATGACAGGAGACCGCGGCTTCGTCACCGCACCGGAGCGGCTTTTCGAGCCGGCCATCAACGCCCGTCTGGGCCAAACCTACATAAACCGCGTTCTCGCCCTTCCCGGGATCGACGGCGACCTGCTCCGTGTCGCGGCATCCTACAACGCCGGACCCGGACCGATGATGGCGGCGGTGCGCAAGCTGGGTCCGGACGCCGATCCGCTGCTGCTGATCGAAACGATCGACGTGCCGCAGGCGCGGGACTACGTCGAGAAGGTTGTGGCGGCTTACTGGATCTATCAGCGCATGAACGGCCGGCCGTTGCACACGCTCGATGCGGTCGCGTCAGGCGCGGCGCGGGTGCCGCTGGCGCTGGACTATATTCCGCCTCCTCCGCCACCGGCGCAGCCGATGGAAGTGGCTTCGGTCCCGACGACCGGCAGCTGAGCCTAGATGCCCGCCAGCAGCAGGGCCGGCAGGCAGCAGGCGATGACGATCATCAGCCCATAGACCATCAGGCTGGGGCGGCGCGTCGCGGACTGTTCGACTGGCATGGACATGGCAGACCTCTGAACGCAGGTGCGCTCTGGAAGGTTCAGAGGTATCGCTGTTGTCTTAAATCCGGGTTCGGGTGTGCGGTTAACGCAACGCTTCCGACGACCACTCGAGGAAGTCTGGCTGGGCCAGCAGGGCCTCGCAATACGCCCGCGCCGACCCGTCGTCGCCATAGGCGGCCAGATCGATCTGGAAGTGCCGGAAGCGGGTCGCCACCGGGGTGAAGAAGGCATCCGGGATCGACCATTGGCCGAACAGATACGGGCCGCCGGCGCCGAAGCGGGCGCGCATCTCCATGAAAAGGGACACCAGCCGGCGGATGTCGCGCTCAAGTCCATCCCCGGACGGAGGCGATGAGCGATCCGGCCCGACCATGGTGTGATCCGGCCCCATGCCGCAGTGGGTGCGCAGGGCGGTAAAGCCTCCGTGCATCTCGCAGGCGGCCGAGCGGGCCAGCCAGCGGGCGTGCGGATCAGCCGGCCAGAGCTTCGCGTCCGGATGGCGTTCGGCCGCCCAGACCGAAATGGCCATGGAATCCCAGATCGTCTCGCCGTCGACCTTCAACAGCGGAACCAACCCCGACGGAGAGATGCGCGCCAGTTCGGCCTTACCGGCGTCGGAATAGATATCGATCTCCGTCGTCCCGAACTCCGCGCCACAGCGCCTGAGCACCAGCCAGGGCCGGAGCGACCAGGTCGAATACAGGCGCGGTCCGATGATCAGTTCCATGGTGGTCCCCCCCTGCGCCCCTCATACGATCCGGCATGTCCCCGCGCCATGTTCTTGAGGGCGAGTTTCCGGGCGGTAGGCACAAGCGGCGCTTGACTCAGCCGCCCCCTCGACCGACACGGCCCGTCCATGATCACGCGCTATTCCCGCCCCGACGCCGTCGCCATCTGGTCGCAGGAGACCAAGTACAGGATCTGGTTTGAAATCGAGGCGCATGCCGCCACGAAGATGGCCGAACTGGGCGTGATCCCGAAAGAGTCGGCCGAAGCCATCTGGGCGAACGGCAAGGACGCCGTGTTCGACGCAGACCGCATCGACGAGATCGAGCGCACCACCAAGCACGACGTCATCGCCTTCCTGACCCATGTGTCGGAGATCGTGGGCGAGGAAGCGCGCTTCCTGCATCAGGGCATGACGTCCTCGGACGTGCTGGACACCTGTTTCGCCGTGCAGCTGGCGCGCTCGACCGACCTGCTGCTGGGCGGCGTGGACCGGCTGCTGGCCGCGATCGAGACCCGCGCGAAGGAACACAAATACACGGTGACCGTCGGTCGATCGCACGGCATCCACGCCGAGCCTGTAACCTTCGGTCTGAAGCTGGCCGGCTACCATGCCGAGTTCCAGCGGGCGAAGCGCCGCCTGATCGCGGCGCGGGAAGAGATCGCGACCTGCGCTATCTCCGGCGCCGTCGGCACCTTCGCCAACGTCGATCCGGCGGTGGAAGTCTATGTCGCCGAAAAGATGGGCCTGCAGGTCGAGCCGGTCTCGACCCAGGTGATCCCGCGCGATCGCCACGCCGCCTATTTCGCGGCGCTGGGCGTGGTCGCCAGCTCCATCGAGCGTCTGGCAACCGAGATCCGTCACCTGCAGCGCACCGAGGTGCTGGAGGCCGAGGAGTTCTTCGACAAGGGCCAGAAGGGCTCGTCGGCCATGCCGCACAAGCGCAATCCCATCCTGACGGAGAACCTGACCGGACTGGCCCGCCTGGTCCGCTCGGCCGTGACGCCGGCGATGGAGAACGTCGCCCTCTGGCACGAGCGCGACATCAGCCACTCGTCGGTCGAACGCGGCATCGGGCCGGACGCGACCATCCATCTGGACTTCGCCCTGCATCGCCTCGCCGGCGTGATCGAGCGTCTGAACATCTATCCGGAGAACATGCAGAAGAACCTCGACCGCCTGGGCGGTCTGGTCTTCTCGCAGCGGGTCATGCTGGCGCTGACACAGGCCGGGATCAGCCGCGAGGATGCCTATGCCGCCGTTCAGGAGAACGCGATGAAGGTGTGGCGCGGCGAGGGCCGGTTCATCGACTTCCTGAAGGCCGACGAGCGCGTGACCCTGCCGGACGCTGACCTCGAGGCCCTGTTCGACCTCGGCTACCACACCAAACACGTGGACACGGTGTTCCAGCGCGTGTTCGGCCACTCTTGAGCCTCAAGCGCGCCTTCGATCCGGTCGTCGACGCGAACACGCGGCTGCTCATCCTCGGGAGCCTGCCGGGCGATGCCTCGCTGGCGGCCGGGCAGTACTATGCGCATCCGCGGAACGCCTTCTGGCGTCTGGTTGGTGGGGCGATCCGCATGGAACTGGCCGCCCTTCCCTATCCCGAGCGGCTGGAGGCGCTGAAGGCGGCGGGGATCGGCCTGTGGGACGTCATCGCCGGAGCCGAGCGACACGGCAGTCTGGATGCCGACATCCGCGGCGCCGAGGTCGCGGATCTGAAACAGCTGACCGAGGGCCTGCCTGACCTGATGGCCGTCGCATTCAATGGTGCGACAGCGGCGCGGATCGGGCGAAAGTCCCTGGCCGGTGTCGAGGGGTTGCGCCTGATCAATCTGCCCTCGTCGAGCCCCGCCCACGCGGCGCTTGGCCTTGCCGAAAAGGCCGCAGCCTGGGGGATGCTAGGCTCGCTGCTACGGTAGAGCTGGGCGCGACGTCGTGCCGCGCCTGTGCATCCGGATGGCGTTCCGTTCGTACAAGTGGCCGAAGCTGACAAAGGCTTCTCAGGAGAGAACCCATGAAAATGCGTACCCGCACCCTCGCCCTCGTAGCCGCCCCCCTGGCCGCCCTGACCCTCGCCGCCTGCGGCAACAACGCCGAAGCTCCGGCCGCGGACGCCGCCGCGACCGATGCTATGGCTCCGGCCGCTGAAACCCCCGCCGCAACCGGCACCGTCGTGGCCGTCGCCCAGGGCAACGCCGACTTCTCGACCCTCGTCACCGCCGTGACCAGCGCCGGCCTGGCCGAGACTCTGAACGGCGCCGGTCCGTTCACCGTGTTCGCCCCGACGAACGCCGCCTTCGAGAAGATCCCGGCCGCCCAGCGCGACGCGCTGATGGCCCCGGCCGGCCGCGCGGACCTCACCAAGGTGCTGACCTATCACGTCGTCCCGGGCCGCGTGGACGCCGCTGCGCTGACGCAACAGATCCAGGCCGGCGGCGGCAGCGCGACCCTGACCACAGTCGAAGGCGGCACCCTGACGGCCCGCGCCGGCGCCGACGGTTCGGTCACCCTGACCGACGAGATGGGCAACACCTCGCGCGTCACCCAGACCGACGTGGCCGCTTCGAACGGCGTGATCCACGCCATCGACACCGTGGTCATGCCGAACTGATCGGCCAGCCCCGAAACGAAGAAGGCCGCCCCGTCGGGGCGGCCTTTTTTGTTGTCCGGATGAGCGGCGACTATTCGCCTGCGCGGATCTGCTCGCGGGCGACTGATGAGAGCTCATCCATCTTGCGCCGAATCTCGCCCTCGGAGACGGCGATCCCGGAGCCTTCAAAATCCTGGGCGATCTTGCGGAAGACGTCTTCCTCGCCCGGCTGCTCGAAATCGGCGCGGACCACAGCGCCGGCGTACTGGTCGGCGCTCTCGGCCGACAGGCCCATCTTCTCGGCGGCCCAGAGACCCAGCAGCTTGTTGCGGCGCGCGACGGCCCGGAATTCCTGTTCCTGATCGAGGGCGAACTTGGACTCGAAGCCCTTTTCCCGATCGTCGAAGGTGGTCATGGGGGTCGCAAGGCTCCGTCAGGCGACCATGAGGCCGCGGTTGAGGTGGTCTATAGCCGCCCCGCGGGCGAACGCAATGGGAACTCGACGGGTTGCGGCGAGCTGTCGTGTACAGACTGATCAAGGCTGTGGTTTGTGTCGCGACCCGGGTTCCGCTAAGAGACGCGCGAACGATTTTCCCGCTCGTCTGAGTTCAGGATCGCGCCGCCCGGACCTCCCCTCTGGCCGCGCGATTTTCGCTTTTCAGACAGCGCCCCGCCGGACCGCGACCATGAACGTCAAGCGCAAGAAGCTCTACGAGGGCAAGGCCAAGATTCTCTACGAGGGTCCCGAGCCCGGCACGCTGATCCAGTACTTCAAGGACGACGCCACCGCGTTCAACGGCGAGAAGAAGGCCCAGCTCGAGGGCAAGGGCGTCATCAACAACCAGATCAGCGAGTTCATCATGTCGCGCCTGAACGGCATCGGCGTGACGAACCACTTCATCAAGCGGCTGAACCTGCGCGAGCAGCTGATCCGCGAAGTCGAGATCATTCCGCTGGAAGTGGTCTGCCGCAACGTGGTCGCCGGCTCGATGAGCAAGCGCCTCGGCATCGCCGAGGGCACGCCCCTGCCCCGTTCGATCATCGAGTTCTACCTGAAGAAGGACGAGCTCAACGATCCGATGGTCACCGAGGAGCACATCACCGCGTTCAACTGGGCCTCGACCCAGGAGCTGGACGACATGCTGGCTATGACGGTGCGGGTGAACGACTATCTGTCGGGCATGTTCGGCGCGGTCGGCATCCAGCTGGTGGACTTCAAGATCGAGTTCGGCCGCATCTGGGAGAACGACTTCGCCCGCGTGATCCTGGCCGACGAGATCAGCCCGGACAGCTGCCGCCTGTGGGACATGACCACCGGCGAGAAGCTGGACAAGGATCGCTTCCGCCGCGACCTGGGCAACGTGATCGAGAGCTACACCGAAGTGGCGCGGCGCCTGGGAATCATGAAGGGCATGCCGACCGTGATCCAGGGAGGACTGCACTGATGGCCGTCAAAGTTAAGGTGCACGTTTTCCTGAAGCCGGGCGTTCTGGACGTCCAGGGCAAGGCCGTCGAAGGCGCACTGCATGGTCTGGGTTGGGCCGGCGTCGCCAACGCCCGCGTCGGCAAGCTGATCGAGTTCGACTTCGACGGCGAGGACGATCCCGCCGCCGAGGCCAAGCGGATGTGCGAGACCCTGCTGGCCAACACGGTCATCGAAAGCTACCGGATCGAGGTCGCTTGAGCCGGGTCGGCAAGCTGCTTGTCGCCGTGCTGGTGCTAGTCGGCTGCCTCGTCTTCGCCGGCGCGCTGGCCGGCGGCCTGATGGACGACAGCGCCTTTACCCAGGCGGCGAAGGATGCAGCGCACTAGCAGGCGACTTCTCCGATCCTGATGCGTTAGGCTGGCTCACGACAGACCGGGAGCCCG
Organism: Caulobacteraceae bacterium; assembly: GCA_052441165.1. Classification (GTDB taxonomy): domain Bacteria; phylum Pseudomonadota; class Alphaproteobacteria; order Caulobacterales; family Caulobacteraceae; genus Brevundimonas. The sequence continues at coordinate 168,927 of JBQVQW010000002.1, read as the reverse complement.
CGATGACCCTCACCCTCATTTCGAACGACATCACTGACGGCGGCGTGCTGCCGGACGCGCAGGTGCAGGCGAAAGGGAACACCTCACCGCATCTGGCCTGGTCGGGCGCGCCCGAGGGCACGAAGAGCTTCGCGATCACATGCTACGATCCCGATGCGCCGACAGGTTCGGGCTTCTGGCACTGGACCGTGGCGAACATCCCGGCGGACGTCAGCGAGTTGGCCACCGGCGCCTCTTCTGCCGGCCTGCCGAAGGGCGCGGTCGAGGGGCGCACGGACTATGGCGACGTCGGCTTCGGCGGCGCCGCCCCGCCTCCAGGCCACGGCCCGCACCGTTACATCTTCACCGTCTTCGCCGTCGACGTGGACAGCCTTCCGGTCGGCAACGAGGACTCGGGCGCGAAATACGGGTTCAACCTGCACTTCCACACTCTGGCGAAAGCCACGATCACGGCGACTTATGAGAACAAGGGCGAAGGCTGAGATGCGGGCGCGCCTGACGGTGGTTCTTCTCGCGGTCGCGTTCGCCCTGCCTGTCGCGGCGCAGGAGCCGCCGACACAGCGGCCGCTGCCGGTCATCGAGGGTGTCGCCGCCAGCGATGCGCCGTGGCGGCGGGCGGTGGCGGATCACGTCGAGGCGCACTTCCGCCATCCGGGCTGGGGCGCGCGGCATGCGGAGCGCAACTATCTGTCGGCCCACGCAATCGCCCGCGCCGAGGGTCTGGCGGTCGATGACGACGTGCTGTTCGCCGCCTCATACCTTCACGACTGGGGCGGGTTGAAGCCGTTCGCGGTCGAAGGGACGGCGCACGAGCAGCGCTCGGTCGAACTGGCCGAGCCCTTCCTGCGACAGGCGGGCTTCCCGATGGAGAAATGGCCCGGTGTGCGCGAGGCAATCCTGGCGCATGTGCCGGCAGGCCAGCCCGCGTCACCGGAGGCGACCGTGCTGCGCGACGCCGACCTGATCGATTTCCTCGGCGCCGAAGGCGTCGCCCGCCTTCTGGCCGCGACGGAGGACGACCGGTCAGACATGGATCAGGCCCTGCGCTGGATCGAGGGCTTCGCTGACAGCCTGCCGGGACGACTGACGACCGCCGAGGCGCGACAACTGGCCGAGCCACGCGCGGGATATATGAAGGCGTTTCTGGCGCAGCTCAGGTCGGAGCTCCCCGCCGGATCGCGGCCCTGAGCGACGGTGCACACAAAGGTTGACCGTCGAAGCCGCTCTCAGCGGTTGAACCTGCGGCGGGACGGCCCATGTTGCAGCGCAACACGAACGCCCTCCCCCCAAGGCTCGCTATGGCTCCCACCGACTGCACCTCGTGCAGCGACGATCCCGTCGTTTCCGAAGCCCCGCGCGGCGGCGGCGCCATCGCGCTGACCCTTATCGCCCTGGCCATGGGCGGGTTCGCGATCGGGATCACCGAGTTCGCGGCCATGAGCATCCTGCCGGACTTCGCGCGCGGGCTGGGCGTGGACGAGCCGACGGCGGGGCACGCGATCAGCGCCTATGCGGCAGGCGTGGTGGTCGGGGCGCCCATTCTGGCGGCGTTCGGGGCGCGTTTCCCGCGCTGGCTGCTGCTGATCGGGCTGATGGCGATCTTCGCCGTCGCCAACATCGCCAGCGCCTACTCGCCGAACTTCGAGACGATGCTGCTCTTCCGCTTCCTCAGCGGCCTGCCGCACGGCGCCTATTTCGGCGTGGCGGCGCTGGTGGCGGCCTCGACGGTGCCGCTGAAGTTCCGCACGCGGGCGGTGTCCACCATTCTGATGGGACTGACTCTGGCGACGGTGCTGGGCGTGCCGGTCGTGAACCTGATCAGCCAGGCGTATGGGTGGGAATGGACGTTCAGGATCGTCGGCGCGATCGCCGTCCTGACCATGCTGCTGATCGCCCTGTTCGCCCCGCGCGATCCGGCGCATCCGGGCGCCAGCCCGCTTCGCGAACTTAAGGCGTTGAAGAACCGACAGGTGTGGCTCACGCTGGGTGTCAGCGCCATCGGCTTCGGCGGCATGTTCGCCATCTATGCCTATCTGGCTTCGACCCTGCGCGAGGTGACGCAGGTGACGCCGGACGTCCTGCCGTGGGTGTTCGCGGTGTTCGGCATCGGCATGTTCAGCGGCAATCTGCTGGGCGCCTGGGCCGGAGATCGTTTCGGCTTCCCGGCGGCGGCGGGCCTGCTGATCTGGAGCGCCATCGCCATGGCCCTGTATCCGCTGGCGTCGCAGCACCTGTGGTCGATGATGCTGGTGGTCCTGTGCGTCGGCGCAGGCGGCGGGCTGGGCTCGATCCTGCAAACCCGACTGATGGACGTGGCCGGCGAGGCGCAGGTGCTGTCTGCCGCGTTGAACCACTCGGCCTTCAACACGGCCAATGCGCTGGGACCGCTTCTGGCGGGCAGCGCGGTCGCCGCCGGTTTCGGCTGGGCCTCGACGGCCTGGGTGGCGGTGGCGCTGACGCTGGGCGGTCTGGCGATCTGGGTGTGGGCGTGGCTGGATGGACGCGCCCGGATATCCGACGCTGCAGCGCACTGACATTCCGCGCGAACCCTGCTAAACGCCCGCGCCATGAGCGCAGCTGTCATCGTCTTCCCGGGTTCCAACTGCGATCGCGACTGCAAGGTCGCCGTCGAACGCTCCACCGGCGAGCAGGTGCAGATGGTCTGGCACCAGGAGACCGAGCTTCCGTCGGGCCTGGACCTGATCGTCCTGCCGGGCGGCTTCTCCTACGGCGACTATCTGCGTTGCGGTGCGATGGCGGTGCAGTCGCCCGTGATGCAGGCGGTGAAGAAGGCCGCCGACGACGGCGTCACCGTCGTGGGCATCTGCAACGGCTTCCAGATCCTGTGCGAGGCCGGGATGCTGCCGGGCGCCCTGCTGCGCAACTCGGGCCTCAAGTACGTCTGCAAGCCGATCAGCCTGACGGTCGCCAACGGTCAGACCCGCTTCACCTCCGGCTATCAGGGCCAGCGCGAGGTCGTCATGACCCAGGGCAATGGCGACGGTAACTATTTCGCCGACGCAGAGACGCTGAAGCGGCTCGAGGGCGAGGGCCAGGTCGTCTTCCGCTACGTCGACAATCCGAACGGCTCGGTCGCCGACATCGCCGGCATCCAGAACGCCCGCGGCAATGTCCTGGGCATGATGCCCCACCCGGACCGCGCCTTCGAGGCCGAGCTGGGGTCCGCCGACGGCGCGACCCTGTTCCGGAGCATCTACAACGCCGCCTGATCCGGCCGCACGCCGGGTAACAACGCTTTCTGAAAAAGCGTCCTAAAACTGACGGTTGACAGACTCCTGCGACATCGAGTTGTAATTCTCCGGTCAGTTGGGGACTACAACAATGCGTATTCAGTTCGTCGGGCTCGTCGCAGCCCTGGCTCTTGGCGCGTGCGCCTCACCCTATGTCGCGGCTCCGTACGACCGGGCCTCCGCACGGGTCAGTGGCATCGCCATCGTGGACGACTCCGTGCCTGAAAAGGCCATCGCCTATGAGGTCGCCTCGGTAGGATCTAACTTCGGTCTGATCGGTGCGATCGTCGATGCCGGCATCCAGGCCGAGCGACAGGATGCGGTGAACGACGCCCTGCGTGGCGTCCGGTTCGACGCCGAGACCAAACTGGAGGAGCGGATCGTCTCCAGACTGGTGGCGCAGGGTTACTCCGTTCAGCCCATGCCCGGCCTGCCCCGTCGCCGTCACGACTGGCTCGAGACCTATCCGGCGGCCCCGGCCGCGACCGACGCCTACCTCGACATCGCCATCGTGCACTACGGCTATATGTCATCCGGCTTCGGCCAGCCCTTCCGCCCGGCGGTGGGCGCCAAGGTCAAGCTGGTGAAGGTCTCGGACGGCTCGACGCTGATGGAAAACCAGATCGTCTATAACCCGCTCAACGAGATGCAGGGCATCATCACGATCGCTCCGAACCCGGAATACGCGTTCGAGAACCGCAGCGCCCTGCTGGCGGACCCCGCCCGTCTCGCAGCCGGGATCGAGGACGCGCTGAACCAGGTTGCGGACACCGCAACCCAGTTGCTGCGCTAGAGCCATGAGGGCTCGCATCATCCCTTGCGCCGTCGCGGCCGGCGGCGCGCTGGCTTCCGCCTGCGCGACCGCGGTCCCGCCTTCCCCCGCAGTGCTCGAGTACAGCCGCGCCGGCTGCCCGGCCACGCCGGATCTTTCAACTGCAATAAGCCTGACGCCGAAGAAGGAAACCAACGGCCACATCGTGACGACGGTCATCGGACCGGAGAGTGGGTGCCTGCAGATGGGCGAGACAAGTTCGCCCTATGCCCTTTACGCCCTGCCCTCGGACATCGACGACAAGACCCTGTCGGTCGGTGGAGTACTGGAGGTCCTCCGCATCCTGTCCCCGACGGTCTCGGTACTGGGCACCGACGGCGCCGTGCGTCGGACGTTTGCAGCCGAGGACTACTTCTATAGGGGACCCGTCTATTCGGTGCAGTTCCGGCCCGAGCCCGGCGACGCCTATGTCCTCGTCACGACGAACCCGGCCCGTGTCGGGCAGCGCTACGATTCCATCAACGTCGGGACCAGCACCACCGCAGTCTACACGGGCTATGGAACGGCGAACTTCACGACCGGACACGAAGTGAACGGCAGTCGCGCCTTCTCCTACGAAGGCGCCGTGCAGATCATCGTCTATGACAGCGACACTCGCGAAGAGGGCCGCAGCGGGAGCTGAGCCCTGATGTGGACCGAAATCGCATGATCAGGTCCACGATCGTTCCAGAGATTGCGTCACACGCCCCAAGCGGGGCCGGCCTTGCCGTAGGTGTCTATCGCCTCGAACATCGAGGCGACGAGGTCGCGCTCCTCCCCGGTCAGCTCGGGTTTCCAGACGTCGAAGATCAGGATGGTGCGGTCCAGACCGCTGTCGTTGCGCGCCTCGTGTTCGACGGTGTCGTCGAAGGCCCAGGCCTGCCCTTCGGTCCAGTCGCGCACCTCATTACCGACCCGGAAGCGATTGCCCGGAGGGGCGATCAGGGGCAGGTGACAGATCAGACGGACGTTGATGAGCCCGTGATGCGGTGGAATGCGCGCGCCGGCGCCAAGTTTGGAGAACAGGATCGAGGGCGTGCGGCCGGGGACACGGCACAGGGGCACGGTGGCCAGCGCCTCCATGGTGCGCGGGCAGCGGCGGGCGATCTCTTCCTGTTCGACGCCGTCCTTCCAGAGAAACAGAGCGCTCCAGTCGGGATTGTCGATCATCCCCGCGGCATCGCTGTTGGTCCGGTCCTTGCGGTGTTCGACATAGGGCCGGAAGCGATCCGGCTCGGCCAGCAGGGTCTCAAGCTCGGCGCGGATGTCGTTCGTGGCGGCCTCAACCTCGGTCATCCACGGGAGAGTATCAGCCGGTTGGAACTGAACCTGGGGCAGTCCCGGGAACAGGTAGAAAAGGGGGCGGGACAGGTAGAGCTGCTTGCGGCCGGCCATTAGTTCCAGCGACTGGGTGAAGCGGGGGCTGGAGACACCGGGGTCGAAGCCGACGGCCCGTAGACTCTCCGTCAGGTGACCCTCGAACCGCAGCGTCTGGTCCCGTGCTCGCGCCTGAACCCTGCGCAGATCGGCGATCACGCCCGGCCCCAGGCCACCACGGCCGTCCCCTGCGGCACGGAGGGCGAGATTGTAGAAGGATGTGGCCGCTCGTTCATCGCCGAGCCCGCTCAAGGCGTCGGCCTTGGCGATGAGGGCGGGGACGTCGTGCGGGTTCGCGGCGAGATGTCGCTCGGCCTCGGCAATGCGTATTTTCAGGGCGTCCGCCCGGTCGTTGCCCATCCGTGGATGGGAACGGCCGGACGCGGCGGCGTCAAGGGGCGACGTTCGCCGAGTTGTGTTCGTCCGCGCTGCCGGCGTCGCTATCGGTCTGATCTTCACCGTCATCAACGCTCGGCGTGCGAATACCGCCGGGATCGCGCTGAGCCTGCAGTTCACGCGCGCCGAGGCCCAGGCCCTGTTCGCGGGCGCGGTCGGTCTGCACGGTGTCGGTCTCGAAATGCGGGGTTTCGGTCGGGGTCTTCTCAGTGTCGGCCATGGTGATCTCCTTGTGCGCTCTCAACAGGTCCCGGGCGGCAGGGGTTCCGGTGAACCGAACGGCCACGTCGGGCGTACTGGCTGCATGAACGAAATTCTTCGCCCCACCCCCGCCCAGATGAAGCGCCGCATTGTCGTGCTCGTGCTCGCCATCCTGTCCGTGACCATCGCCTACGGGCAGATGTTCGTCGGGATCGGACAGACGCCGGAGCAGTTCGCCGCGGATGGGAACGGCACCCTGCGTGTGGCCGGCTATGCGTTCGCGATCTGGGGCGTGATCTACACCGGTCTTCTGATCTACGCGGTGAGACAGGCGCTGCCCGCCACGGGCGAGAGCCGGCTGATCAACCGGATGGGATGGCCGTCCGCCCTCGCCTTTGCCAGCATCGGCCTCTGGATCGTCGCCTCCGCTATGGACTGGGAAGGCGGGACTGTCGGCCTGATCTTCATGGCGCTGCTGGCCGTGGTGATCCCGATGGCGCAGGAATCGTCGGCGATCCGCGCCCTGTCCCTGAAGCATCGCGACCGTTGGACGGTCGTCTGGCCGCTGGCGCTTCTGGGCGGCTGGCTCACTGTGGCTTCGCCGGTCAACCTGATCACGGTCCTGACCGGCAACGGCGACCTTCCGGAGATGCTGTCGCCGACGGTCTGGGCGATGGTCGCGATCGTGGCGGTCGGGCTGGTCACCCTGGCCATGACGGCAGCCATCAGGACTGTCGCCTGGTCCCTTCCGGTGGCGTGGGGGTTGGCGGGCGCGTTCGTGGCCGAGCAGGAGCGCAACGCGCCGTTGGCGATGTTCGCCCTCGCCGCGGCGATCGCGGTTCTGGTCGGCGCCATTTTACTGAGCCTCGCCTTCCGTCGCAGGGTGGAGCGGCCCGTTCACGTCTGAGAAGACGACCGCCGGTCCTTACCTTCCGCGGCGAGTCCGGCTATGAGGCCCGGCCATGAGCGCTCCCCAGAAGACCATGGCCGAACTGGCCGCCGAATACGGCCTGGCCCCCAACGAGTATCAGGTCGTCCTCGACCGGCTGGGCCGCGAGCCCAACCATGTCGAACTGGGCGTCTTCTCCGTGATGTGGTCCGAGCACTGCTCGTACAAGTCTTCGAAGATCCACCTCGGCAAATTTCCGACCACCGGCGAACGAGTGATCTGCGGGCCCGGCGAGAACGCCGGGGTTATCGACATCGACGACGGCGACGCCTGCATCTTCAAGATGGAGAGCCATAATCACCCGTCCTACATCGAGCCCTATCAGGGTGCGGCGACGGGCGTTGGCGGCATCATGCGCGACGTGTTCACCATGGGCGCCCGTCCGGTGGCCCTGCTGAACGCCCTGCGCTTCGGCGATCCGTCGCACGAGAAGACCAGGCGTCTGGTCTCGGGCGTGGTGTCGGGCATCGGCGGCTACGGCAACTGCGTCGGCGTGCCGACCGTGGCGGGCGAGACGAATTTCCACGCCGGCTACAACGGCAACATTCTGGTCAACGCCATGTGCGTCGGCCTGGCGAAGTCGGACGCCATATTCTATTCGGCCGCGCCCGCCCCGGGCTTCTCGGTCGTCTACTTCGGCTCGAAAACCGGACGCGACGGCATCCACGGCGCGACCATGTCATCGGCGGAGTTCGACGATGAGTCCGAGAGCAAGCGCCCGACCGTTCAGGTCGGCGACCCGTTCGCCGAGAAGCTGCTGATCGAGGCTACCCTCGAGCTGATGGCCTCCGGTGCGGTCGCCGCGATCCAGGACATGGGCGCCGCGGGCCTGACCTCGTCCTCGGTCGAGATGGCCGGCAAGGGCGGCGTCGGCATCGAGCTGGACATGAACGCCGTGCCCCAGCGCGAAGAGGGCATGACCGCCTATGAGATGATGCTGTCGGAATCCCAGGAGCGGATGCTGGCGGTTCTGAAGCCGGGCCGCGAGGCGGACGGCGAGCGCATCTTCAAAAAGTGGGGTCTGGACGCTGCCGTCATCGGCAAGACCACCGACACCGGCCGGCTTGTGCTGAAGCACCACGGCGAGACCGTTTGCAACGTGCCGCTGGCGCCGCTGTTCGACGACGCGCCGATGTACGATCGCCCGTGGGTCCAGCCGGAGCTGCAGCCGCGCCTCGATCCGAAGGAAGTGCCCGCTCCGCAAAGCTGGCCGGACGCCGTCCTGAACGTGGTCTGTTGCCCCGACATGGCGTCCAAGCGCTGGATCTGGGAGCAGTACGACCGCCATGTCATGGCCGACACCCTGCACGATTCCGCGACTGGCGCAGACGCCGGCGTGGTGCGTGTCCACGGCACGGACAAGGGTCTGGCGGTCACCAGCGACTGCACCCCGCGCTATGTGCAGGCCGATCCCTACGAGGGCGGCAAGCAGGCGGTGGCGGAGGCCTGGCGTAACCTGACGGCTGTCGGTTCGCGCCCGATCGCCATCACCGACAACCTGAACTTCGGCAATCCTCAGCGTCCGGAGATCATGGGCCAGATCGTGCGCGCCATCGACGGCATGGCCGAGGCCTGCCGCGAACTGGACTTCCCGGTCGTGAGCGGCAACGTCAGCCTGTACAATGAGACCAATGGCGTCGCGATCCCGCCGACGCCGACCGTCGGCGCCGTCGGGCTGCTGCCCAACTACGACGTGGTGACCGGCTTCGGCGGCATGGCCGAGGGCGACGTGCTGGTCCTGATCGGCGAGACGCACGGCGAGCTGGGCTCGTCCATCTATCTGCGCGAAGTGCTGGGCCGGGAGGACGGCGCGCCGCCGCCGGTGGACCTGAAGCTGGAACGCAAGACCGGCGACTTCGTGCGCGCGCTGATCGAGGCCGGCGACCTGACCTGCGTTCACGACCTGTCGGACGGCGGTCTGATCGGCGCGGCGGCGGATCTGGCGCTCGCTTCGGATTGCGGCGTCGAACTGGACGCCACGTCGGCGACCCACGCCCACGTCTTCCTGTTCGCCGAGGATCAGGCCCGCTACCTGACCGCCGTCAGCGATCCGACCGAGGTGATCGCCAAGGCCCAGGCCGCCGGTCTGCACGCCTCGGTCGTCGGCCGGGCCAGGGGGACAGACTTCGCCTCGGGCGAGCTGTTCCGCATTCCGCTGGCGCACCTGCGGGAGATGCACGAGAGCTGGATGCCGAACTGGATCGAAGGAAACACCTGATGCGTATAGCCGTCGCCACCCTTGCAACGCTCGCCCTGACGGCCTGTGACGGTGGTGGCGATCCGGTGAACCAGGCGCTGCGGGATACCGCCGCCGCCAATCACTCCGCACAGGTGAAGGACGGCGCAGTGTCCGCCTCGCCCCATGCCGGCCACGCTGCGCCGGGCGGCCCCACCGCCGGCGACCGGGCCTTCGCCGCCTCGGAAGCCTCGATGCACGAAAAGATGGCTGCCGCCTCCGGGGAAACGGTCGATCAGGCCTACATCGCCAAGATGATCGCCCACCACGAGGGCGCGGTCGAGATGGCCGAGGTCGCCCTGCGCGACAGCCGCGATCCGGAGATCCGCCGCATGGCGCAGGCCGTCATCGACGCCCAGACCCGCGAGATAGCCGAAATGCGGGCGTGGAAGCCGGCGGCCGAGTAGGCGATCCGTCTAGACGACAGGAATCGCCTGGCTCAACCGGCCGCCGACGCGGATCGGCTCCACGCGGATCGCGAGACCCTTGCGGTCATCGGTCTCGACATAAACGCCGCAGATGGTCGCCGGACCGTGCGCCGGTGTGTAACGGCCGCCCGAGATACGGGTCGTGAAGCGCCGCAGGGGCTCTTCCTTGTCGTTGCCGATGACGGAATCGTAGTCGCAGCAGCCGCCGGCGTCGGTCTGGTAGGCCGTGCCGCCCGGCAGGATCTGGCAGTCGGCGGTCGGGACGTGGGTGTGGGTTCCAACCACCAATGAGGCGCGGCCGTCGCAGAAATGGCCCATGCCCATCTTCTCGCTGGTGGCCTCGGCGTGCATGTCGACGATGATGGCGTCGGCGGCCATGCCCAGCGGACAGGCGGCCAGCTCTTTCTCGACGGCACTGAACGGGTCGTCCATCGGGTCCATGTGCACGCGACCCAGCACATTCATCACGAGGATGGTCCGGCCCGACTGGGTCTCGAACAGGTTCGCTCCGGCGCCCGGCGCATCCATCAGGCGCGGATAGTTCAGCGGACGGATCAGGCGCGGCTCGCGCACGATATAGGTCAGGGCCTCGCGCTGGTCCCAGCTGTGGTTGCCCAGGGTCAGGCAGTCGGCGCCGGCCATGAACAGCTCGTTGGCCGTGTGCTCGGTGATGCCGAAGCCGCCAGCGGCGTTCTCGGCGTTGACCACGACGAAATCGAGCTTCAGGTCGCGCTTGAGGCCGGGCAGGTGATCGGACAGGCCATCGCGGCCGGACTTGCCCACCACATCGCCGAAGAACGCTATTCTCATGGGACGGCCATATACCCTGCCTCGGTGAGAACGCCATGCAAACGAACGTCATGGATCTCCAGAGACAGCGTTTCGACCTGCTGGCCGGTATAGGCGACACCGACGCGCAGGGTTGCGGGCAGGGCCGCGAAAGTGCGGTCGTAGTAGCCGCCCCCCTGCCCCAGACGACCGCCGACAGCGTCAAAGGCCAGAAGAGGGGTGAGGATCAGGGCGGGGCTCACCACCTCGGCCAGAGGGAGGGGCGCGGGCACGCCGATGGCATCGGGCTCAAGCGGTTCGCCGGATGCCCAGCGTCGGAAGATCATGGCCTCGTCGGTCTGGATCACCACCGGCAGGCAGAGGGTGCGACCCTGCCGCTCGAGCGCCACGGACAGGGCGTCCATGTCGATTTCGGAGCCAATGGCGCGATAGACGGCGACGGGGTCACCGGGCGGAAGAGCCTCGACATGATCCGCGAGGCGTGAGGCCGCCATGGGATCGAGCCCGGCCAGCCGTTTGCGCCGGGCGCGCATGGTCGCCCTCAGTTGGCCCTTGTCGATCATGGGGAGGGCGTACCCTATCGAGACGTCAGGAGCTATCGGGAGCGTGCCTGGATCGCTCCCTCTACCAGGCGAAGGACTGCAATCGCGCTCAGGCAGCGAGGCTCCGCAACCAGGGCGTTGGCGCTAAGAATAAAAGGTGGCGGCGCCGCGAGGACCGTGAGGAACTGTTCAATCCTCTCGACCTGGGTAGCCAGGTGGGCTCCGTGTGCCCGGGCCCTCGAGCCCAAACAGGGACAGATCCCTTCGAGTGAATTAAGGCCGGGAGGATATATCGTCCTCGACGTGAGCCGCAGCATGACCCGCCGGGGACCAAGATAGTCATTCGGCCGTCCCGGCGCCAGTGGTCCGGCGAGGGCGGGCGCCGACGATGGCGCGAAGGGCGCTGTCGATGTCCGGGTGGCGGAAGCGGAAGCCGGTCGCCAGCGCTTGTCCCGGCAGGACTCTCTGGCCGCCCAGCAGCAGCTCGTCGGCGAAGTCCCCCAACGCCAGACGCAGTGGCAGGGCCGGCGCGGCCAGCAGGGACGGCCGGGACAGGGCGCGGCCGAGCGCCGAGCTGAAGGCACGGCTGGTGACCGGCCCGGGGGCTGTGGCGTTCATCGGGCCGGAGACGCGCGGATCTTCCACGGCGTGAAGGATCAGGCGCACGCAGTCGTCCAGCGCGATCCAGGACATCCACTGGCGGCCAGAACCCATGGGCCCGCCGAGGCCGAACTCGAACGGCGTCAGCAGGCGGGACAGCATGCCGCCCTCGGCGCCCAGCACCAGACCGATCCGCACGGTGACGACACGGAGGCCGAGGGCCTGCGTTCGCAGCGCCGCCTGCTCCCACGCATGGCACAGCCGATGGCTGAAGCAGGCGTTGGCGGGGCCGGTCTCGTCCAGAACCTCGTCTCCATGCAAGCCGTACCAGCCGATGGCCGAGCCGCTGACCAGCACCTCGGGACGGATCCGCAGGCGGTCGATCAGGCGCCGGACATCGCGGGTCATCTTCAGGCGGGAGCGAAGGATCCGGCGGCGTTTTGTGAGAGTCCACAAGCCGTCGCTGATGGGCTCGCCGGCGAGGTTCACAACTGCATCAATGCGTTCATCGTCGGCGAGCTGGTTCAGGTCGGTGACGATGCGGAGGGGCGTCGGCAGATCGGCGGTCTTTGGGTTGCGGACCAGAGCCGTCACCTCGTGTCCCGCGCCGACCAGGGCCGCGATCAGGCGGCGGCCGATAAAGCCTGTGGCGCCGGTGACCAGCACCCGACGGCGGCCGGACAGTTCATGTCCCATCAGCGTCGGATCAGGCTGGACGAGCCTTTCGGAACGGGCGCTGGCCAGCAGGTCACGGACGCCGAAGACGGCGACACCGGCGGCGGCGGCTGTGGCCAGAAGGCTCCACCCGCCGTGAGAGACCGTGACCAGCCCCGCGGGTTCTGCGGACCAGACCAGCAGCGACGGCGTCAACAGGGCGAGGATCGCGCCATAGTTCACTGCCAGCAGGGTGTGGGTCACCCGCTCGGTCGCCGGCAGGCGGCGGGTGCGGTCCTCCTCCACAAAGTCGGTCAGGGTGATGACGACCTCGATCGCCAGCAGAACCAGGACCGCAATGGCCAGGGCGCCGCGCGGCTCGGCCCAGCCGATCAGCAGGAAGAGACCGGCATAGATGAGGTTGCGGACGCCGTGCAGGCGAAGCTCCCCCTCCTGCGACGGCTTCCACGCGAGCCGCTCGGTCAGTTCGTGATGGACCAGGGTGTCGAAGGCGCCCATGGCGATCTGGAGCGTCAGCAGAATCCAGAGCAGGTCTGTCATTTCAGGCCTCCGCGGCCGGGGGATCGTGGAAGACGGCGTCCTGGGCGATCAGGCGGCCGAACGCAGGATGGTCCAGCGCCAGGGTGAAGGCGAAACAACCCTCGCCGAGGTCACGGTGGACGATGGTCAGATCGCCCGGCCGGGCCCAGCGCGGGACGCGCAGGCGGATCGGTCCGAGGTCGAGGAAATAGAAGACGCTGCGGAAAACGAGCGCCGCGTTCTCGACCGTAACAGTCAGGGCCATGCCGACGCCGGCGCCGACATGTTCTTCGAGCCCTGTCGGGCCGGCGAAGCGCTTGGCGCTGTGAATGACCTGCGGAAAGCCGTTCTTGCGAACGTATATCCGACTCCAGACCTGACCCTGACCGACGGCGTCTTCTGTCACCGTCACCACGGCAGCGTCGGGCCGGAACACCAGCGGCAAGGGTGCCCCGATCAGGCGGGCGGCCTGGCTCAAGAACCAGCCGAGGCGGTTGGCCCGGACATCGACGACTTCGCCGCGATACACGACCGTCGCCCCACCGTTCATCCGCCTGGAGAACCGGAGGCGGACGGCGGAAGGAAGCTCGGCCCAGTGTGCGGCGGGAAGCAGGGCCCGAAAGCGAAGGTCGGCGAGTGCGCCCCTCGGCGGGAGATGGTCCTCCCTGATCGCGATACCGGCCCTCATGCTCCCCTCCCCGTTCCTATCGTCCGCCAGGAATGAGCGTCGCAATGCGCGCGCCCAGTTTCAGGAGGGCCATCAGCTTGGGCCGGGCCACTGTCGTGATCTGGCTGTACCAACGGTCGATGGTCTCGGTGAACTCCAGCATCTCCCGCAGCCGCTTCAGCGCGACCGGATGGACATTCGGATCATTCTCCGCCTCGGCGACGCACTGACGGAGGGTTTCGAGCGCGGGGTCGATCTCCTTTGCCTTGCGGCCTGCGGCGATGCGCGAGGCGACCTCCCAGACGTCTGTCTCGGCCTCGAAGTGATCGCGACGGTCGCCGCGGATCGGCACCCGACGGATCAGGTTCCAGTTCAGCAGTTCCTTGAGGGAGTTGGAGACATTCGACCGCGCCATCTCCAGCGCCGTGGCGATGTCCTCGGCCGTCAGAGGCCGATCCGCAGTCAGAAGGAATGCGTGGATCTGGGCGACCGAACGGTTCACGCCCCAGAAGCCGCCCATCTCGCCCCAGTGCAGGACAAAGCGTTCGACCGATCCGGGAAGTTTTGCTGTTTCTGTCATGACAGAAATATCAGACAGAACGAGATACACGTCAAGCGACGGCCTGTCGCAGGGCGACGTCAGACCTCAGAGGCCTTGGGCGATCTTTTCGAGACGGGCGGCGACGGCGTTCAGGGCTTCAGCGACGCCGTCAGTTGAAACCGCCACCTGGGCAGCGGGAGCCGCAGGGGCTTCACTGCCGCGACGGGCCTCTGTCAGCTCATCGGCGAGCATCAGGCCGGCCATCAGGAAGAGGCGCAGGTCGCCCACATTCCCGACATCCCCCGCCACCTGACGGACGTGGGAGTCGAACTCGCCGGCCAGTTGGCGCACACGGTCTTCCTGTCCGTCAGCGCAACCGACAGCATAGGGACGACCATTGATCTCAACCGTGACCGTGGCCATCAGCGCGTCTCCTGCTCGGAGAGGGTCTCGCGGATCGCCTCGGCGGCGCGTGACAGGGCCTCGGCGGCGTCGCGACCCGCGGCTTCCAGCTCGTGGATGCGGACCCGGTCGGTCTCGCTGGAAGGCTGCGGCGCGAACAGATCGTCGTCGGGCACGCGGCTGGATCCCGCGGCGCGGCTCTTCAGATCGAGCAGGCGTCGTTCCAGCAGGGCCAGAGCCCTGTCGACACGATCCTTGGCGGCCGTTGCAGCATCCATTCGGGTCAGAACCTCCAGAATCCGTATAGAACCCGCGCACGCGTCGGGGTAAAGCGGCGCGCCTCCCTTTTTCCGCACTCCGACGAAAGGTCCTCCCCCGTGACCGACGCAAAAGCCGTATCCGAGAAGGCCACTCCGAAGCAGATGGCGGACGCAATCCGCGTACTGGCGATGGATGGCGTAGAAAAGGCGAAGAGCGGCCACCCGGGCATGCCGATGGGGATGGCGGACGTGGCGACCGTCCTGTTCTCGAAATTCCTGAAATTCGATGCGAGCCGTCCCGACTGGGCCGACCGCGATCGCTTCATCCTGTCGGCGGGCCACGGCTCGATGCTCCTCTACGCCCTGCTGCACCTGACCGGGTACAAGGCGGCGACGAAGGAAGAGCTGTCGAACTTCCGCCAATGGGGGTCGAAGACCGCCGGCCACCCGGAGTACGGACACATGCCGGGCGTCGAGGTCACCACCGGCCCGCTGGGTCAGGGTCTGGCCACCTCGGTGGGATTCGCCTTGGCGGAGCGCCATCTCGCGGCGAAATACGGTGACGATCTGGTCGATCACCGCACCTGGGTCGTCGCCGGCGATGGCTGCCTGATGGAGGGGGTGTCGCAGGAGGCCATCGCCCTGGCCGGACGCCTGAAGCTCAACAAGCTGCACGTCCTGTGGGACGACAACGACATCACCATCGATGGCAAGGTCGCCCTGTCGGACGCTACTGACCAGAAGGCCCGCTTCAAGGCCGCCGGCTGGGCCGTGAAGGCGGTCGACGGCCACGACATGAAGGCCATCAAGTCGGCCCTCGCCTGGGCCATCAAACAGGACAAGCCGACGCTGATCGCGTGCAAGACGAAGATCGGCAAGGGCGCGGCCACCATGGAAGGCAGCCACAAGACCCATGGAGCGGCGCTGGGCGCCGCCGAGATCGCGGCCACGCGCGTGGGCCTTTCCTGGGATCACGAGCCGTTCGAAATGCCTGGGAATGTCCTGTCGGCCTGGAACAAGGTCGGCCGCAGGGGCGCCAAGGCGCGCAAGGCGTGGGAAGCCCGCCTGAAGGACTCGCCGCAGGCCGCCGACTTCACCCGCGCCATGAAGGGCGAGTTGCCGGACAACGCCTTCGACAAGCTGGACGCGAAGATCGCCGAACTTGTCGAGACCCAGCCGGCCCAGGCTACCCGCCAATCATCGGGCGCGGCTCTGGACGAACTGTTCGCCGCCGTGCCGGAACTGGTCGGCGGCTCGGCCGACCTGACCGGATCGAACAACACCTTCGTGAAGGACACCCCGATCCTCGACGCCCCCACCTATGAAGGCCGTTACATCAACTACGGTATCCGCGAGTTCGGCATGGCCGCCGCGATGAACGGCCTGGCCCTGCACGGCGGCGTCATTCCGTACGGCGGCACCTTCATGGTGTTCTCGGACTACAGCCGCCCGGCGATCCGTCTCGGCGCCCTGATGGGCGTGCGCGCGATCCACGTCCTGACCCATGACTCGATCGGCCTGGGCGAGGACGGCCCGACCCACCAGCCGGTCGAGCATCTGGCCGCCCTTCGCGCCATTCCGAACCTGCTGGTCTTCCGCCCGGCCGATACGATCGAGGCGATGGAGGCCTGGAAGATCGCGCTGCAGACGAAGGATGCGCCCTCGGCCCTGTGCCTGTCGCGTCAGAAGACGGCCGCGGTCCGCACCGTCGCCTCGTCCGAAAACCTGGCAGCCAGGGGCGCCTATGAGCTGCGCGCGGCCAATGGCGAGGCGCGGGTCACCCTGTTCGCCACCGGCACCGAGGTTCCGCTGGCGCTGGAGGCCGCCGACCGCCTGCAGGCCAACAACATCCCGACCCGCGTGGTCTCGGTCCCCTGCTTCGAGCTCTTCTTCCAGCAGCCCAAGGCCTACCAGGACGCCGTCATCGGCCGGGGCACCGTCCGCATCGCCGTCGAGGCCGCGATCCAGCAGGGCTGGGAGCGCTTCATCGGCGAGGACGGCGGCTTCGTCGGCATGACCGGCTTTGGCGCCTCGGCGCCCGCTGAGGTGCTGTACGAGAAATTCGGCATCACGGCCGAAGCTGTGGTCGCCGCCGCCAAGTCGCGGCTTTGACGAACGTCGTGCGGCCAAGCTAGCTTGCGTTCCGGCGTCGATTTCGGAGGGAAACGATGAGGAAGCGATCAAGTGTGATCGGAATGCTCGCCTTCCTGCTCGGCGTGGGGAGCTTTATCGGCGGATGCGCCCAAACGAGGGCAGCGGGCGATCTGAGCTGGTCTCCCGAGCCTGGCATGGACTTCGCCTTGGGCCCGCGACTGACGGGACCGGGTGTCGATGGGATCAACTCCGCTCTGGAGGCCATCGACGGTCAGGCCCAGGCACGGCGCGCCGACTGTCTCGCCGCGGCAGGCGAGGTGGCGTCTTGGATCCGGACAGTCTGGACGCCCTATGTCGGCCCGAGGTTTTTGACGGTCGCCGTGAGCGACCAGACGAACTGCGGCGGCGCCCACCCCAACGATGAAATCACCTACTACACCTTCGACAGAATGCTGGACGACGTGCCCGACTGGGCGACACTATGGCCGGGCGTGCTGGTCAGCGTCGCCAATCCGGGCGGTGGCGGTCTGGCCGCCAGGACCGGTTCGCCCGCTCTGTGGACCTGGTACGTCGACGCGGTCCGGCGCGACGCTTCCATAAATCCCGAATTGAAGCGGATGTGCATGGACCGACTGGGGCCAGCGTCGGAGGGTGAGGATCTGGCGATCTGGCTTGACGGCGCCTCAGGAGGCTTGGGCATGAAGCTGAGCGACCTACCGCGCGCCGCTGCGGCGTGCGGTTTCGTGCAGATCATGCCTGCCGACGAGATGGGCCGCCTTGGCGCGAGCGACGCACTTCTGCGCGAACTCCGCGCCGCGCCGGCCGCCTTCGACTACTCCGAAATGCCGCGATGACGCATCGCATCGGCACCCCGCTTTCCGACACCGCCGTGCGTGTGATGCTGCTGGGCTCTGGCGAGCTGGGCAAGGAGGTCGCGATCGAGCTGCAGCGGCTCGGCGCCGAGGTGATCGCGGTCGACCGCTATCCGAACGCCCCGGCCATGCAGGTGGCGCATCGCAGCCACGTCATCCCGATGACGGACCCGCAGGTGCTCAACGGCGTGATCATGGCCGAGGCCCCGCACATCATCGTGCCGGAGATCGAGGCCATCGCCACCGACGTGCTGGCCGGCGTCGAGGCGGCGGGCATGGCGACCGTCATTCCGACCGCGCGCGCGACCCAACTGACGATGAACCGCGAAGGCATCCGGCGACTGGCCGCCGAGGATCTGGGGCTGCCGACCAGCCCCTATGCGTTCGCGACTTCCGCCGATGAACTGGCCGCCGCCGCCCGCAAGATAGGCCTTCCGGTGTTCGTGAAGCCGGTGATGTCGTCCTCCGGCAAGGGCCAATCCTATGTCGAGACCGCCAATCAGGTGGCTGACGCGTGGGCCTATGCCCAGTCCGGTGGGAGGGTCGAAACGGCGACGGTCATCGTCGAGGGTCGCATCGATTTCGACTTCGAGATCACCCTTCTGACCGTGCGTTCGCACGCGGCGGACGGCACGGTGCGTACGGATTTCTGCGCCCCGATCGGCCATCGCCAGCTGAAGGGCGACTACGTCGAGAGCTGGCAGCCGCAGGCCATGACAGCCGCAGCGCTCTCCGCGGCCCAGGACATCGCCGCCAGGGTCACCGGCGCACTGGGCGGGCTGGGCGTGTTCGGCGTCGAGCTGTTCGTGAAGGGCGATCAGGTCTGGTTCTCGGAAGTCAGCCCGCGTCCGCACGACACCGGGCTGGTCACTCTGTCCACCCAGACCATGAGCGAGTTCGCCCTGCACGCGCGCGCCATCCTCGGGCTGCCGGTGGACGTCAGCCAGCGCGACATCGGCGCCAGTGCGGTGATCTATGGCGGCATGGCCGCGCAGGGCGTGGCGTTCGAGGGCGTGGCCGAGGCGCTGCACGTGCCAACCGCCGACCTGCGCCTGTTCGGCAAGCCAGAGGCCTTCGAGCGTCGTCGCATGGGCGTGGCGCTGGCGCGGGGCGAGGACACCGATCAGGCCCGCGAGCGGGCGCGCGAGGCCGCCGGCAAAGTGCGGGTCGTCGCCGGCTAGCGGCCGAGGATTTCCTCCGCGGCGCGTTCAAGCGCGGGGTCGCGACCGGCGCGCAGATCCGCCAGCGGCGGGTCGACCACGATATCCGGCGTGACGCCGACCCCCTCCAGCTTGCGTCGTTCGACGGGTGTCAGGACCATGAACAGGCTCAGGTTCATCTCGCCGCCGTCCGGCAGGTTGACCTGACGCGAGGCGATGACCGAGCCGGCGCTGGTCTCGCCCACGACCTGCCCGCGTCCGGTTTCCTGAAGCAGGGCCGCGAAGACCTCCGACGCGCTGCCCGATCCGGGTCCGACCATGATGCTGACCGCGCCGTCCCAAACGCTGTCGGCCCGGGCCGACACGAGCTTCATGTCGACGAACCGGCCATCCATGACCATGAAGGCCTGCGGCTCGCGATAGAGGCGCGCAGTCATGTCGCCCAGCACAGCGGCGAGGCCGCCCCCGTTGTCGCGCACGTCGATGATGATGCCGCGGGGCGGATCGGCGATGGCGGCGTCCATCTGCGCCTGAAACCACTCATGGGTCAGGCGGTCGAAGTCCTCGAACCGGAGGACCAGAACGCCATCCGCGCGCCGGGTCGCATCGCGTCGTTCACGGGCAGGAAGAACGACGGCCGTGATCGAAACGCGCTGTTCGACGCCATGTTCGTCCTCGAACACATAGTCGTCCGAGCGTCCGGCCTCGAGCTGGAAGGCGATCGGGCTTGTTTCACCGTTGATGCTGATCATTCGCCATCCGATCTGGACGCCCGCGACGGCGGCCGGGCCGTCGGGGCGAACGCGGGAGACAAAGTAACGGTCACCCCGCCGGACCGCGGCCAGCCCGGTGCCGACCCCGGCTTGACCGAGGCGCACCGCTTCTGATCGCGCGCGGTTGGTGGGCGACGTCACCGAGGTGTGGCGGTCGTCCAGTTGATCGACCACGGCCGCCAGTCGCCCGTAGAAGCTCGCCTCGGTCGGTTGTGCGATCGCCTCGGCGCGACCGGCCTGCCTCATCGCCGGCCAGTCGTGACCGTCGAAATCCCGGTCATAGTAGTGCCGCTCGATCCAGCCGGTGGCGGCGTCATAGACCTTCGCATTCAGGGCAATGCGTTCGGCGGACCCATCGGCGACGACCACAGGCGGCGGCAGCTCGCCCTCGCGCGCGAACGGCAGGCTCTGGCAGGCCGCCAAAGTCCAGATCAGGCCGGGAAGGAGAAGCCCCCGAACCGCCTTCACGGCGCCTGCACGCGCACTATAGCGATATCGCGCACCGGATGGCGCCCAAGGGCGGCGATCGCAGCTTCGAGGGCCGGATCGCGGCCGGCGCGCCGATCCTCGCGGGTCACGGTCGCGGACAGGTCCGGCGTAACGCCTTGCTTCTCGAGCCGCACTCCGCCGCTGGTGACGAAGTCAGCGCGGCTGAGCGTCAGGCGGCCTCCGTCCGGCAGGCGCGTTTCCTGCGAGATGAGCACGGCGCCGGCAGTCGGTTCGCCGACGACAAGAGCGCGTCCGGCCTCCTGCAGCGCCGCCGGCGTCAGTTCCGCCGCGCTCCGGCTGGATCCATCCACCAGAATGGCCAGATCGTTGGCCACCGGCTGATGAAGATCGCCGCATCCGCCGCCAGTCCGCATCACGACGCGCCGGCCCGAGCGGGACGTTCGTGTCGCCCAGGCCCGGTCATTGGGCAGGAAGCAACTGAGGACGGCGTCCGCTTCGAGCAGGCGACCGCCCGGGTTGCCGCGCATATCGATGACGACATCCATCTCCGGGTCGAGTTCAGCCAGTTGATCGCCCATCCAGCGCCCCAGACCCGGCTCAAACCCTTCGATACGCAGCACCATCACCCCCGGCCGCGGCGTATCGGCGACGAAGGCCGGGCGTGGCTCCATCACCACCGGGGTAAGGGAGATCAGGCGTTGTGCGCCCTCTTCATCGGTGAAGGTCAGGTGCAGCGTCCGCCCCTCGATCACATCCTGCTCGGGGCTCCAGCCCTCATCGGAGAGGATGAGGCGCCAGCCCTCCGAGATGCCGGCGGCGGCAGCGGGCGAGTCGGGGCGGACGGACTCTACCGTGTACTCGCCTCGGCGTTCGGGATCGGGCCGCAGGGTCACGCCGATGGCGGCGCGGCGCTCACGCAGCTGGTCCTGACGGCGAGCGACCGCCGGCGGCGCGGCGCCCGCGTGATCGTCGTTCAACAACCGCAACATGTCACCGATGGCCGCATAGAGCGCCCTGTCATCCGCAGCGGCGATCGCGCGGGGACGGAAGGTGCGCCGGGCTTCATTCCAGTCGACGCCATGTAGACCCGGGTCGTAGTATTGCCCCCGGACCTCGGCCCAGACATGGTCGAAGACCCGCTGGTTCATCCGCGCGCGGTCCCGATCAGGCCGGACGGCGGCAACCGGCGCCACGTCCCCCTTATCGCCCGCAAATGCCGGCGTCGCGCCGGCCGCAAGGACCAGCGCGGCTGACAGTGTCAGTCGAAGAAACAGGCGACGGAGAGGCATCACCCTACGTTAGGACGACATCCAGATGTCGGCCAAATCACGAAATCGCCGAACGCGGATCACTCCGTGCCTTCGCGCCGCTCGATGCGGTGGGTGAAGACCCGGACATCGCCTTCGCCACGCTCGCCTTCCTCAATGAAGCCCGAACCATCCTTGTCGGCACGGGTAAAGGCCTCCCGCAAGGGAGCCATGAATTCGGCCTCGCTGACCTTGCCGTCGCCGTCGGCATCCAGACGGCCATGGCCCGGATCGCCAAAAGACAACGCCTCGATGCGGTGATTGGCCGGCATACCTCCGTGCCCTTCCAGGATCATTCGCTCCGGCGATCCGCTGCGGCGTAGGGTGATCTGACGCTCGCCATCTTCCCCGGCGTCCGAGAGGATGATGGTGCGATCGCCCTCGCGGCGGAACTCGACCTCTGGGCCGCCGGGAACGCCTGGACGGCGCATCTCGAACCGGTGCGGTCCCGGCCCGCGCATCACGGTGATGTCCTCGTGTCCGCCCATCGTTCGCGGCAGTTCATCGCCCGTGAGGCGGCCGTCACCGTTGCGATCCATGCGTGCGAATGCATCATTCAGCGGCGAAGAGAACTCCTCGCGGGTCAACTCCCCATCCTCGTTGGCGTCCAGCCGACCATGCACACTGTCGCC
Source organism: Caulobacteraceae bacterium (assembly GCA_052441165.1). Classification (GTDB taxonomy): domain Bacteria; phylum Pseudomonadota; class Alphaproteobacteria; order Caulobacterales; family Caulobacteraceae; genus Brevundimonas. Next base: position 146,995 of record JBQVQW010000002.1, on the reverse strand, counting down.
GCTCGTGACGAAGGCGAAGCGGGTTTCCCGCTCGGGCGCGGGCGAGGGCGCGGGCGGGTCCTGCATCAGGATGGCGGAGAGGGCGATGAGCGTCAGCATGGGTATCTCCTGGAGTCTTCGCTCTTGATGCGCGCCCACGCTTTCTTCCGTGTTTCAGTCCGGACGCCAATTGTTTCAGCGCTGAAATGACGGCGGCGCGTCGCTCGGTCAGAATGTCGACATGCAGTCCGAAGCCTCCCGCATTCTCGTCGTCGACGACGACCCCGGCATACGCGAGGTGCTGTGCGACTATCTGGTCCAGCACGGCTACGACGCGCGTGGTGCAGCGTCGGCCGCGGAGATGGATCGCGAGATCGCCACCCGCGCGCCGGACCTGATCGTGCTGGATCTGATGATGCCGGGCGAGGACGGCCTGTCCGTCTGCCGCCGCATGGCCGGCAGGGGACCGCCAATCGTCATGCTGAGCGCCATGGGCGAGGACACTGACCGCATCATCGGGCTGGAGCTCGGCGCTGACGACTACCTTGCCAAACCCTGCAACCCGCGGGAACTGCTGGCCCGCGTGCGAGCCGTGCTGCGACGTCCTCGCGAGGACGCCGCCCATGAGGGACCGGCGCTGACGTTTGCAGGATGGCGACTGGATCTGCTCCGGCGCGAACTGACCAGGCCCGACGGTCAGATGGTCGCCCTGTCGGCGGGCGAGTTCGCCCTGCTGCGCGCCTTCGCCGAGCGCCCCGGCCGCGTCATGACCCGCGACCAGTTGCTCGAGCGCGCCCGCGGCGCCGACGCTGACGTCTTCGACCGCGCTATGGACGTCCAGATCAGCCGCCTGAGAAAAAAACTGGATGACGGCTCCGGTCTGGAGCTGATCCAGACCCTGCGCGGCGAGGGCTATATGTTCGATGTGAGGGTCGAGCGGCAGAGGGGCGCGGATTGAAGCGTCCGACCGCCTTCCCCGTCCTGTTCCAGGTCGCCGCGCTGGCGGCCGCGGCCGTGATCATGTCGCAGGCTGTAGCGTTCGGCGTAATCCTGCTGGCGCCAGAGCCCCGTCCGGCCGGGTTCAGCATCGAGGCCGCGGCGCGGGCGTTGAGAGGTGAACCGGCCGAAACCAATGACGGCCGCCCCCTGCGTCGGCGGATCACGGACAGACCGCCACCGGTAAACGAGAGGGACGCCGCAGATCCGATCGCCCTAGTCCTGGCCGGTGCTCTCGCCCAGAGACTGGATGGCGCAACCGGGCAGATACAGGTCTCGGTCCACCGGCCCGAGGGTCGTCACCGGCGCGAGTCCGCACCGCTCCCCTTGCCGACACGGTCCCATATCTTCGTCCGTCCGGCGCCCGGGGAGCCGCCTGCGGCCGGGGATTCCGGTCAGCAGCACGTCACGGTCACCCGGCAGGGGGGCGCCCAGTTCCGGTTGGAGAGACGAGGCGAGTCCGGCGTGCGGATGAACTCGTCGGTCCAGCAGTTCACCGTTCTGGCGGACCGCCTGACCTTCGCCCCCTTCACCGCCGCCGTCCGGATGCCCGACGGCCGCTGGGCGGTGGTCGAGCCGCCGCGCAGCCTTCTGTCGCCCTGGCAGCGGAACATGTTGATCGCTCTGGCGATCTCGGCGCTGCTGCTGGCGCCGTTGGTGTGGTGGATGGCCCGCCGACTGACCCGCCCGATCCGTGTCTTCGCACACGCCGCACAACGGCTGGGCGCCAACCCGGAAGCCGACCCGCTGGCGCCTTCCGGTCCCCGCGAGGTGCGGACGGCCATCGACGCCTTCAACGATATGCAGTCCTCGCTGCGCAATCACATGCGCCAGCGGACCCAGACGGTGGCCGCGATCGCCCACGATCTTCGCACGCCGCTGACCCGACTGCGGTTCCGCGCCGAACAGGCGCCCGAAGCCGTGCGGGACCGGATGGTCTCGGACATCGAGGAGATGGACGCCCTGATCGCCCAGGCCATGGCCTTCGTGCGCGGCGAGACCACGCCGGATCGCCGGGAGCCTCTGGACCTCGACGCCCTCGCGGCTGACTGCGCAGCCGGCTTCGCCGAGACCGGCGCCCCGGTGAGCTTCGATGGTGGAGGCGCGCTGCCGGTCCTGTCCGACCCGGCGGCCCTGCGCCGGGCACTCGCCAATCTGATCGGCAACGCGATCCAGTATGGCGGCGTCGCGCGGGTGAAGGCCTTCGCCACGGACGGACAGGCCACGGTTACAGTTGAGGACGACGGCCCCGGCCTGCCCCACGAGGAGTTGGACGCCGTGTTCGAGCCCTTCCACCGCGCCGAGCGGTCCCGCAATCGCGAGACGGGAGGCGCGGGCCTCGGCCTGACCATCGCCCGGCAGGCGGCTCGGGCGCATGGCGGTGACGTCACTCTGTCGCGTCGCTCCGAGGGCGGCCTGATCGCCCGCCTGCACCTGCCGCTGGATCGCGGCTGAACGCCACAGCGTTACAGTTGATCACGGCTTGTTACAGTCGCGGGGTTGAATCCGCGTGCGCCCGGTTCCATTGAAGCGCCGACAAATCACATCGCGCTTCCAGGGAGCCCGCCTCATGACCGTCCGCGTCGCCATCAATGGCTTTGGCCGTATCGGCCGCCTTGTCCTCCGTTCGATCGTCGAGCATGGCCGTCGCGACATCGAGGTGGTGGCGATCAACGATCTGGGCCCGGTGTCCACCAACGCCCATCTGCTGAAGTACGATTCTGTCCACGGCCGGTTCCCCGGCGCCGTCGAGCATGGCGACGACTGGATCGACGTCGGCATGGGCAAGATCAAGGTGACCGCCGAGCGCGACCCCGCGAACCTGCCGCACAAGGACCTGAACGTCGACATCGCGTTCGAGTGCACCGGCATCTTCACCTCGAAGGACAAGGCCTCGGCCCACCTGAAGGCCGGCGCCAAGCGGGTCCTGGTTTCGGCCCCGGCTGACAACGCCGACAAGACCATCGTCTACAAGGTCAACCACGAGACCCTGACTGCTGACGACATCGTCGTCTCCAACGGCTCGTGCACTACCAACGCCCTGGCCCCTGTGGCCAAGGTGCTGAACGACCTCTTCGGCATCGAGCGCGGTTACATGACCACCATCCACGCCTATACCGGCGACCAGCCGACGCTGGATACGATGCACAAGGACCTGTATCGCGGCCGCGCCGCTGGCCTGTCGATGATCCCGACCTCGACCGGCGCCGCCAAGGCGCTGGGTCTGGTGCTGCCGGAACTGAAGGGCAAGCTGGACGGCTCGTCGATCCGCGTCCCGACCCCGAACGTCTCGGTTGTCGACCTGAAGGTCGTCGCCGGTCGAGATGTCACCGTCGAAGAGATCAACGCCGCGCTTCAGGCCGCCGCGGACGGCCCGATGAAGGGCGTGCTGTTCACGACCAACGACCCGGTCGTATCCACCGACCTGAACCACATCGCCGCCTCATCGACCGCCGCCCTGCCGCAGACCCAGGTCGTGGACGGCAAGCTGGCCCGCGTGCTGAGCTGGTACGACAACGAGTGGGGCTTCGCGACCCGCATGAGCGACACGGCCCTGCAGATGGCGAAGTTCCTCTGATCACGCCCACCTCTCCCGAGGGGAGAGGCCTTAAGTGCGCGACGGCTTGCCAGCGGTCCTGCGCGAAAGGGTGAGGGTCGTTCGAGCGAAGTCGTTCGCCGGCCGACCCTCATCCGACGGGGCTCCGCCCCGCCACCCTCTCCCGTCGGGGGAGGAAACCGGAGAGCGAGCCATGACCTTCCGCACCCTTGAAGACGCCCCCCACAGTCTTGGCGACCTCGCCGGCAAGACTGCTCTGGTCCGCGTCGATTTCAACGTTCCGATGGAAGACGGCAAGGTAACGGACGACACCCGTCTGCGCGTCGCGTTGCCGACGATCGACAAGCTGCGGAACGCCGGCGCCAAGGTCGCTCTCCTCGCGCACTTCGATCGCCCCAAGGGCCAGCGCGTGCCGTCGATGAGCCTCAGGCCGGTGGTCGATGATCTGGAACGACTGCTGGGCGCGCCGGTGCGGTTCGCGGACGACTGCGTCGGCGACGAGGCGAAAGCCGTTCTGGCCGATCTCGACGCCGGCGGCGTGGCTCTGCTGGAGAATGTCCGTTTCCACGCCGGAGAGGAGAAGAACGACCCGGCGTTCGCGAAACAGCTGGCCGAACTGGGCGATCTCTACGTCAACGACGCCTTCTCGGCGGCGCACCGCGCCCACACCTCGACCGAAGGTCTGGCCCGGCTGTTGCCCGCTTTCGCCGGAGAGTCCATGCGTCGCGAGCTTGACGCACTGGACGCGGCGCTCGGCAATCCGGTCAAGCCGGTGCTGGGCATCGTCGGTGGCGCCAAGGTCTCGACCAAGCTGGACCTGCTGCAGAACCTCGTCGGCAAACTCGACCGCCTCGCCATCGGCGGCGGCATGGCCAACACCTTCCTGTTCGCCCAAGGCATAGACATCGGCGGCTCTCTGGCCGAGCGCGACATGGCCGACACCGCCCGCTCCATCATGGCCGAAGCCGATGCGAAGGGCTGCGAGATCCTTCTGCCGATCGACGTGGTCGTGGCCACCGAAGTGACGCCGGGGGCGGAGACCCGCACCGTCCTCGCCCGCGAGCCCATCGGCAATGAGGAGAAGATCCTCGATGCCGGTCCGCTCACGGCCGAGAAGCTGATCAAGGCCATGGCCCTGTCGAAGACTCTGATCTGGAACGGCCCACTCGGCGTCTTCGAGGTCCCGCCCTTCGACGCTGCTACGGTCAAGGCCGCGAAGGCCGCCGCCGAAATGGTCAGGGCCAACGCCCTGATCGCCGTGGCCGGCGGCGGGGACACCGTGGCGGCCATGCACCACGCGGGCGTGGTCGACGACATGACCTTCGTTTCCACCGCAGGCGGCGCCTTCCTGGAATGGATGGAGGGCAAGCCCCTTCCGGGCGTAGAGGCGCTCAAGGCCTGACGTTGCCTGGGCGGCACAGGCCACGCCGCAGGCAGCAGCGGAGCTGTAACAATGCGTGACTTCGGCGCGTCGCGCGGCTAGAGGTTCCGCAAAACAAACAGGGCTTGGGAGATACCTGATGGCGCGCATCACGCTGCGGCAACTGCTCGATCACGCGGCTGAGCAAGGCTACGGCCTGCCCGCGTACAACATCAACAACATGGAGCAGGGCCTGGCCATCATGGAGGCCGCGCACGAGGTCAATGCGCCGGTCATCATCCAAGCCTCGCGCGGCGCGCGCAGCTACGCCAACGACATCGTTCTGGCCAAACTGATCGACGCCCTCGCCGAGCTCTATCCGCACATCCCGGTCTGCATGCATCAGGATCACGGCAACGGCCCGGCGACCTGCGCCACCGCCATCCAGTACGGCTTCACCTCGGTGATGATGGACGGCTCTCTGGAAGAGGACGCCAAGACCCCGGCCAGCTACGAATACAACGTCGACGTCACCCGTAGGGTCACCCAGATGGCCCACTCATGCGGCGTCTCGGTCGAGGGCGAACTGGGCGTTCTGGGCTCGCTGGAGACCGGCATGGGCGAGGCCGAGGATGGCCACGGCTTCGAGGGCAAGCTGGACCACTCGGCCCTGCTGACCGATCCGGACCAGGCCGTCGACTTCGTCCGCGCCACCAAGGTCGACGCCCTGGCGATCGCCATGGGCACCAGCCACGGCGCCTACAAGTTCAGCCGCAAGCCGGACGGCGAAGTGCTGGCCATGAACGTGATCGAGGAAATCCATCGTCGCCTGCCGGACACCCATCTGGTCATGCACGGCTCCTCGTCGGTGCCGCAGGACCTGCAGGACATCATCAACCAGTACGGTGGCCAGATGCCCCAGACCTGGGGTGTGCCGGTCGAGGAGATCCAGCGCGGCATCAAGCACGGCGTTCGCAAGATCAACATCGACACCGACAACCGGATGGCCATCACGGGCGCCATCCGCAAGGTGCTGGCCGAGAAGCCGGGCGAGTTCGACCCGCGCGCCTATCTGAAGCCGGCCAAGGAGGCGATGCGCAAGCTCTGCATCGAGCGCTACCAGCAGTTCGGCTGTGAGGGTCAGGCCTCGAAGATCAAGCCGCTGTCGACCGCCCAGATGGCCAAACGGTATGCCTCGGGCGAACTGGACCCTCACTTCGGCGGCGCTGCCGCCAACGCCGCCTGATCAGGCATCGAGACTACGGCGGCTCACCAGCCGCCGTAGATCCTCTCGAACCGGCGACGCACCGCCCGGGCCTCGCGCTCGGCCTCGTCCAGCGCATCCTGCGCCCGGCGCCATTCGCGTTCCTCGTTCTCACGCTTCTGGCGGATCTCGCGGATGCGATCGCGGATGGCGTCGCGCTGCTCGTCGGTCAGTCCCTCGGCGCGAAGCTCGCGCTGCTTGGCCTCAACCTTGTCGTCCAGATCCTCCAGCCGCGCGCCGTAAGCACTGACAGTGCTTCGCGCGCTCTCTGCCGCCGACTCGGCCGCGTAGACGACCCGTCCGTCCTCCCAGGCCGGCACGAACTGCGCCGCCAGATCGGCCGGGCATACACCCGCGTATCCGTTCGCTTCCCGGCCTTCCACGAAGCCGCGCTGCGGCGTGCAGTAGGTGACGACGCCTCGCGACCAGCCGCTGCGGTACGACGCATCGTCCGGAACGACGCCATGTCTGGCGCAGGCCTCGGCGTGTTCGCCCAGCCGGCTCGGCGTCGCGCCGGCGGCTCCGTCAGCATAGCCCCGACCGGTCCAGTCGCCCGCAAGGCATTCTTCCTTGCTCATGCTGGCGCAACTCCCGAGCGCGCAAAGCGCCCCTGCGGCCAGACCTGCGATCAGAAATGTGCGCATCGCGCCCTCCCCCGAAGACGCACCAGGGTGCCCGATATTCCCGCTGCGGCCAAGGTTGAGGTTTGACGGCGTCGGCTTCCGTCATGCAAGACGAACCACAGTGTCGGACGAACCGCTTCTTGCCGAGGACGAGGACCCTGCCGCGCTTGAGGCGCGGATCGAGGTCGGCGGCGTGCGTCTGGACAAGGCCCTCGCCGGCGCCTTTCCGACTCTCTCTCGCGCGCGCCTTCAGGCGCTTCTGGTGGAGGGCGCAGTCACCCGCGACGGCCAGACCGTAACGGGCGGTTCGGCCAAGGCGTTGCCCGGCCTCTATGCCGTCACGATGCCACCGGTCGCGCCCGCCCAGCCTCAGCCCGAGGCGATCCCCCTGACCGTGCTCCACGAAGACGCGGATCTGATCGTGATCGACAAGCCTGCTGGCATGGCTGCCCACCCGGCCCCCGGCAGCGAGACCGGGACCTTGGTCAATGCCCTGCTGGCCCACTGCGGCGACAGCCTGTCCGGCATTGGCGGCGTCGCGCGCCCCGGGATCGTTCACCGGCTCGACAAGGACACTTCAGGGGTCATGGTGGCCGCGAAGACGGACCGCGCCCACGCCGGCCTGTCCGCCCTGTTCGCGGCACACGACATCGAGCGGACCTACATCGCCCTGACGCGCGGCGCGCCCTCTCCCGTCAAGGCCCGTATTGAAACGCAGATCGGCCGCTCGACCTCAGACCGCAAGAAAATGGCCGTGCTGAAGTCCGGCGGCCGCAACGCCATTACTGACTATGTGGTTCAAACCACCTACGGAGAGCCGGCGCGCGCCGGCGGAGCCCCACTCGCCGCCCGTGTCGCCTGCACCCTTCACACCGGTCGCACCCATCAGATCCGGGTTCACCTCGCGTCGAAGGGCGCGCCCATCCTCGGCGACCCCGTCTACGGCTCCGGCAGCCCGGCTGCGCCTGTCCGCGCCGCCATCACCGAGGCCAGACTTGATCGGCAGGCGCTGCATGCCGCCGTTCTCGGCTTCGTTCATCCGGCAACGGGCGAAACACTCCGCTTCGAGACCTCGCCGCCGACCGACATGCTGGCCCTCGAAGCCCTCCTCTCCTGCCTCTGACCCCGAAGGACAGCCATGACCGAGGCCCTCGATCCCGAAATCCACGACAACACCGAGGCCAGACGTTACGAGCTCGAGGTCGGAGACGAGGTGGCCGTGGTCACCTACAATCTTTCAGAACCCAACCTGATGATCACCGAGACGCTCGTACCGGTGCCGCTCGAAGGTCAGGGCCTCGCCAGCCGCCTCGCAAAGCACGTCATCGCCGACGCCCGCGACCGGGGACTGGTTATCCTCCCCGTCTGCCCGTTCTTCTCGGCGTACTTCCAGAAGCACCCCGAGCATTCCGACGTGGTCCACCCTACATATCGACAGATCCTCGGCCTCTGATCCTGCAGGAGCCTCACAGGGGGTCCGTCTTGATTCAGGACGGACTACCGGCTATAAGATCGCTCATCGGTGCAGTGGCGCCGGGGCAACGGTCACGCTTTCGTGTGACGATCCGCCTCTGACAAAGACGGAAACCCGACCCTATCTCATCGGTTGAGGGGTGAGGCGATGGCGCACATTGGGTGGCCATTTCCGTTGGACCCGCTCGTTGATTACGGTCGGAGGGACCAGACTGATGGCAAATAGCACGCTCGCGGTGATGTCGCCTGAACAGGGACTGTCGCGATACCTGACGGAAATCCGCAAGTTTCCGATGCTGGCGAAGGACGAGGAGTTCATGCTCGCCAAGCGCTGGACGGAACACCAGGACCCGGAAGCGGCGCACCGCCTCGTGACATCTCACCTGCGCCTCGTTGCCAAGATTGCAATGGGCTATCGCGGCTACGGCCTGCCGATCGGCGAAGTGATCTCCGAAGGCAACGTCGGCCTGATGCAGGCGGTCAAGAAATTCGATCCCGACAAAGGCTTCCGCCTGGCGACCTACGCCATGTGGTGGATCCGCGCGTCCATCCAGGAGTACATCCTGCGTAGCTGGTCGCTTGTGAAGATGGGCACCACCGCCGCGCAGAAGAAGCTGTTCTTCAACCTGCGCAAGGCCAAGAGCCAGATCTCGGCCTTCGAGGAAGGCGATCTGCACCCCGAGCACGTCGAGCAGATCGCGACCAAGCTGGGCGTGACCAACGAGGACGTCATCAGCATGAACCGTCGCCTCGGCGGCGACGCTTCGCTGAACGCCCCGCTCCGCGCCGATGGCGAGAGCGAATGGCAGGACTGGCTGGCGGACGACAACGCGATCTCGCAGGAGACTGCGCTGGCCGAGAGCGAGGAGAAGTCGCTTCGCATGGGCCTCCTTCAGGAAGCGATGGAAGAGCTGACCGACCGCGAGAAGCACATCCTGACTGAACGGCGCCTCAAGGACGACCCCGTCACTCTGGAAGAGCTCGCCGGCCAGTACGGCGTCTCGCGCGAGCGCGTGCGCCAGATCGAGGTTCGCGCGTTCGAGAAGCTTCAGAAGGCCATGCGCGCCGCCGCCGAAGAACGGAACCTGGTAGACGCCTGAGGACCTGTGAACCCCGCGACAGTGGGGACGCACGGCGCGTGTTGGGCGCAAACCGACAGACGAAGGCGGGCCCTCAGCCCGCCTTTTTCACAGGCGCCGCCGCCTGGTGCATGGCCAGAAGTCCGCCGATCGGCGCCGACAGCGTTTCCTTGGTCGCCTGACCGGCAGCAAGAGTGACTTCCAGCGCACCCACCGCTACCGCCAGCCGCGAGTCCGATACCTTCATCGCCACGGCCTTCAGCGCTGAGGCCTGCTCCCGGATGGACCGGACCGCCTGCATCGGATCTGCGTTGAACTGGTCGAGAGATGCAGCAAGAATCCGCATGGCCTGATCCTTGGCCTCGTCGATCGCGGCCGCACCGGTCGCGGTCTTGTCAGTCCGGCGCTTGGACGGCCCGGAATATTCGCCCGAGTTGAACCTGCGGCGGTCGGGTCCGACGTAACCGACGGCCTCGATCCAGTTACGCGGCTTAAGCGCGACGTTCTCGACCCGCTTCAGCAGGTCGCCGCCCGTGAACGGCTTGCGCAGGAACTCGTGAACCCCGGCGTCGCGCGCGCCGAGGATCGTGGTCGCGGTGGCCTCCGAGGTGATCATGATGATTGGTGCGCGACGGCAGTCCAGGTCCGACCGCCGGATACGACGGGCCAAACTCTCGCCATCCAGGCCAGCGCCTGATCGCTCCGTGAAAATGATGCCGGGTTCCAGCGCGGCGGCAGCCTTGAGCGCTGTCGCTTCATCCGGCGCGATGACGAGGTCGCGCGCACCCAGCGCCTTGACGATATCGTGGAGCAGTCGGGCCGCATGCGGGTTTGGATCGACGATCAGGGCTCGCGCCACGACAGGCTCGAGCTTGGTCAGAAGTCGGCGATCGATTGCGAACACGAAAGGTCTCCAGCTGAGCTTCCGCTTTTAGCTGGTGATCGTTAAAACCCCTTGAATGTTGGGGTTTTCGACCGCTACCCCAGGAAGGGGTCCCGCATCAGGATGGTGTCATCGCGCTGCGGGCTGGTCGACAGCAGGGCGACCGGCGCACCGATCAGTTCCTCGATGCGGCGGACATACTTGATGGCGTTGGCGTTCAGGTCCTTGAAGCTGCGCACGCCGCCGGTGCTTTCGCTCCAGCCTTCCAATTCCTCGAACACAGGCTCGGCCGCCGCCTGCGCCTTGAGGCTGGAAGGCAGATAGTCCAGCACCTCGCCGTTTACCCGGTAGCCGACGCAGACCTTCAGAGTTTCCAGCCCGTCCAGCACGTCCAGCTTCGTCAGGGCGATGCCGTCGATGCCATTGATCGCCACCGACTGGCGCACCAGCACCGCATCGAACCATCCGCAGCGGCGGGCGCGGCCGGTGTTCACCCCGACCTCGCGACCTACGACCGCCAGATGCTCGCCGACTTCGTCGTGCAGTTCGCAGGCGAACGGGCCCTCGCCCACGCGGGTCGTATAGGCCTTCACGATACCCAGAACGTAGCCGACGCCGCGCGGACCGATCCCCGAACCGGCCGCAGCCTGACCTGCGACGGTGTTGGAACTGGTCACATAGGGATAGGTGCCGTGGTCGACATCGAGGAATGCGCCTTGCGCGCCTTCGAACAGCACCCGCTTGCCAGCCTTCTGCAGCCCGTCCAGCACCCTCCAGGCCGGCTTCACGTAAGGCAGAACCTTCGGAGCGATGTCCAGAAGCTGCGACAACAACGCCCCCGGGTCGATCGGCTCCAGCCCCAGACCGGCGCGCAGCGGATCATGGTGGGAGCGCAGTCGGTCGATCTTGACCTTCAGGTCGTCCTCGTTGGCGAGATCGCAAACACGGATCGCGCGACGCCCGACCTTGTCCTCATAGGCGGGGCCGATACCGCGACCCGTAGTGCCGATCTTGGCGCCCGGCGCGCTCGCGGCGGCCTCGCGCGCAACATCCAGCGCCGGGTGGATCGGCAGGATCAGGCAGGCGTTGTCCGCGATCGTCAGGATCTCGGGGCCGATGTCTACGCCCTGCGCCTTGATGCCGTCGATCTCCTTGACCAGATGCCAGGGATCGACGACCACGCCGTTGCCGATAAGCGATGGCTTGCCCTGCACCACGCCGGAAGGCAGCAGCGCCAGCTTGTAGACTTGGTCACCAACAACCAGCGTATGGCCGGCGTTGTGGCCACCCTGGAAGCGAACCACCGCATCGGCGCGGTTCGACAGCCAGTCGACGATCTTGCCCTTGCCCTCGTCACCCCACTGGGCGCCGACCACCGCGACGTTCGCCAAGGTTCACTCTCCGCTGACCGATTTTCGGAATGCGGGCGCAGCCTATAGCGGGGGAATCGCCGGGTGTCCCGCCGAAGACGGATTATTCCGCGATCGCTGTCTCGAACGCCCAGTCCAGCCAAGGCGTCAGCGCCTCGATGTCGGCCGTCTCGACCGTGCAGCCGCACCAGACGCGCAGCCCGGCCGGGGCGTTGCGATGCCCCTCGATATCGAACGCCGCGCCCTCGTCCTCGACCAGCGCCTTCATTCGGGTGACGAGGGCACGCCGCGCATCGTCATCCATCGCCGCGACACGGGCGTCGACGATCTTCAAACAGACCGAGGTGGTGGACCGGATCTCCGGCGTCTCGGCCAGGTACTCGACCCAAGGGGTCCGCTGCACCCACCGGTCCAGCGCGGCGGCGTTGGCGTCCGTGCGTGCGATCAGCGCCTCCAGCCCCCCTGCCGCCTGCGCCCACTCGACCGCATCGATCCAGTCTTCCAGCGTCCAGACCGAGAAGGTGTTGATCATCGACCCCGTCGCCAGCGTCCGGTCGAACCCCTTGTCATCGCGGAGGCGTAACACCTTGGGCACGCTGCGCGGCGGCGCATAACGATCCAGCCGCTCAACCGCGCGTGGCGACAGCGCCGCAACGCCCAGCCCGGCCTCGCCGCCCAGCGCCTTCTGGAAGCTGAAGGTCACCACATCCAGCTTCGTCCACGGCAGGGGCATGGCGAACGCCGCCGAGGTGGCGTCGCAAATCACGATCCCTTCGCGGTCATCGGAAATCCAGTCCGCGCCCGGCGCCTTCACCCCCGAGGTCGTGCCGTTCCACGGGAAGACCAGATCCATCTTCGGATCGATCTTCGAGACGTCCGGAAACTGGCCCCAGCTCGCTCCCAGCACCTCCGGGTCGAGCTTGAGATGGGCCTTCGCGTCGGTCGCCCAGACTTTTCCGAAGTTTTCGAAGGCCAGCACCTGCACCGGTCGGTCGCCCAGCATCGACCACATGGCCGCCTCGACGGCTCCGGTGTCCGAGCCGGGCACATAGACCAGCACCCAGTCAGCCGGGACCTCCAGCAGTTCGCGGGTCAGCTTCAGCCCGTGCGCGAAGCGCGCCACGACCTCGGGGGCGCGGATGCCACGGCCCAGCAACTCATGCGAAAGCGCCTGACTGGACCATCCCGGCCGCTTGGCCGTCGGCCCGGACGAAAACCACGGACGCGCGGGCTTCAGGTTGGGCTTGCCGCTCATCGTCTCAGTCCCTGAACGGACGGATCGGCCCCGTGTCGCGGACCTTCTGCGCCAGTGTGTCCAGCGCCTCGTCGTTCTCGGGCAGGACGATCATCAGTTTCGCCAGCAGATCGCCGCGCTTCCCGTTGGCGAAGGCCCCGCGCCCCTTCAGACGCATAACCTTTCCCGAGTTCGAGCCCTTCGGAATGGTCAGGCTGACCGTACCCTCGGGTGTTCGCACCGGGACCTTGCCGCCCAGCACAGCGTCGTACAGCGGCACCGGCTGATCCATCGTGAGATCCGCGCCGTCGCGGGTGAAGACCGGATGCGGCGCGACCTTCAGCTCGATCAGCGCGTCGCCATTCTCCCCGCCGCGACCGGGCGCGCCCTGGCCCTTCAGTCGGATCGTCTGCCCGTCACCGGCGCCCTTGGGAATGGCGACATCGAGCGTCCGCCCGTCCGAGAACTGGATGCGCCGCGTCGCGCCCGAGATCGAGTCCTCCAGACTGATCTCCAGCGTCGCCCGCACGTCCTGCCCTTTGGGAGAGAAGCCGCCGCCACGAGCACCTCCGGCCGCGCGGCCGCCGCCTCCGAACATGCCGAACAACTCGTCCAGATCAATGTTCTCGAAGCCCGCGCCGCGCTGCCCTCCGCCCTGGCCGAAGGGGTTGCCTCCCTGCCCGAAGGGATGGCTACGCCCACCGGCGCCACCGCCGAAACCGCGGAACTGGTCCCGGCCATCGGCATCAATCTCGCCGCGATCGAACTTCGCGCGCTTCTGGGCATCGCCTAGCAGGTCGAAGGCGGCTGTGATGCGCTTGAAGCGATCCTCCGCAGCCTTGTCGCCGGGATTCTTGTCGGGGTGCAGATCCTTGGCGAGCTTGCGGAACGCCTTCTTGATCTCGTCCTGGCTCGCGCCCCGGGCCACGCCCAATTCCTTGTAGGGATCGCCCGCCACGTCGAAAGCCGCTCCGTCAGAAAGTTGAGCCCGACAGTTAGGCCATCGTCAGGATTCCGCAAACCGCAGCGGCGCCTTTTCCTCAGATCAGCGCGATCGAAGTCTCCACGCCCCAGCCATATCCGTCGCTCCGTTGCGCGACGGCCAGCCGTGAGCCCTCGGGCACGCCATCCGGAAAGTCGGCTGTCAGCTCGTCAGCGAGGTACACTGCCGCCGCCCCGTCGACCTCCCACGACCGCACCACGCCCTCGCCATCCAGAACCCGCACCCGGAACCGCATCGGGTCCGCCGGGGCCGACTCCCCGTCCCAGCGATCCCCGTCGATCCGGCTCCGCGCGATCCACGCCAGATCCCGTCCGCCGTCCGCCCGCGCTTTCAGTTTCAGATGAGCCAGGCTCCACGGCCGCCCGTGCACGCCCGTCGCCTTCCACAGCACCTCGCTGACGCCCGCCCCGCCCGCCGGTGCACCCTCCGGTGCAGCCCGCCAGATCAGCGGCAGGCCACGCTCGCCGCTGGCCAGTTCCGCCCGCGAAATCTGCGCCTCCAGCACCACGACCAGAGCTCCCGCCGGTGCTCCCGCCCGCATCGCCTCCTCTGTACCCTGCTGCGCCCTCAGCAGTCCTGACAACCTCCAGACGCCACCGCCGACCAGTGTCGCCGTCCGGAACTGCGCGATCTCCCAGCCCGCCGCCGTCTCGATCGCCACCGCATTCGCGCCGGCCAGCACCGCCGTCAGGCTCCGGCTCTCCGGCGACCGCCCTTCGATCCGCACCAGCAGGGAATTGCATCCATCGATCCGGTTGCGCACGCCCGACCCCAGTGGCTCGACCAGCGTCCCCACCGTCGCCGGCGCCGCCACCTCGCCCCGCGCCGTCAGCGCGTCCGCGGTCGCCCCCGCCCAGACCGTCATCGGCCGCCACGGATCGCCCGCGACCACCGCCAGCGGCCGCCCGTCCGCCTCGCTCCCGATCAGCGGCGGCAGTTCGATCATCCGGAAGAAGGGCGCACCCGGCCTCGCCGGCGGTTCAGGCGGCCGCACCCCATCACCGCCATCCCGGGCCGATACTCGCACGACCGACTCCAGCACCGCCGTCGGCGTCTCGTCCAGATCCAGCCGCGCCACCCGCCAGTCGCCCTCGCGTCCCTCGACCGTCACCACATCGCCCGGCTCCAGCGCCAGCAGCTCCAGCGGCCCCGGCCGCACCGTCAGGCGCTCACCGCCCGCCGTCGCCAGCGCCCGCTCCGCCACCGCCCGTCCGGTTGCCGCCGTACACACCGCCGGCAGGGCCAGGTCGACTCCGCCGCCCTCGCCCGCCTGCCGCGCCGTCGCCGATCCGGTCTGATAGTCCGCCCCGCCGTCGATGAAGCGCACCCGCGCCTCTCGCGGCTGCCGCTCCAGCACCCTCTCGGCCTTCACCGCCGCGCCCTCGTCATCCAGCGCCAGCGCATCCAGACTCAAACCCAGGCCGGCCGCCTCATCCCCGAAGATCGCTACCCGCCCGCCCCGCTCCGCCGCCGTCAGCCCCAGCGCCGACAGCAGGGGCTCCAGCGCGTCGCGGGTCCGCATCGGCCGGTCGATCACATAGCCTTCGATCCCGTCGTCGACCTCCCCGACCTCGAAGTCCCCGACCTCCAGCCCGCCCCGCGTCAGGATCGCCGCGATCAGATCCCGCGTCTCGCCGCCCAGCCTGCCGTTCAGCCAGTGCCCTGTCCGCCATGCGCCCGCGTCGGCCCAGACATCCGTCCGCCCCGGAAACGCCGGCCACGGCCTCGCGTCCCAGCACCAGGCGTCCATCGCCTCGACCATCGCGCTGTCGGCATGGTGGTTGAGCAGCGCCTCCATCGCCCGGCGCTGCATCCGGTCATCGCGCGCCCCGGTCGAGTGCGGCGGCAGGGCGTCCTCTGTGCTCTTCGGATCCTGAAACAGGTTCGGCGCATTGCCGCCCCGGTCAACCGCCGCGCATCCGAACTCCGTCAGCCGGATCGGCTTCATCCCCGGCGTCCACGCCGTCGGCGCCGCCTGCCGCACACCCGCGATCCGGTCGTGGTGCGCATGGCCCCACCAGCCGGCCAGATCCTTCACCCGATACAGCCAGTGCTCGCCGTGCGCCGTGTCCTCGATGGGCGTGCGTACCTGCGCTGCCCGGTCTCCGTCCGAGGCGTAAAACCAGGAGAACCCCTCGCCGCCAGCAACCTGCTCGGCCAGATAGTCCGGGTCGTCCGGCCCGGCCCAGATCGCCCCGTCGACGCCGCCGTCTCCTTCCCGCCAATCGCCCAGCGGCGGGTACCAGTCGATGCCGACGTAATCGATCGCCGGATCGGCCCACAGCGGATCGAGATGAAACCGCGCCTCGTCCCCAGCGCGCAGCCCCGCATATTCCGACCAGTCCGCCGCATAGCTCAGCTGCACGCCCGGCCCGACCACCGCCCGGCATTCGCCCGCCAGCGCCCGGAACGCCTCGACCGCCGGGAAGGCGCCGTCCGCATCCCGCGTCAGCGTCAGGCCGCGCATCTCCGAGCCGATCAGCAGCCCGTCCGCGCCGGTCTCCGCCGCCAGCAGCGCATAGTGCAGCGCTATCCGACGCAGGCCCCAGCCGTCCGCGGCGCCGAACATCGCCGCCACATCCGCTCCGGCCTGAGCGCCATCCCGCCCCGCCACACGCCCGCGCCACGGATAGCCGGGCACATCCATGAAGACGAAGGGGTACAGGGTCACCTCCAGGCCCCGCGCCTTCAGCTCCGTCACCGCCTGCCGCACGCTCTCGTCTGACGGCGTCCCGCCATAGGCCGGAGCATCCGATCCCGGCACGCGACTGATCAGATGCGCCTCATGCCGCTCCATCCCGGCGACCGACCAGCCTTGGGGCTCCGTCGGCTTGTGCCGCCGCTCCACGCCCGGCCGCACCCGGCACTCCGCCGCTCGCACGTCCGTGCCGAACCAGCCGATCACCAGACTCACCCGCTTCAGGTTCGGGCACTGCGCCTGCAGCTGATCCAGCGACACCACCAGATCCGCACGCCCGTCCCCGCCATGCAGGTTCTCCGCCGCCGTCCGCGTCAGCCCGTCGCGCCGCATGACACCATCGGTCGCCAGCACGAACTCCCCCGCCCCGGGGATCAGGCACACGCCCTCCAGCCGATCCTCCAGCCTTGGCTCGCTGCCCCGCGCCCGGTTGAACACCTCGAACGCCAGCTGCGGCACACGATTGCCGAACCGCCCCAGTTGCAGGTCCTCGAACACCACATACGCTGTACCGTGATAGGCGGGGGCGTCGCCCTCGACCGCCTCGATCAACGGATCCGGCGCCTGCTCCGCACCGCCCCGATGCACCCGCATCGTCACGCCGTTCAGGTCCATCGCCTGCCCATCGGCCCAGACGCGCCCGATGCCGTCGATCTCGCCCTCGCACAGGGCCACGGCGAAGCTCAGCAAGTAGCCGTACTCTGTCGTTCGCGGCCCGCCCTTGCCGCCACGACGTGTCGTCCGGCTCTCGCGGAAGCGCGCCGCCCAGATGACCTGACCGGTCACCCGCGCCCGCCCGAGCACGCAGGCCAGCGGTGCGCCCTCCGCCGTACCCTGTACCTTCAGCGCTTCCAGTCGGGGCCCGCGTTGCCGCGCCGGCTCCAGCCCCGCGATCGCCCACCGATCGACGCTCTGCCCCAGCAGCCCGCCGATCGTTGCGCCCAGCGACCCGCCCACGGCCCCGCCGACAGCACCGAGTATGACCTGAGCCATGACCTACCTCCCCGTCATCCCGGCCAACGCCGCGCCGGCTGTGGAGCCCGGGCCGGGAGAAGGGAAGCGAAAGGCGGCCACCAGCCGTCTCCACCACCAATCGCCCAGCCAGGTCTCGATCACCGCCCGGCCCCAGTAGGCGTGGATCATCCGCCCCTGTCCGTCTTCCGAGCTCAGGATCGCGCAGTGCTTCGCCGCACACCCAGGCGCCATGCGGAACAGCAGGACATCGCCCGCCCGCGCCTCGCCGACCGGGATCTCCACCAGCCATCGCCGCGCCGCCTCCAGCAGGGTCTCCGCTCCGCCAACCTCGGCCCAGTCCCAGTTGTAGGGCGGCAAGCTCTCCGGCTCCGGCCCTATCAGCTCGCGCCAGACCCCGCGCACCAGCCCGAGACAATCCGCACCTTCACCCTTCAGACTCGCCTGGTGCTCGTACCGCGTACCGATCCAGCTCCGCGCGATCTCGACAGCGGGCGCCCTCACCGCCGGCTCCCGCCGTCATTGCGCCCGCCCTCGACAGGCGTCGCCATCAGGAAGTCGTCGCCCGGGATGTCGGGGAAGCCCTGAAAATTGATCCCGTTGCCGAACGTCCCGACGCAGGTCTCCCAGCGTCGATCGCAGGCCAGCCCCGGAAACTCGCTCAAATCCACCCGGCATCGCGCGTCGCCCAGGGTGGCATCGCAGTCCCGCCCGCAGGTCCGCCCGACCACGCGCTCCAGCGCCGCCATCGGCCCTTGCAGGTCAGCGACGAAGGCGAGGCCCTCGCGCCGAATTCGCGCCAACCTTCCGACCCACAGTCTCACTTTCAGATCCGGCCGAGCCCAGTCGACACGCCACAGGGCGACCGCCGCCCCGTCGAACAGGCCGTCGGCGATGTCCGCCTCGGCTATCCCGTCATCGTCCAGTGCGCCGGCCACGGAGGCGCTCCCGGTCGCCAGCCCCGCGCCACTCTCGACCACCCCCGCCGTCCAGGCGCTCCCGGCCCGGCACGTCACCCCATCGACGGCCAGATCGCGGTCGTGATCGGTGAAGCCCATCTCCACGCCGTCGCCGCGCCGGACGATCCAGGCATGGCACAGCGTCGCCGCCCCGCTCTCGACGCGGGCGACCAGTTCCTCCGGAATCTCGCGCATGGTCCTAGGTCCTGACCTCGATGAGGGGCACGGCCGCCATCCGTCCGGCGTCGAAGCTCTCCAGGGTCACCTCGATCCGATCGGCGTCGAACCGCACCGGCGTGTCGAACTCGAAACCCGCCGTCACGGCTTCACCCTCCGCTGGCGCACCCGCCAGTGTCACCATGCCTGTCGTCGTATCGACCTCGAAATCCTCGACCTCCGCGCCATCTACGGCGATCCGCACGGTGCCCTCGACCGGCTTGGCGATCGTCCGCACCCAGCCGCCGTCTCCCTCGCCATGGCGCTTCACCAGGGCGAACGCCGTCCGACCCCCGTCGCCTTCGCCAAGCACCTGATCCAGCGGCCCCGGCGTCCCGCCCGGCGCGCAAGAGCGGAAGTCGGAGAAGTCGCGGAACCGGAACCCGTACAGCCGCCCGCGCCGCGCCTCGAAGAAGTCCGTGAGCGCGGCCATGTCGTCCAGCGACCTCAGGTTGGCCCCGATCAGGTACCGGCGGCGTCCGGCCGCCCACGGCGTCGACCGCCGCTCATATCCGGAAGCCAGCGTCACCACCTCCGTTCGACGCTCGACGCCGCCCGTCGACCCGAACGCCAGCCGCGCCGGCAGCCGCGTTTCATGAAAGCTCATTACAGCCTCCGCGCGCCGAGGCTGACGGCGCGAGCGAGCGCCTGAGCGATCTGGGCCTCCGAGCGCAGCAGTCCCTGAGCGCCGCCGTCCACCCGGACATTCACCGTCACCCCACTTCCACCGACCGGCTCGAGGGTCCCTGCGCCCGTCGGCCGGAACACCTCCGGCCCGCGTTCGCCGACCAGATAAGCGCCGCCGCCCTGCACGGGCCCGCCATCCGCGCGGCTGCCCGAGAACAGGCCGCCGATGGCCCGCGCGATCGCGTCCGACAACCCTCCTCCCTTCGTCCCCGCCGCGGCATTCACCGCGGAAAGCATCGCCTTCGCCAGCTCGGCCAGGCTCACCTCGCCGTCGGCCGCCGCCCGCGCCAGCGACCGGCTCAGACTGTCGCCCGCCCGCGCGAAAGCCCCGTCGATTGCATCCGCCGCCCGCTCCGCCGGCTCCCGCAACGCTTCCAGCGCTGCCGCGGCCTCCGCCGCCTTGCGCGGCACATCATCCCGCTCGAACGTCTCGCTCATCGGGCCACGCCTCCGTCAGTCGTTTCAGTACACTCCGGCCCATCGGCCGCTCGCCCTCCGGCGCGGCCGTCAGCCATCGCCACTCACGCAGCGACAGCCGCCAGAAGGCCTCCGGCCCGACGCCCAGCCTCGCCGCTGTCCGCATCATCGCGGACCAGGGCGTCATTCCGCCGCGGCGGCGAACGCCCGCGCCACGGCCTCGGCCGCAGCCTTAGGGTCGACCGCCGCCTCGCCCAGACCGTCCGCCAGCTCCCGCTCCCCGCCGCCGCGCAGCAGGCCGCCAGCACCACGGCGAGATCCCGCGCCGACAGCTTGCGCATCCGCTCGGCCAGCGCGCCCAGCCCCTCGACGCCCAGCGCCGTCTCGATCTCCGCCAGCGCTCCCAGCGTCAGGCACAGACGCCGGGCCGCGCCCGCCAGCATGGCCTCGATCTCACCCCTTGCCCCGTTCATCACAGCACCTCGAAGGTGATTTCGCCGGCGCTGGCCAGGCTGATCGCAAACGTCGCCTCGCCCTCGTGCTCGCCAGCGTATTCCAGCGCCGAGACCAGGAATGGCTCCTCCAGTTGGCCGAAGTCCGGCACGATCAGCCGCCACGTCTGCGCCGCCTGCGAGAAGAAGGCCTCGCGGATCAGGGCGTCAGCCTCCGCGTCGCGGAAGATGCCCTGCCCGCTCACCGCCGCCGACTTCACGCCCGCCCCGGCCAGCAGCTCACGCCACCGCCCGGCGCTGTCGCCGTCGGTCGCGTCCACCGTTCGGGCGTTCAGCGCGATCGTCCGCGCCCTCAGCCCCGCCACGGTGACGAAGCCGCCACTCCCGCCATCAACCGCGCCCGCGATCTTCAGCAGGATGTCCCTGCCCTTCTGCACCGCCATCTCAAACCTCCTCTGTCACGGCGCGCACGCGCAGCACCGCATGGGTTCTGTGTCCGTCTGGCGACGTGCGGACGTCGGCGAACCGCACGCCAAAGCTCGCCGTCCTGATCCCGTCGGCCTCCAGCGTCACGTCCGACAGCGCCAGTCGCACCGCGGCCATCGCCGCCTTGGCCTGCTCCGTTCCGCGAAAGTCGGAAGTGATCGTCAGGGTCAACATCTGCTCGACGCCCCCACCGTCCGCCCGCAGAGGCCGACTCTCGCATCGCCCGATCTGCAGATGCGGCAAGGGCGTCCCGGCCGACGCCGCATCCACGATCCGTCCGCCAAGGATCGCAGCCACGCCGGCATCCGCCTTCAGATGCGCGATCAAGGCCTTCTGCAGGGCCAGCTCGTGGCTCATCGCATCCGCTCCAGAGTCAGGATGGCGCGCCCGCCCACGCTCTCGACGACCTTGATCCGCCAGTCGGTCCCGCCGAAGCGCAGCACGCGCCCGACCGTCAGCCGGGGATCGGAACGGGTCTCCGCCGTCACCGTCTCGACGCCCCGCGTCACCCCGGCCTCGGTCCGCTCGCGCCGTCGCCGGGCGCCCAGCCTGAGCCAGGCAGAGCCCACCGGTTCATAGGTCACGCTGCGGCCGCCATACGGCGTCTCAGCCTCGACGGCTTCGAACAGTCCCGTTAGCGCCCTCACAACCGCACCACCCGGTACGGCGCGATCCAGGCCTCGACCGGCGCGATCGTCATCTCGCTGCCTTCCCGCTCATAGGCGCGAAGGGTCAGCATGAGGATCGCCAGCCTCAGCGGCGCCGGCGAGGTGGAGGTCAGGCTCAGCCCCACCTCCCCCTCCACCCGCGCCCGAGCCGCATCGATCACCGTCTGGATCAGCCCATCCTCCGCCGCGTGCTCGATGCGCAGGAACAGCTTCGCTTCGGTGAGGCTCACCGGTGCGGTCATTGGAAACCTCGATTGTCTGGAGGAAAGCGAGGCGGTCGACGGCCCTGCCGCCGACCGCCCGAACCGTCAGCTCGCGCTGAACTTCATCACCTTGATCGCGTCGAAGTCCTGCACCCCGCCGCCCACGCGGCGCGTGGTGTAGAACAGGACATAGGGCTTGGCCGAGTAGGGGTCGCGCAGCACCCGCACGCCCGCGCGATCCACGATCAGATAGCCGCGGCGGAAGTCGCCGAAGGCGACGGCCGTGGCGTTCGCCGCCACATCCGGCATCGTCTCGATCTCGGTCAGCGGATAGCCCAGCAGGCTGGCCGTCTCGCCCGCCCGCTGCGCCGGCTGCCAGATGTAGTTGCCGTCCGCGTCCTTGAACTTGCGCACCGCCGAAACCGTGCGCCGGTTCATCACGAAGCGCGCGTTCGGCCGGTACTGGGCCTTCGGCGCATAGACCAGATCGATCAGCCGATCAGTCGGGCTGGTGGTGGCGAAACCGCCCGCCGCGCCCGAGGCGACATAGCCGATCTCGCCCCATTCCTGCTCGGCGTCGGCGACGACGTCATAGTCGAGAAAGCCTCGCGGTTTGCTGGCGCCGTCGCCATTGACGAAGGCCTCGGTTTCCTGCGCGGCGAAAGCGTCCTCCACCTCGGCGGCCAGCCATTCGTCCAGATCGACCAGGGCGTCGTCCAGCAGGGTTTGGGTCGCCGCCGGACAGGCGTAGAGATCGGCCGACGGGAACTCCAGCAGCGCCAGCGTCGCCGGATCCGTCTGCGGACGCGCAGCCGTCTCGGCCACCCAGCCCGAGCCCACGCCGGCGATCGATACCGGCTTGCGGAACACGCCCGCGGCCACCGTACGCACCGTGGCGATCTCGCGCATGGGCGAGCCCGCCATCAGCCGGCGCTCGATGGCCCGCTCGGTCTGCTCCGGCACGACGTAGCCGCCCGAAGTCGGGGCCGTCGACAGCCCCGCCTTCACCTCCAGCATCGCGCCGGCGCGCATGTAGCCGTCGAAGGCGGACTTCTCCTCCCCATGGAAGGGGGAGGAAGACCGCGAGGCGGGGGAGGGATCACCCAGCTCCGGACGCCGCCCCTCGCTGACAATCCTGTCCAGCCGCGCCTGCGCCCCGGCCACCGCCTGGTCGATCCGCGCGACCTTCTCCTCCAGCAGCGTATCGGCCGAGGCCTTGCGCTCGATCTCGTCCAGCCGCGCATCGTTGGCGCCCTTGAACGCCTCGAACGCCGCCATCATTTCGTGCATGGCGGCACGAGCCTCCGGCGTGGCCGGGGCCTGTTTGATCTCTTTCATTGTGTCTCCGGTGGTTGAACAACCGCAGATCGCGGTTAGGGTCCGGGGGTGACCAGCACCGCCCGGAAAATCTCCAGCTCACACGACAATGGGCGCTACACCCGCCTCGAGACGGCGGTCATGTCTGCCCTGGCGCAGGATCTGCGCGGCCAGGTCCCCGACCTCGCGGCCCAGTTCTCGCGCAGCAGGCCGACCATCCGGCGCAACTCCGGCTTCGGTCAGTTCACCGAGATGCTGGTCGACGCGCACCGTCCCGCGCCCGGCGGCCCCAGCGGCGACATCGGCACCGTCCATGTCGTCATCACCGGCCTGCGCTACCCGGTGGCCTTCCGCGCCCGCGTCCGCGACGGCCGCCTGCTGGGCCTGCTGGGCGACAGCTATGGCGAGGACACCCGCAGCATCGATTTCGCGACCGTCCCGTTCGACCAGATCTTCACCATCGCGGCCGGCGGCGCCCCGATCCATTTCGCCGGCACGCACCGCCCCGAAACCGCAGCCAACCAGGCGAAGTCCCGCACCGAGGCCCGGCAGGAAGCCAGCCGTCCCCAGCCGGTGCGTCAGGCCCCGACCCAGTCTGTCCCGACCTCCGCGCCCCCGCCTCGGGTCCAGCCGGCGCCGGCTCCCGTCGCGCGTCAGGCGCCGCCTCCGCGCCAGCCACAGCCCGCAGGGTTCAACCCTGATCCGGACGTCATTTCGGACGAGGACCGCATGACCATGCGCATCGGCCTGTGGGCCATGATCGGCGTGGTGGGCATGCTCCTGTTCACCGTCTTCGGCGTCCCCCTGCCCTTCGTGCTCGTCGCCGGCTTCGTCATCGGTCGCTTCTTCCAGACCGAGAAAGGCCTTATCGCCCTGCGCCGCATCCAGCAGTCGCTGAAGGCCGCTCAGGACGCCGCCCAGACCCGTCAGACAGGCTGAACCGCGCGCCCGGCGCCATCGGGAAGGTCACCAGCGACACCTCCCACAGATCGACCTCGACCAGCACCCGCGCCGCGCCTTGTCGCCGCGCCCGCACGGCCCTGAAGCCGATCGACAGCCCGTCCATCGCCCCGGCCCTTGCCAGCGCCTGGGCGAACCGCGCCTCGGCCGACCAGTCCATGATCCGCCCGCACAGGAACAGGCCGCGCTCGTCCTCGACCGCCGCGTCCCAGACCCCGACCACCGCCCGGCTCTCGTGCTGGTGCAGCATCCGCACCCCGCCCGCGCCGACCCGGGCCAGCGAGTCCGCAAACGCCCCTTCCGCCACCACGTCCCGGTTCAGATCCGTCACGCCCCATAGCGACGCGTAGCCCTCGATCAGGACTTCTCCGCCCATCAGAATTCCTCCAGCCGTCGCTCGATCCGCTCCACCGCCGCGCGCGTGCTCTCCGACTGCGTCTCCAGCCGAGCCAGCCGCTCGGCGACCTGCTGGTGCTCGGCGACCCGCTCCTCAAGTGTGGCGATCCGCGCCGCCGCGCCACCGGCCCAGATCAGTCCGCCGATCGCCTGAACCGCCAGTGCCGTCAGCAACCCGACCGGAATGCGTCGCCCATCCATCGCCTACTCTCCCACCCCGGCCATCCGCCGCCGTTCCGGATCGGTCAGGAAGCTGGCCGCATTCAGTCTCGCCCAAAGGGCCTCGCGCTCGGGCTGCAGCGCCGGGACAGCTTCCAGATCCGCTTCGATTCGCACGCCGGGGAAGCGGGCGCCCAGCCATCCGGTCAGCGCCCCGGCCGCCTTGCGCGCCAGCGGCGCGACCGTCCCCCGCCAGAAGGCGGCGTTGGCCTCGCGATAGTTGGCGTACGTTGCATCGCCGGGGATGCCCAGCAGTTGCGGCGGGACTCCGAACGCCAGCGCGATCTCCCGGGCCGCCGCGTGTTTGCCGGCGATGAAATCCATGTCGGCGGGCGTCCAGCTCATGGGCTTCCAGTCCAGCCCGCCTTCCAGCACCAGCGGGCGCCCGGCGTTCATCGCCCCCGCGTGCGCCTCGTCCATCTGCGCCCTCAGCGCCTCGAACTGCTCGCCGGTCAGCCGTTCGCCGTCCCGACCGTTGAACACCAGCGCCCCGGACGGCCGCGCCGAGTTGTCCAGCAGCGCCTTGTTCCAGGCGCCCGAGGCGTTATGCACATCGATCGCGAAGGCCGCGGCCTCCAGCGGCGAGAAGCCGTAATGGTCGTCCGTCGGGTGAAACAGCTTCAGATGCAGCACCGGCATCCAGCCGTCCGCCGCGCGGCCGATCCGGACCGACCGCCCGTCCACCGCATACTCCCAGGCGTCGGGCCAGCCGCCCCGTCCCGGCACGACCTTCATCCGATCGGGTCGCAGCGACCACAACTCCTCGGGCGTCCCGTCACCCGTCGCCTCCGCATAGGCATTCCCCGCGGTCTGCAGCGCGCCGTACAGTCCCTCCAGCCACTCGGCCCCCGACTGCTCCGGATTGGGTCGCGCCAGCAGCCTGACCAGCGGATGATCGTTCGTCCTCACGCCGTCGACGAACACAATCATCGGCGTCGCCGCGGCCGCCTCCGCGATCATCCGCACACAGCGATAGGCCACCGGGTTCTTGCCGAAGCCCTCGCTGGCCAGGCTGGCGTAGTCCCGCGGCGTCCACCGCGCCCGCCCGCCGCCGGCGTATGCGATCAACGCCCCCGCCCGACTGTCCTTGACCTCAGGCGCGCCTTCGCGCCGCCGGCCCGTCAGGGGCCACCGCCAGTTCCGCATGATGTTCTCCAATCAGTTTCCCTTCCCCTCGGGGAGAGAGAACGTCACATCCTCACAGCGCCCGCACGCTCGGCAGCCGCACCGGGTTCAGCAGCAGATGGCTCACCGCCCAGATCAGCGCATCGGCACGATCCGGACTGTGCCGGCCCGTCCCCGCGCCCAATCCTTCAAGCTCGTCTTCCAGCGGCCCGAATGATCGCGTGTGAATGACCCGGTTCTGGTCGTACAGCATGGCCACCGGTTCAGCCCGCGCCCGTTTGGACGTCCTTGCGAACACCGGCTTCACCGCCGCACCGCACTTCGCCAGCTTCAGCATTTCGACGATCATCTCGCCGCCCTGGTTCACCTCGGCAACGACCCGATCGACGTCGTATTGCGCCACGACCTCGGCCACCCGGGCGGCCCATTTCGATGGCGCCAGCCCGCTCACGCTTTCATCGGCCAGCACATAGGCCGTGCCATGGGCACGCCCGACGACCACGATCCCGCAGGCATCGCCGCCCGAGGTCACCGGCGGATCGAGGCCCACCACGATCATGTCGAACCGATCCGGGGGCCGGCCGCGGCAGCGCTCGAACATCGCCGGCGTCCACAGCCCCTCGCCCTCGTCCAGCATCAGACCGTCAAGTTCCTGCGCCGCCAGCCGCGTCCCGCCGTAAAGCTGCTCCAGTCCGCGCAGAAAGCCGCGCGCCAGGTTCTGCGTGTTCATCTGCGTCGGCGCATGGGTGAAGGCCGTGGTCGGCTCCTCCAGCAGGGCGCGCAACGCCGCCATCGGTCGCGGCGTGGTCGTCACCGCCAGCCGCGGATTCTCCCCCAGCCTCAGCCCCATCCGCAACATCGGCAGGACATCCCCCGGCCGCTTCCATGCGCAGAACTCGTCGGCCCAGGCGGCGTGAAACTGCGGTCCGCGAAGCCGCTCCGGCTCCGCGGCTGAAAAGGCCGTGGCCTGCGCGCCATTGGGCCAGACCAACCGTCGTCTCGCCGGCTCGTAAACCGGCCGACGATAGGCGGGAGCGATGGCCCGCAGGCCCGACGGCCCCTCGATCATCACCTCGCGCACATCGTGGAGCGTCGGACCCACCAGCGCCAGCCGCGCCCCCGGGACCGCCTGCTGCGTCAGCCACTCGGCCCCCGCGCGGGTCTTCCCTGCGCCCCGTCCGCCGAGGAACAACCATGTCATCCACGCATCGTCCGGCGGACTCTGCGGCCCATGCCGCCAGCCGATCCAGTCATGATTGATCAAATCGTGGTCGAAGGGCGTCAGGATACTCGCGACCCTCAGCTTCAGCCACCTGGGCAGCGAACGCATCCAGCCGGCGCAGGAGTTGTTCACGCAGCTTCTCCTCTGCGGCCAGATCGATGGGCTGGGCCGCCGCCGCGACCTTCGCGTCGAACTCGCGCTTGATCGCCAGCGCCTTCAGCAGGTCCCCTGTCGCTTTCGCCTTTCGGCTCACGGTCAGCGGGTCCTGATCGCCGATGATCGCCATCACGTCCTGGACTTCCGCCATCAGCGGATGGCCTTCCTCCGGCTCTCCGGCCGTCGGGTTCGGATCGCTTTTCCGGGTCATGGCAGAAGTATGGGGCGCCAGCGAACCTCGCCGACAATAATCCGATTGTTTTCGACAAGCCGCTGATCGCCCGCGACCTTTTCCGCGCAGGTCCGCTGTCGATCCGCAGATTGTCAGCAGACTAACGTCCGCGCTCTTCCCGCCATTCGGGGGCCTCGAAGTCCAGCGCGTCCTCGGGGTCCTTCAGGGCGAGCTCCGACACCGTCTGTCCGCGAACCGAGACGCCGGCTTCATGGACCGTCTCGCGACTTCCCGACACCAGATGATGCCAGTTCGCCAGCGGCCGTCCTTCGTGCAGGCGACGGTAGGCGCAGGATTTGGGCATCCACTCCAGCGCCTCGATATTCCAAGGCGTCAGCTTGATGCAGTCCGGCACGAACTCCTTGCGGTTCGCATAGTCCGAACAGGTGCAGCGGACCGGGTCGAACAGTTTGCAGTGCACCCGCGTCGGTATCACCTCGCCGGTGTCCTCGTCCTCGAACCGCACCAGACAGCACAGGCCGCACCCGTCGCACAGGCTCTCCCACTCCTCGCGGGTCATCTGCTCCAGGCGCTTGGTTTGCCAGAAGGGTGCGGTCATCGGCGGCTTCTACGCGTTTCGGCCTCCTGTGTCGTCCCCACCCGTGGCGGCAATGGCTTGCCTCCTCTATAGGGACCGCCCATGGCTGCCCGTCCCCCTCTCGTCGCCCTCAAGGATGTCCGTCTGCAGGACGGTCAACGCCCCCTTTTCGACGGCGTCGATATGGCCATTGAGCCGCGCACCCGCGCCGCCCTCGTGGGCCGCAACGGGGCGGGCAAGTCGACCCTGATGAAGCTGGTCATGGGCCTGATCGAGCCCGACGCCGGCGACCGATCGGTTCAGGCCGGGACCCGCTTCGCCTACGTCCCGCAGGAGCCGGACATCAAGGGCGACACCCTGCTGGACTACGCCGCCTCGGGCGAGGCCGAGCGCTGGACCGCCGAGAGCTGGCTGACCACCTTCGGCCTCGACCCCAACAAGCCCGCCGTGAACCTGTCGGGCGGCGAGACGCGCCGCGCCGCCCTCGCCAAGGCCTTCGCCGAGGAGCCCGACCTGCTCCTGCTGGACGAGCCGACCAACCACCTGGACATTCTGGCTATCGAACTGCTGGAGAACGAACTTCTCTCGGCCCGCTTCGCCGTTCTGGTCGTCAGCCACGACCGCGCCTTCCTGAATCGCGTCACCCGGTCGGTCCACTGGCTGGAAAGCCGCAAGGTGCGCACCCTCGACAAGGGCTTCGCCGCTTTCGACGAATGGGCCGCGAAGATGATGGAGGAAGAAGCCGAAAGCCTGCGTCGCCTCACGAAGAAGATCGAGGCCGAGACCTACACCTTCTATCGCTCCATCACCGCACAGCGCACTCGAAACGAGGGCCGCGCCAGGGCCCTTATGGCCATGCGCGCCGACCGCGCCGAGCGGTTGAAGGACCAGCCGCGCGAGCTCCATCTGGGCGTGGATTCCGGAGCGACTTCGGGCAAGCTGGTCGCCGACCTCAAGGGCGTGTCAAAAGCCTTCGGTGACCGCACCATCTTCAAGGGCCTGACCACCCGCGTGATCCGCGGCGACCGCCTCGCCATCGTCGGCCCGAACGGTGCGGGCAAGACCACCCTGGTCAAGGTTCTGCTGGGCGAACTCGCGCCCGACGAAGGCACGGTGCGCCTCGGCGCCAATCTTGAGCCGGTTTATCTCGACCAGTCCCGCGAGGGCCTGAAGTCCGACATGACCCTCTGGGACGCCCTGACGCCCGGCGGCGGCGACAGCATTCTCGTCCGCGGCCACTCGAAGCATGTCGCCGCCTACGCCAAGGACTTCCTGTTTCAGGAAGCCCAGCTCAAGCAACCGATCTCGACGCTGTCGGGCGGCGAGCGCAACCGCCTGCTGCTGGCTCGCGCCCTGGCCAAGCCGGCCAATATGCTGGTCCTCGACGAGCCGACCAACGACCTCGACATGGATACGCTCGACAAGCTGGAAGAGCTGCTCGAGAGCTACGACGGCACCCTGATCCTCGTCAGCCACGACCGCGACTTCGTCGACCGCCTCGCGACGTCGACCATCGCCATGAACGGTCGCGGCCAGATCGTGGAGACCCCCGGCGGCTGGACCGACTTCATCCGCCAGAACCCGGGGTTCCTCGCGCCGCCGCCGTCTCCCTTGCCGTCCCGGGGAGGGTCGTCGCGCAGCGACGGGTCGGAGGCGGCTCCGGCCCCCGCGCTTTCAGCGCCGAAGAAGTCCGCCAAGCTCTCCTTCAAGGACACGCATCGCCTGAAGGAGCTGGAAGGCCTTCTTGAGTCCCTCCCCGCCGTGATCGCGAAGCACGACGCCGCCCTCGCCGATCCGGATCTCTACAGCCGTGATCCCAAGGCCTTCGACCGCGCCATGACCGGCGCCGCCCAGGCCCGCGAACAGCTCGAGGTCGCCGAGCTGGAATGGCTCGAGCTGGAAGAGAAGAAGGCTTCGCTCGGCGCCTGACTCTCATCTTGCCGATCAGAAACGGTCGCAGATGGTAATTTCGGGAGACATAGCTCCGGAACGTCTGCGTTGTGCATAACGTCGCAAGAACTTCACAATGCAAAGAATTGTGCGCCGCCCGCAGTCCGATTTCTACACTTGAACATGATTTATCCTCCAGACCGTCCACAACCGGACGATCCGGACCGCTTGTCGAAATCCGGATTTGGGGCGAGCGTGATCAGGCCGAGGGACACGGCGGCGCGGAGAACCGGGGAGACCCGGGGATCAAGGCGAACCGGCCCGGCTCTCTGACCCGACGCTTCGGGTGGTCTTCGGACCAGACGCGGTGGAAGGCAGGATCAAGGCTCCCGAACGACGATGGCTTCGGCCGGACGCGTTCACGGAGAACCGGATCGGGATCAATGGACGGCGCAGGCCAGACCTGTGGAACGCCGGAGACCAGGAGCGCGAGCGGATACAGCTGACCATCGTCGGGGTTCGCCCCGCTGATGCCGAAGCCAGGGTCCAAAACCTCAAAGGCCAGGTCCAACCCGGACTTGGCGAGGGGACGAGGAAAGCCGGTTCGCCGGGGCTCTTCGTCCCCTCGCTCAATTCAGGCTTCCGTCACGGTCGAGCCTCCCCTTTCGCAAGACCCGCCTTGGCCGTACATAAGGTCATGACCTCGCGCGGGAATCGGCAGTTTCAGCCTCACCGTCGCGCCCTCCTCGCGGGCGCCGGCGCATTGGTGGCCGGCGCCGTCCTGGCCGGCTGCGGCGACAGCGAGGTTGCGCCCGACGCCGACGGCCGCATCCGCCTGCGCTTCGCCACGGACTGGCGCGCCCAGGCCGAGCATGGCGGCTTCTACCAGGCGCTCGCATCCGGCGCCTATGAACGGCGCGGCCTGAACGTCGAGATCATCCAGGGCGGCCCCGGCGTGAACGTGCCCCAGTTGCTGGCTTCCGGCGCGGTCGAGCTGGGCATGGGGTCCAACAGCTTCATCCCGATGAACCTTGTGGCCCAGGGCGCGCCGGTGAAGGCGGTCGCCGCCTTCTTCCAGAAGGATCCCCAGGTCCTGATCGCCCACCCGGACCCGGCCCTGCGTTCGATCGCAGACCTTGCCGGCCGTCCCTTCCTGCTGGCCGACGCCTCGATCAACGCCTTCTGGGTCTGGCTGAAGGCCCGCTATGGCTTCACCGACGATCAGGTCCGCAAGTACAACTTCAACCCTGCGCCGTTCATCGCTGATCCGCGCGCGGTCCAGCAGGGCTACCTGACCAGCGAGCCCTATACGATCGAGAAAGAAGCCGGCTTCGTGCCGCGGACGTTCCTGCTGGCGGATGAGGGCTACCCCTCATACGCGACGATGGTCCTTGCTCCAGACGCCTTCGCCCGCGACAACGCCGAGGCCTTGCGCAGCTTCATCGCCGCTTCCGCCGAGGGGTGGCGCGATTATATCCAGGGCGACGGTCGCGCGGCCGATGCCCTGATCCGCCGCGACAATCCCGAGATGACCCAGGACATCCTCGATCAGGCGCGTGACAAGCTGAAATCCAACGGCATTGTCGATGGAGGAGACGCCGCCCTGTACGGCCTCGGTACGATGACCTCCGAGCGATGGCAGGCCTTCTTCGACGTCACCAGCGAGGCAGGCGTCTATCCAGCCGACCTCGACTGGCGCCAGGCCTTCACAACCCAGTACCTGCCCGGCCGGGGCCGTGGCGGACGCTAGGCCGGTCGCCAGCCTCGCGGACGTCGTGGTTCGCTACCGGGGGCGCTCGCCGCTCGGCCCCTTGAACCTTTCAATCCAGCCGGGTGAGATCGTCGCCCTGATTGGCGCTTCCGGGGCCGGAAAGTCGACGGTGCTGCGTCTGCTCGCCGGTCTCGAGCAAACGGGCGAAGGCGTCGCGACGACGGCAGAGCGTGGCCGCACAGCCTTCGTGTTCCAGGCGCCGACGCTGATGCCCTGGGCCGACGCCCTGACCAATGTCGCCCTGCCGCTGGAACTCGGCGGCGCGCCACGTGACCAGGCGCTGGCTCGGGCCACAGCCGTCCTCGCGGCCGTAGGCCTGGGCGATCGCCTCACCGCGCGGCCCCGGCAGCTCTCGGGCGGGATGGGCATGAGGGTGTCGATCGCACGCGCCCTCGTCACCGAACCCGACCTCCTGCTCCTCGACGAGCCCTTCGCCGCGCTCGACAGCATCACCCGACGCCGCCTGATCGAGGACCTTCACATCCTCTGGGCCGGCCGTGAGCCGCGGCCGGCAGTCGTCTTCGTCACTCACGACGTCGAGGAAGCCGCCTATTTCGCGGCGCGAGCCATTGTTCTCGACGTGGCTTCAGGTTCCGTGGCCGCCATCCACGACCTGCCCGGCGAAATCCCTCGCGCGCCCGACTGGCGCACAAAGCCGATCCACCGCACATCGACAGAGGGACTGGCGGATGCCCTGGCCCGCTCCATGGCGGACCGCGCCGCATGACCCGGGTCATGCCGCCCCTTCTTCTGATCGCCGTCCTGATCGCGGTCTGGGAGGCCGGTTGCCGCCTCCTTGACGTTCCGGTCTACTTCCTGCCGCCCCCGAGCGCGGTTTTCATATCCCTGATCGAGCGCGCGCCCGTTCTGGCCGGATCCGCCTGGCAGACCCTCCGCATGGCGCTGGCGGCCCTTCTGGTGGCCATCGCCCTGGGTGGCGGACTGGCGGTTCTCGTTTCCATGAACCGGGCTGCCGAGAACGCAGTGCGCCCCCTCGCCGTTGCGTTGCAGGTCACGCCGGTTGTGGCCATCGCCCCTCTGGTTCTGATCTGGGCCGGACTGGACCACCCGGATCGGGCCGTTATCGCCCTCGCCGCTGCTGTCGCCTTCTTTCCAATCTTTTCGGGCGCACTTACCGGCTTGCACTCCGCCGACCCGGACCTCGAGCGGTTGTTCGACCTGTACGGCGCCACGCCCTTGCAGAGACTTTTGCGGCTGCGCATCCCCTCCGCCGCGCCCTTTGCTCTTGAAGGCCTTCGCGTGGCCGCCGGCCTCTCGGTGATCGGTGCTGTCGTGGCGGAGTTCGTGTCGGGATCGGGAGCGTCGCAGGGCCTGGCCTGGCGCCTCCTGGAGGCCGGCAACCGCTTGCGGACGGCTGACATGCTGGCCGCACTTGTCTGGCTGATGGCCATGGGCTTGGCCCTCAATGCTGTCGTGGGCTGGGCCGAGCGGCGAGCAAGGGTCCGGATCACCTGATCCGTTAGGTCCGGATTAAGCCCCCGGCCGCTAATGTCACGCTCTGATCCTGCGACCGGAGCCTCCCTTGCGCCGCGCCCGACACCTGTTTGCTGGCCTCCCCGTCGTCGCCCTCATCGTCGGCGCGAGCCTCCCTGTCCAGGCGCAGGATGCGCCGTCCGGGCAGGCGCAGGGCCTGCGCTACCTTTCCTGGAATGGACGTCCCACCGCTCCGCAATCGGCGCCGGCAAGCGCGCCGGCCGACGTCCGCCGCGACCTTCGTCGACCCAACCGCGTCATTCCCCACGGCGGGTCCGCCGAAGCCCTCGCCTCACCGCGCGCCGGGCTAACCCCGGCTCCGGGCGGCAACCGGGTTGCGCTCACCCCGGCCTCGACATGGCTGGCCCGCTCGCCCGCGCCGGCAGCGGAAGCCGCGCCACAACCCCTGCCACCGCCCGCTATCGCCCGGCCCGCCGCGCCACAGCCGGCGCAGCGTCCCGCAATCCCGGCGCCTCAACCCCAATCCCCTGTCAACGCCCTGCCGGATTATGTTCCAGCGCCGGACGGCGGCCAGCCCGTGCCGGCCGGGATTGTCTCGGGCGATCCCATGGCTCCGCGCCGGGACGCTCCCATCTTCCGGATGCAACAAACGGCTCCCGATGACGCGCAAACGCCGGCCTCGCCGTCGCCGCGCGCCGGCCCCCGTGAACGTCCGCAGGCGGATTCCGGGGCGCGTTCCCGCGAGTTCGCACTCGTTCAGGGCAACCCGCATGATCGACCGGCTCCCCAGGGCGCCCGCTATTATTCAGTTCATCGCCAGAACGGTCAGGCGCCCGACGCTGTGGTCCTGCCTCAGCCGACCTATATCGACGCACTGACGATCACCAACCTCCCGGAAACACCGGCCACCCAGGACCTCGCCCAGCCGGCTGAACCGCCAGCCATGATCCGGGACGCCCAGGGGCGGGTACGCATCCAGCCCGCCGCCCCGGAAGGAGACTATCAGTGAGCGACGTGGCGCCTTCGCGCCTGCCTGAACTCATCGCCCTCGCCCAGGAAGAATCCAGCGAGAAGCGTCGCGCCTTGCTGCGTGAACTGACCGGCCACTTCTTCGGAACCGCTGAACGGACGGACGCCGAACAGGTCCTCTTCGGCGATGTGCTTGGAAAACTGACGGCGGATATGGAGATCGCGGTGCGCGCCGAGCTGGCGGAGCGCTTCGCCACAGCGCCGGATGCGCCCCACAACCTCATCCGCCGTCTGGCCAATGACGAGGCCGCGGTTGCGACCGCGGTCCTGGCCCACTCTCCCGTTCTGACCGAGGAAGACCTGCTGGGCGTCGTTCGACGCCACGGACAGGATCACCTCCGCGCGGTGTCAACCCGGACGTCCGTGCCGGAAGCCGTCTCCGACGTGATCGTCGAACGCGGTGACGACCACACCCTGGGTACGCTGCTGCGCAATGATGGCGCCCGCCTGTCACGTGCAGCCTCCGAGACGGCCGTCGAGCGCGCCCGGGCCAACCCCGACCTCCACGAGGCGGCCGTTGAACGCGCCAGCCTGCCGCCGGACCTGCTCAATGACATGTACTTCGTGGTCGAGGCGCGACTGCGGACCCGCATCCTTGAACAGAACGCCCGAATGGACCCGGCCCTCCTCGAAGCAGCCCTGGCCGCCGGTCGTGCCCGTGTGGCGACAGGGGATGGCGCGCTCCCGGCCGACTACGCGGAATGCCGTGCCTATATCGAGGAGCTGGATGCTGCCGATCAGCTGACGCCGCAAATGTTGGCGCGCTTCCTCCGTTCCGGAGCGAGCGGCCGGACCAGCTTCCTGATCGCACTCGCCGAACTGGCCGACATCGACTTCCACACGGCCCGCCAGATCGTGGAGCGCCGGGAACTGGATGCCCTGGCGGTCGTCTGCAAGGCCGCGGATCTCGATCGCGCCCTGTTCCTGACCTATGCGGTCGTGCTGTTGAACGATGACGGCGACGCCATGGCCAAGGCGCACTCCTACGCCCGGATGTACGCCGAACTGACCCGTGACGCCGCGCTCAGAACCCTGCGCTTCTGGCGAATGCTCCGCAGCGCCCACGCGGCCTGATCAAGCCGGAATGCAAAACGCCCGCCTTCGAGGAAGGCGGGCATCTGCTGCGATCGGGATCGCTTCTTACTTCTTGGCGCGAGGAGCGCGGGCCGGCTTACGGCCGCCCTGGCCCAGACCCATCTGCTTGGCCAGTTCCGAACGCGCCTTCGCGTAGTTCGGGGCAACCATCGGATAGTCTTTCGGCAGGCCCCACTTGGAGCGGTATTCCTCGGGACTCATATTGTATTTGGTCCGCAGGTGGCGCTTCAGCGACTTGAACTTGCGACCATCCTCGAGGCAGATCAGATAATCCGGCGTGATCGACTTGCGAACCGGAACAGCCGGCTCACGCGGCTCGGGTTCGGGCTCAACCGCGCCAGTCGAAACCTGCGAAAGGGCGGCGTGGATGCTGGAGATCAGGGCCGGGACTTCAGCGGCCTGAACGTTGTTGTTGCCGACGTACGCCGACACGATGTCGGCAGTCATCTCCAGCAACTGCGAGTTATCTTCCATCGACGTTCTACCTGTTGGAAATTAACGGTATGACGACCCCCGACTCCATCGTCGCATCGTTGAATAGTGTCGTTCGGAAACCTTGGCAACGACAAGACAGTCATTACGCAGATCAAATACCCGGTAATTTCTGTATCGCGCTCGACCTATCGGCCAAAATTCTCGGCCAAAGCCAGCATGGCAGCGCGTTCCGGAGCCGAGTAGTCGTCCAGCGCCTCTTCTTCGCCATCCCGGATGGCTCTCAGCAACGCAGGGGTCAGAGCCGATGAGAGGGACCAGTTCCAGTAGCGCAGCACGGTCTGGGCCCGATCGACAGCCAGCATCTCGTAGGTGATCTGCACCCGCTCCCACACCGGGTCAGGCGTGCCGTCGGGCGAGACTTCCGGACGACGCATCGAGCGCCATAACCCGGCCAGTTCATTGCGCGACAGACCGGTGGCCTTGCACAGGATCGCGACCGGCTCGCCACCCGTGTCCCCAAGGATCTTGGCGCCGGTGATCGGCTTCACGCCTGAAAGATAGGCGATCTCCGAGGCCAGCTCCCGTGTCAGTCCGCCGTTCGCAGCCGCTTCGACGGCCTGCTCGAGCCCCCCCCATGGGCTCTTCTGGATGGCAGCCCGATTTCTCTGACGGCGCTCGATGAACTGCAGCGCCTTGCGCGATACGGGATCCTGCCAGCCCTCTTGAGCCGCCATGACGAAGACGTCTTCCGAGACCTCCTGCATAACCTCGCGCGACACGGCGAAACGCTGGAGGATGGTCCTGCGATCATCCGGGTCGCACCACCAGAACATGACGTAGGCGCCGGACGGCCGCAGTTCTCCGCGCCGCAGGATCGAGTGACACAGGCTGCGTTCCGTCCGACTGAGGCTGACGACGCCTTCCATCGCCACCTGGCCCAGCCGGGCGGTCGTGTTGCGCAGAACAGCCTCGATCACCGGCGTCTCGCCAAATGACAGCAATGTCTCGCTGACGACTTCCGACAGCCCCCGGCGGCTCGCCATCAGGAAGCGGTGGTCCATGGTCGCATCACGCGCGCAGGCCACCAGATCGGCGTCAGACAGCGAGGCGCACTGGTCGATCAGCAGTCCGGCGATCTCGGGCTCATCGCGCAGCAGCATCCGCGCCAGCGCATTTGGCAGTTCGGTCAGGGGCGCCAGCCGCGCCGCGACCCGTTTGCGGTCATCCGGCGAAGCCAGTCTCAGCATCTCGACCAGCAGATCTCCGGTCACCGCGCGCTCGAAGGCGTTGATCCGGCTGGCTGGCAGGGAGACGACATCGGCGAGGCGCTTCAGCAGCGCGTGCCGCGCACGGAACCCCGTGGCGGGCGCGTCGTCTTCAGGCGTGAGAGCGACGTCGGTCATGGCGGTTCAACCTAACGTCGGCGCGGTTAACCGGCTGTGACGAAAGCCTTACGACTCAGAGACCCTCGAACAGGGCCGTCGACAGATAGCGTTCGGCGAAGCTCGGGATGATGGCGACGATCGTCTTGCCGGCGTTTTCGTCCAGGGCCGCAAGGCGGAACGCCGCCGTCAGCACCGCGCCAGACGAGATGCCGACCGGTATGCCCTCCACACGGGCCGCCCTGCGCGCCATCTCGAACGCATCCTCGTTCGAGACCTGTTCGACGCCGTCGATGATGTCGCGATCGATGATCGACGGGATGAAGCCCGCGCCGATGCCCTGAATCTTGTGTGGACCCGGCTCCCCTCCCGACAGCACCGGACTGGCGGTCGGCTCCACGGCGACCATCTTCACCGACGCCTTCCTCGCCTTGAGCACCTGACCGACGCCCGTGATGGTGCCGCCCGTGCCGACGCCGGCGATGACGATGTCGACCGCGCCGTCGGTGTCCGACCAGATCTCCTCGGCCGTCGTCACGCGGTGGATCGTCGGATTGGCCGGATTGTCGAACTGGGCCGGGCTGACCGAGCCGGGCGTGCGCTCCAGCAGCTCCTGCGCCATGGCGATCGCGCCCTTCATTCCCTTCTCGGCCGGGGTAAGGACCAGTTCGGCGCCCAGCAGGGCCAGCATCTTGCGGCGCTCGATCGACATGCTCTCCGGCATGACAAGGATCAGCTTGTACCCCTTGGCCGCCGCCACGAAGGCCAGGGCGATGCCGGTATTGCCGCTGGTCGGTTCGATCAGCACGCTGCCCGGCCCGATCTTGCCCGCCTGCTCCAGCGCCTCGATCATCGCCACCCCGATCCGGTCCTTCACCGACGCGATCGGATTGAAGAACTCCAGCTTCGCCAGCACACGCGCCTTGGGCTTCAGCTCCGCCGACAGCCGCGGCAGTCCCACCAGCGGCGTGTCTCCGATGGTGTCGACGATGGAGTCATAGACCTTGCCCCGCCCGGACTTGCGGTGGCGGCTGGCGTCATAGGCGGCGTCGGACATGGGGAGGGTCTCCGCACTGGGAAGTTTTTTGAGTGCTCTGGGATGCACAACCGGCGTGTTGCTGCCACGCACCGGCTCGATCTAGGCATCAGGTCGGGCCGAAGCAACGGTCACGCCCACGGCCACTTGACGGAACCTGCCGGTTGAAGCCTTTGCGCCGTTGCCGCGTTGCTTTGCGCGGAGCCGCTGTGAGCGGCCTCCGGGGGACCCGACGCTGAAAGACCGATCCGACACCGAGACGACGTCACAAGAAGCGCGCTTCCCCCGGGGCGACGGCGAAATGGCGCGCGCCATCCGCGACTTCGACTGGGGGACGACCCCGCTCGGTCCGATCACCGACTGGCCGGTCAGCCTGAGGACCGCCGTCGGTATGCTGCTCAATGCGCCCACGCCCATGGTCCTGCTTTGGGGCGTTGAAGGGGTCCTCATCTACAACGACGGCTACGCCCGCTTCGCCGGCCGCCGACATCCCGAACTTCTCGGCATGGGCGCCCGCGAGGGCTGGCCCGAGATCGCAGACTTCAACGATCTCAACATCCGTCGCGGCCTCGCGGGTGAGGCCTGGTCGCTTCGGGACCAGCAACTGGATCTCGACCGCCAAGGGATTATCGAGCCGGTCTGGCTGGACCTGGACTACGCCCCCGTGCCGGATGACACGGGCGCTTCCGGCGGCGTGCTTGTCCTTGTCACCGAAACCACCGCGCGCCGCGAGGCCGAACAAAAGCGCGTCCTCGCCGCAGAGCGCCTGGACATGGCGCTCTCGGCCGGCAGCGGCATCGGCGCATGGGACTGGGACGTCGTCTCGGACCGCGTGACGTCCGACGCGAGGTTCGCACGCCTGTATGGCGTGGATCCGGCCAAAGCGATCAGCGGCGCGCCGATCTCGGAGTTCTTCGCCGGCATTCACCCGGAGGATCGGCCCGGCCTTCAGGCGCGGATCGACGAGGCAATGGCGCAGGGCGGCTCCTTCCAGGCGGAATACCGCCTGATTGGTCAAGACGGTGATGTTCGATGGGTGGCCGCCGCCGGTCGCACCTCGCTCGCCCCGGACGGCTCCGTCGCCCGGCTCCCTGGCGTCTCCTTCGACATCACCGAAGGACGGCGCATGACTGAAGCCCTCGCCCGAAGCGAGGAGCGATACCGGACGCTCTTCGAGAAGACCGCTACGGGCTTTTGCATCGTCGAGATGAAGTTTGACGAGCAGGACAGGGCGATCGACTACATGATCGTCGAGGGCAATGAAGCGTTCGAGGAAATGACCGGTCTCCGCGACGCGGCCGGGAAATGGGTCAGCGAGATGGCGCCCGGCCTGGAACAGCACTGGTTCGACCTTTACGGCGGGGTCGCGTTGACCGGCGAGCCCGCCCGTTGTGAAAACCCGGCAGACATCTTCGGCCGCTGGTACGATGTTCAGGCCCTGCGCATCGGTGAGCCGGAAGCCCGTCGCGTCGCCATCCTCTTCAACAACATCACCGAGCGCAGACGGACCGAGGAACGGCTGCGGTTCATGGACCGTCTCGCCAGGGAGACCATGAGCCTGTGGAATGCTGACGACGTGCTGTCGGTCACGACCCGCATGACCGGCGAGCATCTGGGCGTCTCTATCTGCGCCTATGCGGACATGGACGAGGACCAGGACGGTTTCACGATCCGTGGCGACTGGTCGGCGGAAGGATTGGCCACGATCACCGGTCATTACAGCCTCGCCGATTTCGGAAAGCTGGCCGTTCAGGAACTGGGCGCGGGTCGGCCGCTGATCGTCAACGACAACCTTGCGGAGCTGGCTCCCGAAGAGGCGGCGACGTTCCGGAACATAGGGATCGCCGCCACGATCTGCATGCCGCTGGTCAAGGATGGCCGCCTGACCGCGCTCATGGCCATTCACGACAAGCACCCGCGCGTCTGGACCGGGGACGAACTGGAGACCATTCGCGAAGTCACAGAGCGATCGTGGGCCCACATCGAGCGCGTGCGCGCGGAAGCCGGCCTGCGCGAGAGCGAGGAGCGCTATCGGACTCTTTTCACCGGCATGGACGAGGGCTTCTGCATCATCGAGTTCTTCGATGGCCCGCATGGCCCCGACAGCGACTACATCCACATCGCGGCCAACCCCGCCTATGCAGCCAACGCCGGTATCGAGAATGTCGTCGGCCAGACGCTCCGCGAGTTGGTCGGTGACGAAGCGGATGCCTGGGTCGAGCGCTATGGCAAGGTGCTCAGGA
The DNA here is from genome assembly GCA_052441165.1 of Caulobacteraceae bacterium. Lineage (GTDB taxonomy): Bacteria > Pseudomonadota > Alphaproteobacteria > Caulobacterales > Caulobacteraceae > Brevundimonas. The sequence continues at coordinate 106,915 of JBQVQW010000002.1, read as the reverse complement.
CAGGCGAACCGATCCATTTTGAACAGGAACTGGTCGCGACCGGCCGCTGGCTGGATCTGTCCGCATTCCGCATCGAGCCGCCCGAGCGGAAGCAGGTCGCCGTTCTGTTCACTGACCAGACGGACCGAAAACGCGCCGAACGGGCCCTTCAGGCGCTCAATGCCACTCTCGAGGAGCGCGTCGTCGAACGCACCGAGGAACTGACCCGTGCCCACGAGGCCCTGCGCCAGTCGCAGAAAATGGAGGCCGTCGGACAGCTGACCGGCGGCATCGCCCATGATTTCAACAACCTGCTCGCAGGCATTTCGGGCAGCCTCGAACTTCTGTCCAAACGCCTGCGCGAGGGCCGCCTGAACGGGGTCGAACGCTACATCGACGCCGCCCAGGGCGCCGCGCAGCGCGCCGCCTCGCTGACCCAGCGCCTGCTCGCCTTCTCCCGTCGCCAGACGCTGGATCCGAAGCCCACGGACGTGAACCGCCTGATCTCCGGCATGGAGGAGTTGATCCGTCGAAGCGTCGGTCCGGACGTGGAGGTTGAGGTCGTCGGCGCCGGCGGCCTCTGGGCCACCCGCATCGATCAGTCCCAACTCGAGAACGCCCTGCTCAATCTCTGCATCAATGCCCGGGACGCCATGACGCCGGCCGGCGGGCGGCTGACGATCGAAACCGCCAACAAGTGGCTGGACGAACGTCATGCGCGGGAGCGCGAACTGGCCCCCGGCCAATATGTCTCGCTCTGCGTCACCGACACCGGCTCGGGCATGACCCCTGAAGTCCAGGCCCAGGCCTTCGATCCCTTCTTCACCACCAAGCCGCTCGGTCAGGGCACGGGCCTCGGCCTGTCCATGATCCACGGCTTCGTGCGCCAGTCGGGCGGTCAGGTCCGCATCTATTCGGAGCCCGGCGAGGGCACGACCATGTGCCTGTACCTGCCCCGCCATGCCGGCGACGCGGATGACATCGACGGCGTCAGCGCCGCGGGTACCACGCAAGGCGGCCATGGCGAAACCGTGCTGGTCATCGACGACGAGACCACCGTGCGTATGCTGGTCGCCGAGGTTCTGGGCGACGCGGGCTATCATGTCATCGAGGCGCCGGACGGCCCGTCAGGTCTCGAAATCCTGCGCTCGGACGCCCGTATCGATCTGCTGATCTCCGACGTCGGCCTGCCTGGGGGCATGAACGGCCGTCAGGTCGCGGACGCCGCCCGGGAGACCCGACCCGACCTCAGGGTGCTGTTCATCACCGGCTATGCCGAAAACGCCGCCGTCGGGAACGGCCTGCTGGCGCCGGGGATGGAGGTGCTGACCAAGCCCTTCGTCATGGCCGATCTGGCGCTCAAGGTTCACGACATGATCGAAGGCGTCTGACGCGCCAACACCGCCCGCGCCGGATCAAACCCGACGACCTCGCGGATGGTGATCATGCTCTTGAAGGCGCGGACGTGCGCGTCGGTCGTCAACTCGCGCTGACAGAAGGTCTCGTATTCGGCCATCGAACGGACGGCGACGGTCAGCAGGAAGTCGGTCTCCCCGGTCACGTCCCAGCAACCGCGCACCTCTGGGCTGCGAACCATCGCCGCCTTGAAGGCGTCCGTGTGCGCCCGGACCTGCGTTCCCATCTCGACCAGCACATGCAATTCGATACGCGGCTCGACCCGCGCCGGATCGACGATGGCGACGTCGGCGACGATCACCTTCTCGGCCCTCAGTCGCCTCAGACGACGCAGCACCGCCGACTCGGACAGGCCCACCGCATCCGCGGTCACCCGCGCGGGTTCGAGGTTGTTCCGGCGCACCCGGTCCAGCAGTTTGTGATCAAACGCATCGAGAGCAACGAATTCCGTCATGGATTGAACTTTCGTGACGATTTCAGGTGCAGCGGAGCCTGAAATCGCCGGGAAGCGCAAGCCGATCCTTCCTATGCTTTGCTTATGTCCTTCGCCGTAACCCGCATCACCCTGACCTCGCCCATGGCCCTTCGCCTGATGCCCTACCTCGCCCTGCTGGGCGGCATGGTTTCGCTGGCCGTCGGCACGTCCTTCGCCAAGAGCCTGTTCCCGATCGTCGGGGCGGAGGGTACGTCCGCACTGCGCGTCGGCCTGTCGGCCTTGGTGCTTGTCGCGGTGTGGCGGCCGTGGCGCTTCGGACTGAACCAGTCGGACGCCGGACGGGTGCTGCTGTACGGCCTCGTTCTGGGCTTGATGAACCTCAGCTTCTACATGTCGCTGCGGACCATCCCGCTGGGTCTGGCGATCGCCATCGAGTTCTCAGGCCCTCTGGTTCTGGCGCTGATCCATGCCCGTCGCCTGATCCATTTCGTCTGGATCGCCTTCGCCGTCGCCGGCCTCGCCCTGCTGTTGCCGATCTGGAGCGGCGCCCATGCGCTGGATCCGGTGGGCGTCGCCTTCGCGGCTGCGGCCGGTTTGTTCTGGGCGCTCTACATCGTGTTCGGAAAGCGCCTGTCGCACATGCACGCCGGCCAGTCTGTCGCGCTGGGCATGAGCACCGCTGCGGTCGTTATTCTTCCGTTCGGGGTCGCCAGCGCCGGCGCCGCCCTGCTGACCCCCTCGGTGCTGATCTTCGGCCTGTGCGTGGCCTTGGCCTCCAGCGCCCTGCCCTATTCGCTGGAGATGATCGCCCTGCGTCACATCCCCAAACGCACCTTCGGGGTCCTGCTGTCAGCCGAGCCGGCCATCGGCGCGATCGCCGGCATCGTTCTGCTGCACGAACGGCTCAGTAGCCTGCAGTGGCTGGCCATCGGCTGTATCGTCGTCGCCTCGGTGGGGGCCATCCTCACCACCGGGCGCGAAGCCCCCGACCCGTCTGACGCCCCTGTACCCACAGCGAACTGAGCCGGTTTTCATCGGTCGTTAACCACGTTCCCGCATCCGTGGATCTCTGTTCGGGGGTCCCGTTTGCGCAATCTCGTCGCCGCCGTCGAAGCGATCGACCCGCTGGTCGTGACCGGCAAGGTCGCCGGCGTGAACGGTCTGCTGATCGAGAGCCGCGGCGGCCTCTCGCGTCTCGCCGTCGGCGCCCGCGCCGAGATCGAGCGGGGACGCGGCATGGCCGCGCTGCCGGCCGAAGTCGTCGGTTTCCGCGACGCCAAGGCCCTGCTGATGCCCTTCGGGCCGGTCGAGGGTGTAGCGCCCGGTGCAGATATCCGCATCATCGACACCGCCGCCTCCGTCCGTCCAACCACCGCCTGGCTGGGGCGGATCGTCGACGCCTTCGGCAATCCGATCGACGGCAAGGGTCCGCTGCCGCATGGGCCGGCCGCCTATCCCCTGCGCGCTGCCCCGCCCCCGGCCCACTCCCGCGGCCGCGTCGGCGAGCGTCTGGATCTCGGCGTGCGCTCGATGGACGTCTTCACCACCACCTGCCGCGGCCAGCGCCTCGGCATCTTCGCCGGCTCGGGCGTCGGCAAGTCGGTTCTGCTGTCCATGCTGGCCAAGGAGGCCACCTGCGATGTCGTCGTCGTCGGCCTGATCGGCGAACGGGGTCGCGAGGTGCGCGAGTTCGTCGAGGAGACCCTCGGCGAGGAGGGCCTGCGCCGCGCCGTCGTCGTGGTCGCCACTTCCGACGAGCCCGCCCTCAAGCGCCGCCAGTCCGCCTACATGACCATGGCGATATCGGAGTATTTCCGGGATCAGGATCTCGAGGTCCTCTGCCTGATGGACTCGGTCACCCGCTTCGCCATGGCCCAGCGCGAGATCGGCCTCGCGGCCGGTGAGCCGCCGACGACCAAGGGCTATACCCCGACCGTCTTCACCGAACTGCCCAAGCTGCTGGAGCGCGCCGGACCCGGCCCGGTTCGGCCTGACGGCACGACCGCCGGTCCCATCACCGCCCTGTTCACCGTGCTGGTGGACGGCGGCGACCATGACGAGCCGATCGCCGACGCCGTGCGCGGTATTCTCGACGGCCATATCGTCATGGACCGCAAGATCGCCGAGCGCGGCCGCTTCCCGGCCATCGACGTGCTGAAGTCCGTCAGCCGGACCATGCCCGAGAACCAGACGCCGCCCGAGCGCGACCTGAACAAGCGCGCCCGTCAGTGCCTGTCGGCCTATGCGAACATGGAAGAGCTGATCAGGATCGGCGCCTACCGCGCGGGCGCGGACCCGATCGTCGACAGGGCCATCGCCCTGAACCCCGCGCTGGAGGCCTTCCTCGGCCAGGACAAGGACGATCACACGTCCCTTTCCGATTCCTTTACCAGGCTCGAGGCAATCCTGAACCAGGGCATGATCAGCCAGTGACCGGAGTGAACCAATGACCGCCTGGGCCCAATCGCTGATCCGGATCTCGAACTATGAAGTCGAGACCCTGCAGAAACGTCTGGCCGAAATCACCGCCCGCCGCGCCTCCGCCGAGATGCGTATCGCCGTGCTGGAGGCCGAAGCCGAGGTCGAGCAGGAGCGCGCCCGCCAGGACGCAGAGGCCGCCATGCAACTGCAGGCCTATCTGAACGGCTGGAAGGTTCGCAAGGGCGCCGCCGAGACCGATGTGGCCGAGATCGAGGCCGAGGAAGCCGGCGCCCGTGACGCCCTGACCGGCGCCTTTGAGGAGCTCAAGAAGTTCGAGCACGTCGCAGAGATGACGCGCCTGAACGCTATGATCGCCGCCGGCAAGCGCGAGACCGCCGCCTTCGACGAAATGGGCCTGCGCCGGCGTGCCGGATAGGCTGACCGACCTAAGCCGCCGGACGCTGCTGGGCTCGACCCTGGCGGCGGCCGCCTGCGACCGCTTCGCCGTCGCCCAGCCTGGTCAGGGCCCGCTGGCAACGCCGCTCAGGGACATCGTCTCCGCCCCCTTCGGCGCCACGGGCATGACCTGGCAGCTGGATCAGGCCGACTGGATCGCCGAGATCCGCAGGCACTGCAGCCAACTGACGCCCGAGTGGGAGCAGAAGATGGAGCGGACCCTCGGGCCCGGCTTCACCTACGACTTCGAACCCTCCGACCGCGTCGTCGCCTTCGCCCGCGACAACGGCCTGCGCCTCCACGGTCATACGGTCATCTGGTACTCGCAGGGCGGCGAGGTCTTCGACGACGCGACCGTCCCCCGCGCCCGCTTCCGCTCCGAGTACGAGCGCTACATCCGCACCTTCGTCGGTCGCTATCGCGGACAGATGGCCGGCTGGGACGTGGTCAACGAGCCGGTGGCCGAGGACGGCGCCGGCCTGCGCGAATGCCACTGGAGCCGCGCGCTCGGAATGGACGAATATATGGTCAGCGCGTTCCAGCTGGCGAAGGAAGCCGACCCGGACGCCGTCCTGTTCCTCAACGAGTACAATCTCGAGAACATTCCGGCGAAGGGCGCGACTTTCCTGCGGCTGGTCGAGCGCCTGTTGAAGCTCGGAGCTCCCATCGGCGGCATCGGCACCCAGTCGCACCTCGATATCGAGATCCCCGCCGGCCAAATCACGACCTTCATGCGCGACGCGGCCTCGCTGGGCCTGCCGATCCACGTGTCCGAACTGGACTTCCCCATGCAGCGCGAGGGCCGGATGCCGGACATGCGCTCCATGGCGCAGAAGCGACAGCAGCAGGTCGCCCGCGTCGGCGAGCTCGCAGAGGCTTTCGCCGCCCTGCCCGAGCGCCAGCGCTACGCCTTCACTACGTGGGGTCTGCGCGACATCGACAGCTGGCTGGTCCGCGAGGGCCGCAGCAAGGACAGTCCACTGCTGCTCGACAATGAGGGACGCGGCAACCCGGCCTATCAGGCTGTCGTCGACGCGTTCACGGGACGCGCCGGCAGCTAGACCCGCGCGGCGGTGATCCCGGCCGTTTGCAGGGCATTCAACAGCCCGGCAACCGCCGCCTCCAGCCGCGCCTGATCCCTCCCGCGCGCGACCAGGTTCGTCCCGATCTCGCCAACCGAGCCGTGGCCGAACGGATAACTGCCGAAGCTCAGGTCACGCTCCGCCTTCGCCGCCGCGGTCAGGATATCCGCTACCGTCCCCTCGCCCACGCCCGACACCCGAACCGTCGCCGCATGGACCACCGCGCCCTTGCGAAGCCTCGGCGCGACGTCTTCCAGCATGGCCGTCATGATCTTCGGCACGCCCGCCATGACGAAGACATTGCCGATCTGGAAGCCCGGCGCGTCCGTCACCGGATTGGCGATCAGCATTCCGCCCTCCGGAACCCGCGCCATCCGCCGCCGCGCCGCGTTGAACTCGCCCGGCGCATAGCGCTTCTCCAGGATCGCCAGCGCATCGGGATGCTCCGGCAGGGCCACGCCAAACGCCTCGGCCACCGCGTCGGCGGTAATGTCGTCATGGGTCGGTCCGATCCCGCCCGTGGTGAACACATAGTCGTAGGCCGACCTGAGCGCGTTCAGCGCCCCCACGATTTGCGCAGTCTCATCCCCGACCGTCCGCGCCTGCTTGAGGTCGATTCCCAGCGCCGCCAGAAAGCGGGCGATGGTGTTCAGGTTGGTGTCCTGCGTCCGGCCGGACAGGATTTCATCGCCGATGATCAGGACGGCGGCGGTAGGGGATGCGTCGGTCATGCCCTCAAGCTAGAGACTGCGGCATGCGCTTCAAGTCGCCCCTCGAACGCGGAACCCTGATCCGTCGCTACAAGCGCTTCCTCGCCGACGTGACGCTGGCGGACGGGAGCGAGACGACGATCCACGTACCCAACCCCGGCGCGATGCTGGGTCTGACCGACCCGGGCCTGCCGGTCTGGATGAGCCGCTCGCCCGATCCGAAGCGCAAGCTGCCGCTGACGCTTGAGATGGTCGAGTTGCCGGGCGCCGGTCTGGTCGGCGTCAACACCATGAACCCCAACCGCATCGCCGAGCTGGCCATCGCCGATGGCCTGGTTCCCGAACTGGCGGGTTACCCGATCCTGCGACGCGAGGTGCGGTACGACGAGAACAGCCGTATCGACATCCTGCTGCAGTCCGATCCCGACGCCCTCCAGCGGCCGTCCGCCTGGGTCGAGATCAAGAACGTCCACTTCAGCCGCGCGCCCGGCCTCGCCGAGTTCCCCGACTGCCGCACAGAGCGCGGAGTGAAGCACCTGCACGCGCTGGAACGGGTCGTTGACGTGGGGGGGCGGGCGGTCATGCTGTTCGTCCTGCAGCGTATGGACTGCACCGCCTTCACCACCGCCGACGATATCGACAAGGCCTATGGGCCGGCGCTGCGGCAGGCGGCCTCCCACGGGGTTGAGGTTCTGTGCTACAGTTGCCACCTGACGCCTGAAGCGATCCGGCTGGATCGCGCCCTGCCCTGGCGGCCCAACTCCTGACACGGGCCCCACCGAAAGACGACCGATGTACGAGACCCCCGAGCTGGACAGCGACCACTTCGTCCGCACCCACGAGATCCGCGTCCACCAGGACGAGGAAGCCTGGGAAGGGATGCGCGCGGCCGGCAATCTGGTGGCGCGCGCCCTCGATATGATCACGGAGTATGCCCGGCCCGGCGTCACCACCGGCCGCATCGACGACCTGATCCGCGAGTTCACGCTGGACAACGGCGCCCTGCCCGCCTGCCTCGGCTACAAGGGCTACGAGAAGACCGTCTGCACCTCGATCAATCACGTCGTCTGCCACGGCATCCCGGGCGACAAGGTGCTGAAGGACGGCGACATCGTGAACATCGACCACACCGTCATCGTCGACGGGTGGCACGGCGACTCCAGCCGCATGTACCCGATCGGCAACGTCAACGCCCGCGCCCGCAAGCTGATCGACGTCACCTATGACTCGCTGGAAGCCGGCCTCGCCATGGTCAAGCCGGGCAACACCTTCGGCGACATCGGCTATGCCATCCAGCAGGTGGTCGAGGCCCAGCGCATGTCGGTGGTCCGTGACTTCTGCGGCCACGGCATCGGCCGCCTGTTCCACGACAGCCCCAACGTCCTTCACTACGGCCGGCGCGGCGAGGGTGCGACGCTGAAGAAGGGCATGTTCTTCACGGTCGAGCCGATGGTGAACCTGGGCAAGCCGCACGTAAAGGTGCTCTCCGACGGCTGGACTGCGGTGACCCGTGACAAGTCCCTCTCGTCGCAGTGCGAACACACGATCGGCGTCACGGACGACGGCTGCGAGCTGTTCAGCGCCAGCCCCGCCGGTCTCTTCCGCCCGAAATTCTGATCAGTCGCAGGCCGCGCCGAACCCCGGTGCGCGCAGGGCCAGCAGGATCGACGAGCGTCGCTCGCGACTGATCGCGTCCGCGCCCTCCAGCAGACACCCGATCACCGTGTTTGAGTTCGGCGCCAGCAAGCCGTAGCGCACTCCGCGCGCTTCCAGATCAGCCTGTGTCCGCGTGAGCAGGTCCAGTGCGCCTGCGACTTCCACCGGATCGGCGGTCACTCGCGTCATCTCGTGCAGCGCCTGCCCCGAGCTGGGGAAATCGTAGGCCCCGGGCGCATAGGGTTCGATCCGCGCGGACAGACGATCAGGATGTTCGCGGATATTGAACTTGGCGTTCTGGCTGGCCGAGAAGACCATCGCCTGCCCCTCCTCCGGCACCACCAGAACGTAGGCGTGCCGCGGGAACAGCAGATAGTGGGCGAGAAACTTCGTCACCGGCACAAACGGCAGACCGTCGGGCCCCAGCGCGTGGGCCCCGACGTAGATGCCCGACGGCACTGACCTCGCATCGACCCTTCCGTTCAGGTCGAGGATCCGGTCGATCATCACCTGATCCAGCAGGAAGACCCCATCCTCGGCCTCGTCCTCCAGAAACGCGTGGATCGCCGCACTGTCGGGGCTGCGCCCGAGATCGCCGCCATGAACAGCGGCGAACGCAGCGGAAGACATCGGCCGCCCGTCCACAGGACTGAACCACAGCACCTGAAGCTCCTGGACCGTACGCTCGATCGGCTGCTCCCCCCGGAAGGTCGACAGGCTCAACGCCAGATTGACCGCAGCAAAAACGCCGACGAAGCCTGCGACGGCCTGCCCCGAAATCACCGCCGCGCGCCGCCAGCCGGTCAGCGGATACCGCGCGTGCCGGATGCGATCGATCAGACGATGCAGGCGTGACGGCTTGTCTGGCATGACCTTCCCTGCGGCTCCGGCGTGGAATGCTCCGATACGGTCAAGGTTGCAGACGGTCCTCTTCCGGTGAGCGTTCGCCACTCTGAGTTGTCCAATGCCGCACGGTCGGGCAGTCTGCTCGAATGCCGGACACGCCTCACAGATCGCCTCACCACTCCGGTCATCGCGAACGCCTGCGGGATCGCGCCCGATCCGCCGGCGTGCAGCACCTGCCCGATTACGAACTGCTCGAGCTCTTCCTTTTCCGCAGCCAGCCTCAGGGCGACGTCAAGCCGATCGCCAAGGCGCTGCTCGGCCGGTTCGGTTCGCTGACCGCGGTCCTCGCCGCATCGGTCGAGGACCTGATGACAGTCCGCACCGAGGATGCGCGCGGCCGCCGCAAGGGCGTCGGCGCCGAGACCGCCCTCGACCTTGCCGCCCTGCATGAAGTCGCCCGTCGCGTGGCGAAGGAGCAGGCCGGCAAGCGCACGGTGATCTCGTCCTGGACCGCGCTGGTCGACTACGTCCGGGTGTCGCTCCAGCACGAGCCCCGCGAACAGTTCCGGGTGCTGTATCTCGACAATCGCAACCAGCTGATCCTCGACGAAATCCAGAACCGCGGCACCGTCGATCACGCCCCCGTCTATCCGCGCGAGGTTGTGCGCCGCGCGCTGGAGGTCTCGGCCAAATCCATGATCATCGTCCACAACCACCCCTCCGGAGATCCGACACCGTCGCGTCCCGACATCGCCATGACGAAGCAGGTCATCGAGGCGGCGAAGGTGCTGGACATCGACGTGCACGATCACCTGATCGTGGGCCGGGACGGCGTCGCCAGTTTCCGGCAACTGGGATTGATGTAAGCTCCCGGTCGATGTCTCTGGAACGGCTGGCGCACTGGATCGACCGCAGATGGGATGAGGGCTCGCCGCAGACCGGCGGCTCCCTCGCCTGCCTCTGTCTGATTGTCTGGGCGCCGCTGATGCTGGTGGGTTGGAATCCCGTCACAACATCGATCGCCTGCTTCTGGGGCGCGCTCTGGATCGGTCTGTACGCATGGCGATTTCCGGCCTTCGTCCGGCGTACGGAGACCTGGACGAGCCGGGCCCGTCAACGGTGGAAGAACAAATGAGCCCGACGCGTCGCGGTCTGCTGGCCGCAACTCCCGCCGTAGCTGCGGCCCCGATCCTGGGCCAGGCGCCCGCCCATGACATCATGGTCTCGACCTGGGACTTCGGCGCCGCCGCCAACGCCGCCGGCTGGACTGCGCGTCAGACCGGCGGTTCGGCGCTCGATATGGTCGAGGCTGGCGGCAAGGTGGCAGAGGCGGACGAGAGCAACAGCTCGGTCGGTCTGGGCGGCTATCCGGATCGGGACGGTCGCGTCACCTTGGACGCCTGCGTCATGACGTGGGCCGGCGACATTGGCGCGGTTGGCGCGCTCGAGGATGTGGTGCACGCCGTGTCGGTCGCCCGGGCGGTGATGGAGAAGACGCCCCACACCATGCTGGTCGGGGCCGGAGCGCGCGCCTTCGCGATCGATCAGGGCTTCCCGACACGGAACCTCCTGACGCCGCAGGCCGAGGCCGCCTGGCGCGAGTGGCTTCGCACGGCCGAATACGCGCCGCGCATCAACAGCGAGAACACGGACTGGCGCGGCACGCCCGGCGGCCCCGGCAACCACGACACCATCGGCCTGCTGGCCATCGGCGCCGACGACCGGATGGCCGGGGCCTGCACCACTTCCGGAATGGCGTTCAAGATGCGCGGCCGCGTCGGGGACAGCCCGATCATCGGCGCAGGCCTGTATGTCGACGACGCGGTGGGGGGCTGCACGGCCACGGGCGTCGGCGAGGACGTGGTCCGCGTCGCCGGTTCCCATTCGGTGGTCGAGGCCATGCGGCACGGCATGGATCCGACCGCCGCCTGCCGGTCGGTCATCGAACGCCTCGCCCGCCTGCGCGGAACCCGGGTCGCCAACTCGCAGGTCGCGCTTCTGGCGCTGGACAAACAGGGCCGCGCCGGCGCCTTCGCCCTGCAGCCCGGCTTCACCTACGCCGTCACCGATGCGACCGGTCGCACCCGCATCGAGCGCGCCGGAGCCTTGTTCGAGGCCACATGACCACCACCCTGATCACCGAAAGGCTTGTCCTCACGCCGGTACAGCTGGCGGACTATGCCGACCTGACGGCCCTGTGGGGCGACGCCGCCTTCGCCACCTCGATCTTCCCGGCCGCCCTGACGTCCGAGGATGTCTGGTTCCGCCTGTTGCGGGATGTGGGGCATTGGGAGGTGCTGGGTTACGGCAACTGGTCGATCCGCCTGAAGCACGGCGACGACTATGTCGGCAGCGTGGGGATCTTCGACTATCGCCGCCTGATGGACCCGCCGTTCGAGAACCCCGAGCTCGGCTGGGGTGTCGCGCCGCGCTTCCAGGGCAAGGGCCTGGCGTTCGAGGCCCTGTCGGCCGCTCTCGCCTGGTGCGACGACACCCTCACCGCCCCGCGCACCGTGTGCATGATCTCGCCGGATAACGCCCCTTCACACGCGCTTGCGATCCGCGCGGGGTACACGCCCTATTGCGAGACCTCCTACAAGGGCGCGCCGGTCGTGCTGCTGGAGCGGGCCGGTCGCTGACGCTTGCGACGAACCTGTACCGAACCGGGACGGGTGCGTCGTGAATGTAGCCAGCCATTAAGGATTACCGGGCACTCTACGGCCTGAAATCCGGAGTGCGTCTACCCATGCCCATGCCCGTCGAGGAACTGCGCGGCCATCTGGTCGAAGCCTTCCCGGACGCCGAGATCGTCATCGACGATCTGGCTGGCGACGGCGACCACTATCGCGCGCGCATCGTCTCGTCGGCCTTCGCAGGCCTCCCGCGCGTCAGGCAGCATCAACTGGTCTACGCCGCGCTCAAGGGCAAGATGGGCGGCGAACTGCACGCCCTCGCCCTCGAAACCTCAACGCCGGGAGCCTGAGCCCATGCGTTACCGCCCCTTCGGCTCGGCAGGACAGGCGGTCTCTGCCCTGACGATGAGTCTCGGCGCCCGTGACATCGCCGGCGGTCCCGACGCGGGCCGTGAACTGATCTATTCGGCGCTGGAAGCCGGCATCAACTCCTACAGGCTCGAGACCGCCGATCCGGTGCTGGCCGAGATCCTCGGCGAGGCCTTGCGCCACGTCGAACGCAAACTGGTCCAGGTGTCGCTCGTGCTGGGGGCCGGCGACGGCCGCCGCGGTTCTGAACGCGACTTCTCGGCCGAGGGCATGACGGCCGCAATCGATCGCGCCCTTCACGCCTCCGGGCTCGGCTGGTTCGATGTCGCCATTCTGGACGAGCCTGGCGAGAACGAGCTGCCCCAGTCGTCCCTGAACGCCCTCAAGGCACTTCGCGCCACCCAACGCGTCCGGCTGCTGGGCGTGTCCGGCGACGGAGATGTCATGGACATCTATGTCTCGACCGGCGCCTTTGACGTGCTGGCGACTCCCTACCACGTGAACTCGCAATGGCAGGTCCGCTCCCGGCTGAGAGCCGCTCGCGAGCGGGACATGGCGATCTTCGTGTTCGACTATTTCCCGGACAGCCTCGACACGGCGAAGAAAGCACAGACGGTCCATGTCGAGAAGAAGGGCTTCTTCGGTTTCGGCAAGACAGGCGGTCGGGTCAAGGATGACCCGCTGGCGGGCGCCGGCACCTTCGCCTTCCTGCACCAGACCGCGAACTGGCCGGCGGAATCGATCTGCCTCGCCTACGCCCTGACGGAACCTTCGGTTTCGAGCGTCCTGATCAAGGCCTCGGAGGTCGAGCGCCTCAACATGCTCGGCCAGGTCCCTGACCGCGACATGCCGCCCGGGCTCGCCGCCCAGATCGAGATGGCCCGGATCGCGGGCGTGAAGGCGGCCTGAGAAGGTCCGGGCGGCGAATGGCGCCCTTGACCCCTGCGCTGCCGGTCCCTAGCTGACGGCCTGAACGAAAGGCCTCCCCGTGACCGATCAAGCTGTCGACGACCCGATCCATGCCTTCATCGCCGATACGGTGAAGCAGCACGACGTGGTGCTGTTCATGAAGGGTACGCCCGACAGCCCCCGCTGCGGCTTCTCCTCGCTCGCCGTCCAGATCCTCGACCATGTCGGCGCGAACTTCGTCGGCGTGGATGTCCTGCAGGACGAGCGGCTGCGTGAGGGCATCAAGGCCTACACCGACTGGCCGACCATTCCGCAGCTTTACGTGAAGGGCGAGTTCGTTGGCGGCTCGGACATCGTGCGTGAGATGTTCAACGCCGGCGAGTTGCAAACCCTGATGGCCGAGAAGGGCGTCGCACTGGGCGAAGCCGAGGCCTGATGGCCCGCACCCAGCTGGAGCCGCGCGCCGACCGGCAGGTCTTCGAGCTTCCGCTCGAGGTGAAGCCGGAGCACATCGACGAGAACGGCCACGTGAACAACGTGGTCTATGTCGGCTGGCTTCAGGACGCAGGCACCGCCCACTGGAACGCCAGCTTCGACGAGGACACGCGCACACGCTGGTCCTGGGTCGGGGTCCGGCACGAGATCGACTATTTCCGTCCCCTGATGCCCGACGCGACGGGCGTGAAGGCCCGCACCTGGGTCGGCGATCCCCAAGGCCCGCGATTCAACCGGTTCGTCCGCATCGAGGACGGCGAAGGCCGCCTGTGCGCGCAGGGCGTCACCGAATGGGTTCTGGTCGATGCGAAGACCATGCGGCCCCACCGCATCCCCGCCGACATGCTGCCGGCCTTCCAGCGATAGCAGAACGCCCGCTCCCTCTCGGAAGCGGGCGTCGCTGTGTCAGAGACGGGTCGGGTTGAGCAGCCTGAGCGGCGAACCCGGCTCGACGCCCAGGTCGGAGAAGCTCCAGCTGACCTCGACCCCGTCCGGAACCAGGGCTTTGCAGAGATCCGGGTCGATGCGGAATACTGCAGCCTCGGTCCAGCCGTCCGCAGCAGCCGTCAGCTCAACCGAGAAATCGGATACATCGGTACAGCCGTTGGAATCCGCCCGGATGATCAGTCGCCCGTCCTGAATGCGGGCATTGCGCACGGCCTCCAAGGGCGGACGGACCAGATCGCCAGAGTGAGCCGCGCGGACGACGACATCCTTGTCGCCACCCTCATTGGCGTAGATCACGCAGCCCGACAGCAGCGGCGCGACCAGCGCCGCGACGACGAGAAATCTCATCACTCGGCCGCTTCCGGCGTCGAGTGCACCACGCGGGTGGTCGGCTTGTCGGTGGCGATGATGATGCAGCCGGCCAGCGACGGAGCAGCGATGGCGATGGCGAGAACGATGGCGAGACGGCGCATGGAGGAATCCCCTTCCGGATGACGAGAGCGCTTCTGTGGCGAAGCTTGCGCCCAATGTGCCGTCTGGTGCGCCGGATGGCACGTGAACAATCGGCAAGACGCCCCCTTGCCGAAATCCGCTCCAGACATAGCTACGGTTCCGCATCATTACTGGAGCGTCATCTTGAGCCACCTGTTTTCATCGCGCGCCATCGGCCCACTGACCCTGCGCAACCGCATCGTCGTCGCGCCCATGTGTCAGTACTCGGCCATCAACGGCGTCCCGCAGCCGTGGCACGCGCAGCACCTCGGCCGGCTCGCGATCTCCGGCGCCGGGCTGGTCATCGTCGAGGCCACCGGCGTCGAGGCGGAAGGCCGGATCACACCGGGCGATACCGGCTTGTGGAACGACGCGCAGGCTCAGGCCTTCGCAGCGCTGCTGAAAGACATCCGGACCTACTCCGACACCCCGATCGGCATCCAGCTGGCCCATGCCGGGCGCAAGGCTTCAACCGCCGCGCCCTGGGACGGCGGACAGGCCCTTCCGGCCGACCAGGGCGCCTGGACCACCTCCGCGCCGTCCGCCATCCCCTTCCGCGAGGAATGGCACACGCCGGTCGCGCTCGACGAAGCCGGCATGCAGCGCGTCATCGACGCCTTCGTCGCCGCGGCCGGACGCGCCTTGCGGGCCGGCTTCGACCTGATCGAACTGCACGCCGCCCACGGCTACCTCCTCAGCGAGTTTCTCTCGCCGATCTCGAACCATCGGACGGATGCGTACGGCGGCTCCAACGAAAACCGGATGCGCTTCCCGCTACGGGTCGCGCAGGCTCTGCGTGACGCCTGGCCGCGGGACAAGGCGCTCGGCGTCCGGTTCAACGGCTCGGACTGGGTCGACGGAGGCCTGACGATCGAGGACGTCCAGGCCTTCGCCCGCGCCCTGCACGCGATTGGCTATGACTATCTGCACGTCTCGTCCGGCGGCAACGTCGCCCGCGCTCCGATCCCCGGCAAGGACGCGGGCTACCAGCTGCCCTTCGCCGAGGCGGTGAAGGCCGCAGCGCCGGACGCCAATGTCGTGGCGGTCGGCATGATCTACGACCCCGCCCAGGCCGAAGCTGTCATCGCCGACGGCAAGGCGGACTTCGTCGGCATCGCCCGCGCGGTCCTCGACGATCCGCACTGGCCGCATCACGCGGCGGTGGCTCTGGGCGTAAAGGAAGGCCTGCCGAAGCAGTATCTCGGCGCAGGCGCGACGGTCTGGCCGGCCTGGGAGCGTCTGCACGGAGGCTGAGTCAGCTGGCAGGCAACTGATAGGGGTTCTCGACCGACACCCGCGCGCCGGACGGCAGGCCCAGCTCCTGGAAAGACCACCGCAGCTCCACGCCTTCCGGGCGCACATTGCGGCAGCGGTCTTCCTTCACGCGACGCAGGGTGATGACCGACCCGTCGCCGTCTGTCCGTACCGTGGGGTTCAGATCGGCCTTGCGGGTGCAGCCGTTCGAGCTGACCCAGAACACGGCCTGGTCCTGCGCGATGGCGGCGGCGTGGATCGGCTCGATCTGGCCGTCGGCCGGATCGAGCCGGGCCGTCTGACGCTCGGGCAGAAGGTCGGCCACCATCGAACAACCGGCGATGATCGGGGCGAACGCCAGCAGGGCGAACACGACGGACGATTTCATCCGGGGCCTCCCGCCCTGAATCCTGAACCGGGCGATTGTGCGCCTGTTCGTGCGGCAAGTGAACCGCCGGCGAACCGATGCCATGAAAAGTAGGAAGGGCCCCGGATCGCTCCGGAGCCCCTCCAAAGTCCGAACGTCGAACCCGCCTTACGACGAGTAGTATTCGACGACCAGGTTCGGTTCCATCTTCACCGGGAACGGCACGTCGGCCAGTTCCGGGACGCGGACGTAGCGAACCGAGAAGCCGCGATCACCCAGCTCGAGGTAGTCCGGGATGTCACGCTCCGACGACTGCTGGGCTTCGAGCACCAGAGCCATGTTGCGCGACTTTTCCTTGACCTCGATGACCTGGCCCGGCTTCACGCGGTACGAACCGATGTCGACCTTCTTGCCGTCGACGGTCACGTGGCCGTGGCTGACGAACTGGCGAGCGGCCCAGACGGTCGGGACGAACTTGGCGCGATAGACGATCGCGTCGAGACGCGACTCCAGCAGGCCGATCAGGTTTTCCGAGCTGTTGCCCTTGCGGCGAGCCGCTTCGGCGTAGGTCGCAGCGAACTGCTTCTCGGTGATGTTGCCGTAGTAGCCCTTCAGCTTCTGCTTGGCCTTCAGCTGCAGGCCGAAGTCAGAGACTTTCGACTTGCGGCGCTGACCGTGCTGGCCGGGGCCGTACGAACGCTTGTTCACCGGGGACTTCGAGCGGCCCCACAGGTTTTCACCCATGGCCCGGTCGAGTTTGTACTTGGCGCTATGGCGCTTGGACATACGTCACTCTCTAGGTTGATGCGGCCCGGCCCCTCCCGGATTGGAGAGGCACTTTCAACGGCGGTCCACGCATCGTCCGTCATGGTTCGCGCTCCGGGCCGAAGTCCGGGACGTGAAGGCGGGGCTTATCTACTCAGCGCCCGCTGGAGTCAACCTCAGGCCGCCGCCGCGTTACGTCTCGCGGGGTCGGACACGATCTCACGGGCCGGGCGGCCCAGCAGATAGCCCTGCACCTCGTCGCAGCCCTGTTCGCGCAGGAAAGTCAGCTGCTCCTGCGTCTCCACCCCCTCGGCGAGGATCGGAATAGCCAGGCTTTCGCCCAGCGCCAGCACGGCGCGGATGATGGCCCTGGACTGCGGCCCTCCGTCCAGCTCGGACATGAAGGTGCGATCCAGCTTGATCTTGTCGAACGGGAAGGCGCGCAGGGTCGACAGGGACGAATAGCCGGTCCCGAAGTCGTCCATGGCCACCGACACGCCAAGCAGCTTCAGCTGACGCAGGATGTGGGTCGTGCGCTCCATATCCGAGATCATGGCCGTCTCGGTGATTTCCAGTTCCAGACGATAGGGCGACAGGCCCGTCTCGATCAGGATCTGATGGACCATGCGCGGCAGGTCGACGTGCGCTAGTTGGACCGGCGAGAGGTTCACCGCGATCCGGTACGCCTCGGGCCAGCTCGCGGCCTCGGCGCAGGCGCGACGCAGCACCCATTCGCCGATCGGAAGGATCATTCCGGTCTCTTCCGCGATCGGGATGAAGTCGGCCGGCGAAATGAACGATCCGTCCGGCTGACGCCAGCGCAGAAGCGCCTCATAGCCGGTGATCTCCCCGGTCTCGACCGAAGCCTGCAGCTGGTAGTGCAGCTCGAACCGGTCGTTCTCAAGCGCATCGCGAAGGCCGAGAGTGACGCGCCGGCGCTGGCGCACCGCTTCATCCATCGCTTCCTCGTAGAAGCAGATGTCGGTCGCCAGTGATCCCTTCGCCCGATACATGGCCAGGTCGGCGTTGTTGATCAGCACCGAAGGCTCGGATGCATCCTGCGGCCACAGGGCTATGCCGATCGCGGCGCCGCACTGCAGTTCCGCGTGCTCAGCCTCAAGCGGCTGGACAATGGCGACGCGCAGGCGCTCGGCGGCGGCCTCGGCCTGCTGACGGTCGGTGACCGGCACGATGGCCACGAACTCGTCCCCGCCAAGTCGTGCGACGAACTCTGTGTCGAGCGCGGCGTCCTTGACGTTGTTGGCGACGTGGACGAGCAGCTGGTCGCCGACGGCGTGGCCATAGAGGTCGTTGACCTCCTTGAAGCGGTTCAGATCGATCGCCAGCAGGGCGAACTGGCCCGTGTCGCCCACAGCGGCGGCGATGCGATCCAGCTTTTCGAGGAAGGAGGCGCGGTTCGGCAGGCCGGTCAGGCTGTCGTTGCGCGCCAGATGGGCGATGCGGCGCTCCTGTGCGATGCGGGGACGCAGGTCGCGCACGGCCAGAATGCGGAACGTCTGATCCGGTGTCGCCTCGATGCGCACAGCGACTTCGACCGGAATGGACTCCTCGGCGCCCTTCAGCCGGCTCTGGACCAGAGCATCGGCCGGCATGGCATCGACGTCTTCCATCCAGTCCGCGACCGGGCGGCCGACAACGGCCTGATCCGGGAGGCCGCACAGCAGGGCGAAGGCGCGGTTGGCCATGACGACGTTGCCGTCGGCCTCCACCATCATGCCGTCGACGCTGCCTTCGATCAGGCTGCTCAAACGGTTGCGCGACAGGCGTTCGGATTGTTCTTCAAGCGCATAGCTGGCGACGGCCGTACCGAGGATCAGGAAGCCGACCACCGCGACGCCGAGGGCCAGCAGGGTGTCGGCTTCTGTAAGGGTCCATGCCCCATCGGACGGAGCGAACGGCAGGACCGTCATCGCGCCCATGCCGGTGAAATGCAGGCTGACGATGGTCAGGACCAGCATCAGGGGGGTCAGCAGAGGACGGTGGCGCAACTCGCTGTTTGCGCCGATCGCGAAGGCGACGGCCCCGCCGGTGATCGCGGCCAGAACCGAAACGACGACATAGGCCATGTCCCAGTGGACGACAGCTTCGGCGGTGAAGGCGGCCATACCGATGTAGTGCATCGAGGCGACGCCCAGCCCGAAAGTCGCGCCTCCGAACGCGGGCGCCCAGCGTTTGCGCACGGCGCCCAGGCTGATAGCCCCGCCGCATCCGACCATGGCCACGATCAGCGACACCCCCGTCAGCAACGGGGCGTAGGCGATCTCGACGCCCGGTTTGTAGGCCAGCATGGCGACGAAGTGGGTGCACCAGATCGTGGCGCCGCCGGCCACGGCGCCGAGGAATATCCACGGCAGGCGATCACGCGCCACGCCGCGTCGGGTCTTGGCGAACAGCCTGCTCATCACGAACGCGCCGGCCACGCAGATCAGCGCGGCCAGACCGACGAGGAGCAGGTTGTGATCTTGAGTCAGACAATCGATGACGCGCATGCGCGGTCGGGGCCCCTCTGGGTGCTTCGGCCATCCGCGATAGGCGTTAAGGGTTAATCGCTCCGGCTACAGATACGGTTACCGGGGCATCAACACTCGGCCCGGGTTCAGGTCGCCGGAGCCCAGACGAACCCGTCGTCCCGCCGCTCGATGCGGCCCAGTCCCGGGAAGGGGAAGTGGACGCCGTAGAACAGCAGGTTCTGCGAGGCGCCCCGTTCGAGAAGCGACTGTCGCGTCGCGATCGCCGCCGAACTGTTCAGATCCCACCGGTTGACCAGCTCCGGACGCTGGACAGAGATCAGCGAGCTGTGCAGGGCGTCGCCGACATAGATCAGGCGCGCGCCGCCGTTGGCGATCTCATAGCCGGTGTGGCCCGCAGTATGGCCGGCCAGCGGCAGTGCCGTGATTGCCGGCGAAATGCTGGCGCCCGGCTCGAAGGTCTGCACCTTCGCTCGAATGAGGTCGACAACGGGTTGCAGCTCGTTGTCTCCCTGCATGGCCGACCATTCCGCCCCAGTCATGCGCACCGCCGCATTCGGATAGACCAGCGCGCCATTGGCGACCAGGCCGCCGATATGGTCGCCGTGGGAATGCGAAATCAGGATGTCGGTCACCTGCCCGGGCTGAACGCCCGCGGACGCCAGCGAGGCCGACAGCTTGTTCTCCGTCCCCATCTCGCCGCCCGCGCCGGTGTCGATCAGAACAACCCGTTCGCCGTCCTTCACCAGAAGCGGCTGGACTGAGAGATGGATGCGGTTGTCGGCCACACCGTTGCCCGTCAGCACGGTCGCGACATCGGCCACCGCACTCCACGGACTCTGCTCCTCCGCATTGGTCAGAACGATCGTCCCGTCGCGCAGCGCCACGGCCTCGACCTGCCCGATCCGGAAGGCATGGGTATCGCTCGCCGGAGCCGCAGCGGGAGCCGCCCGCGCAGGCCCGGCCGCCTTGTCCGGCTGCTGCGAGCAGGCGGTAGCCACGGTCATCAGCATCAGGCTGGCGGCGGCGAGTCGGGCGTGGACGTTCATGGGAGCTCCGGGACCTGAATGACGAAACCGCCGGGCGCTGGCCCGGCGGTTGGAGAGATGCTTACTTCGTGGCGGCTGCGAACAGCTCGTTGGCCTTGTTCCAGTTCACCACCGACCAGTAGGCCTTGAGGTAATCGGCCCGGCGGTTCTGATATTTCAGATAGTAGGCGTGTTCCCACACGTCGGCGCCCAGGACGACGGCGCCCTTCTCGTCGGCGACGTCCATCAGCGGGTTGTCCTGGTTCGGGGTCGAGGTGACCTTCAGCTTGCCGTCCTGGACGATCAGCCATGCCCAGCCCGAGCCAAACTGGCCGGCGCCGGCGGCGTTGAAGTCTTCCTTGAACTTGTCCATGCCGCCCAGGTCGCGGTCGATCGCGGCGGCCAGTTCAGGCGATGGTTCGCCGGCCTTGTCCGCCGGAGCCAGCAGTTCCCAGAACAAGGCGTGGTTCCAGTGACCGCCGCCGTTGTTGCGTACCGCCTTCGGCAGCTTCGACACGGTCGCGAACAGCTCTTCCAGCGACTTGCCCTGCAGCGATGCGTCGGCATCGACGGCCTTGTTCAGGTTGTCGACATAGGTCTGGTGATGCTTGTCGTGATGGAAGGTCATCGTCTCCTTGTCGATCGCCGGCTCCAGGGCGTCGTAGGCGTACGGGAGGGGCGGAAGGGTGAAGGCCATGGATGGCTCCTTTCGACGGGATTGAGACTGGGCAGTATCTAGTCACTCCGGGCCGGGACCCAAGGTGTGACCGACGGGAATCGTCAGCTTTGGAACGCTTGCGCCCATACATTGGCTGCAACACGCTGTCTCCTGTCACGCTTGGGTGAAGCGGAGGAAACGATGCGTTCGATCAGAAGGATCGCGATGGCCGCGACCGGCGCCGTCGTGTTGTCAGGTTGCTCCAGCGACCCCGAGTTCTGGGAGGCCGTCGCAGCGGGGCTCGATCAGGCCGCCTACGACCTGGCCAGTCAGCCGGTGTGTTCAACCTATGTGAACAGTCTGGGCGTCGTGCAGCAGCATTGCACGTCGGCCTGGCAGAACCAGCCGGCCTATGTGATCGACTACAGCCGTGGCGGCCGCGATCATTATCGGAGCCGTGACCACTATCGCGACGATGATCGACACAGAGGCGGGCGCCGTGACGGACGGGACCGTCGCGATGGCGGCGGCCGCGATCCGCGTGGGCCGAAACGCGACCGCTAGCCAGCGTCTGGCAGGTTCGTCCTGATGCAGTCGCGGACCGACCGGCGCAGATCGCCAAGGGCGGCAAGATAGTCGACGCCGGCGGCGGCGAACGCGACCTTGGTCGCGGCATCCAGGCCGTCTGGCAGGGCCGCAATCACCCGCTTCTGGGCCTTGTCGTGCAGGCAGAAGCCCAATTCGTTGCACAGCGCGGCGAACATCGGCTCGTAGGCTTGATCGGTCATTCCATTCCCTCGGCGCGGCTGAGCCAGTGCAGGATATTCAGGGCGAACTGTTGGTCGTCGTGGCCTTCGGTGTGCAGGCCGAACCGGAAGGGCTCGCGTCCGTCGTCGTAGAGAACCATCTGCGCCGTCAGCATCCCGGCTTCACCCAGCACCACGACCCGACCCGCGCCGTGGTCGAACGCCAGCCCCTGCGCCGGAAGCCCCGGCTTCGACAGTTCGCCAAAGATCGCCGCGGCGTCCTCGCCGTCATCCAGCCTCTGATGGATCTGCTGCAAGATCTGCACATTGGCGGCCTCACGGGCGCCCTCGGTCATATTCAGCAGCACGGTCGAGCCCGTCGGTCCCCGCAGCGACTGGCCGGTGAAGGTGCGCACAGTGTCCACCCGCTCCGCCGGAGTTCGCCCCCTGAGGACCGGATGGTCGCCCAGGGCCGCCGCCGGATAGTCCAGATTCGTGTTCGGCCGTCCGCGCCCGTTCACCTCGAAGGCATAGCCCTTGCCCATCTCGACGCCGAGCGCCCGCCCGAGCGTCTCGTTCGCATCGCCATACGGCGCGTGATCCACAGCCAGCAGCAGCGAACCGCCGGCGCGGACCCATGCATCCACCGCCGCGATCTCCGCCGCCGTGAAAGCGTCAGGGCTTGAGCCATCGCGCGGGGCGACGGCGTTCGACAGCACCAGCACATCGACACCGTCCATCGCGCCGGGCTGATCCAGCTTCCGATCACCCGCGTGAATCCGGTAGCCGTCCGCCCGAACCAGCGCGGCGAACCCCGCATAGCGTCCGTCGATCGTCTGCACGCTGCCATGCGCGGCATCCAGCAGCACCAGCGGACCTTCGCCGGCATAGGCCGGATGTTCGACGGCCGGGCGGTAGGAGGGGTCGCCCATCTGCTGCTGTGCGGCCGCCGGGGCCGCGAACATCAGGGCCATCGCCGCGAGGATCGGCAGTTTCATCCGCTTAGCCTTTCAGCCGCGCCGCGTGGAAGGCGATGTGGTCGTCGATGAAGCTGGCCATGAAGAAATACGAGTGGTCGTAGCCCGGCTGCATCCGCAAGGTGATTTTCTGTCCCGACGCCTTGCCGGCCTCGACCAGCAGTTCGGGCTTCAGCTGTTCGACAAGGAAGGGATCGGCGTCGCCCTGGTCGATCAGGATGTCGTCATACACGCCCCTCGCCGCGCCACCTTCGATCAGCAGGGCTGCGTCGTGCCGGGCCCACGCGGCGCGGTCTTCTCCCAGATAGGCGCCCAGCGCCTTCTCGCCCCACGGGCAACGGGCCGGGGAGCTGATCGGCGCGAAGGCCGAAACCGACTGGAACAGCTCCGGATGGTTCAGCGCCAGCGTCAGCGCGCCATGCCCGCCCATGGAATGCCCGAAAATCGAGCGTGTCCCGGTGGTCGGAAACTCCGCGTCGACAAGATCGATCAGTTCGCCGGCGACATAGGTCTCCATGCGGAAGTGCGGCGTCCACGGCGCCTGCGTCGCATCGACATAGAAGCCCGCGCCCTGCCCCAAATCATAGGCCGGATCGTCGGCGACGCCCTCCCCGCGCGGCGAGGTGTCCGGCGCGACGATGATGACGCCATGATCGGCCGCGGCCCTGTAGGCGCCGGCCTTGGTGGTGAAGTTGTCCTCGGTGCAGGTCAGGCCCGACAGCCAGACCAGGACCGGAAACGGCCCCTCCCCGCCCGGCACGAAGACCGACAGGGTCATCGGCGTGCCGGTGGTGACGCTGTCATGCTTCAGATAGCGAAGCGTGCCGCCGTGGACGGCATGGGTCTTGGTCGTTTCCATGCCGCCCGCTTAACACCTCGCGGCGAGCCGCGGCTAGCTTGCGACCCGGTGCAGGGCGCAGATCTTGTTGCCCGACGGATCACGCAGATAGGCCAGATGCAGGGCGCCGAACGGGCCCTCGCGCAGGCCGGGCGGATCCTCGATCGAGGTGCCGCCCGCCTCGACGCCGGCGTCGTGGAAGGCCTTCACGGCGTCAGCGTCGCGTGCGGCGAAGCCGATGGTGCCGCCATTGGCGTGGCAGGCCGGGTCGCCGTCGATCGGCTTGCCGACCGCGAACGCGCCGCGCGCCGTTCGCCACCAGTAGCGGCCCTTGCCGTCCGGCTGCCCCGGTTCGACGCCCAGCGCGCCGAGCGCCGCATCATAGAATTTCCGCGACGCCTCGATGTCGTTCGCGCCGACGGTGATGTGTGTGAACATGGTTCCTCCCGATCAGACGGAGCGATCTGACACTAGTCCGTTGCTTTTGGCAACTATGGTCAGAACACCACCACCGACCGGATGCTCTTGCCTTCGTGCATCAGGTCAAAGGCCTTGTTGATGTCCTCGAGGTCGAAGGTGTGGGTGATCATCGGATCGATCTCGATCTTTCCGTCCATGTACCCCTCGACGAACTTCGGCCAGTCGGTTCGGCCGCGCGCGCCGCCGAAGGCGGAGCCGCGCCAGACGCGGCCGGTCACCAGCTGGAACGGACGGGTGGCGATCTCCTTGCCGGCCTCGGCTACGCCGATGATGATGCTCTCGCCCCAGCCGCGGTGGCAGGCTTCCAGCGCCTGACGCATCACGACCGTGTTCCCGGTGCAGTCGAAGGTGTAGTCCGCGCCGCCGCCGGTCAGTTCGACCAGATGGGCGACCACATCGGAGACGTCCTTCGGATTGACGAAGTGGGTCATGCCGAAACGACGGCCCCACTCCTCCTTGTCGCCGTTGATGTCCACGCCGACGATCATGTCGGCCCCAACCATCTTCAGCCCCTGGATGACGTTCAGGCCGATGCCGCCGAGGCCGAAGACCACCGCATTGGCCCCCGGCTCCACCTTGGCCGAGTTCACGACCGCGCCCACGCCCGTGGTCACGCCGCAGCCGACGTAGCAGGCCTTGTCGAACGGGGCGTCCTTGCGGATTTTCGCCAGGGCGATCTCGGGCAGGACGGTGTAGTTCGAGAAGGTCGAACAGCCCATGTAGTGCGCGATCGCCTGGCCCTTGTAGCTGAAGCGCGAGGTGCCGTCGGGCATCAGGCCCTTGCCCTGCGTCGCCCGGATCGAGGTACACAGGTTGGTCTTGCGGCTGAGGCACGACTTACACTGGCGGCATTCCGGCGTGTACAGCGGGATCACGTGATCGCCGACCTCGACCGAGGTGACGCCCGGACCGACCTCGACCACGACGCCCGCGCCCTCGTGGCCCAGGATCGACGGGAAGATGCCCTCCGAGTCCAGACCGTCCAGCGTATAGGCGTCGGTGTGGCAGATGCCCGTGGCCTTGATCTCGACCAGCACTTCCCCGGCGCGCGGGCCTTCCAGATCGACCTCGACGATCTCGAGCGGGCGTTTGGCCTCGAAGGCGACGGCGGCGCGGGTTTTCATGGCGGGAGGGCTCCTTCAGCGTTGACGCTCTTCTAGGATGGATCGCCGATGCTATGGAACCGCATGGCCCCTAGAAACATCGTCATCCTGACCGGCGCCGGCATCTCGGCCGAGAGCGGGGTTCCAACGTTCCGGGCCAGCGACGGCCTGTGGGAAGGCCACCGGATCGAGGAGGTGGCGACGCCCGAAGGCTTCGCGGCCGACCCGGCGCTGGTTCAGGATTTCTACAACCGGCGTCGCCGACAGCTGGCTGACGTCCAGCCCAACGCCGCGCACCACGCCCTGGCCGAACTGGCGGCGCGGTGGGACGGCGACTTCCTGCTGGTGACGCAGAACGTCGACGACCTGCACGATCGCGCCCACGCCCTGATGCCGCCGGCGAGGGGCTTCGAACTGCTGCACATGCACGGCGAACTGCTGAAGGCGCACTGCACGGCGACCGGATGTGTCATCGACTGCCCCGGCGATCTGGAGCCCCGCCACGACAGCCCGTTCAGCAGCGAGGGCTGGCTACGCCCGCACATCGTCTGGTTCGGCGAAATGCCCCTGCGGATGGAGCGGATCGAGGCGGCGCTAGCCGAATGCGACCTGTTCGTCTCCATCGGCACCTCCGGCGCCGTCTATCCGGCCGCCGGCTTCGTGCAGATGGCCGGCCTGTCAGGCGCGCGGACGCTAGAGATCAATCTGGAGCCTTCGATGGGCGCCCGCCTGTTCGATGAGGGCCGCTACGGCCCGGCGACCGAAAAGGTCCCTGACCTCGTCGATGAACTTCTGTCGGCCTAGGCCAGCCAGCCCATGTGCTCGGCGAGGATCGACGCGCCGATGACGATCAGCGCCACACCGCCGAAGAACTCGGCGATCTTTCCGAAGCGCGCGCCGACCGCCTTGCCGATCAGCATGCCGATCGTGGTGAGCACGAAGGTGGTGAAGCCGATCGACAGGGCGATGAGCCAGATGTTGGCGCCGATAAAGGCCAGCCCCACCCCCACCGCCGCCGCGTCGATCGAGGTGCCCACCGCCGTCGCCACAAGCGCCAGCATGCCGTTGCGCGCCAGCCGCGCGCCCTCGTCGTCCTCGTCGACCGGCTGGAAGGCCTCCCACAGCATTTTCGCGCCGACCGCGCCCAGGAGGGCGAAGGCGATCCAGTGGTCGATCTGCTCGACGAAGCCGGCTGCGATCATGCCCAGGCCCCAGCCGATCAGCGGCGTGATGGCCTCGATCACGCCGAAGACGAGACCGTTGCGGATGGCCGTGGCGACCGGCGGGCGATTGGCCGCGCCCCGGCCGACCGCGGCCGCGAAGGCATCGGTGGACATGCTGAGTGACAGCACGGCGATCGAGATCGGGGTCATGGAATTCGAATCCGCCGGACGCACGAGACAGCGCGCTCACGTCCCCGCCGGTTGGGGATCGCAAGGCACGCTGGTCTCGCCAGGCGGATGACATCCGCTGATCGCGCCACGAGTCCGGAGACTGCGAGTATGTTGACGCGAACCCGGCCTTTATGGGCGCCGGCGGCTACTCCCCAACGGGGCGGCGTGTAGCCGAGACGGCCCTGCGGATCAACCGCGTGGCGCGAACAGAATGACGCCCGCGCCGATCAGACACACCGCGCCGCCGATCAGGTCCCAGCGATCCGGCGGGCTCTTCTCGACCACCGCCATCCAGATCAGCGAGACGCAGATATAGACCCCGCCATAGGCTGCGAACGCCCGGCCCGCCGCGTCGGTCGGCACGAGTGTCAGCAGCCAGGCGAAAGTGATCAGGGCGGCCACGCCGGGGATCAGCCAGAGCGGCGACCGGTCGAGCTTCAGCCAGGCCCAGAAGGCGAAACAGCCTGCGATCTCGGCGAGGGCGGCAAGGGGGTAGATGAGCACCAGTTTCATTCCGTCCCTATTGATCTCCGTTCACCCCACTTAACTCCGTCATCCTCGGGCTTGACCCGAGGATCGGATTGTCCGCCTGCGTTCTGTCGGCAGGCACTGGCGCAGACTTATGGTCCGATCCTCGGGTCAAGCCCGAGGATGACGGGGGCGAAGAGCGAGGGTGACGGCTTCAACACGCGATAGCGACACCCGGGAAGACTACTCGTCCTTCCTCGCCGCCATCTTCGCCAGCAACCGGCCCCTGCCCTTCGACAGGGCATGGATCACTCCACGGAAGGTCGCGACCTCCTGCTCCGAGAACGCCGCCCGGCCCAGCATGACGCGCAGGTTCTGGCTCATCGAACGCTTCTTCTCAGGCGGATAGAAGAAGCCGCCGGCTTCCAGCTCCGTCTCCAGATGTTCGTACATTCCCACCAGCAGGTCGTTCGACGCCGGCGGTGCCTGATCGCGGAAGCGCGGCGGCGGGGCGTCGAGGATCAGGGTGCGCCACTCATAGGCGTTGATCGCGACCGCTTGCGCCAGGTTCAGCGAGTGGTGCTTCGGGTCGATCGGGATGGTGGTGATGCCCGAGCACAGGGCGATGTCGGTTGTCTCCAGCCCGGCGCGCTCGCCGCCGAACAGCAGCCCGGTCTTCAGGCCAGAGGCCGTGTCGTCATACAGCACCCGGGCGCTCTCGCGCGGCGTGCGCACCGGCTGGCGGGTCTCGCGCGGCCGGGCCGTGGTGGCGAAGACGGTGTTCAGATCGGCGATGGCCTCGGCCACCGTGTCGAACACCTTCACGCCCTCCAGCACCCAGTCGGCGCCCGACGCCGTCGCCCAGGCGCGATCCTGAGGCCAGCCGTCGCGCGGGCTGACGAGGCGCAGTTCGGACAAGCCGAAGTTGGCCATCACCCGCGCCACCGAGCCGATGTTGTCGGCGAGCTGGGATCGATCGAGGATGACGACGGGAGGGGTCAGGTCGGACATGGGGGCCGACATATCCCGCTTCACCGATCCCGTCATCCCGGGGCCGCGCAGCGGAACCCGGGACCCAGGTGATTGGGCTCGGCGTCCAACGCTGCATCCATCTTCAGCGACGCACGCCTGGGTCCCGGGTTCGCTCTTCGAGCGCCCCGGGATGACGATCAGGCGCCTTGCCGCGTCGCGATCAGGCCCCGGAGATGCCTCTCGTAGTTCCGCCACCGCCCCGACGACCGGGCATAGAGGGGCTCGCGAACCTGCCAGACGCTGGCCGTTCGCACGCCGGTACGGGCCGTGTGGAAGGTCATGACGCCATCCTCCCATGCCAGATCGAGGTGCTCCAGCAGCGCCTTGATCAAGGGCCGCGGCTCCCGGACCAGAAGGTCGTAGTCGAGGTCGAGAATGTCCGGATACAACGCCTTCCAGTGCGCCATCAGGCGACGGTACTGCCCGTGCCAGTGGGCCATGTCTTCGAGGTCCAGCGCATGGGCCATGGACGCATCGAGATGCAGGAACCAGTTGGACAGGATGGTGTCCAGCGGGTCCCGGACCGTGTGAACGATCCGGGCGTTCGGGAACATCGCCTTGATCAGACCGATGTGCAGGAAGTTGTCCGGCCGCTTGTCCGTCACCAGCGCAGCGCCCGGCCGGGAAGCTGCAAGCCCGCGGAGATAAAGATCCCGGGCCTGACCGATCAGATCCGGGCGCGTCGCCAGCGACGCGGGATAGGGCTCCAGCCACCGGGCGATGGCGGGGACCAGACCCAGTTCGCCACCGGGCGTGACTCGGCTGTGACCCGCGAGGATCTGCTCGGCCAGAGTCGAGCCGGAGCGGAACATCCCGCAGACGAAGACGGGCGCGGCCTGATCGTCGGCTTGCGCAACGGCGGAACGCGGGAAGGCCGCGATCAGGGCATCGACGAAGGCCTCGTGACGGCGACGGTCGTAGAGCACCGGCGTCGCCTGCCGGCTGGCGGCGTTGGCTTCGGCGTAGGCCGCGAAGGCCGCGTCGTATTCCGCCGCCTCGTCCAGCGCCTTGCCGAGCGCGAAGCCCAGCTCGGCCCGATCCCCCGCCGTCCGACCCGGACGCGCGATCGCCGCCCTTAGCCGGGCGATGGCGGGGTCGCCCGCGGCCTGCACCCGGGACAGGCCGGTCAGCCGGGCCAGCGCCAGAGCGTTGTCCGGTTCGATCGTCAGCGCGCGCTCATAGGCGTCCCGCGCCTGATCCCGTTGTCCGAGGTCCTCGTGCAGATTTCCGAGGTTCAGCAGGGCTGGCAGGTAGTCTGGCGCCAGCGCCAGCGCCGCCCGCAGTTCCACCTGCGCCAGATCATGCCGGGCCAGATCGTCGGCGAGGATCACCGCACGGTTCACCCTGACCTCCTCCGGTCCGGTGATCCCGTAACGCAGCGCCTGCTCATAAGCCGCCAGCGCCGCGTCGAACCGCCCGCAGGCTCGCTCCATAAGCGCGAGATTGTACCAGCTGTCCGGCAGGTCAGGCCGGATGGACAACAGGCGGCGATAGGCGTCCGCAGCCTCCGCCGCCCGCCCCTGCGCCCGCAGTTGCGAAGCGAGCGTGATGAGCTGTTCGGGCGTATCGGCCAATCAGTCCTCGCCGACCATGGCGATCCACGGGTCGGCCGTGCCGGCCTCGACCTCGGCGACCTTCACCGCCGGCCAGCCGATGCTGTCGTCGGCCGAGTCGCGCCAGGCGAGGATGAACATGTCGCGCAGCTCCGCCGCGCCGGCGCCGAGGCGGGCGATGGTGAAGGCGGCGGCGTCATCGCGGGTGTCGCGGAATGCGCCGGCCTTCTCCAGCCGATAGAACGGCGTCACCTGGGCCAGCGTGGCGCGCAGATAAGCGGCCGTGCGCGGACGCATGTCGAAGTTCTCGAGCTGCGGCGCGGCCATGGCGGCCTCGACGGCGTCCAGACGGGCGACGCGGGCGGTGAAGTCGCCCTCGAAGGCGCTGTGCGTCGAACGGGCGGTGGTGAAGCCCTCGGGGTTCGGCGTGTTCCGGTCCCAGCCGTTGTAATGGATGGTCGTGTGATGCGGCTGGGCGCCGTCGCCGATGTAGTGCCCCAGTACGCCCATGTCGCGCAGGATCAGGGCCTCGCGACGCTCGCGATCGACACGATACCAGGCGCGCTTGCCCGGATCGGTCTCACGGGCCTCCTGGGCGTTCAGGACCCGCCAGTAGGCGAAGTCGCGGACGAGGTTCTGGTAGCTGTCCCAGATGGCGTACGGCAGATAGCCGGCGTCATCGACGTCCAACCCCGCCGCGATCAGGGCCGCGTCGTATTCCGACTTCAACCGGGGCAGGTTGTCGATCGACGGGCCCTGCGGATTGAAGACGAAACCGTTGTCGTCGAGATCCACGAAGTGGGCGGTGTCACGCTCGCGGTCGTGCGGCTGACCGCCGCCCTTCCAGCGGTCCGGCTCGCGCGACAGTTCGCCGACGTCGGCGGCGGCGCCCGGCGTGCGCAGGAATGCCGGCATCTCCTCTGGCAGCGCGCGCATGGCGGCGATGCCGATCAGGCGGTGGCCGGTATTGCCCCAGGCAGAGACGGCGGCAGGAACGGCGACGGCGGCCAGCGCGCAGACGGCGGCGGCGGCGAGGGCGAGACGCTTCATGAAGGGGCTCCGGCGGATGGGTTCGCTTGCCCTACCCCAAAGCCCGGCTTCACGAAATCCCGAACGCCGCCTCGGCGCGTGCGACCCACGCGACCACGTTGGGATAGGCAGTCAGGTCGAAGTCGCCCTCGGGCGCGACGCGCGTGTAGGCGACCAGCGACAGGTCCGCGAGCGTGGGCGTCTCCCCCACCAGCCAGTTCCGCCCGGCCAGCGCCTGCTCCATCCGGCCAAGGGCGACGTAACCCCGCTCGATCAGCCGCGGCTCGATCCTGTCGGCGCGCCAACCGGCGATGGCGCGCTGGAACCGGACGACCGCAATGTAGGGCTCGTGACTGTACTGCTCCCAGAACAGCCACTCCATCATCCGGGCGCGATCATACGGATCGCCGGGGATGAACGGACCGCCTTCGCCGAAGTATAGCAGCAAGGCGTTCGACTGGGCGAGCGGGCGACCATCGTCCAGCACCACCGTCGGCGTCTGGCCTGCCGGGTTCAGGGCGAGGAAGCCTGCGGAGCGCGTCACGCCGGACGTGACGTCCGTCTCGATCCACTGATAATCGATCCGGGAGAGATCGAGCAACCACTTGACCTTCAAACAGTTGCCGGATCGATTATCGCCATAGACAGTAAGCATATCGACCCAGCAACGTATTTCTGATCTGCGAATACAGCTTACAGATTTGTCTGATACGGCACAGGCCGAATCCGCTTAACCATCCAGAAGCAGCACTTATCCACGACAAACCCGGACACGTGGTCGCAGCTCATCTCCGATGCCCGGATTTCGACACATTTGAAATCGAAAAGCCAGCCGCCGGACGCGTCTGGGGCCGGTGATTCCGTGAGTCTGGATATGCTCAGCTCTGCCGCTGCGCTCGCCCTGATGTGGGCGATGGCCTTCCCTGCGTCGGGAGAGCCGGTGTCGTACGAAGCCGCCGTTGCGGCCGATCGGGCGGCTGCCGTTTCAACCGCCTCCGCCGACGAAGGTTCCAGCAGCGACGCGTTCGAGCTGACGGACGAACAGGAAGCCCTGATGGGCCGGGACGCCCGCTGGAGCGCATCGGCGCGACTGTATCACGCGGGTGGTGGCGGCGCGACGGGCAACGATTCCCTTGGTTGCCGTCCGATCGCCATGCGCACCGTGGCCGTCGACCCGCGCTACATCCCGCGCCGGACCCGCCTGTTCATTCCCGAGACCGTAGGCCTGCGGATGTCGGACGGCACCCTGCACGACGGCTACTGGTACGCCTCGGACACCGGCGGCGCGATCAAGGGACCGAAGATCGACCTCTACACCGGCCACGGGCGCGGCTCGATGCGCCCGGCGATGCGTCTGAACATGCGCACCCTGACGATCGTTGACGCCGGCAATTTCGACGGATGTCCGCCGTCGTGGGACAATCAACCCAGCGCCACCCTGATGGCCTCGGCCGCGGACAACATCGGCGCCTCGCAGTAGGCGTCAGAAGGGGCGCTTGCCGCTGACGGTCTCGAAGAACATCCGCCAGTCGCCCATCAGGCTCCACAGCGGGTATTTGAAGGTGGCCGGCCTGTTCTTCTCGAAGAAGAAATGACCCACCCAGGCGAAGCCGTAGCCGATCAGCGGCATGGCCAGCAGCCACCACGGGTTCAGCGTCACGATCGCCAGCGCCAGCGCCACCAGCACCAAGGCAGACCCCACGACATGGATCCGCCGGCAGACCCGGTTCGAGTGCTCGTGGATGTAGAACGGATAAAAGGCCTCGAACGACGCGAAGCGTTCGTCCGGCGCGGGCTGGGTGCTCATGGGGCCGGTCCTCCCGATTTCTCGTGCTTCCGGCGAGCCTTTCACGTTTCGACGCGCCACACGAGCCCTTGACCGCAAAAGCGTTGCCGCACCGGCGTCTCCCGCCCCATGGCTGGAAAAAAGCACCGATCGGAGACGCCATGAAAACCCTGCTGACCGCCGCCGCACTGCTGGCTCTCGCCACCCCTGCATTCGCGCAGACAACGCCGGCAGGGCCCGCAGCGCCGCAACCGCCGCTGCCGGTTCAGCGACTGGCGACGAATGTGAACCTGGTCATCGGCGAAGGCGGCAATATCCTGGTTTTGAACGGTCCCGAGGGTGTGCTGCTGGTGGACGCCGAACTGCCACAGGGGGCGCCGCGCGTGATGGCGGCCGTCGCAGGGATCGACCCCTCTCCACTGCGATTTGTCATCGACACCCACTGGCACGTCGATCACACCGGCGGAAACCGCTACCTGACCGGTCAGGGCGCCGTCATCATCGCTCATGACTCCGTTCGCACCCGTCGGATGGCGACCCAGACATTGCGGGTCTATGGCGCGGTCGTTCCGCCGGCGCGGTATCCGGAAAGCCTTCCGATCATGACCTTCGACAGCAGCCTGACCCTCCATCTGAACGGCGAGACCGTCCGCGCCTTCTATACGCCAGGCGCCCACACCGACGGCGACGTACTGGTCCACTTCGTCAATGCGGATGTCGTCCACATGGGCGATACCTATTCCGCAGGCGTCTACCCCTACATCGACACGGCCTCGGGTGGGCGCATCGCCGGTCTCATCGCCGCAGCCGACCGGGTTCTGGCTATCGCCGATGATGACACCCGGATCGTCCCCGCGCATGGCCCCGTCGGGACCCGGACAGACTTGCTGGCCTATCGCAACATGCTGGCGGTCATCATGGCCCGTGTGCAGGCCGGCATCGACGCCGGAAAATCGCTGGAAGAAATCCAGGCCGGCAACCCTGCCGCAGGCTATCCCCTCGAAGGCGACCTCGGCCAGTTCATCGCCGTGGTCCACGACAGCCTGATGCAGCCTCAAACCTAGCTCTCAGCCTGCCTTGGGCGGCAGGTCGAAGAAGGTGGTGAAGCGGTCGAACACGGCCGCATCCCCTTCCAGCGCCTCCGCAGGCAGCGGCGCGCCGCCATAGACCGCGGCCGCAATGTCCTCGGGCGTGGCGGCGACCACCACGCTCGCCGCCGCCGCCTCGCCGCGACGCACGGTCAGAAGGCGATCGGCCACAGTCAGGACAAAGCTCTCGTCCCCGAACCGAAAGCCGATCGACAGGCAAAGATCACCGGCTTTCGCGGGGTCGAACATCGTCTTCAGCGACAGCATGATTGATACGGGACTGAGCGGCATGGTCGGGTCGTGCGCCGGCGACCGGGCGGCCCATTTGCCCATGCTGCTGATGAACGGCTCGGCCTCGAGCCCCCAGGCCGTCAACTCGTAAACCTGCACCAGAGCCGGGGGCGGCAGACGTCGGCGGACCAGAAGGCCTGAAGCCTCAAGCCCCTCCAGCCGCTGCGTCAGCACATTGGCGCTTATACCGGGCAGGCTGGCGCGCAGGTCTCCGAACCGCTTGGGGCCCAGCATCAGTTCGCGCATGACAAGCAGGGCCCATCGTTCGCCGATCAGGTCCAGCGCATGGGCCGTCCCGCAGGCGTCATCATACCGCCGCGCAGCTTTGGTTATTTTTTCTAACTTCATACTTGCATAATGTAACACCGGGGCGCACAACCCTCAAGTCGCGGGCGGATCGAGCCTGCGGGTCCTTCCGCCTATTCATGCGCGCAGTGTGCGCCGATCCAACCCGGAGACCAGAGATGAGCTTCCTCGACATCACCGTCATCCCCGTGCCCGCCGGCAACAAGGCCGCCTATATCGAGCACTCCCGCAAGACGACCGTCTTCTTCAAGGAAGCCGGGGCGACCTCGATCACCGAGTGCTGGGGCGAGGATGTGCCCGAGGGCAAGGTCACCGATTTCCGCAAGGCCGTCGACCTGAAGGACGGCGAAGTCGTCTGCGTCGGCTGGATCACCTGGCCGGACAAGGCCGTGCGTGACGCCGCCTGGGAGACGCTGATGACCGATGAGCGGATGATGGGCATGGAGATGCCATTCGACGGCAAGCGCATGATCTTCGGCGGCTTCGACGTCATCGCCGAGGGCTGATCCCCGCCTCCGGACCGACGCCCGTCAGCGACAGAAACGGGTGTCGGTCGCCTCGAGGTGCAGGTGGTCGCGGTGCACCGCATTGTAGTCCGGGCTCAGCACCGTGCCGAAGATCCGGCAGGCATCGTCCCGGATCCGCCGCAGGAACCGGGCCTCCTCCGTATCGCCGTACCAGTCGTTGGTCAGGGTGATCCGCCGGCCGTCGCGCAGGCGCACACCAGCGACGTCCAGTGCATTGGCCTGGGCATGGGCGCTGATCCGATTGCTGACGCCGCCATTGTTCACGTTGCGACAGGCGTAGGCCCCGAAGTGATCGATCTGGATCACATCCGAACCAAGGATCTCCCGCGCCGCAGGCTCCAGTGACTGGCGTCGCCAGACGCTGACGGCCAGAGCTGTGCGACAGGTCATCTCGACATCGCCCGGCGTCATGCGGGCGATTGTCCCATAGTCGGGTCCGAGAACGCCGCCCGCGCTGAGTCCACAAGCCTGCGGATCGCCCTTGTCGGGCACCGGCCGGAAGGTCACGCGGGCCGCGGTCAGCTGGGCCACACACTGGCTGAGCTCCGCGCTCTCGCGGATCACAGCCGAGCGGGTACCGCCGTCCAGCGGCGAATCCACAAGGCCGCCCACCAGCGGAGCCTCGGTGCGGGAAGGTGCGGCTGGCCAGCCCGTTCCAGGCGGCGGCGGAAAGTCCGGCAGCATCCTCCCGCAGCCGGCCAACGACAGCAGGAAGATCGGCAGAACAAACGGACGGAGGGCGCGCATACAGCTGACGCTATGCTGATTTGCGTTCCGGGCCGACAGGGTGATCACCCCGCCGTCTCGCCTTTCGCCCGACAGCGGTCCGAGCAGAATTTCACCTGCTCCCAGTCCCGCGCCCATTTCTTACGCCAGACGAAGGGCAGGCTGCAGGCGGCGCAGACCTTGGTCGGCAGATCCGACTTGTCCGGCGCGCGACCCAGATTGACGTGCTTGCGACCCATGAATGCCCGGGAAAAAGGGGCGGCTCTTGCGAACCGCCCCTTGTGCAGGATCAGCTGTCGAGGAACGACCGAAGCTTCCGCGACCGCGACGGGTGCTTGAGCTTGCGCAAGGCCTTGGCCTCGATCTGACGGATGCGTTCGCGGGTGACCGAGAACTGCTGGCCGACTTCCTCAAGGGTGTGGTCGGTGTTCATGCCGATGCCGAACCGCATGCGCAGCACGCGTTCCTCGCGCGGCGTCAGCGACGCCAGCACACGGGTGGTGGTCTCGCGCAGGTTCGACTGGATGGCGGCGTCGATTGGCAGGACCGCGTTCTTGTCCTCGATGAAGTCGCCGAGGTGCGAGTCTTCCTCGTCCCCGATCGGGGTTTCGAGCGAAATCGGCTCCTTCGCGATCTTCAGGACCTTGCGGACCTTCTCCAGGGGCATGGCCAGCTTCTCGGCCAGCTCCTCCGGGGTCGGTTCGCGGCCGATCTCGTGCAGCATCTGGCGACTGGTGCGGACGATCTTGTTGATCGTCTCGATCATGTGCACCGGGATCCGGATGGTGCGCGCCTGGTCTGCGATCGAGCGGGTGATCGCCTGACGGATCCACCAGGTGGCGTAGGTCGAGAACTTGTAGCCGCGGCGGTACTCGAACTTGTCGACCGCTTTCATCAGGCCGATGTTGCCCTCCTGGATCAGGTCCAGGAACTGCAGACCGCGGTTGGTGTATTTCTTGGCGATGGAGATGACGAGGCGCAGGTTGGCCTCGACCATTTCCTTCTTGGCCTGACGGGCCTCGCGCTCGCCCTTCTGGACGGTCTGGACGATGCGGCGATAGTCGTCGATCGGCAGGCCGGCCTCGGTCGCCACGGCGGCGACGTCGGCGCGGATCGAGGCGATCTGCGTCGCCTCATTGTCGCTGAACTTGGTCCAGCGCACGCCCATGTCCTTCACGCCCTCGGCCCAGTTCGGGTCAAGTTCCTTGCCGAAATAGGCCTTGAGGAATTCCGGACGCGAGATGCCGTAGCTGTCGGCGAGGCGCAGCAGGCGGCCTTCCAGCCCCATCAGACGCTTGTTGATCGCGTAGAGCTGCTCAACCAGCGCCTCGATGCGGTTGTTGTTCAGCTTCATCGTCTTCAGGCGACCCGAGATGTCGGAAGTCAGCTGATCGTAGGTCTTCTGGTCCTTGGCGCTGAGGGTCTCACCCTTCAGGCGAGCCTCGACCAGCTTGTCCTGCAGCTTGCGGAAACCGCCGAAGTCGGCCGCGATCGCGTCGAGGACCTCCATGACGCCGTCGCGCAGCTCGGCTTCCAGGGCCGAGATCGACATGCCGCCGCCGTCGTCGAAGTCGTCGTCGTCCTCGTCGCCTTCGGGCTTCTCCTCGTCGCCGCCTTCCTCCTTCTCTTCCGCTTCACCGGCCGGCGGCTGGTTGTGCGGCAGGGACGAAGGGTTCAGCACGCCATAGGTGGCGTCCAGGTCGATAACCTCGCGCAGCAGGATGCGATTGTTCGCCAGTTCGTCGCGCCAGACCATGATGGCCTCGAAGGTCAGGGCGCTTTCGCACAGACCCGAGATCATGGCGTCGCGGCCGGCCTCGATACGCTTGGCGATGGCGATTTCGCCCTCGCGGCTCAGCAGCTCGACCGAGCCCATCTCGCGCAGATACATGCGCACCGGATCATCGGTACGGTCGTACGCGGCCTTGGCCGGAGTTTCCGCCACCGAGGTTTCGGCGCGCTCGGCGACTTCACCGCCCTCGCCGTCCTTCTGCTCGGCGTCTTCCTCCGCCTCGACGACATTCACGCCCATCTCGCTGAGCATGGCCAGGGTGTCCTCGATCGCGTCGGGGGTCACCTCTTCGGACGGGAGGACCTTGTTCAGCTCCTCCATCGTCACATAGCCCTTGGCCTTGGCTTGCTTGATGAATTTCTTGACGCCGGCGTCGGTGAGGTCGAGCAGCGGGCCGTCGCTCTGGACTTCGGCTTCCTGCGTCTCGGTCTGCGCGCTCATTCAGTCTTCTCTCCGGGGCGGACGCTGATCAGGCGCCTTGCCAACTACAACGTGTAGCGGGGTCGTTGGTTACGATCCCGCGCTGTCTTCCCAAATCTCTCCGGTTTTGATCGCACGGCGAAGCGCATCCCGCTCGGCCTTGAGCCGGCGAAACGCCTCGTCCTGCCCCGGCACGCCACGCGCCGAAGACAGGGCGTCTTCAAGGGCGGCGACGCGGGTTAACGCATCGAACGCCTGCGACCATCGGATCCTCGTCTCGCCGAGGGGCTTGTCTGCAGCCAGGAAAGGCGCGCCGGACTTTGCCGCCGCCTTCTCGACCTCGCGCATCAAGACGTCATGACCCGATTGCGCCAGATGGCGTCGCAGGGCGGCCGAGTCAAGGTCCTGACCCGAGAAGCGCAGCCGGACCATCTCCTGCGCAAGCCCGTCGAGGGACGCATCGCCGAACCCGTGGGCGGCGATGGCTTCGAGATGATCGTCCATCCGTTCAGGATCATCGATCGCGCCGTGCGCCAGCGCTGCGGCTACCGGCTCGATCGAACGGCTGAGCGATTGCATCGCCTGGGCGCCCTCGACCGTCTGGCCCAACATCGGCGGAGGCCCGCCCCAACGCCGCCCTCCCTGCGACGCCTGAGCCTGCGCAGGCCGCGGCGCGCTGCGTGACGGGAACAGGGCGTCAAAGCGGTCGAACAGTTCACGGCGGTACTGCTCGGCCAGATCCTTGTCCTGAATAGCGGACGCCTGCTGACGCAGACGCCCCTTGAAGCCCGCGCGACGCTCGGGCGTGTCCAGTTGCTCGGCCTCCGCCTCCTTCTGGAACAGCACCTCGGCGAAAGGCCTGGTCAGGGCCAGCGCCTGACGTAACGCCGGGGCCCCCTGATCCCGCAGGATGTCGTCCGGGTCCTTGCCGCCTTCGAGCAGGGCGAAGCGGAACGAGCGGCCGGGCTTCAGATGCGGCAAGGCGCGGTCGATGGCGCGGAACGCAGCGCGACGACCGGCGGCGTCACCGTCGAAGCAAAGCACCGGCTCGGACGACACGCGCCACAGTCGCTCCATCTGTTCCTCGGTCAGGGCTGTGCCCATCGGCGCCACGGCGGGGACTCCTGCGCGCTGGCACGCAATGACGTCCATATAGCCCTCGACCACGACGATGCCCTGCTCGCCCTTGCTCTCGGCGCCGAGGATGCGCCGGGCCTCGGGCAGGCCGTACAGGGTCGCGCCCTTGTGGAAGAGCGGACTCTCGGGACCGTTCAGATATTTGGCGCGGTCGTCCGGGTTCATCGCCCGACCGCCGAAGCTGACAATCCGACCACGGGCATCGAGGATCGGGAACATCAGGCGGTCGCGGAAGCGGTCGTAGGGCTGGCCGCCGCCCTCGGGCGAGATCAGCAGGCCCGCCTCCACCAGATCGCCGGGCCGCGCGCCACGCTGGATCAGGGCGTTCTTCAGCCCCTCGCGGTCGTTGGGCGCATAGCCGAGACCGAATCGCTCCCACTGATCCTCGGGCAGGCCGCGCTTTTCGAGGTACTCGCGGGCGGCCTTGCCGGGCGAGCGGCGCAGGTTGGCCGCGAACCATTTCTGGGCGAGGTCCATCCAGTCGCCCAGGCCCTGGCGCTTCTGCTCACGCTCGGCCGCCTGCGGATCCTCGGCCGGCAGGGCCATGCCCGCCTCCCCCGCCAGCCGCTGGACGGCCTCTACGAAGGACAGACGCTCAGTCTCCTGCAGGAAACTGATGACGTCGCCGTGCTTGCCCGAGCTGAAGTCGTGGAAGAAGCCCTTGTCGTCATTGACGAAGAAGGACGGCGACTTTTCCTTCGAGAACGGCGACAGCCCGACATACTCGCGCCCCTGACGCTTGAGCTTCACCGTCCGCCCGATGATATCGGACGGGCGAAGGCGGGCCTTCAGTTCCTCGATGAAGCGGTCGTCAAAGCGCACAGTCGCCTTATAGCCTGCGATTCAACCCAGCGGGGCCATTTACCTTTCATTAACCAACAAGGCGAAACGGCGGCGCTAAAGGACTGATTTTTTACGCATTTATACGGAACAATCCACAAGCCCTGTGGATTAAACCACCTGTCCCGTCCCAGAATGAGACGGTTCCTGACGGCGCTGCGGCGAAGATCGTCGGCGTCCTCCGAGAGTGAGCCCGACCTCCTCATGTTCATCGCCATCGCCCGCCCGGCGGTGGAGCCTGAAGGCCCCGACGCCGTCGCCGTCCCCGGTTCCCCGCTGATCCCTCACGTCTCGCCGCGCGCCCTGCACGCCCGGCTGCTGGAGAACGCGGCGCTCCGACGGCTTCGCGGCCTGGAGCGCAAGCGCAACAACCGTCCCGACGACGCAGACTACTGGCTGCACGCCGCGCCGGTGGCCGTGCGCAAGGCTGCGGCGCTGAGGGAAGAATGCAGCTTCGCGCCCCTGCCCTAGGTTCAGGCCTTCATTGAGTCTGCAAAACGCTGGAACAGGTAGAGGCTGTCCGTCGGTCCCGGCGAAGCTTCCGGGTGGTGCTGGACGCTGAACACCGGGCGGCCCTTCAGGGCGATGCCGCAGTTGGTGCCGTCGAACAGGCTGACGTGGGTCTCCTCGACCGCGTCGGGCAGGCTGTCGCGATCGACCGTGAAGCCGTGGTTCATCGAAACGATCTCGACCTTGCCGGTCGTCAGGTCCTTCACCGGGTGGTTTGCGCCGTGGTGGCCCTGATCCATCTTCACGGTCCTGGCGCCCAGCGCCAGGGCCAGCATCTGGTGGCCGAGACAGATGCCGAACAGCGGCTTGCCGCTCTCGACCAGCTTCCTGATTTCCGGCACGGCGTATTCACCGGTCGCGGCCGGGTCGCCCGGACCGTTCGACAGGACGACGCCGTCGGGGTTGCGGGCAAGCACTTCCTCGGCCGTGGTCGTGGCGGGAACGACGGTGATCTTCGCGCCGGTGGAAGCCAGGGCGCGCAGGATGTTGCGTTTCACACCGTAGTCGATGACCACCACCGAGCGGTCGGCGGCGTTGACGCGCGGATGGCCTTCGGGCCAGTCCCACAGGCCCTCGTTCCACTCAAACGCCTGCAGGGTCGAGGCGGGCCTGGCGAGGTCCAGGCCGACAAGGCCGGTCCAAGCCTTCGCCTGTGCGACCAAGGCGTCGAGGTCGAAGTTTCCATCCGGGGCGTGGGCGATGACAGCGTGCGGCGCGCCCGTGTCGCGGATCAGGGCCGTCAGGGCGCGGGTGTCGACGCCGGCGAGGCCGACGACGCCGCGACGCTTCATCCAGTCGTCGAAGCTGCTTTCCGAGCGCCAGTTGGCCGGCTCGGTCGGGACGTCGCGGAAGATCGCGCCGCGGGCGGAGGTGTCGGAGCCCCCGCCCATCTGCTCCACGTCCTCGACGTTCACGCCGACATTGCCGACGTGCGGGAAGGTGAAGGCCAGGATCTGGCTCATGTAGGACGGGTCGGTCAGGATTTCCTGATAGCCGGTCATGGCGGTATTGAAGACCACCTCGCCCAGCGCAGAGCCTGTCGCGCCGCAGCCGATGCCCTGAAGGATGGTCCCGTCCGCAAGCGCGAGAACACCGGTGACGCCTCGAAGCAGCTGGGTGGTCATGGCGCGCTCTCCTGACACCGAAAACCGGCGGACAAACGGCGGGGTGGTTAGGCCCCTGCGCCCCCTTGGTCAACGCGCGATCCGGACTTTCTCATGAAAGCGAACCACGCCGCGGTCGTCAGGGCGAAGAAGCCGACCGTCGGAAGAATGTATCCGGGCGCCGCTGCGGCTACCGCTGCGGCGGCGAACAGCAGGCCCAGGACGGCCAGGATGCGCGCGCCTGGCGTTCTCGCCAGCCGGAAAAGCGAAAGGGCGCAGATGGCGTAGATGGTCAGGGTCAGCACAGAGGTGACGCCAACCAGAATGCCGAACTGGCCGCCCAGCGTCGGCTGGCCCGACAGGACGGCGATCACGCTCATGAAGGCCGCGCCCAGCAAGGGCGTGACGATCGGCGTCTTCGTCGGCGAACCAAAGCCGGACGGCAGGAAGCCCTGCACTGCGGCCGCCCGCGCGGTCTCCCCGCCCATCATGGTCCAGCCGCCGATGGTGCCCAGCGTCTTGGTGATGGCGCAGATCGCGACGATGCCGGCGATCGAAGCGCCGAACACCCGTCCGGCCAGATCGGCATAGGGACTTGTCGAGTCGGCCAGCTGGGCCACGGGAATGACGCCGAACACGGCGACGGTGGCGGCGACATAGACGACCGTGGCCAGCAGTGCGCCGGCGACCGAGGCCCGCCGCACATCCGTGGCCGGATGCCGGACCCGATGCGACAGCGCTGCCGCGCTCTCCACGCCCAGATAGGCCCAGAAGATGATGGCCAGCGAGGCCGGGACGGTCTTCAGCAGTGGCTCGCCCGACGGGCTCCACGAGGCGGCGAAGAGCGCGGGATCGAAGGCCGACGCCCCGGCAGCGACGGCGATGACGACGGGGATCAGGCCGACGACCAGGGCGACCGCCGCCAGCCAGGACGCTGTCCGTGCGCCGACGATGTAGGCGGCCGTAGCGATCCAGATCAGACCCAGATTGCACAGTGTCGCCGCGACCGGGTCCTTCAGGATCGGCCAGAAGAAGCCGAGATAGCCGGTCGCCGCGACGGCCACGGCGACGTTGCCGACCAGACAGGCCATCCAGAAGGCCAGCGAGACATGGAAGCCGGCGAACCGTCCCAGCCCTCGCTCGGCGAAGCCTGACAGGCCGTCAGCACCCGGAGCCAATCGCCCCAGCGCCCCGAACACCAGCGCCAGCGTCGCCGCGCCGACCGCCGCCACGAGCCAGCCGATCAGGCTGGAACTGCCGGTCGAGGCCAGGCTGACGGGCAGCAGGTACAGGCCCGAACCGATCATGTTGCCGGCGACCACGAGGGACGCGAGACCCCAGCCCAGCTTCTGGCGATCAGCCAGAAGGTCTTCGGGCAGAGGCAGGCTGGACGATTGATCGCTCATGCGGGTTCCGGCGGCGAAGTGGCTGTCGCCTCATAACGGCGATCCGGCGCCTCACGTCAATCCGGGGATCAGACCCGCACGCCCTCGCTGGAGCGGAACACTGCATGGGTTGCTCCTGACTCCGCCGCCGCCGCGCCCCAGTGAGCGGCTATGTTGAGGATCAGCACCTTCGGAGCCGCCCTGCGCGCAGCCTGGACCAGGCGGTCTGCCTCACGCCATCCGCGGGGATGATCATAGTCGACCGCGGCGAAATCCACCGACAGGCAGGCGCACCGCGCTCCGGCGAGACGCTCGGCCAGCGCCGGATCGGGCGGAATATGCAGTATGATGCCCCTCCGATCGGTCTCGAAATGCCCGATCGCCTCGGCAACCGCCTGGACATCCGGACGATCCGGGATTCCCACCACCTCGACCATGACCCGGCCGGCTGGAGACCCGGTCTGATCGCCGGCATAGATCATGGCGAACCGGCCGTGGCTGGTCCCGACAGTACGCCAGAAGGCGGGCAGTACGCCCCCGTCCGTCTCGCCGGGCCGCAGGAGCGACCCGCCATGTTGAAGGGTCAACAGATCGATCCGGCGCAGGTCGGCGGTCTCAAGCATGGGCCGCCCAAGG
The DNA here is from genome assembly GCA_052441165.1 of Caulobacteraceae bacterium. GTDB lineage: Bacteria > Pseudomonadota > Alphaproteobacteria > Caulobacterales > Caulobacteraceae > Brevundimonas. The sequence goes on along the minus strand of JBQVQW010000002.1, from coordinate 63,840 downwards.
CCGCGCAAGGCCGGCTCCCCGCCCTGATGCCGCACCAGACGCCGGATGCGGCGGCTGACGACCTGACCGTTCTTCAGTCCAAAGATGGGCTGCAGCGATAGCGTGATCGACATTTCCCGCCGCGCGCGGGTGATGAACGGGAAGGTGACGCTTCCGATGTCGGTCAGGCCGGGCGCCCCGAACGCCTTGGGCTCCTCGGGCAACCGGGCCCGGCCATCGTCGCCGGCGCCGTCCCTTTCCCAGGCTCGCATTTCAATGACCTCGCGCACAGACGCCTCCATGGCGCGCGTCGGCTGACGTCCCGACCGCGCTTGCAGGGCCCCGGGACTTGACGGTGCGCCTCCTTCGCCAACCAAACGACAACAGAACTGGTGAAGCGCTGTTCACCACATTTGCACCGTTGCTCTTCGCCATCAGCTGCGCAAAGACCACCCGCACTCCGAATTCGATGGAAGCCATGAGCATCACGACCGTAGGCCTCGATGCCGATGACACCCTCTGGCACAATGAGACGATCTTCCGCCTCACCCACGACCGCTTCGCAGATCTGCTGTCGGAGCACGGCGATCGCGACTTGATCGAGACGCGACTTGCCGAGGTCGAGCAGCGCAATCTCAGACTCTACGGCTACGGGGTGAAGGGCTTCACGCTTTCCATGATCGAGACCGCGATGGAGCTTACGGGGGGCGCCGCTCCGTCGGAGGTTGTGCGGGAAATCCTGGCCGCCGGGCGCGAGATGCTCGCGCATCCCGTCGAGACCCTGCCGGGGGTCGACGAAGCGATCGCGGCCCTGTCCGAGCACTATCGCCTCGTGCTGATCACCAAGGGCGATCTCATGGACCAGGAACGGAAACTGGCCGCGTCAGGTCTGGGGGATGCCTTCGCTGCGGTTGAAATCGTCTCTGAGAAGGACCGAAAAGTTTATGAGCGGGTCTTCGCAAGGCACGGCACGGGCGCCCACGAGGCCGTGATGGTGGGCAACTCCATGAAATCAGACGTCCTGCCAGCGCTCGCGGCCGGCGCCTACGCGGTGCACATCCCTTACGCCGTTACCTGGGCGCATGAACTGGCGGACGAACCGACAGATCAGTCCCGGTACGGATCACTCGAAACGATAGTTGACCTGCCGGGATGGATCACAAAGAAGACACATTTGGCGTAACAGTATTCGCCAGATAACGTCGATATATGTACATCATGTGATGAGTTCGTGTCACATCGTGTCAAAACAACGCTCGAATGTGTCCTGCGGGACAATTTGTGGCTTGACCTGACACAGTTCGGGTGAGTTTTTGTTCGCAGTCTGGCTTGGGGGAGGCAGGCGTTTGCGAACCTCTCATACCGAGTGACTGAATGAACCTGAAGCGTAATCAACTGCTCGCCACCACTGTACTGGCGGGCGTCATGGCCATTTCTGCTCCGGCGCTGGCCCAAACCGCTCCCGACACCGGCACGTCCGCACAGGACGACGCTGCTGAGCTCGGCGAAATCGTCGTCACCGGTTCGCGTATCCGTCGCGACCCGACCAACTCGCCGACGCCGCTGATCCAGGTCTCGGGCGACCAACTGCTGACGACCGGTCAGACCACCGTCATCGACTATCTGGCGACCATCCCGGCCCTGTCGAACTCGGTCGTTCCGTCGGACACGACCGGCTCGGGCCTCGGCGACGGCGGCCTGTCGCTGCCGAACCTGCGCTCGTTGGGCTCCAACCGCACCTTGACGCTGGTCGACGGTCGTCGCCACGTCGGCTCGAGCGGCGGCCAGCTGTCGGTCGACATCGACACCATTCCGCGCCTGATGATCGAGAACATCGAGATCATCACCGGCGGCGCCGCCTCGGTTTACGGCGCTGACGCCGTCTCGGGCGTGCTGAACTTCATCCTGAAGAAGGACTTTGAAGGTCTGGAGATCGACGCCAACTACGGCATGATCAACCAGAACGGCGAAGCCAACCGCCGCATCTCGGCCCTCGCCGGCGCCAACCTGCTGGACGACCGTCTGAACGTCTACGTTCACGGTGAGTACGAGGAAGTCGACGAGGTCACCTCGCTCGACATCGACTGGCTGCGCAACGCTCCGGTCCGCATCGGCGTCGACGCCGACCCGACCACCGCGACCAGCGACGGCATCCTCGACGCCCGCACCTTCACCGGCGTGCGTCGTATCGACCTGCCGCGCTGGGGTCAGACCACCTTGGCCAACGTCTCGCAGCCGAGCGCCCTGAACAACCCGAACGTCCCGTACGTGGACTGCTTCTCGGGCACCGGCGCCGCCTTCGGCTTCTCTTACAGCGCCAGCTGCTTCGGCGTTCAGCCGGGCAAGACCTACTGGTACGACGGTCCGACCGCCCGTCTCGCCAACTTCGGCGAGCGCGTCGGCAACACCGGCATCAACCGTCCGTACAATATCGGCGGCGACGGCGAGAACCCCGCGGAGTTCAGCACCGGTTCGCGCGTTCCGCGTTCGGAGTCGTCGCGCTTCCAGGCCGGGGCCACGTTCGAGATCACCTCGAATATCGAAGCCTACGCTGAAGCGAAGTACGTCACCGAAGACACATTCGACCTGTCGCAGCCGACCTTCTACGACATCGACCTGGTGAACTCGTACGGTTCGACGTCGATCAACCCGATCTATAACGTCGCCAACTTCGACCTGCGCTGGACGGATAACGCCTTCCTGCCGCAGAACGTGAAGGACGCGATCGCCACCAACTTGGTGACGCCGTACGCCCAGCCGACCACCGGCGCTGCCGGTACGCCGCTGGCTCCGATCCTGCTTCAGAACGCGCGTCACAGCATGTTCGGCCCGGATCGCACCCAGACCAACACCCGCGAGCTGACCCGCTTCGTCGGCGGCTTCCGTGGTGACTTCGACAGCCTCGGCTTCGTCCGCAACGTCAACTGGGACATCGGCTACACCTACGGTGAAGTCGAGGTCGAGAACCGCGAACGCGGCACCGACTCGCTGCGCTTCGCCCTCGCCGCCGACGCGGTTGTGGACACGGCCGGCGTCGTCAACGGCCGTCCGGGCGAGATTGTCTGCCGCGCCCGCCTGCTGCAGGCCCAGGGCCGTCCGGCGTCGTCGTTCGACAACGGCTTCGAGAACCTGAAGGACACCGCCTACGGCCAAGCCTCGATCGATCAGTGCACCCCGCTGAACGTTTTCGGCAAGGGTAACCAGAGCGCTGAAGCCCTGCAGTACATCGACGCCGTCATCGGCATCACCGAGCGCAACGAGCAGGAGCAGGCGATCGCTTCGGTCGCCGGCGAGCTGTGGGACTTCTGGGGCGCCGGCCCGATCGGCGTCGCCCTGGGCGCCGAGTACCGTCGTGAAGCGACCGAGGCCACCGGCCGCGATCGTGACACCGCCGGTCGTCAGTTCCTGTTCCTGAACAGCGGTCCGGACTTCCCGGAAGCCGAATACACCAGCGAGGAAGTCTTCGCCGAGCTGTCGTTGCCGCTGTTCCGCGACACCTGGCTGGGTGAGTACGCCGAGCTGAGCGGTTCGTACCGCTTCGCCGACTACTCGACCGTCGGCGACGTCGACGTCTATGGCGTGAACCTGATCTACCGTCCGATCCAGGACATCTCGTTCAAGACGAGCTTCAACACCTCGGTCCGTGTTCCGGACCTGGGTGAGAACTTCTCGCCGTTCAGCCAGACGTTCCTGAACAACGTCGTCGATCCCTGCGCCACGCTGGTGATCGCGGCGCAGGACTCGGACATCCGCGCCAACCGCATCGCGAACTGCACGGCCCTGGCCCAGGCTCAGGGTCTGGCGTTCGACTTCGCCGGCTCGACGGCGACGAACGCGGACGACTACAACCCGGTCTACACCTCGGGCATCGCCGGCGTGTCGGGCGGTAACCCGTTCCTGAGCCCGGAAACCTCGGAATCGTTCACGTTCTCGACCGTGATCGAGCCGCGCTTCTTCCCGAACTTCTCGCTGGTCCTCGACTACTACGAGATCACCATCGACGACGTCATCGCGGCGGTGTCGGCCCAGACGGCAGCCAACAACTGCGTCAGCGGCCAAGGGCTGAACTCGGCGGCTTGCGCCACCGTGTTCCGCAACAACCCGGACATCCCGTTCGGCATCGGCGCTCCCGTCGGTGACCCGATCGGCGGCTTCATCGAAGGTTCGGTCAACTACGCCAAGCTGGAAACCCGCGGTCTGGACTTCACGGCCCGCTACAGCATGGACCTGGAAGAAGTCACCGGTCGCGCCTGGGGTCAGCTGGACTACTCGCTGGGCGGCCTGTGGCTGATCGAGCAGAAGCAGTTCCTGAACGCCGACAACCCGGCCGACTTCACCGAGCTGGCCGGCACGGTCTTCTATCCGAAGGTGCGGATGACCTCGTCGCTGACGTGGACGCCGAACGAAACCTGGTCGGTGAACTGGACCGCTGACTGGCAGTCCGCCCAGGACAGCCTGCAGATCCGCAACGCGGTTCTGAACGTCGACCAGCGTCCGTTCGACGAGTACGCGACGGGCAACTTCACCCGTCACGACTTCACGCTGCGCTACAACGTCCGTGATGACCTGTCGGTCCGCGCGGGCGTGGTGAATGCCTTCGACGCCGAGCAGGCGACGTACCTGGGGACGACGCTCTACTCGAACTTCGACCCTTACGGCCGTCGCTTCTTCATCGGCCTGAACTACCGTCCGTTCTAAGGAACGAACCGGTTCAAAACGCAGGGGGCGGTCCGAAAGGGCCGCCCCTTTGCAATTCAGGAACGGAACGCGCTTGCCGTGGCCCTCCCCCTTCTCTAGACGGACCGCTTAACCGACAACCCGATCCCCACCGCGCCGGCCCGTGCCGCGCCGGGTTTTCGCGCGCGAAAGGACCGCCTCGCCGTGACCGCCTCCGACGTCAGCCACGAAGAGCGCGACGCGATGGTCCGGGCGTCTCTCGAGACCCATGGCGACAGCGGGATCACGCCCCGGCACACCCTCTTCTACTTCTACGGAGACGACGAAGGGCTGGGCGAGCTGAACGAGGTCGCCCGACGCGCGGGCTACATTACGCGCGGGGATGCGGAATCCCTGGTGCTGGAGACCACCATGCCCGTGGATGCCGCCTCGTTCGCGCCCGTTTCGTCGATGATGCAATCCTGGGCCGCGGCCTTCCAGCTGGACTACGACGGCTGGGAATGCGCGGTCGTAACGAACTGAAGATCAAGAAGAAGAGCCTCAGGCCATGCCCAAGCGCACAGACATCCGGTCCATCCTGATCATCGGTGCAGGCCCGATCGTGATCGGGCAGGCGTGCGAGTTCGATTACTCAGGCGTCCAGGCGTGCAAGGCGCTGAAGGCCGAGGGATACAGGGTCATCCTGGTCAACTCCAACCCCGCCACGATCATGACCGATCCGGAGGTGGCGGACGCGACCTATATCGAGCCGATCACACCGGAGATCGTCGAGAAGATCATCGCCCGGGAGAAGCCCGACGCCCTGCTGCCGACCATGGGCGGGCAGACGGCGCTGAACACGGCGCTGGCGCTGCACGGGGCCGGCACGCTGGAGAAGTACGGCGTCGAGATGATCGGGGCCAAGGCCGAGGTCATCGACAAGGCCGAGGACCGGCAGAAATTCCGCGACGCCATGGACAAGCTGGGCCTCGAGAGCCCCCGCTCCAAGGCCGCGCACTCGATGGAAGAGGCGCTGGACGGGCTGGAGTTCGTCGGCCTGCCCGCCGTCATCCGCCCCTCCTTCACCCTGGCCGGCACCGGCGGCGGCATCGCCTATAACCGCGAGGAGTTCGAGGAGATCGTCCTGCGCGGCCTCGACCTGTCGCCGACCACCGAGGTGCTGATCGAGGAATCGGTGCTGGGCTGGAAGGAGTACGAGATGGAGGTCGTCCGCGACACGGCGGACAACTGCATCATCATCTGCTCGATCGAGAACGTGGACCCGATGGGCGTCCACACCGGCGACAGCATCACCGTGGCCCCTGCGCTGACGCTGACCGATAAAGAGTACCAGCGCATGCGCACGGGCTCGATCAACGTCCTGCGCGAGATCGGGGTCGAGACCGGCGGATCGAACGTCCAGTGGGCGATCAATCCGAAGGACGGCCGCATGGTCGTCATCGAGATGAACCCGCGCGTGTCGCGGTCGTCCGCCCTGGCCTCCAAGGCCACCGGCTTCCCGATCGCCAAGGTCGCCGCCCGTCTGGCCGTCGGCTACACCCTGGACGAGCTGACCAACGACATCACCCAGGTCACCCCGGCCTCGTTCGAGCCATCGATCGACTATGTCGTCACCAAGATCCCGCGCTTCGCCTTCGAGAAATATCCGGGCTCGGAGCCCCTGCTGGGCACCTCGATGAAGTCGGTCGGAGAGGTCATGGCCATCGGCCGGACCTTCCAGGAATCGATGCAGAAGGCCATGCGGGGCCTCGAGACCGGCCTGACGGGCTTCAACGAGGTCGACATCGACGGCGTCGCGAATGTCGAGGACGACGCCTCGGCCAAGGCCGCGGTGATCCGCGCCCTGGGCCAGCCGACGCCGGACCGCATCCGCGTCATCGCCCAGGCCTTCCGCCATGGGCTGACCGTCGAGGAGGTCGAGGCAGCCTGCTCGTACGAGCCGTGGTTCCTGCGCCAGATCGCCGACATCGTCCGCACCGAAGGCCATGTCCGGGTTCAGGGCCTGCCGACCGAGGCGACGGCGTTCCGCAAGCTGAAGGCCAGGGGCTTCTCGGACGCCCGTCTGGCCCAGCTGACCGGCTCGACCGAGACGGCCGTCCGCGCCGCCCGTCGCGCGCTTGAGGTTCGTCCGGTCTTCAAGCGCATCGACACCTGCGCGGCCGAGTTCGCCTCGGCCACAGCCTATATGTACTCGACCTACGAGACCGGCGCCCTGGGCCAGGTTCCGCAGGACGAGGCCCGTCCTTCGGACCGCCGCAAGGCCGTCATTCTGGGCGGCGGACCGAACCGGATCGGGCAAGGGATAGAGTTCGATTACTGCTGCTGCCACGCGGCTTTCGCCTTCGCCGACATCGGCGTCGAAAGCATCATGGTCAACTGCAACCCCGAGACCGTGTCCACGGACTACGACACCTCGGACCGGCTGTATTTCGAGCCGCTGACGGCCGAGGACGTGCTGGAGCTGATCGACATCGAGCGCTCCAACGGCGAGCTGATCGGGGTGGTCGTCCAGTTCGGCGGCCAGACGCCGCTGAAGCTGGCCCACGCGCTGCAGGAAGACGGCGTGCCGATCCTGGGCACCAGCGTCGACTCGATCGACCTCGCCGAAGACCGCGAACGCTTCCAGCAGATGCTGCACGACATCGGCCTGCATCAGCCGCCGAACGGACTGGCCCGCAGCGCCGAGGAAGCCGCGCAGAAGGCCGAGGAGGTCGGTTATCCGGTCGTCCTGCGTCCGTCCTATGTGCTGGGCGGCCGCGGCATGATGATCGTCCACGACCGCGAGCAGCTGGACCGCTACGTCCACGAGGCGATGCAGGTGTCGGGCGACGATCCGGTGCTGATCGACCACTATCTGAACCGCGCCACCGAGGTGGACGTCGACGCCCTGTGCGACGACGAGACGGTCTTCGTGGCCGGCGTGCTGGAGCACATCGAGGAAGCCGGCGTCCACTCGGGCGACAGCGCCTGTTCGATGCCGCCGTGGTCGCTGAGCGCCGCGACGGTGACGGAGCTGTATCGCCAGACCACCGAAATGGCGAAGGCCCTGAAGGTCCGCGGCCTGATGAACGTCCAGTTCGCCATCGAGGAGCCGCACAGCGCCGAACCGCGCATCTTCGTGCTGGAAGTGAACCCGCGCGCCAGCCGCACGGCGCCGTTCGTGGCCAAGACCATCGGCCAGCCGATCGCCAGCATCGCCGCCAAGGTGATGGCGGGCGTGCCGCTGAAATCCTTCGGCCTGACCGACAAGCCCTACGACCATATCGCGGTGAAGGAGGCGGTCTTCCCGTTCGCCCGTTTCGCCGGTGTGGACACGGTGCTGGGGCCGGAAATGCGCTCGACCGGCGAGGTCATGGGGCTGGACTGGAAGCGCGAGGGCGAGGCCGACATGGCCCCCGCCTTCGCCCGCGCCTTCGCCAAGTCGCAGATCGGCGGCGGCACCACCCTGCCGACGACCGGTTGCGCCTTCGTGTCGGTCAAGGACGAGGACAAGCCCTTCATCCTCGATGCGGCGAAGACGCTGCTGGCCGAGGGTTTCACCCTGATCGCCACCGGCGGCACCCACAGCTATCTGGTCGAGCAGGGTCTCGAGGTCGGGCTGGTGAAGAAGGTGCTGGAAGGCCGTCCGCACATCGTCGACGCGATGAAGAACGGCGAGGTCCAGCTGGTCTTCAACACCACCTCGGGCAAGCAATCCCTGCAGGACAGCTTCAGCCTGCGCCGCACGGCCCTGATGATGAAGATCCCCTACTACACGACGACCGCCGGGGCGCTGGCCGCGGCGCAGGCGATCGGGGCGATCAAGGCCGGCGAACTGGATGTGCGGCCGGTGCAGGCCTACGGGTGAGCGCCAACCTCTGATGTTGCGCTCGTCCCCGCGAAGGCGGGGAACCAGCACATGCAGGGCGGCGGCGACGTCGCCTTGCAGCGGGCTGCGGATGGCCCGTGTCTGGTTCGACCTGCGGCTCTGGATCCCCGCCTTCGCGGGGATGAGCGGAAGAGTTTGATCCCGACGCCACTTCCCGCCGATTTCGACCAGTCTTTCGCGCTCCGGTCCGGCGAGTTCGACTACAAACGCCAGAGCTCGCCGACCTGTGGATAAGTGATGCGACCGTTTTTGACGCATCGGCGTGTCAGGCTGCGCGAACGGAACATCATCGTCTGCGCAAATATCGGGGGCCGGAGACGTGGAAGCGCGTCGAGCAGGCCTATGTGGCCGGGGAGAGCGCGCCTTCGGTGGCGCTGCGGTTCGATGTGGGTCTGGCCAACCTGCGAAGACGGGCGATCAAGGAGGGCTGGACCCGCAAGGCGCACGCCGGAAAACACGACCTGAAACCGATCCGCGGCGAGGCCGATGCCCCCTCACCGGCCATCGGGACGCTGGAGAATCTGGACGCCCTGCCCGAGCCGCCGCCGGTCGACGCCGATCAGGCCATCCGGAAGGCCGCGCGTCGGGCCGCCTGGCTGATCGGGCGCGGGCAGGCGGCGGAGGCGATGGCGTTGCTGAGGGCGGCGGAAACGCTGTCGCGAATGAAGTGGGCGACGAAGCCGGGGCCGGGATGGGGATGATCCGACGTCAAAGCGGTCATGCGGGAGGTCCGCGAAGGGTGGACAGCGGACCTTCGCTCAGGGAACCTAACCGCGCCATACCGACGGCATTCAAGGGCGATGAACCGAGCGCGGAGAAGTGGGCGTTGGATACGCTAATCCTTATCACGCTGATACTGTCGAGCCTCGCGTGCGGCGTGTGTACACTCACGCTGGCTGACCGGGAAAAGCGCTTGCCCAGTCCTGCCTACCTGATCGAACTCGCTGGCAGATGGTGGTCGGTCCCTGCTGACCGGGCTGATCCTATGATTGCCTGCGCACTCGTAGGCACGATCGGCTTCTTGGGATCGATAACTCTCTTGCTCATTTGATGCGCAGAACTCGAACGTCCGCATGGGTCGGAAGCCGACCTCAGATCTGGGAACGGCCGAGTGTCCGCTTCCTGGCTCGGTGCCAATGTCCGAATCTGGCGCACAGCCGACACCGCACATCCCGACAGCTTGTCGTCCGTCATGGTCGAGACGCAGGCGCTACATCAAGCCAAGATACCAACCGGCGTGGGTCAACCCGGACACCAAGAGTTAACTCGGAGAGGGCAGATGCGAACCATCATTGTCGCCTGGATCGGTGTGTTGCTCGCGGTTCCGTCAGCTTCAGCGGCACAGTCACTTGAGCCTGCCGGACGTCATGGCGGATACCGATATGCAATCGATCTCGACAACTCCGGGCGTGCTGACAGCACTCCGCTTCGTGTGACGATTTACGAAGTCTCCGAACGGCGAACATCAGGGACTAATTACGCAGTCCTGACGAGCCATGTGGACTGCAATGCCGGGACGCGGATTGACCGCATCAGAGAGCAGTTCAGCTCGCGTCGTGACCCTGTGAAAACGATCTACGATCCCGCGCGGGTTCTGTCCGTTTGGGATAACAGTGCGGTCGCCGAACAGATAGCGGTGCTGTGTCAGCCTCCAACTGCACGTCGAAGCGCTACGCGCCGCCAACGTCTGATGGAGTTTCTTGGCCTTTGGTAATCGGTGATAGCCAGCCGTTCGTCGCCGCAAACCACTTCCGCCGTCTGTGAAATTGCTAGCGCCCTTTCTGAACCTCCTGTGCGCACAAGCTCATCTTGTGCGACCACAGATAAATGGAGGAGACTGATCAACGGGGGTCGCTCAGTTGCGAAGGGAACGAGTGGCGGTATTGCCAGTCGAAGGTAGCGCCTCACGATCAGCACACGCACCTAAACACTCCGGAAGCACTTAGTGGGAGGGTTCCCGCAAAGGGCGTGAGCCGGACTTCGCCACGGATCGTGAACGGACGTTTGCCCTGCAGCCCCTTGAACGTCCGCTTCTCGCCGGCCGCCCAAAGTCCGCTGCTGGCGCTGTGCCGACATCGACCACCTAAGGGGCGAGGACGTCCGCAACGGGTCGAGAGCCGAACTTCGCCCGAGGGTGGAATGCGGACGTTCTTACCGGGACGAATGAAACGTAACGCTCAACAAGCGGTGCAGGTCCCAGGCGGCTTCGGTCCAACAGGACAAGTCGGAGGGCGCGGAGTCCATCGCTCGCCCGTTCTGCACGACCAGAACGTGAAGCCCCCCATTGCTGATAATGACGTCATCCGGACGCCGTCCGTCCCGGCAACCGTTCAGTCCATCCGCGATCGCGCGCCGGAACGCTCGATCAAGAGCGTGATGCCGGGAGGCATCCAGCCGCCGTTTGACGACCGGTCGCTCCAAATCGGGGTTCTGACAGACGGCTCGCGGCGCCCGCGCCGTCAACACGTAGTCGCCGGTTTCCAAGTCGATCCTGACGTTGCCGGCGGGGCACCATTCCGACTGACCGATGGTGCCCAGAATGATGGCTGTCCGTTGCGGGTCACCCGCCGTGGGAGAGGTCGCGCTCGCGCATGCTGACAGCGTGAGCGCGGCCGCAAACGAAAAGACCGTCCGCCACTTCTCCATCTTCGTCTCCCTACAGCTGGCGATAGTGTCCATCGGACTCCTGATGTCCGCAACGGGTCGGGAGCGGACGTTGGCGTCCTTGAAGTTTTACGCCCCGTCCGTGGGTTTAGCGCTGGTGGGGATGGATTTTGCGCGGTTTTACAACCAAGCTACTGAAATCACTGAGTCTCGCTCTATCTTCTAAGCGGACGGTCGCAGGTTCGAATCCTGCAGGGCGCGCCAAGGTTTGAGCGGCATCGGCGTGAAAAGTTTTACACGGCCCCGGCGGGTGCTCGCGCCGGAAGTAGACGCTCCGAACCGCCGCTAGGGGTGTAAAGCGGACATGACTTGCGCTGGGGCGCCGTTCCACCAAACTACCGTGACGCATCCGAGGATTAGGTCAGGCTGATGAAACATCAGATTGCAGGCTTGGTGGCGACGATCCTCTTCGGGGGATGGATCGGTTTGATCACTACAAGCACCGCTGTTCTCGTTGGCGAGCGTTTGGAGGAACCGGACACACCGGCCTTGGCGTTGCTCCTTCACGGGCGATGGGCCGATGGAAGCCCAGTAGATGTCGAACGCCTCAGCTTGAAGTGCACCTACTTCAACGGCTCATCTCTTGTCCGCGACGTGCATAGGGTCGTGGGTCCCGACCGCGAGGAGGGTATCTCTCGTTGCCCCTCCTTCAGAGCAGAAAGGTCGCGCTAGTCCCACGTCCGCAATGGGTCGAGAGGCGAAGTTCACCTAAGGTTGGGAAGAAGACTTGGTGGTGGGTACCCTCACCCCGCGGATTTGAGTGCAAGCGGTGCGGCGATTGAACTTTGGGAGGCACGTTCCCAAACACGACATCGTGCGAGAACTACGCGCGCTTCGTCGATGGTCGGAGAGTTTGAGCTTTCCGCCCGGTCCGTTCGAAGGCCGGGGCTACTACCATTGGAAACTGCCGATGCCCCGGGCTTTGGTGTCATCGCCGACGGCGAGACAGCCAGTGCAGGCCATATGCGTGCAGGTGTTGATGGACGCAGCCGAGCGACTTGCAGCCGAGAAGCCCCAGGAACTCAACCATGCGAGGGTGTTCGCCATCATAGGCTTTCCCGACGTGTTCAGCAGCGAGGTTTGCATCTTCTTCGACCCCCAATACCTTGCGTCATTCTGCGCGAGAGATAGGGCCGACGAACGCTGGACCCGGAAGTTGGGTGAAGGCTTGGTCAGTCGCCTCGGCTTAAGCCTTCCCACCGGTTTCGAAGAACGGGGGTTCGACACCTTGAGTCGTGACGACACGTTTGAACCGCCTTATGTCGAAGAGGGCGAAACGTGGCTCATCGGAGAACCTGAATAACCTCGGGTCGGGAGCATGCCGTTCTCTACAGGACGGACGCGGACCTCGTGGTCCATGCGAAAAGCGAAGCTTTGGCTCGAAAGCCGACCTGGCGAGCGGCTGCTAGGGGTCGAAAGCAGACACGCACCCGGGGTCGGCGGCGGGTCCTTGGCAGCCTTGGCCAAACGGCCGCGTCAGATCCCTCCGCCCGCCTCCGGATCGGACTGCGCGTCGCGGCCCTCGACGATGCGGGCGGCGGCGAGGTCGGCGGTGACGTTGCCGATGGTGCGGAAGATATCCGGGATGACCTCGACCGCCAGCAGCAGGGGCAGAACCTGCACCGGCACGCCCATGGCCAGGCAGATGGGGGCGATGGAGACGAAGAAGCTGACCTGACCGGGCAAGCCGACCGTGCCGACCGAGACGGCGATGGCGGTGACGGCGCCGGCGAACCAGGCTGCGGGCCCCAGATCGATGCCGTGCAGGTGGGCGACGTAGATGACGACGCCGAGGTTGGCCACCGGGCTGGTGATGCGGAAAATCGCGACGGCCAGAGGCAGAACGAGGCCGGCGGTGGCGTTGGAGACGCCCAGCGCCGTGCGGGCCTGCTCGACCATGGCCGGGAGGCTGGCGAGCGAGGACTGGGTGGAGAAGGCCACGACCTGGGCCGGGATGACCCCGCGAGCGAAGCGGCCCAGACCGATGCGGCCCCACGGCACGACGACGGCGTAGACCAGAAGGATCAGCCCGACCTGGGCCAGAACGATGATGGCGACGTAGTGGCCCAGCACGCCCAGTGCTCCCAGCCCGGCGTTCAGCCCCACGCCCATCGACAGGGCGAAAACGCCCAGCGGCGCGGCCTTCAGCACCCAGTGGACGATGACGATCATGGTCTCGGACACGGCCTCGAAGAAGCCGACCAGAGGCGCGCGGCGGGCGGCGTCGAGGCGGGTGACCGCAAATCCGAAGGCAATGGCGAAGACGACGATGCCAAGGATGGCGTCCTCGGCCGCCGCACGGATCGGGTTGGCCGGGGCGAGGCTGGCGAGGAAGCCGGCGATGCCGCCGTTGCCCGCGTTCTGTTTGACCACCGAGGCGTCGGGCGCGCCGGCCAGCAGGGTACGGGCACCGTCGGCGGCGATGGGCCAGATCGCGTGCAGGCTCTCGGCGGCGAAGATGGCCCAGGCCGTGGCCCCGACCAGAAGAAGGGCGAAGACCATCAGGGCCTTGAGCGCCAGACGGCCGGTGGCGGCGGCGTCGGCGATCGATGCAATGCCGGTGACCAGCAGGCTGAAGACCAGCGGGATGATGGTCATCTTCAGGGCGTTCAGCCACAGCGAGCCGACGGCGGCGATCACCTCGGCCGTCCCCTCCCCGCCCGGGAGGCCCCAGGCCTGGGCCGCCGCGCCGGCGAAGAGGCCGGCCAGCAGGGCGATGAGCACCCACAGGCTGAGGGACATCAGGGCGGAGCGCAGTCGGGAAGCGGCCATCCGGCGAAGCTAGGCGGCGAAATCGTGGCGGTCGAGAGCCTTGATGATCGCGCGGGCGGCGGCGGTGGCATGATCCGGGTCCGGACCGTCCAGCGCGACCTCGGCCAGCAGGCTGCGGGGATGGTCCAGCGCCTGTTTGCGCCAGGCGGGATCGTAGTGATGGACGATCAGATCCTCGACCAGCGCCGCCATCTCCCCGGCGGCGGCGAGGTCACGCCAACGGGCGATGTCGGTCTTCGCATGGTGGCGCGGCAGGCGGCCCAGGGCGGCGTTCAGCGCCTCCGGGTCGGCGGCGATGTCGGCGTAGTCGGCGAGGATGCGGGCGACGCGGTCGCGCAGGCGCGCGTCCAGGCGCACGGTCGGCGCGGCCTTCATGGCGGCCCACAGCGATTGCGGCAGGGCGCGGCGGCCGATGCGGCTGCTTTCAGCCTCGACGACCACCGGGCGGGACTGATCGAGGCGGGACAGGGCGTCGTGCAGGGCGCTCTCGAAGGCTTTCTGCGAGGGTTGCCCCGCGACGGTGGCGCCGAACAGGGAGCCGCGGTGGCCGGCGAGGGCCTCGAGGTCGAGGGTCTGGGCGCCCTCGGCGGCGAGCGCGGACAGGAGCGCGGTCTTGCCGGCCCCGGTCGGGCCATCCAGCAGGACGAGACGATGCGGCAGGGGCTGGTCGTAGAGGCCGGCCACGACCTGCCGCCGCCAGGTCCGGTAGCCGCCCTCCAGCACTGTCACGGGCCAGCCGACCTGATCCATGACCGCGACCATGGCGCCCGAGCGCTGCCCGCCCCGCCAGCAATAGACGAGCGGCCGGTAGCCGCCGCCGACGCAGGACAGCGGTCCCTCCAGATGGTCGGCGATGTTGCGGGCGACCAGGGCGGCGCCGCGCCGCCGGGCCTCGAACTTGGAGCCACGGACGTACTCGGCGCCGATCTCCGCGCGCTGGGCGTCGTCGAGGACGGGCAGGTTGATGGCGCCGGGCAGGTGGTCCCCGGCGAACTCCGAGGGACTGCGCACATCGATGAGGGCGGTGAAGCCGTCGCGGGCGGTTGCAGACAGGTCCGTGGTGCGGCGGATCACGCGACCCGAACCCGGGCCGGGCCCTTGACCACCCGACCGATGACGGCGGCGTCGAAGCCGGCGGCGCGGACGTGGGAGAGGACGTCGTCCGCCTGCTCCGGAGCGACGGCGATCAGCAGGCCGCCCGAGGTCTGGGGGTCGGTGAGCAGGTCACGCCGCCACTCCGGCAGGTCGGCCGGCAGGTCGCAGTCGGCGCCATAGGCGGCCCAGTTGCGGACCGAAGCTCCGGTGCGGACGCCGTCGGCGGCGAGGGCCTCGACGCCTGGCAGCAGCGGCGGCCAGGGTGTCAGCTCGACCGTGGCCCCTGCCCCGCGCGCCATCTCCAGCGCATGGCCCAGCAGGCCGAAGCCGGTGACGTCGGTCATGGCATGGACGCCCTCGCGGCCGGCCACGTCGGCGCCGACGGTGTTCAGCCGGGTCGTGGAGGCGATCAGGGCGGCGTAGCCCTGATCGTCCAGGCGGCCGGCCTTGAGCGCGGCGCTGTAGACGCCGACGCCCAGCGCCTTGGTCAGGATCAGGACGTCGCCGGGGCGAGCGCCGCGGTTGGTCAGGACCTTGTCGGGCTCGACCAGACCGAGGCCGACGAGGCCATAGATGGGCTCGACGCTGTCGATCGAATGGCCGCCGGCGACGGGGATGCCGGCCGCGGCGCAGACGTCAGCCCCGCCGCGCAGGATCTCGCCGATGGTCTGTGGCGACAGGACGTTGACCGGCATGCCGACAAGGGCGAGCGCAAGGATGGGCCGGCCGCCCATGGCGTAGATGTCGGACAGGGCGTTGGTCGCGGCGATGCGGCCGAAGTCGTACGGGTCGTCGACCACCGGCATGAAGAAGTCGGTCGTGGCCACCAGCGCCTGCCGGTCGTTGAGCCGCCAGACCGCCGCGTCGTCGCTGGTCTCGGTCCCGACCATCAGATCGGCGAAGGCGGCGGCGGCCGGCATGCGCCTGAGGATGTCCTGAAGTACGCCGGGCGCGATCTTGCAGCCGCAGCCGCCGCCGTGGGCGAGAGAGGTCAGGCGGGGTTCGGGCGCGGTCATGGCTCCGGTTTGGGCGAAACGGCTCGTGAACTCAACGACCCGACGCGCGTGATAGCCTGTCGGCCATGCGCACGACCGTCCTGACCGCCCTCGCGGCCCTGATCGCCCTGCCCGCTTCAGCACAGGAGGCGCGGCCGCGGACCTGGGCCAATCCGGTGGACGTGGATTACAGGTATAATTTCGAGCAGACCCACCGCGGCATCAGCTACCGCACCGGGGCGGACCCGGTGATCGTGCTGCACCGCGACCGGTACTTCCTGTTCCAGACGCTGGCGGACGGCTACTGGACCTCCACCGACCTGCTGGACTGGACCTTTGTCCAGCCCAACCGCTGGCCGTTCGAGAGCAATGTGGCGCCGGCGGCCGTGTCGGACGGGGAGCGCCTCTATCTGATGCAGTCGGCGTTCGAGCCGCGGCCGCTGCTGGTCAGCGAGCATCCGGAGACGGGGCATTGGGCGTGGCACACCCGCATCCTCCCGCCCGTGCCGGGCGCGGTCAGCCGCAACGAGGAAGGCGCCTTCGGGGAGGGCGGCCTGCCGGACGACCGACTGCCGCCCGGGCCATGGGATCCGGACCTGTTCATCGACACGCCAGAAAGTGGGGGGGACGGCCGCTGGTACCTCTACTGGGGGTCGTCGAACGTCTATCCACTGTATGCCGCCGAGATCGATCCGACCCCACCCGTGCGCTTCATCGGCGATGTGGTGAAGCTGCACGTCCTGCACCCCGACAGGCACGGCTGGGAGCGGTTCGGGCAGGACCATTCGGGGACCCTGCCCAACGGAACCGCCATCGCCCCCTACATGGAAGGGGCGTGGATGACGAAGCACGGCGGCCGGTACTATCTGCAGTACGGCGCGCCCGGGACGGAGTTCAACGCCTACGCCAACGGCGTCTACGTCGCCGACAGCCCGCTGGGGCCGTTCGAGTACGCGCCCTACAATCCGGTCAGCTACAAGCCCGGCGGCTTCGTCGAGGGGGCGGGCCATGGCTCCACCTTCCAGGACCGGCACGGCAACTGGTGGAACACCGGCACCCCGTGGGTCGGCCACAACTGGACGTTCGAGCGGCGGATCGCGATGTTCCCCGGCGGGTTCACGCCCGACGGCCAGATGCATTTCAGCAGCCGGTTCGGAGACTATCCCCAGCGGATGCCGGACGGGCCGGTCAAAGATCCGGAGAGCCTGTTCACCGGCTGGTTCCCGCTGTCGTACCGCGCCGCCGCCACGGCTTCATCGACACGGGGCGAGTTCGGGGCGGACCGGGCGACGGACGAGAATCCGCGCACCTTCTGGGTCGCCGACCGCAACGCGGCTGGCCAGACGCTGACGCTGGACCTGGGCGCGGTGAAGCGGGTCCATGCGGTGCAGGTGAACTACGCCGACCACCAATCCGGCGTGTACGCCGAACGGCCCGATATCCGCACGCGGTTCCGCATCCTGTGGTCGGCGGACGGGGAGGACTGGCGGGTGTTCGCCGATCTTTCGGACTCCGAACGCGACAGGCCGAACGCCTATCTCGAAGGCGATGCGCCGGTCGATGCCCGCTTCATCCGCTATGACCACGGCGAGGTGGCCGGGGCCAACCTCGCCATTGCGGACCTGCGGGTGTTCGGCACGGTCGAGGGGCCGGCGCCGGCGCGGCCGGAGGCGACGGTGACCCGCGATGAGGACCAGAGGAACGCCCTCGTCCGCATCGCGCCGGTCGAGGGCGCGCTAGGCTACAATGTGCGCTGGGGCACGGCGGCGGACCGGCTGTTCCTGACGTATCAGATCTACGCCGACGATCTGGCTGCGGCGCATAACCAGCTGGAGGTGCGGGCGCTGAACCTGGGCGTCGAATACTGGTTTGCGGTGGAAGCGTTCTCGCCCGCGGGGGTGTCGGAGCTGGGCGATGTGATCGCGGTTCCGGCGCGCTGAACGCAAACGCCGCCGCGACGTTTGCAGGGAAAGGAGATCCGCATGCCCATTCCCAAACTCGCCACCCTGGTTGGAGGTCTTCTGCTCAGCCGCGGCGGACGCCGGATGGCCGGTCGGCACGCCGGCAAGCTCGCGCTCGCCACGCTCGCCTGGCAGCTCTGGCAGGGTCGGCAGGCCGCGAAGGCCGGAGCGACGAGCGGCCAACGGCATCCCCGGCATGCCTGGAGCGGCCGGCGTCGCTGATTTCTCTGGACCGACGCCACGTCAACCTTCCTAACTGCAACGCTCAACGACGGGGCCGGCCATGATCATTGTCCACCACCTGAACGACTCGCGGTCGCAGCGCGTGCTGTGGCTGCTCGAGGAGATGGGCGTCCCTTACGAGGTGAAGCGCTATGAACGGGATGCCAATACCCGTCTGGCGCCGCCGGAGCTGCGGGCGATCCATCCGCTGGGCAAGTCGCCGGTGATCCAGCATGGCGACGTCATCGTGGCCGAGACGGGCGCGATCGTCGAATACCTGCTGGAGACCTTCCCCAACACGCTCAAGCCGGCAGCGGGGACGGCAGCGGCGCGGCGGTATATCTACTGGCTGCACTACGCCGAGGGGTCGGCGATGACGCCCCTGCTGCTGAGCCTGATCTTCGCAGAAATCCCGCGCCGGTCGCCGGCGCTCATCCGGCCGATCGCCAACGGCATCGCGAAGAAGGTGCGCGCGCGCCTGATCACGCCGCAACTGGTCAGTCACACGGCCTACTGGGAAGCGGAGCTGGCGAAGTCGGGCTGGTTTGCGGGCGAGACCTTCAGTGCGGCCGACATCATGATGAGCTTCCCGCTCGAAGCCGCGGCGTCGCGCGCCGGCTTCCCGGACAAGCCGAACTGCCGGGCATTCGTCGAGCGGATTCATGCGCGGCCGGCCTACAGGGCGGCTCTGGAACGAGGCGGATCCTACGCCTACGCCTGACCCGTCAGGGCCGTTGATTGGTTCCGTGATGCGGCAACCCCGCCGGGATCAAGGCGTTAACGGTTCATGCGCCTGAAAACCATCCAGATCATCGCCGCCCTGGCCGCCGCGATCGCCTTCGTCCTCGCATTCATCGCGGCGGGTATCGCGATCGTCTCTGCCCTGTTCATGGCGACGGGGCTGGCCGCCGTGGCGTGGCTGGTCTGGAGCCTGCTGCGCCACGGCGCGCTCAAACCCTCGGCCCGCGACAGAGAGACCCCTGCCTGACAGGCGGACTTGAACCTTTTCGCTTGCCGCACTACCCTCTTTGCCCGGCCGCGTTCGCCCAGCGGCCTGTCTGGTTCGAGTAATCTGTCATTCGGGCGAAGCAAGAAATTCACGACATATGGAAAAAGTGCCGATGACGGCCGAGGGCTACCGTGTCCTCGACGATCAGCTGAAGCAATTGAAGTCGGTCGAAAGGCCGAGCGTCATCGCGGCCATCTCCGAGGCCCGCGAGCACGGCGATCTGTCTGAAAACGCAGAATATCACGCCGCCAAGGAGCGTCAGGGCTGGATCGAGGGCTCGATCGCCGAGATCGAGGACAAGCTGTCCCGCGCCCAAGTGATCGACGTTTCGAAACTGTCGGGCGACCAGGTGAAATTCGGCGCCACGGTCACCGTGGTTGACGAGGACACCGAGGAAGAGGGCCGCTACCAGATCGTCGGCGAGCACGAGGCCGACGTGAAGGCGGGCAAGATCTCCATCGCCTCGCCGATCGCCCGCGCCATGATCTCGAAAGAGGTCGGCGACGTGGTCGAGGTCAACACGCCCGGTGGCGTGAAGGCTTACGAGATCCTCAAGGTCGAGTGGAAGTAGGCTTACAGAAGCCGCTTTCGATCCGGGTCGTCTCCGACGGCCGGATCGGCATGGAAAATCAGGCGCTGGGGTTGGCGGAAGCCCTCCAGCGCCTTTCGCCGTCCGAAATCACCGTCCGCCGCGTGAAATGGCGCAAGGCGTTCGACAAGCTGCCGTCGGCGCTGAAGGCCTCCTGGATGCTGGATCCGGCGGGCGACGATCCGTTTCCGAAGGCCGGGGAAGCCTGGCCGGACGTGTGGATCGCCACGGGCCGGGCGACCCTTCCCCTCTCCCTGATGGTGAAGCGGCGCTCGGGCGGGAAGACCTTCGTGGTGCAGACGCAGGACCCGCGCTGGCGGACCGGCGACTACGATCTGGTCGTCGCGCCGCGGCATGACGGGATCGAGGGGCCAAACGTGCTGTCGATCACCGGCTCGCCGCACCGGGTGACGCCCGCGCGACTGGCGGAAGGCGCGGCGGCGTTCGCGGACCAGCTGGAGCCCATGCCCCGGCCGCGCGTCGCGGTGCTCATCGGGGGAACGTCGCGAGCGCACGACCTGCCCGTGGGACATGCGGCGGAACTGGCGTTCAGCATCGGTGACGCCATTGATGCAGCTCGTGGCTCAATGATGGTCACCTATTCGCGCCGGACGCCGGAAGACGCCAGAGACGCCTTCACCGCGGAAATGCACGGCATACCGGGAACGATCTGGAACGGGACCGGCCCGAACCCCTATTTCGCCTTCCTGCACTACGCAGATCAGATCCTCGTCACCGAGGACAGCGCCAACATGGCGGCCGAAGCAGCCTCGACGGGCAAGCCGGTGCATGTGCTGCCGATGATCGCCACCAAGCCGACGGACAAGTTCGAGCGGCTGCACGCCGACCTGCGCGAGCGCGGCGCGGCGCGGGCGTTCGACGGGACGTTGGGCGGCTGGAGCTATGATCCGCTGAACGAGACGGAACGGGCGGCCCGGGAGGTATTGCGGCGGATGGGTCGCGAACTGCCCTGAAGCCACGCGGGCGCGCGAAAGGCTTTCGTCACTGGTCATCGCGGTCGATCCGGGATCAATTGCCGCCTCATCCCTGACGGAGCCCTGCCATGCGGCATCTCGCCCTGTGCATCTCAATGGCCGCGGCCCTGATGGCCGGACGGGCCTCCGCGCAGACCGCATCGACCCTGACGGAGCAGCTATCCGCCGGACGGCCGTTCGTCGTGGTGGCGAGAAACGATGTGGACCGGACACGATTCATCTGCGGCGGCGCGCATTCGACCGATTGCCGGACGGGTCCGCGGCTCACGCCGGAGAACCATAGCCTGGTGATCCTGGGCCAGGAGCTGAAGTTCGACGATGCCGGCAAGGTGTGCAAGGACGAGGTGGAGATCGGCGTGACCACCATTCCCCCGGCGCCGTACCAGCCATGGCGATGACCCTGACATCCCTGCTGATCGCCCTGGCCGCCGCACAGGTTTCGCTGGCGGATCAGGCGCTTCCCGGCGTCCGTCTATGCACGGCGCAGGGCGGGGGACTGGAACGGGCGCGCGGCGTGCAACGACCGGACGGCATCTACTGGTGGCCCCGCTCCGGCGCGGCGGTCCGGTTCGACCCGGCACAGGAAGTGACGGCCCGGCAGCGCGACTGGTTCCGGGAGGAACGGGATCTGGTGATCGACGGCCAAACATGGCGGTACGGCGGCCAGACGCGGCTCGATGACATGCCCTTCCGCCGTTACAACCTGCCTCACGCCCCGATCGACGGCGTTCCCGCCATCACGCCGATGGGAAATGAGGGCCTGCAGGTTCTGGTTCTGCTCGACCCGGTCGACTGCCTGTTCGCCGAATGGACCCGTGAACCCGGCGGAGACGACTGAGCCGTGTCGGTCGTGATCGCTGCACTGACCCTGCTGGTCGCCCAGATCACCGCCGCCGACATGGAACGGCCGCGCGTGCCCCTGTGCACAGCGCAGGAGGGCGAGCTGGACCGCAAGCTGGCGGTTCGACGGGCCGACGGGCGGGTCTGGTGGTTCCCGTACGCCGAGCCGTCCGCCGTGCCCTACAACGAGACCCGGGAGGTCACGGCGCTTCAGCGGCCGTGGTTCCGGGAGCGGTCCACGCTGACCGTCGACGGGAGCCGCTGGAGATTCAGTCGTATCGATCAGGTCGATAACACCGCCTTCCGGCGATACAACCGGCCACACGAGGCGGTCGAAGGGGTGCCGGGGATCACGCCGATGGGACTGGACGATGAGCTCTGGATCCTGCTGGAGCCCATCGGCTGTCGCTTCGCGGTGTGGACGCGGGCGGGCTAGTTCTCGCCCTCGGGCTTGTCCTCGTCCTTCTTCGCCTTGGCGTTGGCCGCGCCCATCATGGCGAAGCCAATGCAGATGCCCATGGAAATGCCGACCGGCAGCCACACGGCGAGATTGTCGGTCGCGACGCCCAGCGACGTCCCGATCGACACGCCCGTGGCCATGCCGATCGGCAGGAAGGCCGCGCTCTTGTTCTTCTTCATCCCCGACTCCCGTGTTCGTCGGCCCAGACTAGCATTCCGAAACCCGGAATCAGCGCCTAAATAGGCGCATGAGCACTCCCCGTACCGTCCGTGTCGCCATCATCGGTTCCGGCCCCGCCGGCTGGACCGCCGCCATCTATGCCGCGCGCGCGCTGCTGCAGCCGGTTGTGATCGCGGGCCTGCAGCCGGGCGGGCAGCTGACCATCACCACCGACGTTGAGAATTATCCGGGCTTCGCCGACGTCATCCAGGGCCCCTGGCTGATGGAGCAGATGCAGAAGCAGGCCGAGCATGTCGGCACCGAGGTCATCCACGACATCGTGGTCAAGGCCGACCTGTCGCAACGTCCGTTCCGCCTGACGCTGGACTCGGGGACCGAGATGCTGGCCGAGACGGTGATCATCTCGACGGGCGCCCAGGCCAAGTGGCTGGGACTGGAGAGCGAGGCCAGATACCAGGGCTTCGGCGTGTCGGCCTGCGCCACCTGCGACGGCTTCTTCTATCGCAACAAGGACGTGATCGTGGTCGGCGGCGGAAACACGGCCGTCGAGGAGGCGCTGTTCCTGACCAATTTCGCGTCGAAGGTGACGGTCGTGCACCGCCGGGACGAGTTCCGCGCCGAGAAAATCCTGCAGGACCGCCTGTTCGCCCATCCCAGGGTCGAGGTGGTCTGGGACAACGCGATCGACGAGATCCTGGGCGAGACCAACAGCTTTGGCGGCGTGAACGTCACGGGCGCTCGCATCAGGAACGTGAAGACCGGCGAAACGCGCGAGATCAGCGCCGACGGCGTCTTCATCGCCATCGGCCACGCGCCGTCGTCGCAGCTGTTCGACGGCCAGCTGGAGACCAAGCAGGGCGGCTATCTGGTGGTGAAGCCGGGGACGGCCGCGACCGCCATCGAGGGCGTCTGGGCCGCCGGCGACGTGACCGACGACGTCTATCGCCAGGCGGTCACTGCCGCCGGTATGGGCTGTATGGCCGCGCTGGAGGCGGTCCGCTTCCTCGCCGAACAGGACCACAAGGCCGAGGGCCACCCGATCACGCACAAGGAAGCGGAGAAGATCGGGGTCTGGTGAGGGGATTCAGCCTGCATTGATGGCGCAGGATCTTCCCAGCCGGAGATGAAGCGCGCGCGGGCCCCGTCGTGTTCCTTGTGGTCCGTTGTGTTCGTCGTGATGAACCGACCGACCGCTGACTACCCCTCGCTCGCCTCCGTCAGTTCCGCCAGATCGTGGGCTGACAGGGTCAGCTCCACGGCCTTCAGCGTGTCCTTCAGCTGCTCCCGCGACGTCGCGCTGACGATGGGTGCGGTGACGGCCGGGCGGGTCAGGAGCCAGGCGAGCGATGCCTGCGCAGGCGTGGCCTCGTTGCGGTCGGCGACGGCGCGCAGGGTGGCCAGGATGCGGATGCCCCGCTCGTCAAAGTGGTCCGATAACATGCCGCCGCGAGCCGTGCCCCTGAGGTCTTCGGCGCTGCGGTACTTGCCCGACAGGAAGCCGGCCTCGAGGCTGAAGTAGGGAATGACGCCCAGACCGCGTTCGACGGCGAGGTCCTGCAGCGGCCCCTCGAAGGTCTTGCGGCTGTAGAGGTTGTAGTGCGGCTGGAGCGTCTGGTAGCGGGCAAGACCCTCGCGTTCGGAGATGGCCAGAGCCTCGGCGGTGGCTTCGGCCGTGTGGTTGGAGACTCCGATGGCCCGGACCTTTCCCGCCCGGATCAGGTTCTCGAAGGCGCGCAGGGTTTCCTCCTGCGGCGTGCGGTCATCGGGCCAGTGGGACTGGTACAGGTCGATGACGTCGGTCTGCAGACGCCTGAGGCTGTCCTCGACCGCGCGCTCGATCCATCCCGACGACAAATCGTACCGATCGTCCTCGCCGTTCTGGCCCATCGGCGAGCCGACCTTGGTCAGGATCAGGACGTCATCGCGACGCCCGCGGGCCGTCAGCCAGTCGCCGATGATGGTCTCGCTCTCGCCGCCTACATTGCCCGGGACCCAGCGCGAATAGGCGTCTGCCGTGTCGATCGCGTTGAAGCCGGCGTCGACGAAGGCGTCGAGGATGGCGAAGGACCGCTCGCGGTCGATGGTCCAGCCGAAGACATTGCCGCCGAAGATCAGGGGCGCGGTTTCGAGGCCGCTGCGACCGAGAGGGCGTTTCTGCATGGGGAGCTCCTGCATTCCGGGGAGCTTCTCATCTGGTGCGGACCGGCCGAGCCGCAACCGCGCGCTCACGGCATCGTCAGCCGAAGAGCTGGAGACCGGGTGGCGCGTAATCTACCGGCTGGCCCTGACGGCGGCGCAGGGCGTAGTCGACGGCGGTCTGCACCGCGCGTTCGTCGGTCGGCTTGGACAGGACGCCGATCGTGCCGGCGACGCCGTTGCGGACCATGCCCGGGTTCGCCGTCATGAACACGACGGTCACGCCCATTTCCTGGCCCAGCTCGCGCCCCAGCTCGACCCCGGTCGGACCGTCGGACAGGTGGATATCGACCAGGGCCAGATCCACCTCGGTCTCGCGCACCATGTTGCGCGCCGTGCGCGCGTCTGCCGCCGTGCCGACAACCTCGTAGCCGAGGTCTTCGAGCACGAACCGAAGTTCCATCGCCACCAGGGCTTCGTCTTCGATAATGAGAATGCGGGCAGTCATGGGCGGATAGTGAGGTCTGGTCAGTGTTGATATGCGCAGGAAAACCGGGCGGACGCCCGGACAACGCACGAGGTTGATGCAGGTTTCAGGCCAATGTCGGCTAGTGGACCTTCAGGGCCGCCCTCCGACGCGACAGGGCGGTGGACGGGAGGTCCGCAACGACCTGCAAACCGGTCTCAGGCCAGTTTCGTTCCAGCTTCCCACCGAGTTGTCCCTCGACCGAGAGGGTCGCCAGAGACGTTCCGAACCCGGTACGCTCCGGCGGGCCCGAAACAGCCGGTCCGCCCCGTTCTTCCCAGGTCAGGATGAAGCGATCTCCGGAGCGGCGCGTGGTCAGATCGACCTGTCCCTCGTCAACCGAAAGCGCGCCGTATTTGGCGGCGTTGGTGGCGAGTTCATGGAACAACAGGGCGACGGAGGTGGCGGCCTGATCGTCGAACGTCGCGTCGTCGCCGGACAGGCGGACGCGGGACTTTCCGTATGCGTCTGCATAGGCCTTGAACAGATCGGCGAGGAAGGCGTGAAGCGTCATCGACCCGACGGTCGGGCGCGAGCTTTCGGTATGGGGACGAACGAACTCATGCGCCCGCGCGAGAGCGTTGATGCGCGTACGCACGGCAGACGCAAAGGCCTTGGCTTCCGGATATCGCCGGGCAGACAGGGCGATCAGGGCCGAGACGACCGCGAAGATGTTCTTGATCCGGTGACTGAGCTCCTGGCTGAGGAGCTCCTTGGCCTGCTCCATTCGCTTGAGGTCGTCGATGTCGGTGCAGGTGCCGAACCAGCGCATGATCTCACCCGCATCGTTGCGGATAGCCATGGCCCGGCCCAGGGTCCAGCGATAGACGCCGGAGCGATGCCGCAGGCGGTATTCGATCTCGTAGGGCTCGCCCGTCTCGAGCGAGTGTTTCCAGCGGGACCAGGCGCGGGGCTGGTCCTCGGGGTGGAACATGCCGTTCCACGCCTCTCCGTCGGTGGTGCCCTCGGGCACGCCGGTAAACTCGTACCACCGGGCGTTATAGTAGTCGTGGAAGCCGTCCGGGAGGGTCGACCAGACAATCTGCGGCATCGAATCGGCGATGGCGCGGAAGCGGGCCTCGCTTTCCGCCAACTGCAGGGTCATGGACGCCAGCTCGATGTCCCGAACGTCCCGACGCGCATCCGCTCCGTCGCGGCGACCGATCTCGGCGGCGTGGACGCGATCGGCTTCCTGATGACGTTCGATCGTTTCCGCGTCCTCGCCTCGCAGCCTGCGCAGCTCCAGCTGCGCCATGATCTGCCGGGCCAGAACCTCGAGTGTCTGCGCCTGCAGCGGCGTAAGCCCCTCCGGACGTGGAACGCTGTCGATGACGCACAGGGAGCCCAGCGGGTGGCCATCGGGGCTTACCAGCGGTGCGCCGGCGTAGAAGCGAATATGGGGAGGCCCTGTGACGAGGGCGTTGTCGGCGAAGCGCGGGTCCTGCCGCGCGTCAGTCACGACCATCACACCCTGTCCCCGCATGGCGTGGTCGCAGAAGGACAGATTGCGAGGTGTCGAACAGGCATCCAGGCCGACGCGAGCCTTGAACCACTGCTCGTCTTCCGAGACCAGGCTGATCAGGGCCGTCGGCGTGGCGCAGATTTGTGCGGCGAG
Organism: Caulobacteraceae bacterium; assembly: GCA_052441165.1. GTDB lineage: Bacteria > Pseudomonadota > Alphaproteobacteria > Caulobacterales > Caulobacteraceae > Brevundimonas. The sequence goes on along the minus strand of JBQVQW010000002.1, from coordinate 37,257 downwards.
CCGGACGATGTCGTCGAAGTCGGCTTCCGGCGCGGTATGAAGGACCCCATAGGCTCTGAGCGCAGCGATCCGGTTTCGCTCCGCGTGCTTGTCGATGATGGGTGTCTCGTCTCGCACGTCTGCCTCAATCCGCGCAGCGCGCCTGATCCGACACAACAATGCGGATTCGATTGAAGCGTTGCAATGCTTGACCTTTTGGCCTGCGTCAGCTGGCCGGGCGACCGACTTCCTCGACGTCCATCGGGGTCACGCCGGGCGCTACGCTGACCGTCGGCGGAGCGGCCGCCGGCGCCGGACTTTCGAAGGCCGCGATGCGGGCGTTGATCGAAGCGATATCCTGGGGCGTGGCCTGACGGCGGCCGCCCAGGGAGGCGACGCCGACGACGCGGGTCTGGCCGTCGATCTCGACGGTCCGCATGGTCGGTTGGCCCGATGCCAAAGCCTGGTCCATGGCGGCCTGGGCATCCTCGGCCGTCGCGGCGGCGAGTTGCAGACGCGGACGCGAGAAGCGCGCCTCGTCGATGACGGGCTCGCGACCGGAATAGACCTGACGGAAGGCGGCCGGCTCTCCGTAAACCCCCTTCCAGCGATAGAAGATGTGCGCGCCGATCTGGGTCAGCTTGTTGAGCGTCGGCGACCACCAGGGGTGGACATAGTCGGCGTGATAGTGGGTCGCGGTGCCGACGCGGGCGGCGACATGGCCGGCAAGGGCGCGCTCGGCCACGACCCGGGCGCGGTCCCACGCCCAGCGCACCGGCGTCTGGGCCATCGATCCGTCGCAGGTGAAGCTGAACTGGCAGCCCGTCGTCCGTTCGGCGCCTTGGAAAACAACCCCGCAGACGCTGTTGGCGTAGTTGGGATCGCGGACGCGGTTCAGGATGACCTGGGCGACGGCTTCCTGCCCCTCGGTCGGCTCGAGCGCGGCCTCGAAATAGATGGCCTGCGTCAGGCAACGCAGCGCCCGGCGACGATCCTCGGCGGTGGCCGGGCGGAAGGCGAACGGCTGGGCGGGGCGTAGCTGTCCGGCCGCGTACGGGGTCGCGGCGTTGATCTTCATGGCGTCGAGACCGGACTCGCCCAGCGCAAGCGTCGGCTTGCCGGCAAGGGTCAGGCTCTCCCAGCCCGGGGTCAGGCCGTACAGCGCGGGCTGACGCTCGGAGGGATCGTGGCGCATGGCGAGGGCCAGCTGTGACGGCGTCATCCGGCCGGTGATCGCAGCCAGCCCCTTGTCGGACAGATCACCCCCGGTCAGCTGGCGGACCTGTTCGACGCGTCGGTCGATCTCTGGCCGCGGGGTCGAACTGGCGGCCATGGCGACGCCGAATGCCGCCAGCGCGGCGGGCGCGGCGGCGGCGAAACGGCGAACCGTCCGCTTCAGCGATGTCCCGTCGACACTGGCCATTCCAACTCCCATGCGCCGCCCTGCGCGCCGCGACGCGACGCGACACATGCCCGGCAAGCGGGGCGCTTTTCAGGCGGAAAAGCGCCGTTCGGTCAAGCTTTATCGCCCGCCCAGGGTGGAGCGCAGCATCCAGGCGAACTTCTCGTGAGCCGCCAGACGTTGGGTCACGAGATCCGCCGAGGCCTCGTCACCCGCGTCCTGTGCGACTTCGAAGGCGGCCCGGGCGGTCGCGATCAGCGTTTCATGGTCCTGCATCAGTTCCTTGAGCATCGGCAGGGCCTCTTTCTCGGGATCGCCATCCTTGATCGAGGTCAGATTGCCGAAACCGGAGAAGCTCTGCGGCGCGAGCACGCCCAGGGCGCGGATGCGTTCCGCGATCTCGTCGAGCGCGGCCCAGATATCGCGATACTGCTGCTCAAGCAGATTGTGGAAGCCGAAGAACTCCGGCCCGCGAATGTTCCAGTGGTAGCCGTGAGTCTTCAGATAGACAGCGAAACTGTCCGCCAGGACTTTGGTCAGCGCCTCGGCCACGTCCGAGCGGCTGGCTTTCGAAAGTCCGGTGTCGATGGTCGCGGTCATGGAAGCTCCTGATCGTGTTTGATGTATCCCGAACGGCAGGTAGGGTCCGCACTCCCGTCCGCAAGGCGATCGGTGCCGACCGACGCCATTATCGCGTCATTCGGGACGCTGCGGGAACGCGCTTCGGGCCGAAGCGTTGCAACAGGTCGCGCGAACGGGCGCGCGTGGGGGGTGGTTGAGTTTGGGGGCCGACGTGTTCTTCAGGCGGCTGGCGTTGTCCAATTCGGACCGGGCCAGCCATGCGGCGCTCACAGGCCTGATGTGCGGCGCGCTCTGCGTGCTTCTGCGCGTTGCCCTGCAACCCGTCTTCGGCGGCTCCAGCGGTCTGACGATCATGCTGCCGGGCGTGTTGATCGCAGCATTGTGGGCCGGCCAGATCGCCGGCTACACCGCCATCGTTACCGGCATGGTCGGCGGCCTTCTGGTAGCCCGTTTCATGGCGAACGGGCTCATCGCCTTCAATCCGACGACCGTGCTCATCGGCGTCTCCACCTTCGCCATCGTCGGGGTCTTCGGCGTCTTCCTGGCGGCATCCCTGCGCAGAACCCTCCGCGACCTGGACGGAAGCAATCGCGCACTGCGCGCCTCGACGACGCGGGTGGGCGAGACTGAAACCGAACTGAGGGCCATGGTCGAACAGGCCTCGGCCGGCATAGCGCGCGTCGATCTGCAGGGACGGGTCGTCAGCGCCAACGCCCGGTTCGCCGAGATTCTCGGGCTGGGTCAGGATCAGGTGGTCGGCATCACGACGCGCGACGTCACCCACCCGGAGGATGTTGCCGGCACCATGAACGTGCTGGACACCACGCGCCGAGGCGGCGAGGGGCAGATCGAGAAGCGTTACATCCGGCCGGACGGGACGACCGTCTCGGCCCTGACCAGCCTCCGCCCCCTCAAGATGCCCGACGGACGCATCACCGGCCATATCGCCGTGGTGGTCGACATCACCGCGACCAAGGCAGCCGAGGCGGCCCTGCGCGAGAGCGAAAGCCGGTTCCGCCTGATGGCCGACACCGCGCCCTCCCCCGTCTGGATGACCAATGCCCAGGCCGAGGTCGAGTTCGTGAATGCGGCGCTGGTCGCGTTCTACGGTCAGCCTGCGGAGACCATCCTGGGTGACTCATGGCGTCTTACGATGCACCCGGACGATCAGGCCAGCGTTCTGAAAGTCATGGCCGATGCGCGGATCGACCACTCCCCCTACGGCTTCGACGCCCGCTTCAAACGCGCGGACGGCGCCTGGCGTTGGATGCAGGTGGGCGTCAATCCGCGCTTCGACGCCATGGGCCGGTTCCTCGGCTATGTCGGCATGTCGTTCGACATTACCGAAACCCGGGACGCCATCGCCGCGCTCGAGAGGCAGGAGAGGCGCCAGAGCTTCCTGCTGGATCTGAATGACCGGATCCGCGATCTGGCGACGCCCGAAGACATCATGGCTGAGGTCGAGCGATCACTGGGCGCCGAGCTGAACGTCGATCGGGTCGGGTACGGGGAGGTGGATCAGGAGCGTGGGCTGGTGTCGATGAGCCGCGACTGGACCGCCGGCGTCGTCAGCGCGCAGGGCCAGTTCAGCCTGGCGGAGCTCGGCGCGGATCTGATTGCGGATCTTGCCGATGGACAGCTGATCCACATCGCTGACGTACGGAAAGATCAGCGGACGCGAAGCGCGCTGGACGTTTTCGAGCGGCTGCAGACCCGTGCGTTGATGCGCGCCCCGCTGATCCGTGCCGGTCGGCTGCGCGCCTTCCTCTATGTCCACAACGCCGAGGTCCGGCAGTGGACCGATGCCGAAGTCAACCTGCTGGGCGACGTCGCCGCCCGCACTTGGACGGAGATCGAACGCACCCGGGCCGAGGGCGCCGTGCGCGAGAGCGAGGAACGCTTCCGGGCCATCGCCGACACCGCTCCGGTGCTGATCTGGGTGACCGGGCAGGACCGCGTGCGGGAGTTCGTCAACGAGGCCTATGTGGCGTTCAATGGCGGCACTTACGAGGACGCCCGCCTGGCCGACTGGCGCGACGTGATCCATCGCGACGATCACGAGCGGATCCTCCGCGAATCCCTCGCCGGCGAGGCGACCGGCCTGCCCTTCTCCATGGAAGCCCGGTATCTGCGCCAGGACGGCGAATATCGCTGGCTCAAGTCCTTCTCGCGTCCGCGCCTCGGGGCCGACAACGAGGTGGTCGGGTTCGTCGGTGTGGCCTTCGATGTGACCGACATCCGCGAGGCCCAGGCGCGGCTGCGGGAATCCGAGACCCGCTTCCGCACCATCGCCGACAGCGCGCCTGCGCAGATGTGGATGACCGACGAGGCGGGCGTGATCATCTTCGCCAACCGTCGTTTCCGGACCTTCTTCGAGGTGCAGACGGATGCGGACATCGCGAACGCCTGGCAGGCGATCATGACCGCCAACGCGCTGGAGTCCCTGCAGGCCGACTTCCTGACAGCGCTCGATCACCGCGATCGCTACGAGGCGATGATGGAGGTGGAGCACCCGCAGCTGGGTCGAAGGTGGCTGCGCTGCGAGGGGATTCCGCGCTTCGATGGCTCCGGCCAGTTCCAGGGCTATGTCGGCGCCAACATCGATGTCACCGATGCCAAGAAGGCGGAAGATGATCTGAAGCGGATCAACGAACTGCTGGAGGAACGGGTCGGCGAGGCGCTGGCGGAGAAGGCGAAGGCCGAGGCCGATCTGATGCACGCCCAGCGGATGGAGGCCGTCGGCCGGCTGACCGGTGGTGTCGCGCACGACTTCAACAACCTGCTGACGGTGGTCATCGGCGCGCTCGACATGATGCTGCGCAAGCCCGAGGACACCGGTCGGATACGCAAGCTGGGCGACGCCGCGCTGGCGGCGGCGCGTCGTGGCGAGGGCCTGACCCACCAGCTTCTGGCCTTCTCGCGGCGTCAGGCGCTGCGGCCGGAAGCTATCGATCTGAACGGGCTGATCCGCCAGGGGGAGCCCCTGCTCCTGCGGGCGGTCGGCGAGGCGGTGGATCTGAACCTGAAGCTGAAGCGCGGGGGCGCCCGGGTGAATGTCGATCCGGCCCAGTTCGAGGCCGCGCTGCTCAATCTGGTGGTCAATGCGCGCGACGCCCTGTGCGATCGGGGGCGGATCACCGTCCAGACCCGGCAGATACAGGTGAAGGCCGGCGAGGCTCCGGATGTCGCGCCGGGCGATTACATCTGCGTCAGCGTGTCGGACAACGGATCGGGGATGGACCCGGAGGTCATGGGGCGGGTGTTCGAGCCCTTCTTCACGACCAAACCGGTCGGCAAGGGCACGGGCCTGGGTCTTAGCCAGGTGTACGGCTTCGCCCGCCAGAGCGGCGGCGGGGTCAAGATCGCTTCCACCGTCGGCCGCGGCACGGAAATCCGCATCTATCTTCCGGTGCTCGCCGTCGAGGCGGGAGAGACGCCGGCCCGGGAGGGGCCGACGGCACGGCCGGAGCAGTCGGTCGCCGGACGGCGTCTGCTGCTCGTCGAGGACGACGAGGGAGTGGCGGCGATCGCCCTGGAACTGCTCAGGTCCATGGGGATGGATGTGACGACGGCCGAAACCGCGCCCGCAGCTCTTGCAGCGCTGGAGCGTGAACCGTTCGACGTGATGCTGAGCGATGTGGTGATGCCTGGCGGCATGACCGGTATCGAACTGGCCCGGGCCTGCGCCGGGCGCTGGCCCGCCATGCGGGTCGTCCTGACGTCCGGCTATGCCGGCGACGACGTGGACGAGGCGCTGAAGGACGCGCCATGGCCGTTCCTGCGCAAGCCCTATTCGGGCGAGGAACTGGCGAAAGCCCTCGGCGGAGACACCGCGACCGCCTGACCGTGGTGGTCAGGCGGACAGTCGGGATCAGCGCTGACGCGCCTTGCGGGCGGCGTAACGGGCGTCGCGCGCCGCCTTCTGCTCTTCCTTGGTCAGTTGCTTGCGCTCCTTGCGGGCGGCACGCTTGGCGGCGTCGGCCTCGTCCTGGAGCGCCTGCTCGGCAGCCATGCGAGCGGCTTCCCTCTCGGCCTTCTCGCGACGCTGCTCGGCCTTGGCCAGTTCGTGTTGCTGGCGCAGCGCTTCCTTTTCGGCGGCGCGCTTCTCGGCCAGCTTCTCGAACTCCGGGTCCGGAGCGGCGGCCTTGGGCTTGAACTTTGCCAGAAGAGCCGCCTTGGCGTCTTTCTGGGCGGAGATGCGGTCGTTGAAGCCGGTTTGTTTCAGATCTCTCATGCGAGGGGTCGTCGTATCCTTGATGATTTCAGATGCGCGGACGTCATGCGCGAACATGGGGCGAGCACGCTCAGCCCGGAGCGGGCTCCGCTAACCCCATATGGGGCCAAAAAGCAAGATTGCACGGGCGCCGCAGTCGCCGCGCCCGTGCAACTGTGGCCCTTGGGTTGTCAGTTCGGCTTCTGGGCCTGGCCGACTGCGGTCCCCGCAGCGCCGCCGACCGCAGCTCCGACCGGACCGCCGACGACGGCGCCGGCGACGGCTCCGGTCGCGGCCTTCTGCTCGATCGTGGTCCCGCAGGCGGCGGCGCCCAGGGTCAGGCTGGACAATACGAAGGCGAGAGCGAGGCGTTTCATGGCGATCTTCTCCTGGACTGGAGACTTGCAAACGTAGCCGTGGCGAATCCGGTTCCGGATAACCACCGGAAGATGTCCGGATGGAATATCCGTGCCGCGATTAAAATGTCCGAGCAAGCGCACAATCATCATCGAACTTCAGCGCGACCGATTCATGTCGCATGAATGATCAGAAATACGGTATTCGATCCATAATATTCTGCGGTATTCACAATTTCGCACATGCGTAAACTCGTGGATGCACCGCAGCGTGCGACAGTTTCTGCCCGTAGATGGATTCTTGCGAATCAACCACATTCGCGCCACAAATGGCTGGCTTAAGGCGCGTCCCCGACGGCAGGCCTGTTCGCCGAGCGTCGGTACTGCAGCTGGAATGGCCCTGAGAGAGGGCTCCGGCGGCGAGACTATCCGGGGGCGGCGCTGCGCCCTGCTGAACAGGACTGAGCCTTTGTCGAACCCCTCGCAGTCGCGTGCGACGTCTCCTGCCGACCGTGTTGCCCGGATCCGTCCGGGCGCGGCCGCAGCGGCGTTCGGCGCACTGGTTGGACTGGCCGTCGGCGGCGCCTACCTGGGCGGCGCGGCAGCCAAGGCATCGACACTGCGGAATCAGGCCGAGCGCATCCAGGGCGCCACGGCTGCGGGCTTCACAGAGGAAGCGCTGGCCGCCGCGGCCGGCGGACTGGACGAAAGCGCGCTGACGATCGCGCGTCGACATGATCCCTACATGGTGGCCGGCGGCGCCCAGAGGGACCGTCAGGCGGAACTGCTGACCGCCCGTCTCGAACAATTGCGCGGCCAGCGCGACGGCGAACTTCGTCGCGTGAGCCTGACCGGGCCCGCGGCCCAGCCCTTCCGTCTGGGCAATGCGCTGGACGCATCGCGCGATCTGGATTGCCTGACCCAGGCCGCCTACTACGAGGCCCGCGGCGAAGGGCGCGAGGGAATGCGCGCGGTCGTTCAGGTGGTTCTGAACCGCGTTCGGCACCCCGCCTTCCCGAAATCGATCTGCAGCGTGGTGTTCCAGGGCTCGGCCCGCAGCACCGGCTGCCAGTTCAGCTTTACCTGCAACGGCACCATGCGCGGCCGCGTGAACCGCGCCGCCTGGGACCGCGCCCGTGACGTAGCCTCGGCCGCCCTGTCGGGCTCGGTCTTCGCTCCGGTCGGCAACTCCACCCACTTCCACACCACCGCGGTTTCGCCCTCCTGGGGCGCGTCGCTGGTGCGGGTGACGCAGGTCGGCGACCACCTCTTCTATCGCTTCGGCGGTCGTGCGGGCTCAAGCAGCTCGTTCCGTTATGCCGCCCGCCCGTCTTCGGGTGCGGAAGAGCCGCGTCTGGTCCAGGCCAGCATGGATCCCACAGGCCCGGTGCGCGAAGCGGGCGCCGTCGCCTACAATCTGTTGGTCCAGCAGGAGGGCGGAGAGGCTGCGAATACGGCAGCTGCGCCGGTTCGCCAGCCCGCGCCGGCGACTGCACCTGCTGCCCGGGCAGCGGCGATCACGGTTCAGCCAGCCTTGACAGCCCAGCCGGCAACGGCCGCGGCAGATGCGGCAGCGACGCCGACGGCGTCGTAATCAGCGCTGCTGGGTCTTCCACTGCGTCGTCATGTTCTGACGCAGATTCCCGAACCGGCCTTGGGTGTCCAGATTGACGTCCGCGTCGCCGGGCTGGCCGGACTGGGCGCCCGTCTGCAGGTCGCGACGATCGGCCTGCGCTTCATCCAGGGTCTTTCCGCCTCGATCGGCGAAGCTGCGCTGCTCTTTGGGAATGCGGGGCGCATGGGTCATGACGGTTCTCCTTTCGGGTAGAAAACCATCCGACGTCGGGGTCGTTCCGAGATTTCGCCGTTAGACGGCGTCCAGACCGATATCCAGAGACGCCGCCGAATGGGTCAGCGCCCCCACGGAAATGACGTTCACGCCAGTCTCCGCAATGCCGCGCACCGTCTCCAGATTCACACCTCCGGAAGCCTCAAGCGTCACTCGACCTGCGGTGCGGGCGACAGCCTCGCGCAGCATCGGCAGGGTGAAATTGTCCAGCATGATGACGTCGGGGGCCTCGGCCAGCGCCTCGTCGAGTTGATCCAGTCCGTCGACCTCGACCTCGACCTTCATCAGGTGGCCGGCCGCGGCTTTTGCGCGGCGGATCGCGCCCGCCAGCCCGCCACAGACGGCGATGTGGTTGTCCTTGATCAGGATGGCGTCATCCAGCCCGAAGCGGTGATTCAGCCCGCCGCCGCACAGCACGGCGTGTTTTTCCAGTGCGCGCAGGCCCGGCGTCGTCTTTCGGGTGTCGGCGATGCGCGTCGTGGTCCCGTCTACGGCGTCGACGTAGGCGCGGGTCAGGCTGGCGATGCCGCACAGGCGGCCCAGCAGGTTCAGCGCCGTCCGCTCCGCTGACAGAAAGGCGCGGGCGTCGGCCTCGACCTCGGCCAGCATGGCGCCGGCCTCGAAGGCGTCACCGTCATTCAGCTTCAGCGTGATGGAAGCGTCGGGATCGAGCGCCAGAACGGCGAGCGGGACGCAGCGGATGCCGGCCAGCACGCCCGGCTTGCGGGCGGCGAAGACGGCCTTCATGCGCGCACCGTCCGGAATGCAGGCGGCGGCGGTGACATCGCCGGCGCGACCCAGATCCTCGGCCAGCGCCATGCGCACGACAGGCTCGATCACAAGATCGGGCAGGGCTCGGATCATGGAAGACTCCGTCACTCGGCAGCGAGGACGGCCACAGCGGCGTCCCGGTGCAGGCGGGTATGGCGAGGTTCGGCGGCCTCGGGGAAGTCGGCGCGATAGTGCCCGCCGCGACTTTCTTCCCGGGCGAGAGCGGAAGCGGCGATGAGGCGGGCGGCGATCAGGGCCGGCGCGGCCGGCGCCTCGCGCTCCAGGCGGTCGATCAGTTCGAGGGCCTGTGAAAGTCCGGCTGCATCGCGGATTACGCCGACGTGGTCGCTCATGGCCCGGCGCAGTTTGGCGCGGGATTCGTTGGAAAGCTCGGCAGCCACGGTCGGCCTGACGGCCCTGCCCGCCCCCGTCCGTTGGGCGGCGGCGGCGGCGCGCCCCGTGCGGCGTCCGAACGCGGCGGCCTCAAGCAGGGAGTTGGACGCCAGACGGTTGGCGCCGTGCACACCGGTCGAGGCGCATTCGCCGACAGCGAACAGGCCCGGCAGGCTGGTGCGGCCGTCGGGATCGGCCGCTATGCCGCCCATGCAGTAGTGAGCAGCCGGCGCGACCGGGATCGGACTTTCGCGCGGATCGATGCCCGCTCTCATGCAGGCGGCGAAGACGGCGGGGAATGCGGTCGGGAAGTGGGCGCCGACGGCCATGCGGGCATCGAGAAAGGCGCCCCGGCCCGATGCGCGGGCGGCGTGTACCGCGCGGGCGACCACGTCGCGGGGCTTCAGATCCGCGTCCTCATCCGCACCCAGCAGGAACCCTCCCTGCCCGTCGATCAGACGCGCCCCCTCTCCGCGCAAGGCTTCGGTCGCCAGAGGCATCGGGTCGAGGCCGACGTCGATGGCGGTCGGGTGGAACTGGACGAACTCGGGATCGACGATCTCCGCGCCCGCCGCATAGGCCAGCGCCATGCCCTCGCCCATCAGGGCAGCAGGCGTCGTGGTTTCAGCGAACAGGCCTCCGGCGCCGCCGGTGGCCAGAACCACGGCGTCGGCCAGAACCTGCACCGTCCGGTCGCCGCGTTGGATCAGGGCGCCGCAGACCCGACCCGCCGCGTCCTGGATCAGGCCGCGCAGGCGTCCATCCTCCCAGACCTCGATATGCGGCGAGGCGCGAACGGAGGTCACAAGAGCGGACAGGATGGCCCTGCCGGCGCCATCGCCGCCGACGCGGGCGACGCGGGCAGTGGAGTGGGCAGCCTCGAGGCTGACGGCGAAATCGCCATCCTCGTCCCGATCGAACGGCGCGCCCATGGCGGCCAGCCACTCGACGGTCTCACGACCAGCCCCGGTCAGCTTGCGCGCCACGTCAGGATCGACCAGTCCGGCTCCGGCAAGGCCGGTGTCCGAGGCGTGCAGGTCGGGGTCGTCCTGGATCGTCAAGGCCGCCGCCATGCCGCCCTGCGCCCAGGCCGAGGAACAGGCCTCCAGCAGGGGAGCCGGCGTCACAACCAGCGCCTTGCGCGGGGCGGTTTCCAAGGCGGCCGACAGGCCGGCCAGACCGCCGCCGATGATCAGGACGCCGTCATGACGAAATGTGGTCAACGGTTGAACTCGAAGAAACCGGCGCCGTGCGACAAGGCCTCCGCCGCGTTCGGCGCGCCCGGCATCAGGGCCGAAAAGCCGACCGCGGCACAGGCGATGGCGGTCAGTACGAACAGGCCGACCGACTGCCCGGCCTCCTTCCAGGTCAGCTGTCGCCCTTCAGGGCGCCACGCCCCGCGACGCAGGTGGCCGATCAGGGCGATGGCGAGGAAGGCGGCGAAGATCCAGCTACCGTTGGACACGCCCCAGAACACCACCAGCGCGCCGATGGCCAGCATGACGCCCTTCTCGACCATCGGGTGGATGCGGGCCAGCACCGGGCCGAGCGCCTTCGAGCCGTCCAGCGGCGGCGCGGGCGCAAGATTGATCAGGTTGAGGAAGGCCACGACGAACACGCCCTGCAGCCACGCCCCCTGCCCGGTCGCCAGATACAGGCCGTAGAAGGGTATGGCCGCCAGCAGGCCGAAGGCGGGCCCTGCGAGAGAGACCAGCACGCCGTGCCACTCGCTCTGCGGCAGCCGCTGGCTCTTCGCCAGACCGCCGAGGAAAGGGATGATGTAGATCCGCGCCGGGCCCATGCCGAGACGGTTCATCGCCAGCACGTGGCCGTACTCATGCACGAACAGGCCGAACAGCAGCGCCACGACCATGATCAGGCTGCCGGTCAGGTACCAGATGAAGCCGCCCAGCAGCAGGGTCGAGACGATCGCCCACGCCGGATGCTGGCCCTTGTCGAGCGGTGGTTCCCCGGCCTGCGGGCGGCCGGGTTCGACCGGTGCGGAGCGAGCCGCCACGGCGTCTTGAGGACGAGGATCCCACGGACCGGGACGCGGCGTGGAAGGCGGGGGCAGGTCGGTGTCGCTCATGCCTTCGATCTGGCCTTGTCCGACCGCGACCACAAGGCCAGCAGGGCCATAAGCCGCAGGGTCTTCCGGTCGACCGACGCCACGGCGCGAACCGGCGGGACGTAGTGCATCAGATCAGCTCCACCGCCACATGGTGACGCGCCTTGATCAGGTCGTATCGGGCCGGGACCAACGGCGGCGGCAGGTCGATCATGCGTTGCACCGCCAGCGCCGCCTTCTCGATCATGTCCTTCGGCACCGTGACCTCGAACTGCATGTCGCGCAGGCAGTCGCGGATGTTCAGCAGGGTGATGCGCTTCATGTAGGGGCACATGTTGCACGGCCCGATGAAGTTCACCTCGGGTACGTCGCCCTTGATGTTGGACGCCATTGAGCATTCGGTGATCAGCACCACCTGCTTCGGCTTCTTCGCCACCACATAGTCGGTCATGGCGGCGGTCGAACCGGCGAAGTCGGCGGCGGACAGAACGTCCTCGGGGCATTCGGGGTGGGCGAGGATTTCAGCGCCCGGATAGGCCTCGCGCATGTCGGCGATGTCCGAGGCGGTGAAGCGCTCGTGGACGATACAACGCCCTTTCCAGGCGATGATGCCGACGTTGGTCTGGGCCGCCACGTTGCGCGCCAGAAACTCGTCGGGGATCAGGATGACGCGATCGACGCCCCATTCCTTGGCCGCCCACTCGACCACCTGCACGGCGTTGGCGCTGGTGCAGCAGATGTCGGTCTCGGCCTTCACGTCCGCGGTGGTGTTCACGTAGGTGACCACCGGCAGACCGGGATACCGTTGCTTGATCAGGCGCACGTCCGCGCCCGTGATGGCCTCGGCCAGCGAGCAGCCGGCCTTGAGGTCTGGGATCAGAACGGTCTTTTCGGGGCTGAGGATCTTTGAGGTCTCAGCCATGAAGTGCACGCCGGCCTGGACGATCACTTTCGCCTTGGACTTCGCGGCTTCCTTCGCCAGCCCCAGGCTGTCGCCGACGTAGTCCCCGACGCCGTGGAAGATCTCTGGCGTCATGTAGTTGTGGGCCAGGATGACCGCGTCGCGCTGTGTCTTCAGCGCATTGATCTCGCTGATCAGCGCGGCCTGCGCCGGCCACTCCATCGGCGTGACGTGGTCCTTGACCTTCTCCCAGACCGGCGCGGTTTCCCGCTCAAGCTCTTTCGACAGTCCGAACATTCCGTCCGCCATCCGCAACACTCCCTACTTATGCTCAAAGTTAGCATAAGTCGAACGGGAATGTAGGCCGACTGCCGGGAAACGCAAGCGCCCGGGCAGAAGGACATGGGAAACGCCATCTTAACCCTGACGGTGGCGCTACTGGCTGATCATCTCCGGAGCCCCCCAATGCGCCTGATCCCGATTGTCCTTCTGGCCGGCGCGAGCCTGCTGCCGCTGAACGCCGCCCATGCGCAATCCGAACCGGGCGTCGCCATAGGCGCGACGGCAGGCACCACGGGTCTGGGCGTCGAGGCGCAGATCAAGCTGGGTCCGATCTTCACCCTGCGCGGCGGCATCGACCGGCTGAACCACGACCAGGACGAAAGCTACGACGGCGTCGACTATACCGCCGAGCTGGCGTTCGACACCGTGGGCGCCTTCGTCGACCTGCACCCGCTGGCCAACGGTCTGATGATCAGCGGCGGGGCCTATATGGGCGACCGCGACATCCGCCTCGCCGCCACGCCGACCGGTCCCGTCGAGATCGGCGGCCAGACCTATTCGCCATCGCAGGTCGGGACGCTGAACGGGACGGTCAAGCTGCAGGACCTGTCGCCCTTCGTCGGCATCGGCTGGGACGATACCTTCTATCGGAGCGGCCGCTGGGGCTTCCGCGCCATCGCCGGCGTGGCCGTCAGCGACAAGCCGGAAGTGGCGCTGTCCTCGACCGGCGGCAGCCTGTCGAACGACGCGACCTTCCAGGCCCGGCTACGCGACGAAAGCCAGCGCATTACCGAGGAAACCGAGGGCTACGGCCTGTTTCCGGTCATCCAGGTGGGGCTGAACTACAAGTTCTGAGATCGGCATTCGACGCAGGCGTCCCGGGGATGATCGCTCCCCGGGTTGACCGGGCGCGCAGCACCCGCAAGGATTGTGCCCGAAGCGTCTCGGTCAGTCTGCCCATGCCCGGATTTCCGATCTCCCGCCCGTTCGCGGCGCTTCTCTCGTTCTCGATCCAACTTGTCGTCGGCGGAGTGGCGTTCATCGCCGTCTTCCTCGTCGCCGTGGCGATCGCAGGCGTCGTTCACTTCTTCGAGGCCCGGGGACTCGCCCCGCCCTGGCTTGCGACCAGCGCCCGGTACGCCGAGATCGCCATCTGGGTCGTCGATCTGGTGGTCTTCGGCCTTTTCATACTGGCCGAAGTGATTAAGTCTGTTCGCGCCTTCACGGAGGATCTGTTCAGCAAATGACACGGATCGAGAAGCCTGCCCTGACATCCGACGCGCCGATCATGCTCGATGCGGCCTTCGTCGCCGAGCAGGCCCTGATGGGCCTGAGCCTGTTCGTGGCTCCACTTGTCGGCGTGGTGGCGGCCATGTCCGTGACAACGAAGGCAGCAACGCTGGCTCAAAGGCGCAGCGCCGCGGCCGCAATTCGCGCCGCAGCCCGACAGGCGTATCGCCGCGCCGCCAAGACCAGGTCGCCTCAGGACTGACGCGTCCCGACGCCCTCGTGCGCCAGCAGCCAGCGCTTGCGCTCGAGCCCGCCGGCATATCCGGTCAGGGTCCCCTTGGCGCCGATCACACGGTGGCAGGGCACGATGAGCGCGATGGGGTTCTGGCCGTTGGCGAGGCCGGCCGCGCGGACGGCTTTGGGTGAGCCGATGGCGGCGGCCAACTGGCCGTAGCTGCGAGTCTGGCCGACCGGGATGGCGCGCAAGGCGGCCCAGACGGACCTCTGGAAGTCGGTGCCGCCGGTCTTCACCGGCAGGGCGTCCAGTGCGCGGACGTCACCCTCGAAATAGGCCAGCACCGCTTTGCGGACCCGCTCGGGCCCCCGGCCTTCGGTCAGGATGGCCCCTGGACTATGGCGGGCAAGGAGTCGGTGCATGCGGGGTTCGTAACCGGCGAAATCCAGCGCCCGCACCGCGCCTTCGGGGCCGGTGATCAGCAGCACCTCGCCGACCGGGGTGGTCAGGCGGTCGAGGGTCAGGGTCTCAGGCCGCGCATTTGGCATCGTCGGTCTCCTTCGGCTTCGCTCGGCGCTCGTCATACCCGGGTCCGACCCGGGAACCGGCGACGGCCAGGTGCAGCGCCCCATAGGCTCGCCACGGTCGCCAGCGTTCGGCCCGTTGTGTCAGGCTGTCATCGTTCAGCCGGTCGTTCGGCGGCTCGGCGCCCTCGTCGATCCAGCTTCCCGGCAGACGCAGGCCCGGCCGCGCGGCGACCAGAGGCGCCAGCGCCGGATCGGCCGACAGGTCGCGGGCGATGGCTTCCGGATCGGCGGACAGGTCGAACACCCGGCGCACACGGGCGAGGACCCCCGGCAGCGCCTTCAGCTCGGCGGTCTCGACACAGACCGACACCCGCCCGGGAGCGGCCGGCTCGACCGTGACCCGGCCCTCGGCGCCGTCGGCGGCGCGATCCAGAGATCGGCTCCAGCGCGCGCCCGTGACGCTGTCCCCCCGCGCGATCAGGGTCGCCATCATCGCCTCCCAGTCATAGGGCGGGCGGTAAGGCAGGCTGAGGATCACCCCGCCCTCGTGCGCCCGTTCGCCGTGGCGGCGAAGGGTCGAGGGCGGGCGTCCGTAAAGGGCCTGAAAGGTCTCGTTGAAGCGGCGGACGCTTCCAAAGCCGGAAGCCAGCGCCACCTGCGCCATGGACAGATCGGTCTGGTGGATCAGGGCCTTGGCCAGGAGGACACGCCGGGTCTGGGCCACGCTGACCGGGGCGGCGCCCAGATGCTGCCGGAACAGGCGGCGCAGATGACGCTCGCCGACGCCCAGCCGACCCGCGAGGTCGTCCACATCCCCGCCGTCCAGCGCCCCGGCCTCGATCAGGGCCAGCGCCCGGCTGACGGTATTGGACGTGCCGCGCCAGGCGCCCATGTCGGGCGCCGTCTCGGGCCGGCAGCGCAGGCAGGCGCGGAAGCCGGCCTCTTCCGCCGCCGCGGCGGTGACGACGAAGACCATGTTCTCACGCCTGGGAGTCCGGGCCGGACAGACCGGGCGGCAGTAGATGCCCGTGCTCTTCACGCAGCCGAAGAACCGGCCGTCGAACCGCGCATCGCGCGTCAGCACGGCACGATAGCAGGCCTCCTGATCCAGTTCGCTGGCGTTTTCCATGCCGCGAAGATGGGCCCGCCCATGCCGAAAGTCTCGCGGTTTTCGGACATGGGCGTGCAACGACCCCAGAGATCTCCGGGTCAGGCCTTGCCGGTTATCAGGCGGCCAATGGCCTGCAGGACCCGGAATACGGCGCTGATGAAGCCGAACAGGACGATCAGCATGACGATGTCCGCCACGGACCACCAGCCGGCGCCAAACATGTTCCGCACCCGGTCGACGACATCGGCCACCGTTGGCTCGTAGATCACCGGTGAGAGCGGCGAGGCCGTCCAGAGCCAGACGCCCAACGCCGCCTCCGCGAGGCCGAAGCCGATGTCGCCCATGGCCGTGAAGCGCACGCCCTCCGGATAGGCCGCCCGCGTCAGGTCGAAGGCGATGCGGACCAGCAGCACCGCGATCACGGGCCAGTAGAGCAGCGTATGCAGCTCGCGGAGAATGCGGCCGTAGTCGACGTCGCCGATGATGGCGCCGAAGGTTTCCGGCGTGGTGTGGGTCAGCGGCAGCCAGCCGATCCACCACAGCAGCACCACGCCGACCCCGATCGCGCTGGCCAGGCCGCGCACCACCGGCGAGGATTTCGACGTGACGCCAAAGGCCTTGGCCCCGCTCCAGTCGCCCTGCTGAAGGCCGCGGGAGACCCGGTCGGCGTCAAGGCCGCCTCCGAACTCGAAGACCCCCAGATCCTTCACACGCCACTCGCGCATGAAGGCGGGCCGATCCTTCTGCCGCTCGAAAATGAAACCGGCGATGGTGGCGAAGCCGACCAGCATGATCGCCCCGTTGAAGAGGCTGTGGAAGCCCTGCCCGATCGCCCGGCCGACCTCGACGTCGCCGACGACAACCCGGACGACGGCGCCAAGCGCGACGATTGCGGCCATGACGATGAGGCCGGCCTTCACCCCGAACATCCACCACGGAAACAGCTCGGGCCCGACGACATGGTGCGGGCCCTTGCCGTAGCGGGCAGCCACCGTGAGCGGGTGGCCGATCTCGCGTAGCAGCGCCTCTTCCTCGTCTTCGGTCAGCGCGCGGCCCGGTTCATCCTCGCGGCTCTCGCGACGGGCGGCGATCTCTTCGGCCAGCTCGGCGATGATGTCCTCGCGCTCGTCCTTCGGCAGCTGGGCCGCCACCGCATTCAGGTATCGTTCCGTCAGGGTCATCCCCATCCCTCCAGTCGATCGATTGTCAGAGAATCTTGTCCAGCGAGGCGTTGATGCCCCGCCATTCAGCGGTCAGCGCGGTCAGCATCGACGCGCCGCCCGGCGACAGGCGGTAGAAGCGCTTCTTCCGCTTCTCCTCCTCGCGCCATTCGCTATCCAGCAGCCCCTGGCTCTCGAGCCGGCGCAGCAGGGGATAGAGGGTGGATTCCTCCATCTCCAGCCCGTCGGCCGCCAGCGCCTGACGCAGGGTGTAGCCGTAGCGCTCGGTCCTGAGGCAGGCGAGCACCGCCAGCACCAGCGAGCCGCGCCGCAGCTCAAGCCGCATGGATTCGAAAAGTTCAGCGTCGAGGCTCATCAGGCTCGCCTGTCTGTCACATAGTGTGTGTCGCACAGTGTATGGCGCATACTGTGCGACAAAGTCAATATGTGCCCGGGCTTGCGTCTATTCCGGGATCCGCGCGCCGTCCCAAGCGAATACGCCGCCGCTGTCCCGGGGGTCGAGGCCGTCGAGGACCGCAAACATGCTGGCGGCGGAGTACTCGGGCGTGAAGAGACGGTCGGCCCTCACTCCGCGCTGGAAGGGCGCACTCAGGGACGTGTTTACCGTGCCGGGATGCAGTCCGGCCACCACCGCGAGCGGATGGGTTCGCGCCAACTCGATCGACAGGTTGCGCAGGACCATGTTCAGAGCAGCCTTGGACGCCCGATAGCTGTGCCAGCCGCCGAGCCGGTTGTCTCCGATAGAACCGACGCGGGCGGACAGGGCCGCGAAAACCCCTCTCCGGTCGCGCGGCATCAGCGGCGCGAAATGTTTGGCGACCAGCGCCGGCCCGATCGTGTTGATCCGGTAGTCCCGTTGCATGTGTTCGGGATCGAGAGTCCGATAGCTGCGCTCCGGCTCGTACCCCGAGTGCAGGACGCCGGTGGCGACGAGGATCAGGGTCGGCGCAGGCCCCGTCGCGACGGCGGCAGCGGCCGCCGCGATCGAGGTCTCGTCCGCAAGGTCCAGACCCGTGCCCGACCGGGACAGCGCGTGAACCGAGGCAAACCGCCCGGACGCGCGCACCGCATCGGCCAGCGCTGCGCCCACGCCGCCGGAGGCGCCAACCACGACTGCGGATTCGTTCGGAGTTGCCGTCATTCTCCGATCAGCCGACGGGACCGGGCGGCGGTCAAGCGAAAGCTTGCCGCGGGGCCAGAGCCCGCTTCACAGAGAGCCGCTTCACGACACACTGGACAACCTCCCGTTCCGGGTGTGTCCTGATGAGTCCGGCCCAAGAAAAACAACAAGCCGGGACGAGTGAGGAAACATGTCGAACCGACCGAGCCATATTCGGCTCAACTCCCACCCCGGCGCAGGGACTGCATCGCGCTTTCCGATCCACTGGGGCGCCACGACCGCCCGCGAGCGGGGGCCTGTGATCGGCACCGTGAACGCGGGAGCCGACCGCAACGCCATCGGCGCCCACGGCGGGGCCTACTCCGTCTATCGTGCCCTGGCGGTCTCGTCAGGCGCGATGAGCGCTACCAACCGGCCGGACCTGACCAATACGTCGCCCACGGCCGAGATGGGACCGTTCCCGCAGTGGACCGACCCCGGCAAGATCGTCTCGCTGGACCCCTGGGGCGCGCGGGTGGCCGAGGACTTCGCCGATGAACTGCGCGACGGCGTCGACATCCGCCCGACCATCGCGGTGACCAGGGCCCGATTGCAACTGGGCGAGATCAATGAGGCCATCGCTGCCGGCCGGATCAAGGTGGACGGCCAGATCGTGCATGACACCGGCGACGTGGCGGTGACCAAAGCGGCGATCGATCCGGTCTGGTATCTGCCCGGGATCGCGGAGCGGTTTGGCGTGAGCGAAACCGCCCTGCGCCGCACTCTCTTCGAGCAGACCGGCGGCATGTACGCCGACCTGGTCACACGCCCCGACATCAAGGTTTTCCTGCCGCCGATCGGGGGCATCACCCTGTATATCTTCGGCGACCCGGCCGCGATCCCGGACCCGGCGCGGCGGCTGACCTGCCGGGTGCACGACGAGTGTAATGGCTCGGACGTGTTCGGCTCGGACATCTGCACCTGCCGACCCTATCTGACGCACGGAATCGAGGAGTGCGTGCAGGAGGCGCAGAGCGGCGGGGCCGGTCTGATCGTCTATAACCGCAAGGAAGGCCGGGCTCTGGGCGAGGTGACGAAATTCCTCGTTTACAACGCCCGCAAGCGCCAGCCGGGCGGCGACCAGGCCGCGACCTATTTCGAGCGCACCGAATGCGTGGCCGGGGTGCAGGACGCGCGCTTCCAGCAACTGATGCCGGACATCCTGCACTGGCTGGGCATCACGAAGATCGACCGCTTCGTCTCCATGTCGAACATGAAGCACGACGCCATCACCGGCGGCGGCATCGAGATCGGGGAGCGGGTGCCGATCCCGGACTATCTGATCCCGCCGGACGCCTCGGTGGAGATGGAGGCCAAGAAGGCCGCCGGCTACTTCACGCCCGAGGGCGCCAAGTCGGCCGACGAACTGACCCGGGTGGTGGGCCGCGATCTTGAGCAGTTCTGAAGCCGCGCAGGCGCCCATCCTGCTTGCAAAGGGCCTGCTGAACCCCGCCGCCGTCCGCGAACGAGCGCATGAGATGCTGGCCATCGCCCTGGCGGATGGACTGGAGCACTGGACGGTCGATCTGGACCGGCTGCCGGAGACGGCCCGATACGTCGCCGCCGTGATCCGCGACCAGTATCCGACGCTGGCGGTCCCCTTCCACGCGCGCTGGCGGCATTTCGCGGTCGACGGCGTGGACCTTTGGGGACCGATCGCGGACGGGATCGACTGGCCGGATGCGGCCCCGCGGGCTCGAACAGAGTTCGACCTGGCCATCGTGTCGGTGTTGCTGGACGCAGGTTCCGGCCCGGGCTGGGCCTATACGGACGCCGGGACCGGCCGGACCCTCACGCGGTCCGAGGGGCTGGCGATCGCCTCGCTGCGGATGTTCGAGGCCGGCGTTTTTTCGGCCACGGCCGGCGATTCACTGCGTGTCGATGCAGAGGCGCTGGCGCGGCTGTCGGCAGACGATCTGGCGGCGGGCTTCCAGGTTTCGGCCGACAATCCGCTGGTCGGGCTGGACGGCCGCGCTGCCCTGCTGAGGCGTCTGGGCGACCAGTGTCTGAGGCGGACCGATCTGTACGCCTCGAAGGACACCGCCCGGCCCGGCGGACTGGCGGACGTTCTGCTCGCACGCGCCGACCACGGCCGCCTCCCCGCCCCCGCCATCCTCGAACTGCTGCTCGAGGCGCTGGGACCGGTCTGGCAGGACAGACTGACACTGGACGGGCTCGATCTGGGGGACTGCTGGCGGCATCCGGCGATGAAGCGGGACGACGCCACGAGCGGTCTCGTGCCGATCCACAAGCTGTCCCAGTGGCTCAGCTATTCCCTGGTCGAACCGCTGCAGCGCGCCGGACTTGAGGTCGTCGACCTCGACGGACTGACAGGGCTGGCGGAGTACCGCAACGGAGGCCTGTTCACCGACCTCGGCGTGCTGACGCTGAAGGACCCGGCGGATGCAGACAGGCCGTGGCAAGTCTCCGATCCGCTGGTGGTCGGCTGGCGTGCGATGACCGTGGCCCTGCTGGATCGCATCGCGCCGCTGGTGC
The DNA here is from genome assembly GCA_052441165.1 of Caulobacteraceae bacterium. GTDB lineage: Bacteria > Pseudomonadota > Alphaproteobacteria > Caulobacterales > Caulobacteraceae > Brevundimonas. The sequence goes on along the minus strand of JBQVQW010000002.1, from coordinate 16,522 downwards.
GCGAGGAGCTGGGCGTGACAGCCGAGGCCATGCCGCTGGCCAGCGTGCTGGAGGGCGGCACCTGGGCCGCCGGGCGCCGGTCCGCCGCCGAGCGCAGACCGGGCGGCGGACCGCCCCTGACCATCGTTTCAGACGGGACCGTGTTCTGATGACCGCTTTCAGGATGGACGGCGTGACCGTCGTGGATCACCCGCTGGTCGCCCACAAGCTGTCGATCATGCGGTCGAAGGAAACCTCGACCGCACGGTTCCGGCAGCTGCTGCGCGAGATCTCGACCCTGCTCTGCTACGAGGTCACGCGCGACCTGCCTCTGGAGCCCTATCCGGTCGAGACCCCGGTCGGCCCCACCACCGGCCAGAAGATCGAGGGCAAGAAACTGGTCTTCGTGCCGATCCTGCGGGCCGGGCTGGGGCTGGTCGAGGGCATGCTGGACCTCGTGCCGTCCGCCCGCGTCGGCCACGTCGGCCTGTATCGCGAGCCCGAGACCCTGGACGCGGTCGAATACTATTTCCGCGCGCCGGAGGACGTCGCCGACCGCCTGTGCGTGGTCATCGACCCGATGCTGGCCACGGCCAACACGGCGGTGGCGGCGATCGAGCGGCTGAAGGAGCGCGGCGTGACCAATCTGCGCTTCGTCTGCCTGGTCGCCTCGCCCGAGGGGCTGGAGCGCCTGCGCGGCTGGCACCCGGACGTGCCGGTCTGGGCGGCCGCCGTCGACGAGCGCCTGAACGACCACGGCTACATCGTCCCGGGGTTGGGCGACGCGGGCGACCGGCTGTTCGGGACGCGGTGACCCCGTGGGGCGGCGGACCTAGTCCACCGCCCTGACGTTGTCGTCCGAGTTGCGATCGATCCACTTGTTGTAGGGATCGACGCCCGCGAAGGCCGGCTTGCGCGCCGTGATGAAGCGCAGGGTCTGTACGCCGGTGCGGATCTGGCGGCGCTCGAACAGAAGCACATCGTCCTCGTCGAACCGCCCCTTGCCGGGCTCGGCCGAGAACAGGCCGACGTCGAAGCTCTCGTTGAGCGGCGCGTCGGTCTCCTCGCCCTTGCCGTCGGCGTAGAGCTTGCGGGCGTCTACGGTGACGGTGACGTCCCAGCGGCCGTCGGAGCGGCGGGTCGCCGTCGCTCCGGTCGTCTTGACGTCGTACAGGGTGATCTTCTCGAACAGGTCGGTGATCAGGGCCTGCTTGTCCGCCGGAGCCTCGGCGCGCAGGGCGGCCAGAAGGTCCAGCGAGCGCGGGTACGGCGCGCCCTTGAAGGCGTACTGCGCGATCACCCGGCGCAGGGCTCGGTTCACCGCGTCCTCGCCGATCTGGTCGCGGAGCAGATACATGATCAGCCCGCCCTTCTGGTAGTGGATGTAACCCTGGTTCTCGACCCGGATCAGGGGCAACTCCTCCAGCCGCTCCGTGCCGCGCGAGCGCAGGTAGTTGTCGAGCTCGAACTTGAGGAAGCGACGGATGTCGTCGCGCCCGTACATCTTCTCCATGACCATCAGCGCCGAATATTGCGCGAGGGTCTCGGACAGGACGGTCATGCCCTGCTGATCCGAACCGACGACCTGGTGCGCCCACCACTGGTGACCCATCTCATGGGCCGTGATGTAGGTGACGTAGTCGATCTTCGTGGGATCCGAGAAGTCGGCGATGAAGCCGATGCCCTCGGAGTAGGGCATGGTGTTCGCGAACGCCTGGGCGAAGCTCGCGTAGCCCGGGAACTCGATGATCCGGGCCTGACGGAACTGATAGCGGCTGAAGGCGCGGGTGTAGTAGTCGAGCGACGCCTGCATCGCCTCGATCATGCGCGGCGCATTCCGGGCGTGCTGGGGATCATGATAGACCTCCAGCGAGACGCCGTTGTGCTGGCGACGCAGCACTTCGTAGCGAGCCGACTGCACGGAGAAGAAGTGCAGGATCGGTGCGTCGGTGACGAAGCGGGCCGTGCGGCGGCCGTCCCGGGTGACGTCCGACACCTTGTAGCCGGGTGCGATCGGGGTCTGGTCGGCATCGGTCGTGACGGTGATATCCGCATTGACCCAGTCGGCGCCGATGTAGTTGCGGGCCCGGGCGCTTTCGTCTTCCAGCTTCGCCGGACGCAGCTCTGCCGGGAGGCCATGCTTGCGGCGCTTGCTTCGGTCGGTCAGCAATCCGGCGCGGTCCATGCCGATGCTCGGCGCGAACTCGGCGTTGCTGACGAAGGTGCCGTTGTCGACGATCCGCGTGGTGTTGCCGCCGGCCTTGAAGCCACGCTGCTCCATCACAGTCTCGAAGGTCATGGTGCGCTTCTCGCCGGGCTGCAGAGGGGTGGCGAAGCGGTAGATGCGGTAGTCGAACTGCGGCCACTCGCGCTGGAGCGTCGCGCCCTGGATCGAGAGGGAACGGATTTCGAGCTCCTCCGGCCAGCGCAGGTGGATTTCTCCCTGCGGCTCGCTTGTGCGGTTCTCAAGTACATAGGTCCCGCGTGCCGTCAGACGCGGCTCGTGTGGATGCAGGTCCAGCACCAGACGGACGTCCGCGACCGCCGGCTGCGGCACGTTCTCGTAGCGCAGCAGCGTCTTCTCGGCTTCGGCCTGCAGCCGTTCCGTGGCGCTGCGGGTCCGGTACTCGTTCCACACGTTGGTGTTGGTGTAGATGAACACGCCCGCGCCGATGAACACCGCCAGCGCCAGGCCGCCGAGGACGCCTGCCGGGCCGGCCAGCCGGCGCGGAAAGCGCCTCAGCCGGGGCATCAGCCGGGTCTCCGTTCCGCGTCGCCACAGGCCATAGACCACGACCAGCAGGACGATCGCGAAGGCCGTCCAGTACAGGTCGAACCAGGCGTTGAAGCCCGCGAAATCACCACGGCCGTTCATGTCCGACAGCGGCACGGCGACACCGGTCCCGTACTGATAGATCGGATGGTCGAAGCCGAGGTTGCTCAGCACGATGGTCGAGATCAGATAGACGACCATGATCGCCCAGCCGACGAACTTGTTGGGCGACAGGGCCTGGACGAAGATCGCCAGCACGGCCAGCAGGCTGAAGCTCACGGCCTGCGGGATGGCGTACCAGAAGACGTATTTGCCCAGCTCGAAGTCGTAGTAGCCCTTGATCGCCTGGGTCACGACGCCTGCCAGAATGCCGATCAGGGCGGTCGAGAACAGCACCAGCACCAGCGCCAGGGTCTTGGGGATCAGGAAGGTCCAGTCCGGGGCCGCCGAGGCGTCGATGATCTCGTGGGTCTTGCGCTCGCGATCGCGCCAGACGAGCTCGCCTGAATAATAGATCGCGATGACGATCGAGATCAGCGAGAAGGCGCCGAATAGGGCGGTGATGGCGACTCGCGTCACCAGCAGGATCGGGGCGCCGTACATCTCGCCGGTGAAGAACAGCATGGCGATGGCGAAGGCAAAGCCCAGCAGCAGCAGGACCAGATAGGCCGGGCTGCGGAAGATCATCGCCATCTCGAAACCGGTGCGCGAGACCAGCTGGGCCCAGGCGGCGCGAAGGCCGTGGGTCGGCTGCGGCAGGCGGCCGGCGGCGGCGACGGGCGCCGGAACGGCCTCCGTGATCGCGCGCAGCTTTTCGGCCTTCTTCGCCCTGGCGCCGCGCGGCGACGGATTGAACAGGGCATAGGTCCCCGCAAGGATCACCGCGCCAGCCAGGGTCCAGAGCACGCGGTTCCACAGCAGCACGCCTTCCAGCGGGGCGTTGATCGCGTTCTTCTCGGCCGCGGTCCAGTATTTGGTGGCCAGCGAATAGGCGCCCGAGCCGAAGGGCTCGGCCCAGGCCAGGGCGATCTCGAACTCGGGTCGAGAGCCCAGCACCCCGTTGGTGGCCAGATAGAGAATGATGACCGCCACGACGCCGACATAGGTGGCCATCATCGATCGCGTGACCGTGGCCAGCATGAAGAAGAGGGCAGAGGTCAGGAACAGGCCGGTCAGGCCGTAGACGCCATAGGCATAAAGATAGTCGAACGGACGCAGTGGCCCGAGCGTCTCGGGATCCACCCACGGCATCGTCGTACCCAGAAGGGTGCCGAACGAGATGCTGAGATAGCAGAGCGCCACCGCCGCGAAGGCGCCGAAGAACCGGCCGAACAGGTAGGAGCCCTTGCTGACCGGCGTCGACAGGATCAACGGGCCGTAACCCGTCGAGGTGTCACGCGCGACGGCGTTGGCCACGATCGCCGTGGAGCCCAGCATGAAGAAGACGTTGAACGCGATGTGCGCGATCGCCAGCGAGAACGGTGCGTTCTTGAAGACGTTGCCGCCCGAGCCGAGCGAGACGTTCTCGCTGGCCACCGCTCCGAAGGACAGCAGGGCGAAGACGATGAAGATGACCCAGAAGGCCGGCTGGCGCAGCTGGTAGCGGAACTCGAACGAGGCGATGTTGCCGAACATGACGATGCGCCTCAGGCCGCGGCGCGGCGAGATTGGGCGACGGTCGCCAGATAGACGTCCTCAAGCCCCCCCGGGGCGCGCTCGAAGCCGTCGCCCGGATTCTTGTCAGAGACGACGTGAACAATGGTGCGGCCGCCCAGCAGACGGGTGGAGATGACGTTGTAGCGGGTGCGGAACTCGGCCAGTTCGGCCTTGTCGATCGCCCGGCGCCAGACGCGGCCCTCGAGGTTGTGCATCAGTTCGGCGGGCGTGCCTTCCAGCTGTACCTTCCCGCCGGCCAGCACGGCCATGCGCGGGCACAGGTCGGTGACGTCCTCGACGATGTGGGTCGACAGGATGACGACGACGTTCTCGCCGACCTCGGCCAGCAGGTTGAGGAATCGGTTGCGCTCCTCCGGGTCCAGACCGGCGGTGGGTTCGTCGACGATGATCAGTTCGGGATTGCCGATCAGGGCCTGGGCGATGCCGAAGCGCTGGCGCATCCCCCCCGAGAAGCCCGCCAAGGCCTTACCGCGCACCGGCCACAGATTGACCTGGTTCAGCAGGGCCTCGACCGTGTCCTTGCGCTCCTTGCCGTTGGCGATGCCCTTCAGCACCGCCATGTGGTTGAGCATGTCGTAGGCCGACACGCGCGGATAGACGCCGAAGTCCTGCGGCAGGTAGCCGAGCACCCGGCGCAACTGCTCGGGCGTCCTGATTACATCGATGTCGCCGAAGCGGATGGAGCCCGAGGTCGGGGTCTGGAGGGTCGCGATGGAGCGCATCAGCGTCGACTTGCCGGCGCCGTTCGGGCCCAGCAGGCCGAACATGCCCTTGGGGATGCTCAACGTAACGTCGTCGAGGGCCTTGGTCCCGTTGCCATAAACGTGGGTCAGGTTCTCGATCGTCAGCATAAGCGCCCCCTACGGTAATCGCATTACCGTGTGGGCCTCGATCATGACGGGCAAGTTAAACTTGGGTCACAAAGCCGCCTTCGCCCTCAACCGGAAGGCGTGAAGCAGGGGTTCCGTGTAGCCGTTCGGCTGGTCCACGCCGTCGAACACCAGAGCCCGCGCGGCCTGAAAGGCGAGGCTGGCGCCCGGATCGGTCGCCATGGGGCGGTAGGCCGGATCGCCGGCATTCTGCTGGTCCACCTTCGCGGCCATGCGCAGCAGCGCGGCCTCGACCTCTTCGCGGGCGCAGACCCCGTGAAGCAGCCAGTTGGCCATGTGCTGGGACGAAATGCGCAGGGTCGCCCGGTCCTCCATCAGGCCGATGTCGTGGATGTCCGGAACCTTGGAGCAGCCGACGCCCTGATCGATCCAGCGCACGACATAGCCGAGGAGGCCCTGGGCGTTGTTGTCGAGCTCGTTGCGGATCTCGTCCTCGTTCCAGTTCCAGCCCGCGGCCAGAGGCATGGTCAGCAGATCCTCGATCGCCGGGACCTGGTGCATCGCAATCTCGTCGCGCAGGGCGAAGACATCCGTCTGATGATAGTGGAGCGCGTGCAGGACGGCGGCGGTCGGCGACGGGACCCAGGCCGTGTTGGCTCCCGTCTTCGGATGCGCGGCCTTCTGCTCGAGCATGTCGGCCATGCGATCCGGCGCGGCCCACATGCCCTTGCCGATCTGCCCCTTGCCGGACAGGCCGTGCTTGAGCCCCAGGGCGACGTTGCGCGCCTCATACGCCACGATCCATGGCTGGCTCTTCATCTCCGCCTTTCGCACCACCGGCCCGGCGCGCATCGCGGTGTGAATCTCGTCACCGGTTCGGTCGAGGAAGCCAGTGTTGATGAAGACCAGCCGGTGCGCGACCTCGTACATGCAAGCCGCAAGGTTGGCCGAGGTGCGACGCTCCTCGTCCATCAGGCCGACCTTCAGGGTCCATCGATCGAGGAACAGCATGTCCTCGACCCGCTCGAACAGCTCGTTCGTCAGCCCGGCTTCGTCAGGGCCGTGCATCTTGGGTTTGACGATATAGATCGATCCCTGACCTTCCTTCGGCCGGCTGTTGCGGAACCGCCCCTTCCCCAGGATGTCGATCGAACCGACAGCGGCCGTGACCAGCGCGTCCAGCACCCCCTCGGGCGCTTCCGATCCGTCGGGCAGGAGGACTGCCGGCGTCGTCATCAGGTGGCCGACATTGCGCACAAACAGCAGCGAGCGCCCCGACAGCGTCAGGGTCGAGCCGTCCGGCGCGGTGTATTCGCGATCCGGCGCCAGGGTACGGGTCAGGGTCTTGCCGTCCTTGACGAAGGTCTCTCTGAGATCACCGCGCATCAGGCCCAGCCAGTTGCGATAGCCGGCGACCTTGTCGGCGGCGTCGACCGCCGCGACGGAGTCCTCCAGATCGACGATGGTCGACAGGGCCGCTTCCAGCACGACATCGGACAGGCCGGCCGGGTGGGCCGAGCCGATCGGACTGGCGGGGTCGATGACCAGTTCGATGTGCAGGCCGTTGTGCTTCAGCAGGATCGCCCGAGGCGCATCCGTCGCGCCTTGCCAGCCAGCGAGCTGATCCGGTTCTGCCAGTGCCGGCGACAGGCGACCGTCCGCGATCGCATACGCCGTCACGTCGGCGTGGCTGCCGGCCGCCAGCGGCACGGCTTCGTCGAGGAAGGCGGCGGCGCTGGCCACGACCCGCCCGCCCCGGGCGCCGTCGTAAGGACCGGGCCGCGGCAGATCGCCCAACGCATCCGTGCCGTACAGGGCGTCATACAGACTGCCCCAGCGCGCATTGGCGGCGTTCAGCACGAAGCGGGCGTTGAGCGCCGGCACCACCAGCTGCGGCCCGGCCATGGTCGCGATTTCTTCGTCGACATTGTTCGTCCAGACCTGAAACTCCGGCGGTTCGGGCTTCAGGTAGCCGATGCTGCGCAGGAAGGCGGCGGTCGCCTTCGGGTCCTGCGGACGGCCCTCGCGGGCGATGTTCCAGGCATCAATCTCGGCCTGCAGCCGATCGCGCTCCTGCAGCATCGCGCGGCATCCAGCTGCGCCGTCCTCCAGCAGACGCGCGGCGTCCCGCCAGAAGCGCTCGACGTCCAGATCGATGACCGGCAGCACCTCGTCCTCAAGGAAGGCGGCCAGTTCCGTGGCGACCTGCAATCCCGCGCGTGGCGTCATCGACATGAAGGCGTCTCCTGTGGGCAGGCTGTAACATTCCGTGATGACGCGGGGTAAGTCGAGGCCGATTTCGCATTTGCGGCGCCGACCATCGTCGAGGCCTGAAACCTCTGGCATGGTGCCAGGATGGCGATGCGACCGACGATGATCCGACTGCACTGGCCGCTGGGACTGCTGGCCATGATCGCCGCGTCCAGCGCTTTCTGGTCTGTCGGTGGCGGCTGGACCTCGCGGCTGGTGCTGGGCTGGGACGCGGGCGTCGCGGTCTTCCTCATCGGGACGCTGGTGCTGGTCATCCGCCACAACACGCCCGACCGGATCCGCACCCGCGCGGCGGCGCTGGACGAGGCCGGACCCGCCATCCTCCCGCTGGCCCTGATCGCGGCGACAGCCAGCGTGATCGGCGTCGTCGGCGAGGCCGCTCAGGCCCGCGGCGGCCAAGGTCCGGCGCCGGAAGCCATCCTCGCGCTTGTCACCGTCGCCCTGTCATGGCTGTTCGTGCACGCAATCTTCGCCCTTCACTATGCCCACGCCTTCTACAGCGCCGGCGCGGACGGCAGGGACCGCGCCGGCCTGCTGTTCCCAGGCGACGGGTCGCCGGACTACTGGGATTTCCTGCACTTCGCCCTGATCATCGGCGTGGCCTCGCAAACGGCGGACGTGCAGATCGCAGACAGAGGCCTGCGCCGGCTCTCGACGGTGCACAGCATCACGGCCTTCGTCTTCAACACCGTCATTCTGGCGCTGGCGGTGAACCTCGCAGTCGGATTGCTGGGCTAGCGCGCGTCGTAAGCTGCGCGGGCGGCCTCGATGCGATCGATATGGGTTTCGGCCCAGGTCCACACGCCGCAAAACGCTTCCGCCAGAGTCACGCCCAGATCGGTCAGCCGGTATTCGACCTTCGGCGGGATCACCGGGTGCACGGTTCGGATCACCAGACCGTCGCGCTCCATCGCCCGCAAGGTCTGGGTCAGCATCTTCTGGCTGATGTCGCCCACCAGTTCGCCAATACGGGTGAAACGGGTTTCACCATGCTCGGCCAGTACCTCCAGCACCAGCATGGTCCATTTGTCCGCAACCCGGCCGATGACCTCGTTGACGAGGGCCTCCACGCGCGGATCGGCCCGCTCGCCGGTTTCTGGATGCGCGATCTTGGCGGGCGGGAAAGCCGTCATATCCAAATCTTCCCTGGCCGTAAGTATGGCGACTTTCGGTGCCTACTTTCCAATGGAGAGTGACCGTCATACCTGACTGACAGCGCGAACGCACGCGCACGGAACAGGAGCCCCGAGCATGAATATCACCGGCAACACCATCCTGATTACCGGCGGCGGCACGGGCATCGGCCGGGCGCTGGCCGAGTCGCTGCACGCGCGCGGCAACCGCGTCATCATCACCGGCCGTCGCGAAAGCCCGCTGAAGACCGTCGTTGACGCCAATCCCGGCATGGACTGGGCCACGCTGGACGTCGCCGACGCCGGCGCGACCACGGCTTTCGCCGCGCAGGTCGCGAAGGACCACCCTGCCCTGAACGTCCTCATCAACAACGCCGGCATCATGCAGGCGGAGGACCTGACCGCCGAGCCCTTCTCGCTGGAGACGGCCGAGGCGACCATCGCCACCAACCTGCTTGGGCCGATCCGCCTGACCATGGCCCTGCTGCCGCATCTGCAAGCGCAGGCGGCCTCGACCGTGATGACCGTGACCTCCGGGCTGGCCTTCATCCCGCTGGTCGCGACGCCGACGTACAACGCCACCAAGGCGGCCATCCATTCGTGGACCCAGTCGCTGCGGACGCAGCTGTCCGGCACGTCGGTCGAGGTGCTGGAACTCGCCCCGCCGGCCGTCGCCACCGACCTGATGCCCGGTCACGCCGAGAACCCGAACTCCATGCCGCTGGCCGACTACACCGCCGAGGTGATCGGCCTGATCGAAGCGGGAAACACGCCCCGCGGGGAGATCCTTGTCGAACGCGTCAAGCCGTTGCGCTTCGCGGAAGCGAATGGCTACGAAGCGGTCTACCGCATGTTGAACGGGTCACACTGAGCTATGGATCGAGGCGGCGGCGCCCCCGCCGCCTTGACTTGGCCACCTTTGACGCCCATCTCGTGCTGCATCGCACAACCGCGATTTCCGGCGTCTCCAGCGCGTGTGGGTCTTCCGACTTGAAGATCTGTCTGTAGAAGCCGCCGGCCCTCAAAATCATTTCGCTGCCCGGACACGCGGGGCGGCGCCCGATCCACCCCGACGGCTTCATCCGGAAGCTTTATCGGGACTGGCGGTGCGCTGTCCTGGCGCGCGTCGGGTCGAGAAGGCGGAGCCTTCTGACCGCGCGCCCACGAAAGTGTCCGCCGCATGCGAAAGAAGATGCTCCGTGAGCAACAAGACCTTTGACTCCATGGGCCTGAACCCGGCCCTGCTGCAGGCGCTGACTTCGGAAGGCTATACGACGCCGACCCCGATCCAGGCGCAGGCCATTCCGTCGGTCATGACCGGCAAGGACCTGCTGGGCATCGCCCAGACCGGCACCGGCAAGACCGCGGCGTTCGCCCTCCCGATCCTGCATCGCCTGGCCGCCAACCGCGTCGCGCCCGCGCCGCGCACCACCCGCTGCCTGGTGCTGTCGCCGACGCGCGAACTGGCCACCCAGATCGGCGAGAGCTTCAAGGCCTATGGCAAACACCTTGGCTTCCGCGTCGCCGTGATCTTCGGCGGCGTGAAGTACGGCGGGCAGGAACGCTCGCTGAACCAGGGCCTCGACATCCTCGTCGCCGCCCCGGGCCGCCTGCTGGACCACATCCAGCAGAAGAACCTCGATCTGTCGGCCACCGAAATCTTCGTGCTCGACGAGGCCGACCAGATGCTGGACCTCGGCTTCATCAAGCCGATCCGCCAGATCGTCAGCCGCATCCCGACCAAGCGTCAGAACCTGTTCTTCTCGGCCACCATGCCGTCGGAAATCGGCAAGCTGGCCGGCGAGCTTCTGAAGGACCCGGTCAAGGTCCAGGTCACGCCGCAATCGACCACCGTGGAGCGCATCAACCAGTCGGTCATCCACATCGAGCAAGGCCGCAAGCGCGCCCTGCTGACCGAAATGTTCGCCGATCCGGAGTACACGCGCTGCCTGGTCTTCACCAAGACCAAGCACGGCGCCGACAAGGTCGCGGCCTATCTTGAAGCCGGCGGGGTCGAGGCCGGCGCCATCCACGGCAACAAGAGCCAGCCGCAGCGTGAGCGCACTCTGGCCGCCTTCAAGGCCGGCAAGCTGCGCGTGCTGGTCGCCACCGACATCGCCGCGCGCGGCATCGACGTGGACGGCGTCTCGCATGTCGTGAACTTCGAGCTGCCCTATGTGCCGGAAGCCTATGTCCACCGCATCGGCCGGACGGCCCGCGCGGGCAAGGACGGATCCGCCGTCAGCTTCGTCGCCGGCGACGAGATGAAGCTGCTGAAGGACATCGAGAAGGTCACTCGCCAGAAAATCCCTTCCGCCGATCGCCGCAACGACAAGTCGCTGGCCCTGCTGGATCAGTCGATCATGGCGTCGGGCGTCAAGGCCAAGGCCTCGATGCCGGACGACGGGCGTGGCGATCGCCAGCAGCAGACCCGTTCGCGCAACCCGCGTCGCGACGGGGTCAAGCTGGAGGGCGGCGGTCAGCCGCACCGCGTCCGCAAGGGCCGGGCCGCAGACGCCCGACCGACGCCGGAACGCCCGTTCGATCCGATGGCCCGTGACCGTGGGCGTCAGACGAACAACGACCCGCGCCACATGTCCACGCCCGCGAAGGACCCGAAGCCGGTTGGCGAAATGAAGCGTCGCCCCCGTCGCCGCAAGCCGTCCAACGGCGGCAAGGGCTACGCAGCGAACGCCTGATCAGGAGGGCGTCGTCTTTCGGGACGACGCCCTTTTTCCTTCCCTGTCAGGACTCGACACGAAGCGAAGCCACGCGGAACAGGGAGCCGCGCCCCGCCCGGACAGGTCCGTACAGACGAAAACGCCCGCCGGAAATCCGGCGGGCGTTTCGGTAGTCGGTTGTCCGGAGAATCAGGCGGCGGCGGAGGCCGGCTGCGACCCTTCGGCCGGGTCACGCAGGACATAGCCGCGGCCCCAGACGGTCTCGATATAGTGCTTGCCGCCCGCAGCCGTCGCCAGCTTCTTGCGCAGCTTGCAGATGAAGACGTCGATGATCTTCAGCTCGGGCTCGTCCATGCCGCCGTACAGGTGGTTCAGGAACATTTCCTTGGTCAGGGTCGTACCCTTGCGGAGCGAGAGCAGCTCCAGCATCTGGTACTCCTTGCCCGTCAGGTGGACGCGGTGGCCGTTCACTTCCACAGTCTTGGCGTCCAGGTTCACCGCGATCTCGCCGGTGTGGATGATCGCCTGGGCGTGGCCCTTCGAGCGTCGAACCACGGCGTGGGTCCTGGCGATCAGCTCGTCCTTGTGGAACGGCTTGGTCATGTAGTCGTCGGCGCCGCCGCCGAAGGTCTTCACCTTCGTCTCGATCTCGCTGGTGCCCGACAGGATCATCACCGGAGTATTGACCTTGCCGACGCGCAGCTGGCGCAGGACTTCCAGACCGTTCATATCCGGCAGATTCAGGTCGAGCAGGATCAGGTCGTAGTCGTAGATCTTGCCCAGATCGATGCCCTCTTCGCCGAGGTCAGTCGTATAGACGTTAAAGCCTTCCGACTTGAGCATCAGCTCGATGCTCTGCGCGGTCGCGTGATCGTCTTCGATAAGCAGGACGCGCATTCATGCCCCTCCAGGCAAAGCTTGGCTTTATAGGTAACTGTCCCGTTTCCGGGTAACCTTGTTCGAACGTTAACCCCTTAAAACCTTAAGAAGGGTTAATGCGATTGGTTAATGGCGAATCTAGGCTGATTTGCGAATCGCCGTCGAGAGTCCCGAGTCAAGCTTTCGAACTTTTTCTCCCACCCATCGGTGATGCGACCGTTTTCGACGTATCATAGGATTATTTTCCTCCGTCACGACCGCCGGCGAACAATGACCGGCGGCGTCTGAGGAGATGGACGATGGACGACAACTACCGCGCCCCGGCGCTCCCCGGAGACCGGATACGGGCCAGTCTGGCGCTGCAGGTCATCGCGGCGGTAACCGGCATTCCGGCTGAGCGAATGAACACGCGGACACGGCTTCAGGGCAGGGAATGCAAGGCGCGCTGGATGGCCATGTATCTGGCCCACGTGACCTACGACTGGCCCGTGGAGAGGGTCGGACTTGCCTTTGGCCTGAACCGGACGACGGCCGCCAAGGCCTGCCGTTGGGGAGAAGACGAACGGGACGAGCCTCTGGTGGACATCCTTATGGAGCGGCTCGAACGCTTCGTGCGCGACGTGCTGGAGGTCCCGGCCTGCGAGCTGAAGGCATGAGCCGGGTCGATCCGGTCGCCCGGGCGCGTCGGCTTCTGGCGCGTCGGGGCGCCTGGCTGGACGCCGTACCCGCCGGCTACGCCCTCCGCATCGGCACCCGGAAAGACGCTCGCGTCCAGCAGCTTCTTGATGAGGCGACCTTCCTGCAGCTGATCGAACGACCGGGCCTGCGTGTCCGGACGGGCGGCGGCTGGATCGCGCGCGCGGCTGAACGGGCTCCGGCGGCGACGCCGCCGCCAGGGCGCCCGGGAATGATCGAGGGCCGGCGCGCACTTGTAACCGAAGGCCGGAGCCGAACCTGCGCCGCCAACCTGGCGCTGAGTTCCGTCGACTGGCTGGCCCGACACCGGGATGCTGACGGCCGGCCCTGGCTGACGGCGATCGAGATCGCGGCGGCGCGGCAGCTGACGCGCGAGGCTGAGGCCGCCCTGGCAGGGCCGTCGGTGACGATGCGATGGGACGCCCTGCCACGCTCCGGCGGCGGCCGACGCATCGGCGCCGCGGAGCCGGGCGAGCGCGCGCTGGCCGCAGGGCGTCGTCTCGCCCTCGCGCTGGAGGCCTGCGGACCGGCGAGAGGGCTGGTGGACCAGACCTGCATCCGCGCCTCACCCCTTCAGGCGGCGGAGCAGTCGCTGGGATTGAAACGCAGGACCGGCAAACTCCTGCTCAAGCAGGGCCTGCAGGCGCTCGCCCGCCACTACCGGCTTCTGTAGGCCTCGGCCTCCTCGCGGATCCGGCCGACCATCGCGTTCAGGCCATTGGCGCGCTGGCGTGTCAGGGCTGACGGCAGGCCGAGGCGATCAAGCGCCGCTCGCGCGTCGAAGCCGAGGATCTCATCCGGCGTCCGGCCCGAATAGAGCCGCAACAGCAGGGCGATGTTGCCCTTCGAGATCGCGCTGTCGCTGTCGGCGACGAAGGCGAGGCGGTCGCCCTCGGGACGGATGGCCAGCCAGACCTGCGCCGCGCAACCGGGAACCTTGTTGACGTCGATCCGGTCGGCGTCAGGCAGGGGCTGCAGTTCCTTGCCCAGCTCGATGACGTATTCGATGCGTCCTTCCCAGTCACCGAGAAGATCGAATTCTTCGGCCAGCTCGCCCAGAACGTCGTCGATGGAGGGTTGATCGGTCATGGGGGCCAGATAGTCCGGCGCGACGTTAACGACAACCGGGCTGTTCATCCCCGGAATTCGACACGGAGCTTACGCAGGCAGTCGCCTGTTGAGCGTGTGCACTTTGGACGACTCAGCCGGGCGTTTAGGCTGCGAAGGCGTCGCATCCGGACGTTCACTCGCCTCCCGAACCGCTTGATTACTGCCCGCCAGCCCGATCAGACCGAAGGCGTCGCCCGCGCTCCTGCCGGCGATCGCGTCGCGCTGTCCGCCTGGCACGCGGCCTGGGCAGTGGCGGCGGCCCTGCTGGCGCTGTGCGGCGCCCTGTGGGCCGGGGTCGACGGTCCGCTGTTCTACGGCGTGCTGGCGATGGTCGTGCCCGGCCTGGCGGGCCTCGGCCTGCTGCATCGTGATGGTCGTGACCAGCGGATGATGCTGCTGGGCGTCTGGGGTCTGGCGGCCCTGACTTGCGCCTCCCTGTCGGGCGGGTTGACCGGCCCGCTGGCCGGTTTCGTCTTCCTGCCGCTGGCCGCCGGGATCGCCATGGGCGGACCGCGGCCGGTCCAGGCCGGCGCCTTCGCGGTCGGAGCCTCTGCCCTCGCCGGACTGTTCTCGGCGTGGCTGGGAGGCGCGGACCTGCCGCGCCCCGGTGTGGCTGCCTTCTCGGCGGTGATGACTGCTGCAGCGGCCGCACTGGCCGTTCGCCTGTCCTGGCGACAACGCGAAGTTCGGCTGGAAGCCGCCGAGGCCGAGGTGCGTCGCGTCGAGAGCCTTCTGGCCGCCCAGCCTGGCCTGACTCTCATCCTCGAACCGTCGGGCCGCGTGCTGGCCGCCTATGGCGCGCCACCGCCGTCGCTCTCGATCGACCCGCTGTTCGACCAAGGACTGATCGCGGCGGTCCATGCCCCCGACCGCCCTCGCCTGCTGGCCGCCCTAGACCGGGCGCTGGCCGGTCACGAAGGCGCCGCCCTGTTCGCGCCGCGGGTCGCCCTGGACCGTCGGGTTCAGTTGATCCTGCGGCGTCTGGAAGATCCGTCCGGCCCGCGCCTGATCGCGCAGGCGTTCGACGCCACCGCCCAGTACGCCCGCGAGCTGGGACTGGAAGTCGCCCGCTCCGAGGCGGAGGCCCGCGAAGCCGGCAAGACCCGCTTCCTCGCCAACATGAGCCACGAGCTGCGCACGCCCCTGAACGCGGTGCTGGGCTTCTCGGACATCATGCGTCAGCGCCTGTTCGGCCCGGTGCCGGACCGCTACGCCGAGTACGCTGACAATATCCATCAGGCGGGGGGCCATCTGCTGGATCTGATCAACGACCTGCTGGACGTGTCCAAGATCGAGGCCGAGCGCTACACCCTGACGACGGAGCGCTTCGACGCCCGCGAGGTTGTGTCTGCAGCCCTTGCCCTCGTTCGCGTCAACGCCGAGGACAAGGGCGTCGTTCTGACCGGAATGCTGCCGGCCGATCCGGTCGAGGTGTCGGCCGACCGTCGCGCGCTGAAGCAGATCGCGCTGAACCTGCTGTCCAATGCCGTGAAGTTCACGCCGGCAGGCGGCTCGGCCTCCATCTCCGTGGAGGCGATCGGACCCTATCTCGAGATCGTGGTGTCCGACACCGGCGTCGGCATTGCGCCCGAGGACGTCAAGCGGCTGGGCCGCCCGTTCGAGCAGGCCGGCGCCCTCGAGCAGCGTCGTCAGGGCACGGGGCTGGGCCTGTCGCTGGTGCGCGCCTTCGCCGAACTGCACGGCGGCCGAATGAGCATCGAGAGCACCTTGGGTGAAGGCTCGTCGGTGACGATCCGGATGCCGGTGGCCGTGGTGGCTCGTGCTCCGGCGCCGGAGGGCGGGGCCGAGATCATCACCCTGCCTGTCGCGAACGGCGCCTCGTCCTAGAGCATTCCCATCGCCAGGAAGGCGCGGCCGGCGGCGAAGTCCCCGGCCTCGAACGGCACGGTGGCGACACTGCCGTCCCGGAAGTGGAACTCGACCGCGAAGGCCTCGCGGGGGTCCAGCCGCTCCAGCGCCGCGGCGGCGGCGGCCGGGAAGGTCCAGGCGTCGCCCGCACGCTTGCCTTCGCTCAGCAGGGTGGCTTCAGCGGTCGAGACTTCGGCGGCCCAGTAACTGGCGCGCCCCGCTTCCGGAACCAGATTGCCTTTGGCCAGCCAGGGACGGGGGATCTTCGTCGTGTCGCGCAGCACGATGCGGGCGGACATCGGGCGCGGCCGCCCGTACCAGCTGACGACGGCCATCAGCTCCGAGCCGCGGTCCTTGCCGGCGATACCAAAGGTGACCGGCGAGGCGCCAACGCTGGAGGCCTGCATCAGACGCCAGGTCGCGCTGGAATAGTCGGTGCGGTTGGCCAGCCAGGGACGGGCTTCGCCGGGGAAGGTCATGCGGGCCGTGCGTGACCAGCCGGCGAAGGCGTTGTCGACGCGGTCGCGGACGATGGCCAACTGCGGATCGTTGCAGGAGACGGCGCGGGCGCGGGCGCGGGCCCGGGCGGCCACGGCGCCAAGGTCGGTCGCCACCGCGCCGGAC
>JBQVQW010000001.1:0-283540 GCA_052441165.1 Caulobacteraceae bacterium | reverse complement strand
GACCGGATGCGCTCGGCCTGGGCGGCTGCAGCGGCATCCCGGCGCGCCGCCGCGTCACGAATGGCGACCGCCTGCTCGCCCGTGGCTTCCGGCAGGGTGTTGAGGGCAGTCAGCGGCGCAGCGTTCAGATCGTCAGCCCCGATCAACTGGCCGAAGTCCTCGAACAGCATGATACGCACATAGTCGATCGCGCCCCGGTCGCTGAACAGCTTCACCCGCCACGACCCGTCGATGCCCCTGGCGGCGACGCCGATCGGCACGCCGCGCGGGAAGCCGCCGCCGTCACCGGAGGTCAGGATGCGGTCGCCCGGCTGCACCGAGCCGACACCGCGCACGAACTCCAGACGCGGATTGCCGGAGCCGTCGCCGGTCAGGATGGCCCGCGCGTCCGTGCGATCCACCAGCACCGGAACCCGGCTGGCGACATCCGTCAGCAGCAGAACACGGCTGACGTTCGACGATGTCCCCACGACGCGGCCGACCAGACCATGCTCGTTGATGACCGGATTGCCGACCTTCACCCCGCTGCCCGAGCCGTTGTCGATCAGGCGGGCGTTGGAGAACGGCCCGCGCGCGTCCAGCACCGACCGCGCCGTAACCATCTGCACGTCCGGCTGAGGCCGGATGCCCAGCATCGCCTCGTAACGGGCGTTGACGTTCTTCAGGGCGATGGCCTGGTCGCGCCAGGGCTCCAGCTCGGCCAGTTCGCGTTTCAGGCGGCGGTTCTCCGACACGGCGAAGAAGTAGCCCCGGATGCCGTCGCTGGCGGCCCCGAACCAGCGGACGGGCGCGGCGAAGACGCCGCCAACCGGTCCGGCCACGGTTTCGACGCCCGCACGCACAGGCTGGTACGGCGAGGCTTCCGCCCGGGCGTCGCTGATGATCAGCAGGATGGCGCCGACCGCGCAGACGACGACAGCCACGGCCGCGGTCCAGACCAGCGGCACCTTGATGTTCTCGAACGGTCCGTCGCGAAACGCCACGGCGCGCCTTCCTGTGGTTAGGGAATCAGCGGGACGCCCCCAGCCGATTTGCCGAGCCTATCGCAAAATCCGGGCCAGTTGGGAACTGGTGTTATCCCTGTCATGACAGGGATTTGAGGCGGTGTTTCGACCTTGGCCTTACAGCGCCGAGTCGAGCACGCCCTTCATCCAGCGCGGATGCTCCAGAACGCGTCCGCAACCGATGGCCACGCACGACAGCGGATCGTCGGCGACCGAAACCGGCAGGCCCGTGTGATCACGGATCTCGGCGTCCAGACCCCGCAGCAGCGCGCCGCCGCCGGTCAGCATGATGCCCTTGTCGGCGATGTCGGCAGCCAGCTCCGGAGGCGTGGCTTCCAGGGCGACCTTCACGGCCTCGACGATCTGGGCGACAGGTTCCGCGAGGGCTTCAGCAGCCTGTCGCTCCGAGATGCGCACCTCACGGGGCACGCCTTGCATCAGGTCGCGGCCCTTCACGTCGATCGACAGGCCTTCGCCGTCGGCCGGGATCCGCGCGGTGCCGATATCCTTCTTGATGCGCTCGGCCGTCGTCTCGCCGATCAGCAGGTTATGGTTGCGACGCATGTAGCTGATGATACTGTCGTCCATCTTGTCGCCGCCGACGCGGACGGAACGCGAATAGACGATGCCCGACAGCGACAGCACGGCCACCTCGGTGGTGCCGCCGCCGATGTCGACGACCATCGAGCCGGTCGGCTCGTGGATCGGCAGGCCGGCGCCGATCGCAGCGGCCATCGGCTCGTCGATCAGGCCGACCCGGCGCGCCGAGGCGTTCAGGCAGGAGTCATTGATGGCGCGGCGCTCGACCGCGGTGGCGCCCGAGGGCACGCACACGATCACCTTCGGGTTCACAAAGCCCTTGCGGTTGTGAACCTTGCGGATGAAGTGCTTGATCATCTCCTCGGCGACCTCGAAGTCGGCGATGACCCCGTCACGCATCGGACGGATGGCTTCCATGTGACCGGGGGTGCGGCCCAGCATCTGCTTGGCCTCGATGCCGACGGCGTGGACGATCTTGCGCCCCCCGACGTTCCGCAGGGCGACGACCGACGGCTCGTTCAGCACGATGCCCTTGCCCTTCATGTAGATCAGGGTGTTGGCGGTGCCGAGATCAATGGCGATGTCGTTCGAGATCGCGCCGAAAACGTGGGAGAACATGGGCCTGGGATACCGTTCTTTCGGGCCTGGAAGGGCGTACGTCTGACTTGATCCGTTCGGCGAGGCCCCGGCTTCGCATATCCCCTACGCGCCGCCTCCTGATCGTCTTCGCCAGACTGACCGATGGCCCGTTTGCCCGTGTGCGAGGGGGATTACAAGTCCCGTCTCTCCGGCTTGTGCGACGAACTGTGCGGACCCGTTCACGATAGTGTCAGGCCGCGCTTCGACCCATGACGCTCAGACCGGCTGCGGCCCCTTCATACGCAGGGCACGGACGATCGCCGGCTGCGCGTGCAACCGGTCCACATGGGCGTTCAGTGCGGAGAAGCGGTCCCTGTCCAGCAGCTCCGCCTGCCTCAGCCGGCGGGTGAGGACCGGGAGATCGGTTCAGGCCTGAACGCGGAAGGGCGAGGGTCTTTCCCTCAGTCCTCGGCCACGCCGGCGGCCCGCTCGCGGCGCTTCACCCACTCGCGTACGCCAAGCATCAGCGCCAGCCAGACCACCGCCACGCCCGCCAGGATCAGCGAGGTCCAGACCCCGTCGCCGCTGACCGCCGACACCACTGCCCCTCCGAAGAAGGACACCAGCGCTGTCTTGGGCAGGACGCCCAGCGTGCAACCGGCGAGGAACAGCCAGAAGTTCGCCCGCGTCGCTCCGAACGCCATGTTCACGACGATGAAGGGGGCCGACGGCACATTGCGGATCATGAAGCTGGCGTAGAAGGCGTTGCGCCCCACGAACCGCTTCAGACGGTCCAGCGTCCGTCCGCCGACGCGATCCAGCAGGCGCGCGGTCGGCCCACGACCCATCCAGTAGGTCACGCCGGCCGACACCACTGTCGCCGCCCAGCTGTAGAAGAAGCCCAGTGACGGCCCGAACGCGACCACGCACGCCGCGATCAGGATGAACTGCGGCGCTCCGATGAAGGCCGAGACCACGAACAGGACGATCGTCGCCGCAAAGGCCCACGGACTGCCGGCATAGCCCTGCAGCCAGGCCTCGAGTTTGGCCTCGGTCGCCAGTCCCAACTGCGTCTTGCCCAACGCCAGCAGCCCGAGGGTCGCGCCCAGCAGCAGGGCGGTGGCCAGCGCCGCCTTCCAGCGGCGCGCCTCCATGTTCAGGATGAAGTCGAGGAAACGGCGCATCGGTCAGTTCGCGGGCTGGGTGCCCATGGTTACGGTCATCGTCTTCAGCGTCCAGTTATGCGCGTGATGGCTGAACTCCCAGATCTGCGAATAGGCGCCAACCGTCGCTCCGGTATCACCCGGCCTCAGAACCCCGGTCACCTGAACCTCCCGGGCATGCATGCCCACGACTGTTTCAGGGACCAATTTCACACCATGTAGTTCAATGCGCGAGGCGAGGAACTCGCCGACCTCCCTCCCATGCAGGTTGCCGACAACCGTTTCACCATCCCAGGTCACGGTCGGCACGGCGTTTATTCCCGTGTAGCGACGCCAGAAGTCCGGCATGGTCTCGTTCGTTCGCGCGCGTTCCAGCGTATTGAGCATGTTTCGCACCTCCGCCGCTGCGGGAATATCGCCATCCAGAGCCGCGCACGCACCCAGCCGGTTGGCTGCTGAGCGATACTGCTGCGCATTCAGCGCCTCGCACTGGGGAAAGGCTTCCATCGCCAGCGACATGAGTCCGAACGCCGACTGCGTCGTCAGCCCGGCGGTGCACGCATCTTCCGTCCGGCGGCGGACGGGAACCCTGCGGGATCGATCGAGATGGCTGTTCGCCATCTCGACGGTCGAGACCCAGGAATGCAGGCAGGTTGCCGGCAATGCCCGCCGGTCCGCCGTGGCGGCCTCCGGTGTAATGGCTTGATCGGCAAATCGGAGTTCTCGCTGCGCTCGCCCCCAGAGGTCCAGACCAATATTCGCCGTCAGCCTTCGCCCGTTATTGGCGTAGACGACCGCTTGCGGAGAAAAGCCGGGACGTCTCTCAAAGGCGATCACCGGCAGGTCCTGACCGTATCCGTCGACCATGAGAACCCGGTAGATTTCCGCCCCGCTCTCGGCGTCTGCCTCGATGGTCGGCGCCGAAAAACGTACCAGCGTCTCATTGCGCCGCCCGTCGTCACACCGGCTCACAAGGTTGTCATCCAGACAGTCCCGCGACACCGCCGCATCCTGCCCGCCCAGCGCGGCGACGGCGGCGAATACAACCAGACTCACGACGAGACCTCCGCTTCATCCGCCCCATTTGCACGCGCCGGGCGCGGTTCGTAAACCGCGATCAGCGTGTGGCCGGACAGGCCGCCGCCGGAACATCGCCTGCGCCCGCGCCCCAGCCATTGTCCGAGGCGTCGGACAGACCGATCTCCAGGGCGCCGCCCGCCTTCAGACGCTCCCAGTCGAGCCAGACCTGCGAGAAGCCCTCCCCGCGCCAGCGCGCCGAGGAGATGAATTGCGCCCGCCCGCCGGCCGCGCCAGGCGCCCTGACCTGCAGGATGCGGTCGTTCCCCAGCTCGATCCGGATCTCCTCGAACCGCGGGGCGCCCACCAGCATCTGGCCCGTCCCGGGCATGCCCGGATAGAGGCCGATCGCGCCGAACAGGTACCAGGCCGACATCGTGCCCAGGTCGTCGTTGCCGGTTACGCCGTTCGGCGCATTGGTGAACAGGGTCTGGGCCGCGCGCAGGACCGTCGCCGTCCGATCCGGCCGCCCCAGCAGGGTGTAGAGCCACGGCGTATGCATGGTCGGCTCGTTGTTCGGGTTGAAGCGGTACTGACCGTAATAGGCGTAGGGGCCCGCTACCCATGCGCTCCGGGCTGCAGACGGATCGGTCGCGATCTCGTCGATAGCGAAGAAGCGATCCAGCCGCTCCAGAGTCCGCTCACGCCCGCCCATCGCCTCCGACAGCCCTGCGACGTCCTGCGGAACCAGCCACTGGTACTGCCACGCCGTTCCTTCGTGGAAGCCGTAGTGGGACGTGGGATCGTAACCTCCGGACGGCGGCGTGAACCACCCCCCGTCCTCCATCCGGGGGCGCGGGAAGCCGCGGAAGTCGCTCCGCCCGTCGGCGACGTCCGCGTCCCAGACGTTCCGCCAGTTCGCAGCGCGCTGACGCAGCATGCGGGCGTCACGACCGTAACCGAGGGCCTCCCCCATAAGCGACAGGGCGCAGTCGGCGGCGGCGTACTCCATCGTCGCCGATCCCGCGTGGTGCGGATCGCTGTCCATTCCCTTCGACGGGAAGGCGCGGTCGAACTGGATGTACCCGTTCGCCAGATAGTGTGGATTGCCGGCGCGTCCCTGATGACGGGAGTTCAGCGGCGGGATCGCAAAGGCGTTGCGGCGAAGGGCGTCCCACGCCTCGGCCTCGAGGCCCTCCAGCGCCCCGAAGCGCCAAAGGTCGACCATGAACGGCGTAACCGGGTCGCCGGTCATGACATTGGTCTCGAAGCTGGCGTAGCCCCATCGCGGCAGCCAGCCGCCCTGCTCGGCCACGGCCAGAACGGAGCGAGCGATATCCCGCGCGCGGTCCGGCTTCAGGATCGCCAGTAGCTGGTTCTGGGACCGGTAGGTGTCCCACAGCGAAAAATACTCGTGATAGGTCCACCCCTCGGCGCGATGAATCTCGTCGTCATAGCCGCGATAGCGCCCGTCGGCGTCGCTGCCGGTCAGGGGCTGCAACAGGGCGTGGTACAGGGCCGTATAGAACACCGTCCGGTCGTCGGGCGTGCCGCCCCGGACCTGGACCGTAGACAGTTCGCGCGCCCAGTCTTCCGTGGAGGCCGCGGTCATCTCGTCCATCGTCATCAGGCGGCCGTCCCGGTAGCCATCTGCCCGAAGGTTCCCCGTCGCACCGGCCTGATCGACATGAGAAATGGCGCTGACGGCGGTGACGCTGCTGTCTCCAGACAGATCGAAGGTCACCCATGCGCCATTCCGCGGATCGTGCTCGCTCTCCATGCTGAACCGCGCGCCGGGCGTTCCACCGGCCTGTCCCCAGACCCCGAAACCGGTGAAGGGACGACCAAACTCGATGCGGAACCAGGTGGCGTACTGGTGACCGCCGCAGAAGCTCATCGTCGTTACCTTGCCCTCGACCGCGCGATCGCCGACCACGCGGACCTGGCTGCCGATGACGCGGTGCCGGGCATTGGCCTGACTGACGTTGATCAGGACGTGGCCTTCCCCGGCGCCGGGCGAGAAGGTGTATCGCTCTGCCGCCGCCCGGGTCCGGGCGCTCGCCTCGACATCGATGCCGCCATAGTCCGTCAGCCGCACACGATAGTAGCCCGCCTGACCGCGCTCACCGTCGTGGGTGAAGCGCGCGCCGTATTTCGTATGATCGAAGGTCTCGCGCTTCGTCGTATCGAAGTCGCCGCCCGGCCCGATCGAACCGGTCACCGGCAGGACCGAGACCTGACCACCCTGCTCCCAGCACCCCGCGCCGGAGATGAAGGAGCGGCCGAAGCCGTGGATTTTTTCGTCGTCATAACGCCAGCCGGCGTAGTGCGTCCCGATCGGACTGATCTGGATCATGCCGAACGGGGCGGAGGCGCCGGGGAAGGTGTTGCCCTCATCCCGCGTGCCGATGAAGGTGTTGACCACGGCCGGAAGCGATGGCGGACCGGGATCCGCGACCGCCACCCCGCCCAGGGTCATCCCGGCGACCGCCGCGACCGCCGCCGCCCACCCGAACCGCATCCGCCCCATCCCGACACCCTCCCAAGCGTCTCCATGTCCGCAAGGAGCCTAGGCGGCCCGGTCCGGCGTGGGAACCGCAAGAAAGCGTAGCCCCTCGTCATTTGCCCCGATGTTCGCATCTGCGTAATGAAGGCCGCGTTCCCGGGAGTCGCCATGTCCAGTCTGCAATCCTCCGCCCTCGCCCGCGTGAAGCCCTCGGCCACCCTCGCGGTCACCGCCCGGGCGCGTGAGCTGAAGCGCGAGGGCCGCGACGTGATCGGCCTGGGAGCCGGCGAACCGGACTTCGATACGCCCGAGAACATCAAGGAAGCGGCCATCGCCGCCATCCGCCGCGGCGAGACGAAATATACGGACGTCGACGGCCTGCCCGAGCTGAAGCAGGCAGTGTCCGCCAAATTCGCCCGCGAGAACGGCCTCAGCTACGGCGTCGACCAGATCCACGTCGCCCCTGGCGGCAAGACGGTGATCTACAACGCCCTTGTCGCCACCCTGTCGCCGGGCGACGAGGTGATCGTTCCGGCCCCCTACTGGGTCTCCTATCCCGACATGGTGCTGCTGGCCGGCGGCGAGCCCGTCCGGGTGGTCGGGCACGAAGCCGACGGCTTCAAACTCAGGCCGGAAGCTCTGGAAGCCGCCATCACGCCGAAGACGAAGTGGCTGATCCTCAACTCGCCATCGAACCCGACCGGCGCCGCCTACACCGGCGAGGAGCTCGAGGCGCTCGCCGCCGTCCTGCGGCGTCACCCGCAGGTCTGGGTGCTGACGGACGACATGTACGAGCACCTGATCTACGGCGACTTCGACTACAGGACGATCGCCCAGGTCGCGCCCGACCTCATCGACCGCACCCTGACCGTCAACGGCGTGTCCAAGGCCTACGCCATGACCGGCTGGCGCATCGGCTATGCGGGCGGACCGAAGCCCCTGATCGACCTGATGCGCAAGGTGGCGGGGCAGACCACCACCAACCCGTCGTCCGTGAGTCAGTGGGCCGCCGTCGAGGCCCTGAACGGCCCGCAGGACTTCATCGCCGAACGGGCCACCCATTTCGAGGCCCGCCGCGATCTGGTGGTCTCGATGCTGAACGAGGCCGCCGGCATCCGCTGCGCCACGCCCGAGGGCGCCTTCTACGTCTATCCGTCCATCGAGGGCCTGATCGGCAGGACGACAGGGTCGGGCGTCGTCATCGACAGCGATGACACATTCGCCACCGAACTTCTGAACGCCGAGGGAGTCGCCGTCGTGCAAGGCTCCGCCTTCGGCCTCAGCCCCTATTTCCGCATCAGCTACGCGACATCGGAAGCCGTGCTTGAAGAGGCCTGCGGGCGCGTGCAGCGGTTCTGCGCGTCGCTGAAGTAACCAAGCGCATCACCTCTCCATTCCCTTAGGAATGGAGAGGACAGATCGGCGCGAAGCGACGATCAGGTGAGGGCGACGCCGGCCCGTCCGCTTGCACGCCCACCAACTTCATGCAACCTATAGATGCATGCATCGTGAAGCGACCTATGCACAGGCCAAACGGTTGCGACGTCCGCTGACGCCGCCGGAAGCTCGCTTGTGGCTACGCCTGCGCGCTCGACGGCTCGCTGGCTTGAAGTTTCGTCGACAGCACCCCGTCGGTCCCTACATTCTCGATTTCTACTGCGTCTCCGCCAAACTGGCGGTCGAGGTCGACGGGGTGAGCCACGACAATCCGGCGCAGGCAGAACATGATCGCAAGCGAACGTTCTGGCTTTCGAGACGCGGCATCCGTGTAGTCCGGATTGCGGCGCGGGACGTGCGCTATGAACTAGACGGCGTACTCGCCTTCCTCGCGCGGGTCGCAGGAGAGCGATCGTCAGACGCCGGCGACGCCCTCACCTGATCGCTTCGCGATCTGTCCTCTCCATCGCCTTGAAGGGGCGATGGAGAGGTGAGCCGTTTGGCCAGCGCGCTGGACTCAGATCATCGCCATTCCGCCGTTCACGTGCAGCGTCTGCCCCGTGACGTAGGCGGCTTCGTCCGAGCTCAGGAACACGGCCGCCGCGGCGATCTCGTCGCCGGTGCCCAGACGGCCGGCCGGGATGTTGCGCAGGATGGTCTCGCGTTGCGCGTCGTTCAGCACGTCCGTCATCGGCGAGGCAATGAAGCCCGGCGCGATGCAGTTCACGGTGATCCCGCGCGAACCGACTTCCTGCGCCAGCGACTTGGAGAAACCGATCATGCCGGCCTTGGACGCCGCATAGTTGGTCTGGCCCGGGTTGCCCGTCACGCCGACGACCGAGGTGACGCCGATGATCCGGCCCGCACGGCGCTTCATCATGCCCTTCATCGCGGCGCGCGACAGACGGAAATAGCTCTCGAGATTGACCTTGATGACCTGCTCGAAGTCCTCGTCCTTCATCCGCATCAGCAGGCCGTCCTTCGTGATGCCCGCGTTGGCGACCAGGATGTCCAGCGGCGCGCCGGCGGCCTCCTCCGCGCGGCCGATCAGGCCGTCGACCGATTCGGCGTCGGACAGGTTGGCGGCGGCGGCGAGGGCGCGCTCGCCCAGTTCGCCGGCAAGCTCCTGAAGCACCGCCTCGCGGGTGCCCGACAGGACCACCGTCGCGCCCTGCGCGTGCAGCGCCCGGGCCACGGCCCCGCCGATGCCGCCCGTCGCGCCCGTGACCAGGGCTGTCTTGCCAGTGAGGTTGAACATTTTCAAAGCTCCGCCATTTCGTGAAGGCGGGTCTATCCGAGCCCGCGCCACATCGCCAGAGGAACGCCTGATGGATCGAAACCGTCTCATCACGGATCGTCGAACGCTTCTGGTCGGCGCAGGCCTGTTCGGTCTGGCCGGCTGCGCCTCCACCGGCGGGAGCATGCCGATGCCGGAGGTGCGCGGGCTGGAGCGCCTGCCGATGACCCAGGGCGTGCTGAACAGGTACGTCACCGAGCGTCGCTTGCCGGGCGTGGCCGTCGGTGTGCGCGCGCCGGACGGTTCGGACATCTTCATCCAGGCCGGGACACTGGACTTCAACGTCTACAACCGCGTCAGCGCCGACAGCCTGTTCCGCATCTACTCGATGACCAAGCCGGTAACCGGCACGGCCGCGGCCCTGCTGATCGAGGATGGCCGCCTGACGCTGGACCAGCCGGTCGCTGACTTCATTCCGGAGTTCGCCAGCCTGAAGGTCCTGCCCGGCGGCGAGGGCCGGCTGACCGACGCACGGCCGGCGCAGAATATCATGACCATCCGGCACCTGCTGACCCACACCAGCGGCCTGACCTACAACATCGTCGGCGACGGCCCGGTGCAGCGCGCCTATCGCCGCAACGGCATTCTGCCCTTCACCGGGGATCTGGGGGCTGGCGAGGGCGATGGGCCCAAGGTTCGCGACCTCGACGAGATGGCGGCAAGGCTGGCCGACATCCCGCTGATCGCGGAGCCTGGCACGGCGTACAACTACAGCGTCTCGCTCGACGCGCTGGGGCTGGTCATCCAGCGCGCCTCGGGCATGAGCTTCCCGGACTTCGTCCAGCGCCGCATCCTGAACCCGGTCGGCATGGACGACACCGTCTGGCGGCTGCGCCCCGGTGACGCCGACCGGCTGATGCAGATCTACGCCTTCGGCCGCAATAGCGACAATCCGCCGGTCGTGCCGCCGGGGGCCTCGGCCGAGGCCTATTCGGCGCCTGTAACGCTGTACGCGGGCGGCGCCGGGCTGGTGTCCTCGACCCGCGACTACCTCGACTTCCTGTCCATGCTGCTGAACGATGGCCGCTCCGGCCGGGTGCGGGTCATGCGGCCCGAGACCGCGCGCCTGATCCGCTCCGACATCCTGCCCGAGGGCCTGACCGCCCTGAACGGCGGTTACGGCTTCGGCGGCTGGGTCGCCCGCCCGGGCCACCGGCGTCAGGGCGAATACGGCTGGAGCGGCGCGGCCGGCACGCAAGGCTGGATCGACCCCGAACGAAACTTCGCCGCGACCATGATGATCCAGGCCATGCCCTATGGCGCGGTCGACATCATCTCCGAGGTCCGCCCGGCGATCGACGCCGATCTGGGGATCGTGCGGAGCTGACAGCCCACTCTCCGTCACCCTCGGGCTTGACCCGAGGGCCGGATGTTCAGCGGGCTGTGCCTTCACGTCGAAGCACAACGCGTCCCACGTCCGATCCTCGGGTCAAGCCCGAGGATGACGACGTTGGGTTGCTTGGCTCAGAGCCCCTTCGCGAACGCTTCCAGCTCTTCCGGCGTGTTCAGCGACAGGCTCTCGGCGTCCGGCGCGATGCGCCTGGCCATGCCGGTCAGGACCTTGCCCGAGCCGATCTCGGCGAAGCGGGTCACGCCGCCCTCACCCGCCATCCACTCCATCGACTCGCGCCAGCGGACACGGCCGGTAACCTGTTCGACCAGCAGGCGGCGAATGACTTCCGGATCGCTCTCCGGGCGGGCCAGCACATTGGCCACCACCGGCACGACCGGGGCGACGATGGTCGCGGACGCCAGCGCCGCCGCCATCTCGTCTGCGGCCGGCTGCATCAGGGGACAGTGGAACGGCGCCGAGACGTTAAGCGGTATCGCCCGCGCGCCCAGTTCCTTGGCCTTCTCGATGGCGCGGTCCACGGCCGCCTTGTCGCCCGAGATCACGATGTTGCCGGCGTTGTTGTCGTTGGCGACGACGCAGACGCCCACCTCAGAGCCGGCCTTGGCCGCCTCTTCCGCCAGCGCCAGATCCGTCTTCGGCCCGATCAGCGAGGCCATCGCGCCCTTGCCCACCGGCACGGCGCGCTGCATCGCCTGACCGCGCAGCTTCAGCAGGCGGGCGGTATCGGCCAGCGAGATCGCTCCGGCGGCGCACAGGGCCGAATATTCGCCCAGCGAGTGGCCGGCGACGAAAGCGGCGCGATCCACGCCGACGCCGAACTCGGCCTTCAGGGCGCGCGCGGCGGCGACCGACACGGCCATCAGGGCCGGCTGGGCGTTCTCGGTCAGGGTCAGCTGATCCTCGGGACCTTCGCGCATCAGCGTCGACAGCGTCTGGCCCAGAGCCTCGTCCACCTCGGCGAAGACCTCGCGGGCCGAGGCGAAGGCGTCGGCCAGCGCCGCCCCCATGCCGACCGCCTGGCTGCCTTGTCCGGGGAACAGGAGGGCGAGGGTCATTGTCGAAGCTCCGAGGCCGTGAATCGAGGCCGCAGCGATAGGCCGACCCTGCCGCAGGGGCAAGCGCCGCCGGCGTTGCGAAGCGCCGTCAGAGCCAGAGCCGGATCACGTCCGCGGTCACCGGCCCGTTCGCCTGGGCCGTGTTGGCGGTGTAGCTGACGGCGCTCTCCCGCCCGCCGCAGACGCAGCGGAACCGGGTCGAGTGCCCCTCCTGCGGCCAGTCCCTGCGCGAGCCGAAGATCGGACGCGGGTCCATCAGCGCCGCATGCTCGCAGCCGGGCGACATGCAGCGCACGACCAGCCGCCCGCGCGGATGGACGTCCGGATCGCGTTGCTCGTACCAGTCGCTTCGGATGTCTCGGATGTCCCGCATGTCGCCTCCTGCCCGGCCATCTTACCGCAGGCGAGTCAGTGCGACATGAAAATGTTCTGCTTTTGTTTCATTTTCCTGTGGAAATGAAACCACCTCAGAACAGCACCGCCGGATTCATGATTCGCAGCGGGTCGATGGCGTCCCGCACGGCGCGCATGGTCGCGATCTCCAGCGGCGTCTTGTAGCGCCGCGCCTCGTCGGTCTTCAGCCGGCCCAGGCCGTGCTCGGCCGAGATGGAGCCGTCATAGCGGGCCACCACGTCGTGGACGACCTGCGAGCCCTCGGCCCAACGACCTATGAAGGCGGCGTGATCCACGCCAGGCGTACACAGGACGTCATAATGCATGTTGCCGTCGCCGACGTGGCCGAAGGCGCTCACCCGCGCGCCCGGTTCGAAAGCCTCCACCGCCGCGGTCGCCTCGTCGAGGAAGTCCGCGATACGCGAAACGGGCACCGAGACGTCGTGCTTCCAGCCGCCGCCCTCGGGCTTCTGGGCCGCCGACTGCTCTTCCCGCACCTTCCAGAAGTCCGCGCGCTGGCTGTCCGTATGGGCGATGGCGGCGTCGACGATCAGCCCCTGCTCGAAGGCCGCCGTCAGAATGCGCTCCAGCCCCGCCTCCGCCGCGCCCGGCTCACCCGAGACCAGCTCGATCAGCACATACCAGGGCGGCGTGCTCTCCAGCGGTTCGCGGGTGTCGGGGATGTTTCTCAGCACGAACTCCATGCCGATCCGCTTCATCAGCTCGAAGGCCTCGACCCCGCCGCCGGTTTCGGCCTTGGCGCGGGCCAGCAGTTCGATCGCATCACGCGCGCTCTCCAGCCCCACCATGGCCGTGGCGCGCGACCGCATCACCGGGAACAGCTTCAGCGTCGCTGCCGTCACCACGCCCAGCGTGCCTTCCGCCCCGATCAGCAACTGCTTCAGGTCATAGCCGGTGTTGTCCTTCCGCAGCCGTTTCAGCCCACGGAAGATCTCGCCGTTCGGCAGCACCGCCTCGATGCCCAGCACCAGATCGCGCATCACGCCGTAGCGGATCACCGCCGTGCCGCCGGCGTTGGTCGAGATCACCCCGCCGATGGTGGCGGACCCCTCGGCCGCCAGGCTCAGCGGGAACATTCGGCCGGCCGCAGCCGCCGCGTGCTGCGCCTCCAGGAGGGTCACCCCGGCCTCGACCGTCATGGCGTCGTCCAGCGGCGTCACATCGCGCACCGCCCGCATCTTCCGCAGCGACAGCAACACCTCGCCGAACGGCACCTGTCCGCCGACCAGTCCTGTCGCTCCGCCCTGCGGCACGACCGCCACCCGGTGTTCCGCACAGGTCGCAACCAGCCGCGCGACCTCTTCGGTCGACCGGGGCGTCAGCATCAGCGGCGTATGCCCGCTCCAGCGGTTGCGCCACTCCTTCAGCCAAGGTGCGATCTCGGCCGGATCGTCGGTCCAGCCCCCGGGACCGGCGGCGGCCTTCAGGGCGTTCAGGGCTTCGGGCGACGGGGAGGTCATGACTCGCTTCTAACCTCAATCGTCATCCCGGCGAAGCTGCCCTTTCCCTTCCGCTCATCCCCGCGAGGCGGGGATCCAGCACATACAGTGGTTGGGTGGAGACGTTTCGCAGTGCGCTCCGGGTAGCCCCTGCTCGACCTGACCAGTCGCACTGGATCCCCGCCTCGCGGAGATGAGCGGAGATTTGGGTACCCCGGCGCGCTCGGGATATAGGACCATCCATGTCCCTCTCCTCTCCCGTCCCTGCCGTCGGCGTGGTCTGCCTTCGAGGCGACGAAGTCCTGCTGATCCGGCGCGGCACGCCGCCGCGTCAGGGCGAGTGGAGCCTGCCCGGCGGCCGGATCGAGCCGGGCGAGGCCGCGATCGACGCCGCGATCCGGGAGTTGCGCGAGGAAACGGGTGTCGAGGCCCGCCTGACAGGCCTGCTCGACGTCGTCGATGGCATCTTCCCCACCGCCGGCAAACACTACGTTCTGATCGACTACGCCGCCGAATGGCTCGCGGGCGAGCCCGTCGCCGGTGACGACGCGCTGGAGGCCCGGTTCGTGGCCCTGGACCAGATCGAGGCGCTGATCGACTGGAGCGAGACCCGCCGCATCATTGGGCTCGCCGTCGCTCGCCGCACACCCGGATAGCGCGCAGGATTACGCGGTTGTCATCATGCCGTGTCCGGTTTCGGTAGCGCCACGGCCGGGGCCTGCTAACCTGCACCGCAACCGGGAGGCTTTGATGGACTTTTCTGTCGTTTTCGTCGTCGCGATCGTCGCGCTGGCTTTCATTCTGCTCTTCAGCGTCGTGAAGATCGTGCCGCAAGGGCGTGAATTCACGGTCGAACGCTTCGGCAAATACACCCGCACCCTGACGCCCGGCATCAGCATCCTGACCCCGTTCGTCGAGCGCATCGGTCGCCGCATGAACATGATGGAGCAGGTGCTGGACGTGCCGACGCAGGAAGTCATCACAAAGGACAACGCCCTGGTGAAGGTCGACGGGATCGTCTTCATCCAGGTCATGGACGCCGCGGCCGCAGCCTACCGCGTCGACGACCTGACATACGCCATCAGCCAGCTCTGCATGACCAACCTGCGGACCGTCGTCGGCTCGATGGAGCTGGACGAGGTGCTGAGCCAGCGCGACAGCATCAACACCCGCCTGCTGCAGGTCATCGACGCCGCCACCGAGCCTTGGGGCGTCAAGGCCAACCGCATCGAGATCAAGGACCTCACCCCGCCGGCCGACATCACCAACGCCATGGCCCGCCAGATGAAGGCCGAGCGTGAGCGCCGCGCCGTCGTCACCGAGGCGGACGGCGAGAAGCAGGCCGCCATCGCCCGCGCCGAGGGCGCCAAACAGGCTGCCATTCTCGAGGCCGAGGGCCGCAAGGAAGCCGCCTTCCGCGACGCCGAGGCCCGCGAGCGGGAAGCCGAGGCCGAAGCGCGCGCCACGGCCATGGTGTCGGAAGCCATCGCCCGCGGCGACGTGAACGCGATCAACTACTTCGTGGCGCAGAAATACGTCGAGGCCTTCGCAGAGCTGGCGCGCAGCCCGCAGCAGAAGACCGTCATCGTGCCCTCGGAGATGGGCGCCCTGGTCGGCACCATCGCCGGCGTCGGCGAACTGGTCGGCCTGGCCCGCGAACAGCAGCAGACCGCCCCGGCCCGCCCGCCGCGCGCGCCGAGGACCTGATCCATGGAAGCGCTGGTCAATCTTCACGCCGCCCAGCCGTTCTGGATCTGGCTTGCGCTCGGCGTCGCATTGCTGGCCATCGAGGCGGCGACCTCGACCGAGTGGCTGCTCTGGCCGGCGGTGTCCGCCGGCGTGGTGGCCGTGGTCGCGGCCGTGGGCTTTCCCATGGGCTTCTGGGGCGAGGCCCTGCTGTTCGGCGCCCTGACCGTGGCCTCGACCCTGCTCTCGCGCCGCCTGATCCAGCGCGTGAACCCGGATGACTCGCCGGATATCAATGCGCGTGACGGGCGCCTCGTCGGCCAGCGCGCCCAGGTGACCCACGCCTTCGTCGA
Organism: Caulobacteraceae bacterium; assembly: GCA_052441165.1. GTDB lineage: Bacteria > Pseudomonadota > Alphaproteobacteria > Caulobacterales > Caulobacteraceae > Brevundimonas. Next base: position 267,696 of record JBQVQW010000001.1, on the reverse strand, counting down.
CGGGCGCGGCCGCGTGTTCGTGTCCGGTTCGGAGTGGCCCGCCGAGATCGAGGGGGCCTCGCCCCTCGCCGGCGAGAGCGTGGTGGTCGAGAGCGTGAATGGAGCCAGGCTGAAGGTCCGCGCGGGCTAACCCTCCGCCGGCCCCCTCGGCTCAGCCCCGGAGAGAATCCACCCCGCGATTCGCCAGTCCGTCAGCGCGCTCGTTCAGGACGTGGCCCGCGTGGCCCTTCACCCAGTGCCATGTCACGTCGTGACGTGACCGGGCAGCGTCCAGGCGCTTCCACAGATCCTCATTCTTCACCGGCTTCCTGTCCGCCGTCTTCCAGCCCCGCGCCTTCCAGCCGCGGATCCACTCGCTGATGCCCTGCATGACGTATTTGCTGTCTGTGTGCAGATCGACGCGGCACGGTCGGTTCAGGGCCTCGAGCGCCATGATGGCGGCCATCAGCTCCATGCGGTTGTTGGTCGTATTGAGCTCGCCGCCCCACAACTCCTTCTCGTGGCCGGCTCCGGTCTGAAGGATGGCGCCCCAACCGCCGGGGCCCGGATTGCCCTTGCAGGCGCCGTCGGTGTGGATGATGACGTGACTCATTCGCGCGCTGTATCAGGTTCGCTTGGCGTCGCGCCACCGAAGCGCCTATATGCGGCTTGAAAGTATGACCGGGCCCCGCATCGGCCCGAACGAGGAGACGTCGCCGTGGGCGCCATGAGCATCTGGCATTGGGCCATCGTCATTGTCATCGCCCTGCTGCTGTTCGGCGGTCGCGGCAAGCTGTCCAGCCTGATGGGCGACGCCGCCAAGGGCGTGAAGGCCTTCAAGGACGGCCTGAAGGACGAGGACACGAACAGGCCGGCCGACGATCGCGCCGGCGCCCTGCCCCGCACCGACGCGGAAAAGGAAGACCTGAAGTCGTAAGCGCGTCCTCGCGCCGGAGAAGCTGACGGATGGGCGGCCTGGGCCCCGGTATCGGGGGTTTTGAATACGTCGTAATCGCGCTTGTGGCCCTCCTCGTGGTGGGTCCCGAGCGGCTGCCCGCCATGTTGCGCAAACTGGGACAGATGGTCTCGAAGGCACGCAACATGGCCAACGAATTCCGCTCCAGCTTTGACGAGATGGCGCGTCAGTCCGAGCTGGACGACCTGCGCAAGGAGGTCGAGGCCCTGCGTCGCGGCCAGACCGGCATGATGCCGCTGGGGGCCGACGCCGACGCCGCCTTCCGAAGCATCCGCGACGATCTCAACGCCCCGCCCAATGCATCCATTGCATCGAATGCATCAATCGCATCCATGAACCCCGCGCCGGACGAGTGGCCCGACAGCCCGCCGGTCATGGAGCCGCTGGAAGCCGCGCCCGGCCCTGAGCCCGCCGCGCCGAAACCCGTACGCAAGCCCGCCGCGAAGAAGACGGCGTCGGCCGCGAAGCCCAAGGCCAAACCGGCTGCAGCGAAGAAAGCCGCGGCGGCCAGCCCCCCCGCCAGGCCGCGCGCGACCCGCAAGAAGGCAGCCGAGCTGTGAGCCGCCCCGAAGTTGACGAAGACGAGATCGAGGCCTCGCGCGCGCCGCTGATGGATCATCTGATCGAGCTGCGCGGCCGCCTGATCGTCTGCGTCGTCGCCTTCATCATCGCCTTTTTCGGCTGCTTCTATTTCGCGGCCCAGATCCAGCTGATCCTGATCCACCCGTTCCAGGCCGCCGCCGCCATGCATGCGGCCACCGGGGGCGGCCATCATGTGAACCCCTTCGACCTGATCGCCGTGACCGCCGGCCTGAAGCCCGTGCCCGCCGGCGGGCAGGAGGTGGTCCAGCTGATCGCCACCGCGCCGCTGGAACAGCTCTTCACCAAGATGAAGATCGCCGGCTTCGGCGCCGTGGTCGTGGCCTTCCCGGTCCTGGCCTGGCAGCTCTACAAATTTGTGGCTCCCGGCCTGTACCGGAACGAGAAGGGCGCCTTTCTGCCCTTCCTGCTGGCCGCTCCCTTCCTGTTCCTGCTTGGCGCGGCGCTGGTCTATTTCGTCATGCTGCCGTTCGTGATGTGGTTCTCGCTCGGCCAGCAGGTTGCGGGCGAAGGCGTGTCCGTGGCTCTCCTGCCCAAGATCTCCGAATATCTGAACCTCGTCACCGCCCTGCTGCTGGCGTTCGGCCTCTGCTTCCAGCTGCCGATCGTCATGACCCTTCTGGGCCTCGCGGGCATCATCTCGTCGAAGGTCATGGCCGAGGGACGGCGCTACGCCATCATGGCCGTGGTGGTGCTGGCCGCCGTCGTGACCCCGCCCGATCCCATCAGCCAGCTGATGCTCGCGATCCCGCTGGTGCTGCTCTACGAGATCTCGATCTGGTGCGTCCGGCTGATCGAGCTGCGCCGCAAAAAAGCCGACGACGCCGAGGCCGTGACGGCCTGAACATCCTGATTTAAAAAAGCAAATGGCCCCGACGATCGCTCGCCGGGGCCGTTTTTCTTGCCCGTTCTCCGGATCACCAGATCCGGGCGCGGGCCTCCGGAGCCAGATACTGCTCGTCGCCCGGCTGAACGCCAAAGGCGGCGTACCAGGCGTCGATGTTCCGCGGGGGTACGGCGGCGCGATACTGCGCCGGGGCGTGCGGATCGACGGTGACCTGCTGGCGCAGGGCCTCGTCGCGGATGTTTTCCCGCCAGACCTGGGCCCAGCCGAGGAAGACACGCTGCTCACCCGTCAGTCCGTTGATGATCGGCGCCGGCTGGCCGTTCAGCGACATGCGGTAGGCGTCCAGCGCCATCAGCAGGCCCCCCAGATCGGCGATGTTCTCGCCCATCGTCAGGTCGCCGTTGACGTTCACGCCCTCGAACGGGCTCAGCGCAGAATACTGGGCGCCGAGCACGCGGGCGCGTTCCTCGAAGCGGGCGGCGTCCTCCGCCGTCCACCAGTCCCGCAGCACGCCGTCGCCATCGACCTTGCGGCCCTGATCATCGAAGCCGTGCGTGATCTCATGGCCGATAACCGCGCCGATACCGCCGTAGTTCACGGCCGGATCAGCGCGCGGATCGAAGAAAGGCGCCTGCAGGATCGCGGCCGGGAAGACGATCTCGTTGCGCGGCGGGTTGTAGTAGGCGTTCACCGTCTGCGGGGTCATCCCCCACTCCAGCGGATCGACGGGCTTCGACAGCTTTTCGAGGTTGTACGCCCACTCGAAGGCCGCCGACCGCTCGACGTTGCCGTACAGATCGCTGACATCAAGACGCAGGCCGTCATAGCTGCGCCACTGCTCCGGGTAGCCGATCTTCACGCCGAAGCGGCTCATCTTGTAGAGCGCCTGCTGGCGGGTTTCCGGTCCCATCCAGTCCAGCTGCTCGATGCGAGCCGTCATGGCGCGACGCAGGTTGGCGACCAGCGCCTCCATCTGGATCTTCGACTCGGCCGGGAAGTGGCGGGACACGTACTCGCGGCCCAGCACCTCGCCCAGGGAACCGTCGACCAATTGGACGCCCCGCTTCCAGCGCGGTCGGTTCTCCGGCTGGCCGTTCAGGGTCTTGCCATGGAAATCGAAGTGGGCGCTGACGAAGGCCGACGACAGATAGGGCGCGGCCTGGTCGATGGTGTGGAACGCCTGCCAGGACTGCAGCGTGGCCACCGGCGTCTCGCCATAGACCTGCGCCATGCCCGGGAAGGCCGTGTTGTTGGCGGCGATCAGGGTCGGGGCCGAGGCTACTCCCGCGGCCGTCGCCCAGGCCTGCCAGTCAAAGCCGGGCGCCGCGGCCATAAGCTCGCTCACGGTCGCCGGATTATACATCCGGTCGATCTGGCGGCTTTCGACCTGGGTCCAGTGGTTGCGCGCCAGCGCTGTCTCGAACGCCAGAATATCGGCGGCTGCCTGTTCGGCGGCAGGCCAGCCCGCCAGCGTCAGGACCTGCGCGACGTAGGACTGGTAGGCGGCGCGCTGGGCGGCGAAGTTGTCCTCGAGATAGTAGTCGCGGTCCGGAAGGCCCAGGCCGCTCTGGAACACATAGGCGCTGTTGCGATCCGGCGTCCGCAGGTCCTCGAACACCTGAACCCCGAAGATCGAGGCGCCGAACCCGCCCTGGCTGCTGCCCATCAGGGCAGCCATCTTCGCGTGGGTGTCGGCGGCGCGTACCGCAGCGAGATCGGCGGCCAGCGGGGCGGCCCCGAGACGTTCGACTGCCGCCTCATCCATGAAGCTGCCGTAGAACGCGCCGATCCGACCGGCGTCGGCGCTGGCCGTCGGATTGGCGGCGCTCTCATCGATCAGGGCGCGCAGGTTCTCCTGCGACCGATCGTACAGCATGTCGAACACGCCATAGGAGGTCTTGTCCGCCGGAATGGCGTGGCTGGTCAGATAATGACCGCTGGCGAAGCGGTTGAAGTCGTCGCCGGGGCGGACCGACGTATCCATGCCGGACATGTCGAAGCCGAAGCCGCCGATCTCGGCCTCGCCGGCGGCGGGCGCCGGCGGCGTGGTCTGGGCTTGGGCGAGATTGGCGGCGAGAACCAGCACGGCGCCGGCGGCGCAGGCCATGAAGCGAAGTCTGAGCATGAACTGCTCCCGTTGGAGAAAACGGGCGGACCCTGCTCCCTCAGTGACAGGATGTCGCGCTCAAATCCGACGCATTACGAAAAGCTAATCCAGCGTCCGGCAGAAATCGGCGAGTGCCTGCGGATAGAGGCCATGTTCGGCCGTCAGAACGCGCTGGGCGAGGCTACCGGGCGTATCGCCGGCGACGATCGGCACGGCCGCCTGAGCCAACAGGGGGCCTTCATCGACGCCCTCCGTGACCAGATGGACGGTACAGCCGGCCTCGGCGTCTCCGGCCGCGAGCGCGCGGGCATGGGTATCGAGACCCGGATATTTCGGAAGCAGGCTGGGATGAATGTTGAGCATCCGGCCGGCCCATCGCCCCACCAGCCAGGGCGTCAGCAGGCGCATGTATCCGGCCAGGGCCACGACCTCGACGGCGCTGGCCCGCAACGCCTCGTCCACCGCCCGTTCGTGAGCCTCGCGGTCCTTGCCGAAGGGGCGGTGATCCATGGCTGCGGTTGCGATGCCTGCGGCGGAGGCGATGGCCAGCCCGCCGGCGTCCGGCTTGTTGGACAGGACCAGCACAACCTCGAACGGCGCATCCGCCCCGCGCGCGGCGTCAATCAGGGCGGCCATGTTCGAGCCCGCCCCGGAAATGAGGACGGCGACACGGACGCGGGAACGATCCATGACGATCAGGCGGCTTCCAGCTGACCGCAGACGAAGGCGACCTCGCCGGCGTTCAGCAGGGCCGCCAGCACCGGTTCGGCGTTCTCGGCCGCGACGATCAGGATGAAGCCGACCCCGCAGTTGAAGGTGCGGCGCAACTCGTGATCCGAGATGCCGCCGACTTCGCCCATCCACTGGAACACGGCGGGCATCGGCCAGGCGTCCCAGTCGAACGTCGCCTGCAGGCCCTCGGCGATGCAGCGCGGCGGGTTCTCGATCAGGCCGCCGCCGGTGATATGGGCGGCGCCCTTGACCAGACCGGCCTTCATCAGCGGCAGGACCGGCTTCACATAGATGCGGGTCGGCTCCATCAGGGCCTGGGCCAGCGACCGCTCCTTCACGAATGGCGCATCGTCGCCCCAGCCGAGGCCGGACTTCTCGACCACCTTGCGGATCAGCGAATAGCCGTTCGAGTGTGGCCCGGACGAGCCGAGGCCGATGATGATGTCCCCGGCTTGCTGGCGGTCCAGATACGGCAGGGCGTGACCGCGCTCGACGGCGCCGAGCGAGAAGCCGGCCAGATCATAGTCGCCGCCCGAATACATGCCCGGCATCTCGGCCGTCTCTCCGCCTACCAGGGCGCAGCCCGCCTGACGGCAACCCTCGGCGATCCCGGCGACGACGCGCTTCGCCGCGTCCACGTCCAGCTTGCCCGTCGCATAATAGTCGAGAAACAGCAGCGGCTCGGCGCCCTGGGCCAGCAGGTCGTTCACGCACATGGCGACCAGATCGACGCCGACGCCGTCATGGCGGCCAGTCTCGATCGCGATTTTCAGCTTGGTGCCCACACCGTCGGTCGTGGTGACGATCAGCGGATCCTCGAACCCGGCGGCCTTCAGATCAAACAGGGCGCCGAAACCGCCCAGCGACGGCTCCGAACCGGCGCGGGCCGTGGATTTCGCCAGCGGCTTGATCGCGTCCACCAGCATCTCGCCGGCATCGATATCGACCCCCGCATCGGCGTAGGTCAGGCCGGTGCCAGGCTTGTCGGAGGTGTCGCTCATCGGTCACGGGCCTGAATCAGAGGGCGGAATTGTGTCGTGGCACTTGCCACAACGGGCGCGCGCGGGGCTATAGCATCCGAATGACGCCGATCACCACCACCGAGGCGCTGCAGGAGTTCTGCGCGCGTCTCGCAAACCAGCCCTTCATCACCGTCGACACCGAGTTCATGCGGGAAACGACGTACTGGCCGAAGCTCTGCCTGATCCAGGCGGCCTCGCCGACGGACGCCGCAATCATCGATCCGCTGGCTGACGGTCTGGATCTGGGCCCCTTCCTCGACCTTCTGCGGGACGAATCGATTCTCAAGGTCTTCCACGCCGCCCGTCAGGACGTGGAGATTTTCGTGAAGCTGGGCGCCATGCCCCGGCCGATGTTCGACACCCAGGTCGCCGCCATGGCCGCGGGCTTCGGAGATCAGGTCTCGTACGAGGCTCTGGTGCGTCAGATGCTGCGACAGGAAGTGGACAAGGGCAGCCGCTTCACCGACTGGGCCCGTCGCCCGCTTTCGGACGCCCAGCTGGTCTATGCGCTCGGCGACGTGACCCATCTGGCGGCCCTGTACCCCAGGCTGCGTGATCGTCTGCAGCGCGACGGTCGTCTGGACTGGGTCATGGCCGAGATGGAGGACCTGACCGATCCGGCGCTGTACGACACGGATCCGGAAAAGGCGTGGAAGCGGCTGAAGCCCAAGAAATACTCGGCGAAATACCTCTCGGCCTTCGTCGCCACCGCCGTCTGGCGCGAGCGCGCGGCGCAGGAGCGCGATCAGCCGCGCGGCCGCATCCTGAAGGACGAAGCCATCGACGAGATCGCGGCGCAGGGCCCGACCGATCCGGACGCCTTCAACCGCCTGCGCTCGGTGCCCAAGGGCTTTGGCGCATCGCGTCTGGGGCTGGAGCTCATCGCCGAGCTGAAGCGGGTGCTGGCCGATCCCGAGGCGCATGCGCCCAAGCTGGAGCGCCCCGCCCACAATCAGCCGGCCCCGCCTTCGGTCGTCGAACTGCTGAAGGTGCTCCTGAAGGCCAAGAGCGACAACGCCGGCGTAGCCACCAAGCTGATCGCCAACGTCGCCGACCTGGAGAAGATCGCCCTGAGCGACGACGCGGACGTCGATGCCCTGAAGGGGTGGCGGCGGCAGCTGTTCGGCGAGGATGCGCTGAAGCTCAAGCGCGGCGAGATCGCCCTGGTCCTGAACGGGCCGCGGGTTGAGGTGGTGGAGATCGAGTAGGTCCGCCCCTCCAGCCGTCATCCTCCCCCTTTTTCAGCCGTCATCCTCGGGCTTGACCCGAGGACAGGAGGCTGGGTCGGACTGTGCGTCCGAGGATGGCCCGCCAGTCTCGGCGTAGTCCCCATCCCCGAGCTGCGGATGGCCCGATCCTCCGGTCAAGCCCGAGGATGACAAGTTTCAATGAGGCGATGGTCCCCTTCACCGCAAAGAAAAAGGGCCGCTCGAAAGAGCGGCCCTTTTGTTTGATCAGGCGACGGTGGCCTTGACGATCTTGCCCGGCGAACGCGGCGGCTCGCCCTTCGGCAGGGCGTCCACATGTTCCATGCCTTCGACGACCTGACCCCAGACCGTGTACTGGCGGTCGAGGAAGGTGGCGTCGTCGAAGACGATGAAGAACTGGCTGTTGGCCGAGTTCGGGTCCGAGGTGCGGGCCATCGAGCAGACGCCGCGCACGTGCGGCTCGGCCGAGAACTCCTGCTTCAGGTTCGGCTTCTTGGAACCCGAGGTGCCGGTGCCGGTCGGATCGCCGCCCTGGGCCATGAAGCCAGGGATCACGCGGTGGAAGACGACGCCGTCATAGAAGCCTTCCGACGCCAGGTCGGTGATCTGCTTGACGTGGTTCGGCGCCAGGTCCGACCGCAGCTTGATCACGACGTCGCCGCCGTTTCCGTCGCCGTTGTCGAGGGTGAAGGTCAGGGTCTCGGCCATGGGATTCTCCTGTCTGTGTCAGCGACACGAGCCGGTAAAACGCACAGCCCCCGAAGGGGCTGCCCGCTTAGCCGACGATCTGGTCTTCGGTGAAGAACTGGGCGATCTCGATGCCGGCGTTCTCGAGCGAGTCCGAACCGTGCACCGAGTTCTCGCCGATCGACAGGGCGAACTGCTTGCGGATGGTGCCTTCGGCGGCCTGTTCCGGGTTGGTGGCGCCCATGACTTCGCGGTAGGCGGCGACGGCGTTCGGGCCTTCCAGAACCTGGACGACGACCGGCTCGGCGGTCATCTGCTCGACCAGCTCGCCATAGAACGGACGCTCGGCGTGGACTTCGTAGAATTTCTTCGCCTGGTCGGTCGACAGCTTGACGCGGCGCTGGGCGACGATGCGCAGGCCGGCGCCTTCGATCACGGCGTTGATGGCGCCGGTCAGGTTGCGACGGGTGGCGTCCGGCTTGATGATCGAGAAGGTGCGTTCGGTCATGGGATGACTTCTGGTTTGGGAGATTGAAGGTCGCGGGCTTATAGACGCGCCCTCCCCGGTTTCCAACTGCCCCACATTTTTGCCTTCATCGCTCCCCGGGAGCGGGAAAAGGCCCCGAGTTCCAGACGACCATGCTCCAGATCAACCGCCTGACCCTCAACGCCTGGGGCCGCTCGTTCCTCGACGACGCCTCCGTCAGCCTGCCGCCCGGCGCCAAGGTCGGCCTCGTCGGCCGCAATGGCATCGGCAAATCGACCCTGTTCAAGGTCATCCTCGGCGAGCTGGTCGCCGGGGGCGACGAGGTGTCGCTGCCGAAGACAGCCCGCATCGGCTCGGTTGATCAGGAGCACCCCGCCACGCCTGTGAGCGTGCTGGAAACGATTCTTGAGGCCGACGTCGAGCGCCACAGCCTGCTGACCCGGCTGGAGACCGCCGAGCCCGAGGAGATGGGCGAAATCTGGTCGCGCCTGATCGAGATCGACGCCGACGCCGCGCCCGCCAAGGCCGCCGAAATCCTCGTCGGCCTCGGCTTCTCGCAGGAGGACATCCAGCGACCGATGGCCCATTTCTCGGGCGGCTGGCGGATGCGCGTGGCTCTGGCTGCGGCCCTGTTCGCCGAGCCGGACATGCTGCTGCTCGACGAACCGACCAACTATCTCGACCTGGAAGGCGCCCTTTGGCTTGAAGCCAGGCTGAAGAAATATCCGGCGACGGCCCTGATCATCTCGCACGACCGCGAGATGCTGAACGAGGTCTGCACCCACATCCTGCACCTCTCGAACCGCAAGCTGGACCTCTACACCGGCAACTACGATACGTTCGAAAAGACGCGGGCCGAGAAGCTGCGCCTGATGGCCGCGACCCAGTCGAAGCAGGAAGCCGAACGCGCGCACCTGCAGAAGTTCATCGACCGCTTCAAGGCCAAGGCGTCCAAGGCGACCCAGGCCCAGTCGCGGGTCAAGAAGCTGGAGAAGATGGAGCGGATCGAGCTGCCGCCCGAGGAGCGGGTCGCGCCCTTCGTCCTGCCGTCGCCCGAACGCCCCCTGCCCCCGCCCCTGATACGGCTGGAGCGCGCCAATGTCGGCTATGAGCCGGGCAAGCCGATCCTGCGCAATCTGAACCTTCGCATGGACCTGGATGACCGCATCGGCCTGCTGGGAGTCAATGGCGCGGGCAAGTCGACCTTCGCCAAACTGATCGCCAAGGCCCTGACGGTCGAGTCCGGCGAGTTCCATCGCGACGGCAAGATGCGCGTGGGCTGGTTCCACCAGCACCAGATCGAGGCGATGGATCCGACTGACACTCCGCTGGAGATCATCCGCCGCGCCATGCCCGAGGCATCGGAAAGCAGCCGCCGCTCGAAACTCGCCCAGTTCGGCCTGCCCTTCCAGAAGCAGGAGACAACCGTCGCCAGCCTGTCCGGCGGCGAGCGCGCCCGCCTGCTGCTGAACCTGGTGGCGATGGACTCACCGCACATCCTGATTCTCGACGAACCCACCAACCACCTGGACATCGACAGTCGCCGGGCCCTGCTGGACGCGCTGAACGAATACACGGGCGCCGTCATTCTGATCACCCACGACCGCTCGCTGATGGAGCTGGTCGCCGACCGCCTGTGGCTGGCCGCCGACGGAACGGTGACGCCCTTCGAGGGCGACATGGACGACTATGCGAAGTTCGTGCTCGACCGCGCCAAACAGGCCGGGATGAAGCCATCCCAGGTGAAGCAGGAGCAGGCGGCGGACGCCGCTCCTGTCGCTGCCCCGGCTCCGAAGCCCCAGAAAAAGGGCGGGCCGTCTCCCTCGACGCTTCGCCATGCGGTGAAGAAGGCTGAAGAGCGGATGACACAGCTGTCCGCCGATCTTTCGCGTCTGGACGACGACCTCGCCAATGCCGCGGCGAATGATCCGAAGAAGCTGGAGGGGCTCAGCCGTGCCCGGGCGAAGACCCAGGCGGACCTCGATGCCGCCGAGGCGGCCTGGATGGAGGCCGAGGAAGCGCTGGCGGAGGCCACCACATGACGCCGATCCGTTTCAGCAAGGAAGAGATCGCCGCGATCACGGCGAAGCTGCGTCCCTATTTCAGGGACGAGCTGGAGATGGAGTTGCGCGACCTGCCGGCCGAGATGCTGATCGAGTTTCTCGCCCGCGAGATCGGCCCGTTCTTCTACAACCGCGCCCTCTACGACGCCCAGTCCGTGGTGTCGAAGAAGGCAGAGGACCTTGCCGAGGCCATCGCGGGGCTGGAGCGGCAGGAGTAGTCGCCCCGCCATCTCGGTCTGCCGCCTCCGGCTCCGCGAACGGGCAGACGGCGATCCTAGATCAACCCGCTCAGCGGCGAACTGGCACTGGCGTACATGCGCTTCGGCATCCGTCCGGCCAGATAGCCTTCGCGGCCGGCGATGACAGCGTGTTTCATGGCGCTGGCCATCAGGATCGGGTCGGTGGCGCCGGCGATGGCGGTGTTCATCAGCACCGCGTCGCAGCCCAGCTCCATCGCAAGGGTCGCGTCCGACGGCGTGCCGACGCCCGCATCGACCAGCACCGGCACCTTCGCCTGCTCGACGATCAGGCGCACGTTGACGCGGTTCTGGATGCCCAGCCCCGAGCCGATCGGAGCGGCGGCGGGCATGATGGCGGCGGCGCCGGCGTCTTCCAGACGCTTGGCCATGACCACGTCGTCTGTGCAGTAGACCATGACCTCGAAGCCGTCCTTCACCAGCAGGTCCAGCGCCCGCAGGGTCTCGACCATGTCGGGATACAGGTGCGCCGTGTCCGAGAGCACCTCCAGCTTCACCAGATCCCATCCGCCGGCCTCACGCGCCAGCCGCAGGGTCCTCACCGCGTCCTCGCCGGTGAAGCAGCCCGCCGTGTTCGGCAGGTAGGTGAACTCGTCCGGCTTCACGAAATCGACCAGCATGGGCTGGTTCGGATCGGTCAGGTTCACCCGACGCACCGCCACGGTGACGATCTCGGCCCCGGCCGCCCGCGCGGCGTCGGCGTTCTGCTGATAGGTCGCATACTTGCCGGTGCCGACGATCAGGCGGCTGTTGAACGACCGGCCAGCGACGGTCCAGGTGTCGGGAGAAACGGTAGAGGTCATGGGGCGGGGTTTAGACCCTCCGCGCCCGTTCGCCTACCGAGCAGTCGTCGCGGCGTCCCGGCTTTCCAGAAGCTGGGCGACATTGACCCCCTGTCCGATCACGCAGGTGTCGGCGCTGAGCGGGCACAGGCCCAGCGTCCGCTCGACCTCGCGCAGGCGGACGACCTCGGGATTTGAGCGGATCGATTCGGCCAGCAGACGGTTGGCCTCGGCCTGACCGCGGGCCTGGGCGATGCGGGCCTCGGCGTTGGCGCGCTCCAGATTGACCCGCTCCAGGGCGGCGCGGGTGTTCTGCTCGGCCGTGGTACGCGACTGGATCGCCTGCAGCACCGTCTCCGGATAGCGGATCGAGCCGACCCACTCCATGCGGATGATCTCCAGGCCCTGTGGGGTCCACTCGCGCTGCAGGGCCTGCATGGCCTTTTGCAGCACGATCTGGCGTCCGGGGCCGATCAGCTGGCCGGGGCAGTCGTCGGCGTCGGGCGTGCCGGGGGCCACGGGCACGGCGGCGTCCGGCGCGACCGGCTGGACATTGGGCTGGGCCGACTGCTGGGCGTTGCAGGCGACCGGCAACTTCTCGGTCTCCCGCGCGATAGCCGCGCGCACCGACGTCCGCAGCGGGCCATCGATGAAGGCGTCGTACTCCTGACGCCAGGTCGCATAGAGGTCCGCCGCCCTGTCCTCGCGAACGCGGAAGGTCAGGGCCACATCGGCCGTCATCGGCAGGCCCAGCACATCCGAGAAGGTGATCTCCTCATTCTCGCGCCCGTCAGCGTTGGGCTCGCGGGTGTAGCTGTAGGTTCGCTGGAGCGTCTGGTAGGTACGGATCTTCTCGCCGATGCCTTCCCAGTGGAAGCCCGGCCCGAGCTCCTCGCGCTGAACGCCGGGGTTGGGGCCGAATTTGGTGGTCTTGATGCCCATGTAGCCGCTCTCGACCGTCACGCTGCATGAGCTGACGGTCATGGCCGAGACCACGACAAGCGTCAGGATCGCGAAGACGATGCCGATGGTGCGGCCCACGCGGGGGCGGTCGCCGCCGCCGATGGGCAGGCTCGAGAACGGTCCCATGTTCGACATCTACGCGCCCCTCAACGCTTCAGCGCTCCGGCGGCCCAGCGCCAGAGCAGATACGCGGCCCAGCACAGGGCCAGAATGCCGGCGATGCCGACGACCGAGGCCGTGATCAGGCTCCCGGCGAAATGCGCTTCGAGAATGGCCGGCACCGCGTACCGGATCAGGAAGATGAACGCGATAATCAGGCCCGCGATGCCCGCAGCCAGTCCCAGCGCCGTCCTGATCTCGCGATCCATGCCGTCCTCCACACCCTTACCTTGTATGGCGCAGGGGGCGCCGTTCGCGCAAAGGTTTTTCAGCCGCCGCCGACGAACTGGACCACCTCGATGCGGTCGCCGTCCATGATGGCGGTCGAGGCGTGCAGGGACCTGGGCACGATCTCCAGATTCCGCTCCACGGCCACCTTGCGGATATCCAGCCCCAGCTCCTCGACGAGGCCCAGAATGGTGGCGGCTTCAACTTCGCGGGGTTCGCCATTGACCTGAATACGCATGCCGTTACGTCAATCTCATTTGCGGGCGGTTTGATTACCGCGACGCCTCAGCTAAAAGGCCGATCCGATTCCGGTCGGAAGGCCACATCCGCGAGCTCGATGCCCGACAGCCCCGTCCTCTACGTCCTGAACGGCCCGAACCTCAACCTGCTTGGGGTGCGCGAGCCGGAAATCTACGGACGCGAGACCCTGGACGATGTCTGGGCGCTGTGCGAGCGCGCGGCGGGCGGCGCCCGCGTGGTCTTCCACCAGACCAATCACGAAGGCGTGCTGATCGATCAGGTTCACGAGGCCCGCGAGAAGGCCGACGTTCTGGTGATCAACCCCGCCGGCTATGGCCACACCTCGGTGGCCCTGCTGGACGCCCTGAAGACGCTGACGATCCCGATCGTCGAATGTCATCTGTCGAACCCTGCCGCGCGCGAGCGCTTCCGGCATCGATCCTATGTTTCGCCGGTCGCCGCCGGCGTGGTTTCGGGTTTCGGCCCGTTGAGTTACGAACTGGCCATCAAGGCCGCCTTGGGCCTGCTGCAGGAACGCGGCGGGACCACGGGCCGTTCGGTTTAAAGGACAAGAAGAGGCTCCCATGGCCGAGAAGCTGAAGAACGAAGCCGAGATCGACGCCGCACTGGTGCGTCAGCTCGCGGATATCCTGAACGACACCGAGTTGACCGAGATCGAGGTCGAGCGCGGCGAGCTGCGCATCCGCGTCGCCCGCGAGATCCACGCCGCGCCGGTAATGCAGTACGCCGCCGCCCCGATGCCCGCGGCTCCGGCCGCCGCAGCGCCCGCCGCTGCCGCCGCCCCGGTCTCGATGCCGTCTGACCCGGCCACCATTGTCGCCCGCTCGGGTGAAGAGGTGAAGTCGCCGATGGTCGGCACCGCCTATCTGCAGGCCTCCCCGGAAGCGCCGCCCTTCGTCCAGCCGGGCGACAAGGTGAAGAAGGGCCAGACCCTGCTGATCGTCGAGGCCATGAAGACGATGAACCCGATCCAGGCTCCGCGCGACGGCGTCGTGAAGGAAGTTCTGGTCGGCGACGCCCAGCCAGTCGAGTTCGGTGAACCCCTCGTCCTGCTCGAGGCGTAAGCCATGTTCAGCAAGGTCCTGATCGCGAACCGCGGCGAGATCGCCCTGCGGATTCACCGCGCGTGCAAGGAGATGGGGATCTCCACCGTCGCCGTGCACTCCGAGGCCGACCGCGGCGCCATGTGGGTGCGCCTGGCTGACGAGAGCGTCTGCATCGGTCCGGCTCCGGCCGCCAAGTCGTATCTGAACATCCCGTCGATCATCGCGGCCGCCGAGATCACCGGCGCCCAGGCGATCCATCCGGGCTACGGCTTCCTCTCCGAGAACGCCCGCTTCGCCGAGATCGTCGAGGCGCACGGCATGACCTTCATCGGGCCCAAGCCGGAGCACATCCGGGTCATGGGTGACAAGATCACCGCCAAGCAGACCGTGCTGGATGCCGGCATCCCCTGCGTTCCGGGCTCGAAGGGCGAGGTCGCCACCGTCGAGGAGGCCATCGCCGCCTCGAAGGACATCGGCTTCCCGCTGATCGTCAAGGCCGCCGCCGGCGGCGGCGGACGCGGCATGAAGGTCGCCCTGACCGCCGACGATCTGGTCGAGGCCGTCCAGACCGCCCAGTCCGAGGCTCTGGCCGCGTTCGGCAACGGCGCCGTGTATATGGAGCGCTACCTCCAGAAGCCGCGCCACATCGAGATCCAAGTGATCGCCGACAGCCACGGCAATGTCGTGCACCTCGGCGAGCGCGACTGCTCGCTGCAGCGCCGTCACCAGAAGGTGCTGGAAGAGGCCCCCTCGCCCGCTCTGTCTGGTGAAGGCAGGAAGAAGATCGGCGAGACGGTCAATAAGGCCATCGCCGCCATCGGCTATCTCGGCGTCGGCACCATCGAGTTCCTGTGGGAGGACGGCGAGTTCTTCTTCATCGAGATGAACACCCGCCTGCAGGTCGAACACCCGGTCACTGAAATGATCACGGGCGTCGATCTGGTGCGTGAGCAGATCCGCATCGCCGCCGGCCTGCCGCTGTCGTTCACCCAGGCCGACGTCACCTTCGAGGGCCACGCCATCGAGTGCCGGATCAACGCCGAGAACAGCGAGACCTTCACGCCCTCGCCCGGCACGATCACCGACTTCCACGCCCCCGGCGGGCTGGGCGTCCGGCTCGATAGCGCCATCTACACCGGCTATTCGATCCCGCCCTATTACGACAGCCTGATCGGCAAGCTGATCGTTCACGGCCGCGACCGCGAGGAGTGCATCGCGCGCCTCAAGCGGTCTCTGGGCGAGATGGTAGTGGGCGGCGTCGACACCACGATCCCGCTGTTCCAGAAGCTGCTGGCCGAGCCGGACATTCTTTCGGGTGACTACGACATCCACTGGCTCGAGAACTGGGCGAAACGCCAGAAGGCCCCGGCCTGACGGCAGTGGACGAACCGGACTTCAGCGCCAGCGAGCCCTTCGGGGCCTTCGGTCCGGATGAACTGATGCAGTGCTATGCCCGTGGGGTCTTCCCCATGGGCGAGGCCCGCGACGATCCCCGCGTCTTCCTCGTCGAGCCGGACCAGCGCGGCGTGATTCCGCTGGACCGTTTCCACATCCCTGCTCGCCTGCGCCGCACGGTGCGAGGCGAACCGTTCGAGGTGCGCGTGGACACGGCCTTCGGCGCCGTCGTCGATTCCTGCGCCTCGCCCGGCCCCGGCCGCGAGGACAGCTGGATCAACGGACCCATCCGCCGCCTCTACATGGCCCTCAACGCCCGCGGACAGGCCCACTCGATCGAATGCTGGCGGGACGAGCGCCTCGTCGGCGGCCTTTACGGCGTCACTCTCGGCGGCGCCTTTTTCGGCGAGAGCATGTTCAGCCGGGAACGGGACGCTTCGAAGGTCGCCCTCGTCCACCTCGTGGCCCGATTGAAGCGTGGCGGCTGGAGGCTGCTTGACGCCCAGTTTCTCACTGAGCACCTGACCCAGTTCGGGGCCGTGGAGACGCCCCAGACCGACTATCTGAAGCTGCTGGCCTCAGTCCGAACACTACGGCCCAACAGCCGCTCGCTGTTCGAGCCGTTGACCGGCGAAGGGGCCGTCTTCTACGCCTTGCAGCCCACGACCCAGGCGTCATAGATCGGGTGCTGAAGGCCGCTGACGCCGGGCGATGAGGCGAACATCCAGCCCCGGAAGATCTGGCGGGGCTCCGCCGCCTGCAACATGCCGCGCGGCTGGATCGTCACATCAAGATAGGCGATCGCGTCCTCGACCTGCTCATCAGGGGCCGAGACCTCACAGGCCCGCGCCGAGAAGATCAGTGTCCGCTGGAACCGGACCGGCCGCCCACCCACCTCCACCTCAAAGCGCATCCGCTGGGCGGTGATCTTGTCGACAGCCTCGACAATGGCGACGCGACGACGCTGGCGACGGCCCGGTGTGCCGGTCTCCTCGGCCTTGACCGCGGCCTTTTCCTCGACCGGGGCCTCTTCCTCCGCCTCATCGTCTTCCTCCGGAGCGTCGGCGACCACCACCGTGGGCGGCGTCGGCGTCGGAATGGCGACCGGAGCCGCCGGCGCCGGCGCGGCTTCCGGCGCGCTTTCCTGAGGCGCTGCGGCCTGGGCGGGCGGCGTAGACTGTCGGTTCAGCTCGGCCGTGGTGTCCTGCACAGGACGAGCATCCTGCGGCAGGTCGTTCAGCGCCGATGCAACGACGCCTCCCGCGGTCAGGACGGCCGTGGCGGCGACGCCGGCAGCGAACACGCCGCGCAGATTCATTCCGGTGTCCACGCCTGATAATCACCCGTGGCGGCGGGCCGTTGGCCGGTCGCGGCCATTGAGCCCTTCGGCCGCCAAGCCATCGGCGTGCCGCTCAGGTTCGGCAGGTGATCCAGCTCCCACTTGCGACGCGGCAGCGGATGCTCGGTCGGTGTCTCGTCGTAGATGTAATGCAGCCAGCCGTGCCAGTCCGGCGGCACCTTCGAGGCGTCGGCATAACCGTTGTAGACGACCCAACGCCGCTGACGCCCGTCATAGCTCGTCTTGTCCCGCGACTGGTAATACCTGTTGCCGAACTCGTCGGTGCCGACGTGCGCGCCACGCTTGGCGATGGTGAACAGGGTGCCGATGGTCGCGCCGTCCCACCAACCGAAAATCTTGCCTAGCACGTCGGGAATTCCACTCGTCTCGCGTCGGCCGGAGGGCCTGACGACAGCGGCGCGATCATAGAAACCGCAAGGCCCTGCGTCCAGCGAGTCGCGCAACTCTCCAACCTCAACATCTTGGGGGTAACCACCCCGGCGCACGCCAGATTTATTGCAGCAGGCGTTTTCGCGTCGTTAGGATGGGGAAAGCCGGCTTGAGATGTCCCCGCATGCGCACCCGACCCAGCCTAGCCCATCTGCTGATGCTCTATCCGCGTCGACCGCGGGAGCTCGAGCACCGCGGCGGCCTGATTGACCTGTTGGCGCCGGAGGGCTGGAGCGACGCTCAGGTCGAAGCCTGGCTGGACTGGGCGGCCGGCGAAGGCCTGCCGCTCGACGGCGCCGACCCGCTGGCAGGAGCCGCACAGGCCTTTGTCCAGCGTTTCGACATGCCCGCGTCGGAAGCCACCGATCTGACGGCGACCCTGCTGCTGGGCGTCGCCGCTCCGGCGCGCCCCACGTTCTACGCATCGGAACCGCCCCTGAATCTCAGCGACCCGGCCTCCGCCCGCCATCTGGCGGACGAGATGGCCAGACGTCGCGCGAGCCGCCTGGCGGTCGCCGCCATCGACGCGACGGCGTCTGCCCTCGCCGCGGTAAGCCAGGCTGTGGACCGCTGTGAAGGCCCGCGCGGAGACTGCAGCGACCCGATCCGCAATCCGGCCCTGGCCCGGGCTGCGCTGGCGGCGCGCCGGGCGGGCGCTTCCGACGCGCACATCGTAAGGGCGATCGCGGGCGAATCATTCGACGCCCTGCCCGAGCCCGCTCAGGAGCCGGCGCCGGTTCTGGCCTTCGCCGATCGGGCCCTCGTCGCCTCCGGCGCGCCCGAGGCGGTATTGGCGGCGCACTCGGCGCTGGACGGCGATCTGGTCCTGACCTTCGACCCGGAAACCGCCGACACCCTGATCGACGCGAGCAATGGCGGAGCCGTCGTGATCTCGGCCCGGCGCCTCCAGATGCTGACGGGCGAGGATTTCGAGGACGCGCTGGCCGAAGTGGCCGGCCTCTGGGGCGAGGCCCTGCCCGGCCCGGTCACAATCAGCATCGTCGACGTCGCGGAGGCCGCCCTGGCCAGTCCGGACGCCGGGTTCGCGAAGACCGCCGCGGCCATTGTGGCCGACTCCGGTGCAAGCAGCCTGTTTCTCGACGATCCGGAAGCGCGGCTTCGTCTCGGCATCGGCGGGTTGTCGGCCGTCGATCCGTTCCAGACTGCCGACGGAGAGATCGAACCGCGTCTCAATCCGGCCCTGGCTCTGGCGATCGCTCGCGAGGGTGGCGACGTCGAGAGCGCCGAACGCTGGCTGTTCGGTCGCCGCACGCTCGCAGACGCCCCCGGCGTCAACCACAGCGCCCTGCGTGCACGGGGCTTCACCGACCTCGAGCTTGAGGGCGTTGAACTGGCTCTGGCGCAGGTTTCGAGCCTGGCCGACGCCTTCCGCGCGCCCGTCCTCGATCCGGGTTTCCTGCAAGACGTACTCGGGCTCGACGCATCGGAACGCGACGTCGTACTCCAGCGCCTCAACTTCACGGCCGAGGAGATCGCCGCAGCCGAAGCGTGGGTCTTCGGGCATGAGGACCTGAGCGGCTGGGATGGCGCGCCGGACCCGCTGCGATCCGTTATCGCCGACCTCGACGCCTGGGCCTCGGCGGTTCGAGGCGACATGCAGGCGTTCAGCACCCTTCCCGACCCGTCGCCCCTTCCGCTGGACTGGAACGCCACGCCGACCCGGGCGACGCGCGCGCTTGCAGATGCCGCCCGTGCCGGGGCCCGTGCGGTTCGCCTGAAGCGGAGGCCGGCGCCATCCGGGCCCCTGCTCGACCTTCGGGAGCCGGAAGCGCCGCGCGAACGCCGACGGGAGCCGGAAACCCAGGCCGTCGAACGCGTCGTCGAGAAGGTCGTCGAACGGGATCGCACCCGCCGCAAGCTGCCCGATCGCCGCAAGGGCTACATCCAGAAGGCCGCCGTCGGCGGGCACAAGGTCTACATCCACACCGGCGAGTACGAGGACGGCGAACTCGGCGAGATCTTCATCGACATGCACAAGGAAGGCGCAGCCTTCCGGTCGCTGATGAACAACTTCGCGATCGCGATCTCGATCGGCCTCCAGTACGGCGTGCCGCTCGACGAGTTCGTGGACGCCTTCGTCTTCACCCGGTTTGAGCCGGCGGGCCGCGTGACGGGCAACGACTCGATCCGGTCCGCGACATCGATCCTCGACTACATCTTCCGCGAGTTGGGCGTCTCCTATCTGGACCGCTCGGAACTGGCGAACGCGGATGCCGAGAGCCTCGGCGACGGCCTGGGGGCCGGCGGCGCCGAGGGCGGCGAGCCTGAGGCCGTGCCTGCAGCGCGCTTTATCTCCAAGGGCTTCGCCCGCGGGGCCGCGCCGGACAATCTGGTGGTCCTGCCCTTCGGCCAGAAGCGTGAAGCGCCGGCGGTCTCCCTTAGCGAGTCGACCGAGGCCATCGCCTGCCCGGCCTGCGGCGACTTCGCCCTGCAACAGCGCGGCGCCGGCTGGGTCTGCGACACCTGCGGCGCGTCTCCCTCGATGCAGGGGTAAGTTAAGAGGTCGGTGGTAAGCCTCTCGCAATGCGATCCTTTTCGCCGGAGCGACCTGATGTCCCGTCTCGCCCTAGCCACGCTGTCCGCGCTGGCGCTCCTTGCGGCTTCCATGCCGGCCTCGGCCCAGAACGCAGGCCAGATCAGCCGCGTGCGCGGCGGCTCGAGCTGCCCGGGATGCAATCTTTTTCAGGCCGATCTGTCAGGGCTGGAGCGCAACGGGCTGGACCTGTCGGGCGCACGACTGCGGCAGGCCGACATGAGCCTGGCGGTGATGAACAGGACGAAATTCACCGGCGGCGACCTGCGCGACGTCGAGGCTTATGGCGGGGTCTTCTCCGGCTCGGACTTTGCAATCGTCAACATGACCAACGCCAGTTTCGTCGGGGCCTATCTCGACGGCGCCAATTTCAGCGGGGCGAGGCTGGAGGGGACCAATTTCGGAGGGGCTTCGCTGGCGCGAGCCACCGGACTGACCCAGTCGCAGCTGAACCGCGCCTGCGGTGATGAGGCGACGAAGTTGCCCCGTGGTCTGACAATTCCTCGCTGCTGATCCGCCATCGACGTTACGGCGATTTAAGTAGGGTTTGCGGGGCTTAGCGGGCATGTACGGTTCGTGACCCAGATCAGCCGCGCCTTGTCCCGTCGCTTCTTCGCCCCCGCCGCAGGCGCGGCGGCGCTTGTCGCGCTCGCCTCGGCGGCAGCTCCGGCCTCGGCGGAAATCCAGTTCTCCTTCCAGGAGCGGGACATCGCCCGCATGGTCTCGATCGGCGGCAGCTGCAATCGCTGCGAGCTGTCGGGTCGCAACCTGACCGGGGCCGCCTTCACCGGCGCGACCTTCATGAATGCGACCCTCGTCGGCGCCAATCTGCGCGGCTCGGAACTGGTCGGCTCGAATTTCTCTGGCAGCGATTTCAGCCGGGCTGACCTGGCCGGGGCGGAACTGTCGGGCGCCAATTTCACTGCGGCCAGCTTCACGAGCGCTCAGATGAGCGGCGTCTCGGCCATGGGCGCAACCCTGATCCGCGCCCGGATGGACCGCGCGACCCTGACCGGAGCAGAGCTCAACGGCGCGAACCTGAACGGCGCCAACCTGTCGGCAGCCAATCTGTCGGGCGCCGAAGCCAATGCCGCCACCTTCGCCAACGTCAACGCCCGGGGAGCCAACTTCAGCGGCGCCGAGGTGTCGATGTCGAACCTCAGCAACGGTGATTTCCGCTCGGCCAACTTCCGCAACGCCGAGCTGAACGGCTCCCGGCTGACTGGCGGAAACTTCGCCGGGGCCGCATTCCACGATGCCGAGCTGAACCGGGCCGATATTCGCGGCGCGGACCTGTCGGGCGCCCGCGGCCTGACCCAGGAACAGATCAGCCGGACCTGCGGCGACGCCGGCACCCGCCTGCCCTCGGGCCTGACCGTCCGGACCTGTCGCGGGATTTCGCCGGTACGGATCGCGCCGCCGGCTCCGCCCGCACCGCCGGTCCCTCCCCGGGTTCGCAATATCGTCGTCGCCAGCGGCAACTGACGAAGCAAAAGGCCCCGCCAGAGCGGGGCCTTTCTTCGTTTCAGGCCTGATGCCCGCCGTTACTTGAGCGGCAGGGCGGTGCGGATGTGCACGTCCTTCAGCTGACGCTCCTGCGCCTCGGTCGGTGCGTTCATCAGCAAATCCTCGCCCTGCTGGTTCAACGGGAAAGCGATGACTTCACGGATGGCGGTTTCACCGGCCAGCAGCATGACGATCCGGTCAATGCCCGGAGCAAGGCCGCCGTGCGGCGGTGCGCCGTAGCGGAAGGCGTTCAGCATGCCGCCGAACTGTTCCTCGACGACCGAGCTATCGTAACCGGCGATACCGAAGGCCTTCAGCATGATCTCGGCCTTGTGGTTCCGGATCGCGCCCGAGCAGAGCTCGTAGCCGTTGCAGACGATGTCGTACTGATAGGCGCGGATGGTCAGCGGGTCCTGCGTCTCCAGTGCTTCCAGACCACCCTGCGGCATCGAGAACGGGTTGTGCGAGAAATCGACCTTCTTCTCGTCTTCCGACCATTCGAACATCGGGAAGTCGACGATCCAGCAGAATTTGAACTGGTTCTCGTCAATCAGCTTCAGCTCCGTACCCACGCGGGTGCGGGCCAGTCCGGCGAACTTGGCGAAGGCCGACGGCAAGCCGGCGACGAAGAAGGCTGCATCGCCCTTGCCCAGACCCAGCGAGGCCATAAGCGCCTCGGTCGGCTCCTGACCCAGGTTCTTGGCGATCGGGCCGCCCCATGCGTTCTGGTCGTCCGACCAGAAGATGTAACCGAGCCCCGGCTGCCCCTCGCCCTGGGCCCACGAGTTCATGCGGTCGCAGAAGGCGCGCGAACCGCCGGTCGGAGCCGGGATCGCCCAGACGGCGTTCTTCTCGTCCGCGCCGAGGATCCTGGCGAACAGCCCGAAGCCGCCGTCGCGGAAGTGATCCGAGACGACCTGCATCTTGATGGGGTTGCGGGTGTCCGGCTTGTCGGTGCCGTACCAGGCCATCGACTGGGCGTAGGTCAGGCGCTCGAAGCCGGCGTGTTCGAACCGCTCGCCGAAGTCGTTTGTGAAGGTGTGCTTGCCGCTGATCGGCGAAACCGGAAGGCCTTCGGCGAACTCCTCG
Source organism: Caulobacteraceae bacterium (assembly GCA_052441165.1). GTDB lineage: Bacteria > Pseudomonadota > Alphaproteobacteria > Caulobacterales > Caulobacteraceae > Brevundimonas. The sequence continues at coordinate 244,959 of JBQVQW010000001.1, read as the reverse complement.
AACACGCCATGCATGACCGGCTCGATGGCGGCGAAGACGTCTTCCTGGGTGACGAAGCTCATCTCGACGTCGAGCTGGTAGAACTCGAGCGAGCGGTCTGCGCGCAGATCTTCGTCGCGGAAGCACGGGGCGATCTGGAAGTAGCGGTCGAAGCCCGACACCATCAGCAGCTGCTTGAACTGCTGCGGGGCCTGCGGAAGGGCGTAGAACTTGCCCGGGTGCATGCGCGATGGCACCAGGAAGTCGCGCGCACCTTCCGGCGAAGAGGCCGTCAGGATCGGGGTCTGGTACTCCAGGAAGCCCTGATCGACCATGCGCCGGCGGATCGAGGAGATCACCTTCGAGCGCAGGACGATGTTCTTGTGCAGACGCTCGCGACGCAGATCCAGGAAGCGGTTGGCGAGCCTGATTTCCTCCGGATACTCCTGCTCGCCGAAGACCGGCATCGGCAGTTCGGCGGCTTCCGACAGGACTTCCAGCGCCTGAACCCGCACCTCGACCTCCCCGGTCGGCAGCAGCGGATTCACGGTCGAGGCGTCGCGCATCACCGCCTCGCCATCGATCCGGATCACACTCTCGGCGCGCAGGCGCTCGACGATCTCGAAGCCGGGTGTCGACGGGTGCAGCACCAGCTGGGTGATGCCGTAGTGGTCACGCAGGTCGACGAACAGCAGACCGCCCAGGTCGCGCTTGCGGTGCACCCAGCCCGACAGGCGGACATTCGAGCCGGCGTCCGTTGAACGGAGGGCGCCGCAGGTGTGGGAGCGATAGGCGTGCATGGTCGGTTCGTTCTGGATTCGGGCCGCGAGGGCGGAATTCGGGAGGGGCGGAAGGGCGCATTATCGCCCCCGAAAGTCAAGGTTGGACGCCTTTCCCACGCGATCGTCCGCGCACGGTCCACACCCGGCCAGGGCTTGTCCACCAACGCAGCACGCCCTCTCCTTGCTTGCCCGGCCGATCTGATATGGTGAACAGGCATGAGCCGAACCGTTCAGAGCGATCAGATGCGTCTGCCGCTTCAGACTGACCTGCCTGAAGGCGAGGTCGGTTTTGTCGTGTCCGACAGCAATCGTGCGGCGGTGGATGCGACAGAGGCCTGGCCCGGTCTGATCGGCGGGGTGATGGCGATCTGCGGCCCGGCGGGATGCGGCAAGAGCCGACTGGGCCAGATCTGGGCCGAGCGGGTCGGCGCCGTCGCCCTGAACGGCGAGGAGGCGGCATTAATCGATCCGCTGGAGCTGGAAGGCAGGCCGGTACTGCTGGATCGGGCGATGGACACGGATGATGAAACCCTCTTTCACCTGATCAACCTCGCCCAGGCGCCGGGCGGAGCCATGCTTATGCTGTCGCGCCCTGCCCCGTCAGCGTGGGCCGTGACCGTTCCGGATCTTCGATCCCGGCTGGACGCCGTTATCAGCGTGCCAATGGAGGCCCCGGACGATGCCGTTCTGGCCGCCATGCTGGATACGCGCTTCGCCGAACGGGGCATCCGCCCTGCCAGGGATGTCGTCCCCTATCTCCTCCGCCGGATAGATCGCTCGGCGGCCGCGGCGGCGGATATCGTGGGCCGGCTCGACGCCTTGCACAGACCGGTGACACGCTCCCTGGCGCGAGAAGTTCTGGATGACGCCGGGGACGACGAAACGGACTGACCAACGTCGTTAACCCTGAACCGAACGTTCAGACAGGGTTCAGGCTGGAAGGCCGAACGTCTCTCCATGGTCGGGAAGCCGCCGGGACCGCAAGGCTCCGGCGCCCGTCAAAGGAGAAGCTGACATGATGAAGAAGAAAAAGTTCACCGTCGCCGCTCTCGCCCTCGCCACCGTGGTGACGGCGGGCCTGCCGACGGCCGCTGCCGCCCAGGATTGGCGCCGCGACCATGATCGCGATGGCCGCTATGAGCGCTGGGAACGCCGGGAGGATCGCCGGGACCGCCGCGAGTATCGCCAATGGTCGCGTGAGCGCGACCGCTGGGAGCGTCAGAACGATCGCTACGAGCGTCAGCAACGCCGCGAATACCGTCGCTGGGCCCGCGGACAGACGATTCCGCATCACTACCGCAGCAACTGGTACATCCGTGACTACCAACGCTACGGCTATCGCGCCCCGCCGCGCGGTTACGGCTACTACCGCACCGACAGCGGTGACGTCGTGCTCGCCGCCCTCGCAACGGGCGTGATCCTGTCGCTGTTGAACTAGGATCAGGGTGAAATGAAAGACGCCCGCCCGGAGCGATCCGGGCGGGCGTTTTTGTTTTCTACTTCAGAACTCTAGAGGCCCAGCTTCGCCTTGAGGATGTCGTTCACCGCGGCCGGATTGGCCTTGCCGCCGGTCGCCTTCATGACCTGACCGACGAACCAGCCGATGGCCTGGGGCTTCTCCGCGACGGCCGCGGCCTTGTCCGGGTTGGCGGCGATGATGTCGTCGACGGCCTTTTCGATGGCGCCGGTGTCGGTCACCTGCTTCAGCCCGTGCTTCTCGACGACCTCCGCGGGCGAACCTTCGCCGTTCCAGACGTGGTCAAAGACTTCCTTGGCGATCTTGGACGAGATGGTTCCGTTCTCGATCAGCTCCACCAGCTCGGCCACGTGCGCGGCCGGCAGGGTGTTTTCCGAGAAGTCCTTTCCGTCTGCGGCGAGACGGGCCGACAGCTCGTTCGTCACCCAGTTGGCGACCAGCTTGGCGTCACGTCCCCTGGCGGCAGTCTCGAAATAGTCGGCCTTGGCCTGCTCCGAAATCAGAACGATGGCGTCGTACTGCGACAGGCCGTAGTCGGCCATCAGGCGGCGACGCTTCTCGTCGGGGAGTTCCGGCAGGCTGGCGCGGATCTCGTCGATCCAGGCCTGTTCGAGCTGTAGCGGCAGAAGGTCGGGATCCGGGAAGTAGCGATAGTCGTGCGCCTCTTCCTTGGACCGCATTGACCGGGTCTCGCCCTTGGTCGGATCGTACAGGCGGGTCTCCTGCACGATCGATCCTCCATCCTCGAGGATCTCGATCTGACGGCGGGCCTCGTAGTTGATGGCCTGCGAGATGAACCGGAACGAGTTGACGTTCTTGATCTCGCAGCGCGTGCCCAGATAGCTGAAGTCGCCGCTGGCCTTGAACCTGTCGTAGTTCCCGGCGCGGCAGACCGAGACGTTCACGTCGGCGCGCAGGTTGCCCTTCTCCATGTCCCCGTCGCAGGTGCCCAGGTACATCAGGATGGTGCGGATCTTCTTGACGTAGGACACCGCCTGCTCGGGCGTACGGATGTCCGGACGCGAAACGATCTCCATCAGGGCCGTGCCCGCGCGATTCAGGTCGACGAAGCTCTCGGTTGGCGACAGATCATGGATCAGCTTGCCCGCGTCCTGCTCCAGGTGCAGGCGCTCGATGCCGACGTTGAAGAAGCTGCCGTCCTCGGCCTCGACCTCGACGACGCCCTCGCCGACGATCGGGAAATACAACTGGCTGATCTGATAGCCGGTCGGCAGGTCCGGGTAGAAATAGTTCTTGCGATCAAACTGGCTCTTCAGATTGATCTGCGCCCGCAACCCCAGACCGGTTTTCACCGCCTGTTCGACGCAGTGCCTGTTGAGAGTCGGCAGCATGCCGGGGAAGCCGGCGTCGACCAGCGACACCTGCTCGTTCGGTCCCGCGCCGAAACCCACCGCCGCTCCGGAGAACAGCTTGGCGGTCGAGGCTACCTGCGCGTGGATCTCCAGCCCCATGACGATTTCCCAGTCGCCGGTGCGGCCCTGGATCAGTTTGGTGCTGGCGGCGGAGTCGATCGTGTCGGTCATGCCCCGGGCTATAGCGCGTCGGCCCGCACAGCCTCAAGGACCGGCGCGTGGTTGGTCGCATTGTGTCAAGCGGCTTTCAGCCCGTTTCGCGGACAGCCCAGAACGGCGAGGGCAGATTTCTTCGCCGGAAAGCGGCGGATGGCGCGTTAGACTTTCCGGGGCTGGCCATGGAAGGTCGATCATGTCGTCATCGCCGCAGGACGCCGCCATTGCGCTGACCCGCTTCGGGCTCGGCGCACGCCCGGGCGAAATAGCGACTGTCGCGCCTGACCCGCGCGGGTGGCTGACGGAACAGATTCGGCCGGCGGGCGCGCCTGTCCCGGCCGGCGAATTTGAAACCACGGAAGAGCGCGTCGAGAGCTGGCACGCTTATCAGGCGGAAGCGCGCGACGCTCGGCAGGTCCGGCGAGAGAGCGGTCAGCCGGCCAGGCAGCCGGCCTCAATGCCAACGCAGGCCGAAGAGAACCCACAGGCCCAGGCCGCCTTCGACGCCCGACGCCGCAGCCGGCGCAATCTGGTTCAGGATACCGCGCAGGAGTTCCTGGCCCGGGCGAAGCTGGGCGCGACGACCGAGGCAGGCTTCGCAGAGCGCTGGGCCCTGTTCTGGGCAAACGCCTTCACCGCCTCGGCGACCAGGTTCCAGACCGCCGTATTCGTCGGCCAGTACGAGCGCGAGGCGATCCGGCCACACGTATTCGGCCGGTTCGAGGATCTCGCGCTCGCCGCCGAGCGACATCCGGCGATGCTGCTGTACCTCGACCAGGCCCAGTCCGTCGGCCCGAACAGCATGGCGGGCGAGCGCCGGCAGGCGGGATTGAACGAGAATCTGGCCCGGGAAATCCTCGAGCTGCACACCGTCGGCTCGGACGGCGGCTACACTCAGGCCGACGTCACCGAGTTCGCCCGCGCCCTGACCGGCTGGAGCGTGCCCAATGCGAGGGAGCTCGGCGGCGGAGCACGCCCCCGCCGCGCGGCGCGGCGGATGGCGCCGGCGATGCCCGAGGATGGCTTCATCTTTCGTGCCGCCATCCACGAGCCGGGTGAGCGGACCGTGCTGGGCCGGACCTATGCCCAGGCTGGCGCGGCGCAGGGCGAAGCGATCCTGACCGATCTGGCCAACCGCCCCGAAACCGCCCGTCGGCTGTCCCGCAGGATCGCGCAGCACTTCGTGTCCGACGATCCGGCCGAGGGTCTGGTTGGCAGGCTCGAAGCCGCGTGGACCGGATCCCGCGGCGATCTGTCGGCTGTCGCCCGGGCGCTGGTTCAAGCGCCCGAGAGCTGGGCGCCCGCTGCCACGAAGGTGAAGACCCCCTATGAGTTCATCGTCTCCAGCCATCGCGCCTTCGGCAGACAGCCTGAACGGCCCCAGCCGCTCCAGCAAGCTCTGATCCAGATGGGCCAGCCGGCCTTTGCCGCGCCCTCCCCCGAGGGCTGGCCCGACACGGCCGCCGACTGGGCCGGGCCGGACGCGCTCGTGAAGCGCCTGAACTGGGCCAAGGCCGCCGGGGACATGGCGGGCGATGTCGACGCCGTAGCCTTGGCAGATGCCGCCCTGGGCGAACGCCTGACGCCGCGCACCCGCCAGTTCGTTTCCCGCGCCGAAAGCCGCGCCGAGGCCATCACCCTGTTCCTCATGTCGCCGGAGTTCCAGCGCCGATGACCCGTTCCCCCTTCGCCCTGAACCGTCGCCTTGTGCTGGGCGGCTCCCTCGCCGGCATCGGTCTGGCCTATGCCGGGCAGGCCGGCGCGCAGGCCCGAGGCCCGCGCAACAAGCTGGTCGTCGTGATTGCGCGCGGCGCCATGGACGGCCTGTCCGTGACCGTGCCCTACGCCGACGCCAACTACCGCAACCTGCGTGGCGGACTGGCCATCGGCGCGCCGGGACAGGGCAATGGCGCACTGGCGCTGGACGACACTTTCGGCCTGCACCCCGCCCTGCCCGGCCTGAAGGCCATTTACGATGCCGGCCAGATGCGGTTCGCCCCGGCAGCGGCCATTCCGGTGCGTGTCCGCTCCCACTTCGATGCGCAGGACGTGCTCGAGAACGGCGGTGAAGGCCTGCGGCAACAGGTGGACGGCTGGCTGAACCGGGCACTGGTCGCGGCCGGCGGCTCGGGCGCGCTGAAAGGTCTCTCGATCGGCGCCCAGACGCCCCTGATCCTGCGCGGTCGGGCAGAGACCTCCAGCTGGGCTCCCGGCGGTCAGGTGAAGGGTGAGGACCGGATCGCCTCGCTGCTGCAGGATCTCTACGTCGACGATCCCATGTTGCAGGGCAATCTGGCGCGCGGGCTGGAGACCGAGGCCCTGGCGGCCGCGGGCGGCGACACCTCCCTGCGCCGTAACGACGTCAATGGTCTGGGTCAGGCGGTCGCGCGGCTGATGACCGGGGACGACGGCGCCGATGTCGTTGCGCTCTCGATCGATGGCTGGGACACCCACGCCCGGCAGAACGCCCAGCTCCAGACGCGTCTCACCGGACTGGATCAGGTCATCGGCGGAATGCACGACGGGTTGGGCGACCAGTGGACCAATACGGTGGTGGTCGTGGCTACCGAATTCGGCCGCACCGCCCGCGCCAACGGAACCCAGGGCACCGATCACGGCACCGGCTCGTCCATGCTCCTGGCCGGCGGGGCGCTCAAGCGAGGCGGCATGATCGGCGACTGGCCGACCTTGGCCGACAACCGCCTGTTCGAGAGTCGCGACCTGACGCCGACGATCGACGTCCGCTCGGTTTTCAAGGGCGTCCTTCGCGACCATATCGGCGTCGACCGCGCCGCACTGGACCAGCGGGTCTTCCCGGGCAGCGCGGCGGAAGCGCCGACGATGGAGGGGCTGGTCTAGCCCCTACCACCACTTGTCCGGCCGTGCCGTAAAGCCGGCCGACTGTTCGAGAACGTCGGCGACCTGGAAGACGGTCGCCTCGTCCAGCGCCTTGCCGATGACCTGAAGGCCCAGCGGCAGACCGCCGGCATCCAGACCGGCCGGCACCGAAATGCCCGGCAGGCCGGCGAGGTTGGCGGTCACCGTGAAGATGTCATTCAGGTACATCTGCAGCGGATCGATCTGCCTGTCGCCCAGCGCGAAGGCCGCGGACGGCGTCGACGGCGTGAGGATCGCGTCGACCTTGCCCCAGACGTTGTCGAAGTCCTCGGCGATGCGGCGGCGCACCTTCAGGGCCCGGACGTAATAGGCGTCATAGAAGCCGGCCGACAGGACGTAGGCGCCGATGGTCAGGCGGCGCTGGACCTCCTTGCCGAAGCCCTCCGCGCGGCTGGTCTCGTACAGGTCCGTCAGCGAGGTCGCGCCCTCGGCGCGGTGGCCGAAGCGCATGCCGTCGTAGCGCGCCAGGTTGGACGAGGCCTCGGCCGGAGCGACGATGTAATAGGCCGGCAAGGCGTATTTGGTGTGCGGCAGGCTGATCTCGACGATCTCGGCGCCCGCGGCCTTCAGCCACTCGACGCCCTGATCCCACAGCTTCTGGATCTCGGCGGGCATGCCGTCGACCACGTATTCCTTGGGCACGCCGATGCGCAGCCCCTTCACGCCCTTGCCGACCGACTGTGTCCAGTCCGGCGTCTCGACGTTCAGGCTGGTGGAGTCCTTCACATCGAACGAGCACATCGAGCGCAGCAGGATGGCGGCGTCCTCGACAGTCTTCGTGATCGGGCCGGCCTGGTCCAGCGAGCTGGCGAAGGCGACCATGCCGAACCGGCTGGCGCGGCCGTAGGTCGGCTTGATGCCGACCGTGCCGGTGAAGGCGGCCGGCTGGCGGATAGAGCCGCCGGTGTCCGAGGCCGTGGCGGCCAGGCAGAGGTCGCCGGCGACGGCAGAGGCCGAGCCGCCCGAGCTGCCGCCCGGCGTCAGGTCGGCGTTCGACGTCTTCGACTTCCACGGGTTCACAACCGGGCCATAGGCCGAGGTCTCGTTGGACGAGCCCATGGCGAACTCGTCCATGTTCAGCTTGCCCAGCATGACCGCGCCATCGGCCCAGAGGTTGGCCGTGACGGTCGATTCATACGGCGGCACAAAGCCGCGCAGCATGTTGGAGCCGGCGGTCGTCTGGACGCCGTCAGTGCAGAACAGGTCCTTGATGCCCAGCGGCGCGCCTTCCAGCGCCCCGCCCTCGCCCTTGGCCAGCTTCGCGTCCGAGGCGCGCGCCATTTCCAGCGCCTTGTCGGTCGTCTGAAGGACGTAGGCGTTCAGGGTCGGGTTCGAGGCGTCGATATTGGCGACGAAGGCCTTCGTGATCTCTTCCGAGGAGAAGTCGCGGGCCTTGAGGCCGTCGATGGCGGCCTTGAGGGTCAGTTTCGTCAGGTCGGTCATCGGACTACTCGACCACCTTGGGCACGACGTAGAAGCCGTCTGCCGACTTCGGAGCATTGGACAGGACCGCATCGACCCTGGCGCCGTCGGTGACGACGTCGTCGCGCAGGCGAAGCGGCTGCGAGACGTTGGACGTCATCGGCTCGACGCCGTCGACGTCGACCTCGTTCAGTTGCTCGATCCAGGCGAGAATGCCGTTCAGCTCGGCCGCCAGCGGCTCCACCCGGTCCTCGGGGGTTTTGATGCGGGCGAGGTGAGCGACCTTGCGCACCGTCGCGGCGTCGATGGCCATGCGGCCCTCCAATGCGAAACCAGAGCGCTGGGGATTAGCCGCCCCGCCCCGGATTCACAAGGATTCCCGATGCAGGCGCCGGATTACCGCGCGGGCGTCACCGTAACCGAGGCCGGCGGTTCTTCACCCGCGCCGGGCGTCCACGCAACGATGACGCGACGCTCGCGACTGCCGATCTGGCCGGTCGCTTCGTCAAGCACGCTTTCTTCGATCTTCAGATCAACGCGGCCGGGCCTCTCGGACAGGACTTCGTAGTCCAGAACGTCCGCGATGCGGAAAACCGCCCACCCCTCTGCCGATGATCGGAAGAAGGCGATGTGTGTGTACAGACCGTTCATGGCCGGATCGCCGCCGGCCGTGCCGAACAGCTTCACGCTCGCGCCACCCTGCGCCTTGAGCATGTCCAGACGCACGACAGACGCCGCCCACTGGATGTCCGGCTCTGCATCGGGCTGGACCGTGACGGCCGGGCCGGCGGCGACCAGCGGATCGCGGGACTGGACCGGCGGCGGCGGCGCCTCGGCGGCCGGGACGGTCTCCTTGCGGCTCTCGACCTGGGCGTCGCAGGCGGTGGTCCCGAGCAGGGCCGCCATGAACAGGATCGGATGCTTCATTGAACGCTCCCCAATTCGTTCTCGTACGCAGCTTGCACCTTGCCAGCGCGCCTCGCCAGTCCTACCCGCACTGCGTGACCGTTTTGACCTTGCAGGAACTGGCCGAGCAGACGCCGCGCGACACGCCGTGGCTGGGGCTCGATCTCGGCGAGAAGACCATCGGCGTGGCGGCCTCTGACGCACTGCGCATGATCGCCAGCCCGATGGAGCTGGTCCGCAAGACGAAGTTCACCGATGACGCCAACCGTGTCCTGAAGCTGATGGACAGCCGCGGCGCCACCGGACTGGTGATCGGCCTCCCGCTCAACATGGACGGCACAGAGGGGCCCCGCGCCCAGTCCTGCCGCGCCTTCGCCCGGAACCTGCAGCGCATACGCGAGGTGCCGGTCGCTTTCCAGGATGAGCGCCTGTCGACCACGGCCGTCGAGCGATTCCTGATCGACGAGCTGGACCTGACCCGCAAGCGCCGGGCCGAGGTTGTTGACCGCACCGCCGCCGCCTGGATCCTGCAGGGCGCGCTGGATCGTCTGAGGGGCTGATGGGCGCACTGTTCGCGGGCGTCCTGCCGGTCTTCGTCCTGATCGCCATCGGCTACGGCCTGCGAAAGTCCGATTTTCTTCCCGACGCCACCTGGCGGCCGATCGAGAAGCTCTCGATCAATCTTCTCTATCCCGGCTTCCTCGTCCCCGCGATCTGGGGTGCGGATCTGTCGGGAGGCAGCGCGGGCGCCGCGGCTGCGGCCGCCGTCACCGCCGTGATCATCGTCGGGACCTGCACCTTGCTGGCCAGGCCTCTGATCCCACTGGAGGGGCCGGCCTACACCAGCGTTTTTCAGGGTGTGATCCGCTGGAACAGCTTTGTCTTTCTGCCGGTCATCCAGGCCGTGTTCGGCGCCGAGGGGCTGGCGCTGGCGGCGGTCATGATCGCCAGCATTATTCCGGTGACAAACATTTCCTGCGTCGCCGTCCTGGCGCGCTGGGGCGCTGACCAGAGGGGCGTGTCGCCGCTGGCGCTGATCAAGGCCATGCTGGCCAATCCGATCCTCGTGGCCTGTCTGACCGGACTGGCGCTGAACTTCCTGCGTGTGCCGCCCATACCGGGTGTGTCAGAGACATTGGAACTGCTGGGCGGCGCCGCCTTGCCGCTGGGCCTTATCGTCGCCGGCGCCGGCCTGAGCTTCGCCGAAGTCGCCCGCCGCAAATGGACGGTCGCCGTTGTGAGCTTCGTCAAGCTGGGCATCATGCCGCCTTTGATGTGGGGATTGTGCGTCCTCTTCGGCGGCGACGAACTGGCCCAGGGCACCGCCCTGCTCTGCGGCGCGGCGCCCGGGGCGGCGGCGGCCTATCTGCTGGCCCGACAGATGGGCGGGGATGCGCCCCTGATGGCCGGAATCGTCGCCCTGACCACAGTCGGCAGTGCGCTGAGCATCCCGATCCTGCTGACACTGTTCCATTTGGTCTGACGAGGCCGTATAGCCGCGTCTCGATGACCCAGCCCGCTGTCACCGACCTGATTCACGAGCGGCTGGCGCCGTTCCCCCGCGACCATTTCCTGTCCGCCGGCGATCTGAACGCCGCGACCGTCCCGCCGCTGCTGGACCTCGCCGACGCCTTCGTCGACTTCAACCGCCAGAGCGCGAAGTCGCTGGATATCATGCGCGGCCGAACGGTGATGAACCTCTTCTTCGAGAACTCGACGCGCACCAGCGCGTCTTTCGAGATCGCCGCGAAACGCCTCGGCGCCGACGTGACGGCGCTGACGCCGAAGACCTCGTCGGTCGCCAAGGGTGAGACCCTGATCGACACCGCGGCGACGCTGAATGCGATGAAGCCGGACGTGCTTGTGGTGCGCCACTCGGCGTCAGGCGCGGCGGCCCTCCTGTCGCAGAAGGTCGGCTGCGCGGTGGTCAACGCCGGCGACGGGCGTCACGAGCACCCGACCCAGGCCCTGCTGGACATGCTGAGCCTGCGCCGCGCCTTTGGCGACGTGGGCGGGTTGAGCGTCGCCATCTGCGGCGACATCGCCCACAGCCGCGTGGCCCGGTCCAATGTCGCCCTGCTGTCGATGATGGGCGCGCGCGTCCGCCTGATCGGGCCGCCGACCCTGGTGCCCGGCGACGCCGACCGCTGGGGCTGCGAGGTCTTCCATGACATGAAGGACGGCCTGCAGGGCGTGGACGTCGTGATGATGTTGCGCCTTCAACTGGAGCGGATGGAGGGCGCGCTGGTGCCCTCGACCCGCGAGTACTTCCGCTTCTGGGGTCTGGACCGCGAGAAACTGGCCTGGGCCAAACCGGGCGCCAAGGTCATGCATCCCGGCCCGATGAACCGGGGCGTCGAGATCGACTCCGACGTGGCTGACGATCTGAACGTCTCCCTTATCCAGGATCAGGTGGAGATGGGCGTGGCCGCGCGCATGGCCGTGCTGGCCGCCCTGTCCGTGCGCCGCGAGGGAGCCGACCAATGACCGCTCTCGCGATCCTGAACGCCCGCCTGCTGGACCCGGCGACCGACTATGACGGCCCCGGCGCCGTGCTCGTCGAGCAAGGTCGCATCGTAGAGGTCGTCCACGGCGCCTCGGCCCGCGCGCCGGACGGGGTTGAGGTCGTGGACGCCGGCGGCCTGTGCCTCGCGCCCGGCCTGATCGACATCCGGGTCAAGACCGGCGAGCCCGGCGACGAGCCCAAGGAGACGCTCAAGTCCGCCAGCCTGGCCGCCGCGGCCGGCGGGGTGACGACCATCGTCGTCCAGCCCGACACTGACCCCGCCATCGACGATCCGGCGATGATCGACCACATCCAGCGCCGTGGCGCGGCACTCGGGCTGGTCAACGTCCGTGCAGCGGGCGCGGCGACAAAGGCCCGCGACGGCCAGCGCATGGCCGAGATCGGCCTGATGGACGAGGCCGGCGCGCTTTACTTCACCGACGGCGACCGGATCATCGCCAACACCCGCACCCTGCAAAGGGTCATGAGCTACGCCGCAGCCTTCAACGCCCTGATCGCCTGCCGTCCGGCCGATCCGTGGCTGAGCGAGGGCGCTGTGGCGACCTCGGGCGAACTGGCGACACGGCTGGGCCTGTCCTCGGTTCCGGCCATCGCCGAGCGCATTCAGCTGGAGCGCGATCTGGCTCTGGTTGAACAGACCGGCGCGCGCTTCCTGGTGGATCAGATTTCGACCGCCGGCGCGCTGGAAACGCTGGCCCGCGCCCGGGCCAGAGGGCTGGAGGTCGCCGCCTCGGTGTCGATCAACCACCTCTGCTTCAACGAGATCGACATCGGCGACTACCGGACCTTCTACCGGCTGGATCCGCCGCTGCGGACCGAGGCCGACCGGCAGGCGATGATCGAGGCGGTGCGCGACGGACTGATCGACGTCATCACCAGCGCCCACGCCCCGGCTCCGGCCGAGGACAAGCGGCGTCCGTTCGGAGAGGCCGCGCCCGGCGCCATCGGTCTTGAGACCCTGCTGCCCGCCGCCCTGACACTGCACCACGAGGACGGGCTGGACCTGCTGGACGTCCTGCGCCCCCTGACCCACGGCCCGGCGACCCTGCTGGGTCTGGACGCCGGCATCCTCGCGGCCGATGCCCCGGCCGACTTCGTTCTGTTCGATCCGGGCGCTCCGGTCATCGTCGATGCAGAGAAACTGCACTCGAAATCCAAGAACTCTCCATTCGACGGCAGACGCCTTCAAGGGAAGGTTGTCGGCACCTGGGTAGGCGGCCAAAGACGGAGATAGGGAATGCAGGGATGGCGGGGCGGCACGGAGCGCGCAGAGTGGATCACCCTCACCCTGGTTCTCGCCGTTCCCGCGATCTTCGTCACTGCGTCGGACTGGCTGCTTGAGGTCAGCCCGGCCATCTACTTAATCGGCATGACCGCCATGCCGGCGATGCTCCTTGTCGGACTGGTTCTGTGTCTGACGATGATCTGGCGCCGCCATTGGCTGAAGGCTGCGGCAATCGCCCTCGGCTTCGCCCTCATCCTGCTCGCACCGCTCCCGGCGATCGGCTCCAGTCTCTGGTTCAGGATCAGTTTCCAGACAAACCGGGCCGCCTACGAAGAGGTCGTGCAGCGCGCTCACGCCCTGCCGCAATCCGGCGCGCTAGGTGACGTTCGCTACCAGATCGAGCGCGGTCCTCCGACACGGATCGCCTTCCCCCAGCCGGTCGGGATCGCCGACAACTGGGGCGCCGTGATACATGATCCCTCCGATGCGGTTCTCACGGCCCGAGGCTGGGGAGCTGAAGGCGCCGGCGACTTCACGGTCAGGGCAGATTTGCAGCGCCTGTGGGGCGGCGATCTCCTATCCTGCGCCCGAATCACCGGACACTGGCACCGGTGCTGGTTCACTTGAGCGGCGATGTGATACACACGCTGAAGCTGTAGGGGATTGACGTGCAGGATCTGGTTGGGCCGGCTATCGGGACGCTCGCGGCCTTTGCGGTCGGCGGCTACCTGCTGGGCTCCATTCCGTTCGGCGTGATCCTGACGCGGCTCGGCGGCGCCGGCGATGTGCGCCAGATCGGCTCGGGCAATATCGGCGCGACCAATGTGCTGCGCACCGGCCGCAAGGACCTGGCCTTCGCCACCCTGATCCTTGACGCCGGCAAGGGCGCGGCAGCGCTGCTGCTGGCGAAATACATGATGGGCGGCGTAAGCCCGTCCGCCGAACTGGCCGGCGCGATCGCCGGCGGCGCGGCCTTCCTCGGCCACCTGTTCCCCGTCTGGCTGAAGTTCAAGGGCGGCAAGGGCGTGGCGACCTTCTTCGGCTTGATGCTGGCGGCGGCCTGGCCCCTGGGCCTGCTGGCGGCGGCGACCTGGCTGCTGATGGCGGCGCTCTTCCGCATTTCGTCGCTGTCGGCGCTCACCGCTGCGGCGCTGACGCCGATCTACGCCCTGTTGCCCATCGCCGCAATGAACCTGCCGGCGCCGCGGCCCATTCTCGGGCTGTCGATCTTCACCGCCCTGCTGATCTGGATTCGGCACAGCGAGAACATCGGCCGTATCCTCAAGGGCGTCGAGCCCCGGATCGGGGCGAAAAAGGCGTGACGCTGGAAGCAGCCGAGCGTTTCGCCCGGCTGCGGCTGGCCCGCACCGACAAGGTCGGCCCCGTCACCTTCCGCCAGCTTCTGGACCGCTTCGGCACGGCGACGCGGGCGCTCGACGCCCTGCCCGACCTGATCCGCAAGGGTGGGGCGGGCCACGCCCTGCCCGAGGTTTCCCGCATCGAGACCGAACTGGCGGCCGGCGAACGGATCGGCGCACGGCTGCTGGTGCTGGGCGATCCGGAGTTCCCCGAGATGCTGGCGGCCGTCGATCCGCCGCCGCCGGTGCTCTGGACGCTGGGCGACGTCTCCCTGATAGCCCGCCCCTGCATCGGCATCGTCGGCGCCCGCATCGCTTCGGCCGGCGGTCAGCGGATCGCGCGCGGACTGGCGCAGCAACTCGGCGAGGCCGGGCATGTCGTCGTCTCGGGCATGGCGCGTGGCGTCGACGGCGCGGCGCATGCGGGCGCGCTGGAGACCGGCACGGTCGCCGTGCTGGGCGGCGGAGTGGACGACATCTATCCGCCCGACAACGCCGACCTGTACCGCCAGATCGTCGAGCGCGGCTGCGTGGTTTCGGAAAGCCCGGTCGGCGCGCGGGCGCAGGCGAAGGACTTCCCTCGCCGCAACCGCATCATCTCCGGCCTGTCGCGCGGCGTGATCGTGGTGGAGGCCGAACTGAGGTCAGGCTCCCTGATCACAGCACGGTTGGCCGCAGAACAGGGCCGCGATGTCTTCGCGGTGCCGGGTTCGCCACTCGATCCGCGATCGAAGGGACCGAACGAACTGCTGCGGCAGGGCGCCATCCTCTGCGAGGGCATCGAGGACGTGGAGCGGGAGTTCTCGCGGAGTCGATGCGTGGGCGAGCCGCCGGTCGATAATCCCTTCACCGGTGCGCCGCCTGACCTCGACGACGCCACGCTGGAGCGGGTCGCCGCCCTGCTCTCGCCGACGCCCACGCCCCGCGACGAACTGGCGCGTGCCGCTGACCTGCCGATCGGCGTGGTCGCGGCGGCGCTGCTGGAACTCAGTCTGACAGGTCGCGCGACGCTCCTTTCGGGCGGATTGGCGTCCCTCTGAGCGCGTCTTCGCTACTCACGATTGACAGCAAGGCTCCGGCCAACCACGTTCCCGGCCCTTCGAAAGGCGCACCTCCCGAATGAATCTCGTCGTTGTCGAGAGCCCCGCAAAGGCCAAGACCATCAACAAATACCTCGGCCCGGACTATACGGTCCTGGCGTCGTACGGCCATGTCCGCGACCTGCCGTCGAAGGACGGCTCGGTCCTGCCGGACGAGGACTTCGCCATGTCGTGGGAAGTCGACGCCAAGGCGTCCAAGCGCCTGAGCGAGATCGCCGAGATCGCAAAGAAGTCCGACCGCATCATTCTCGCCACCGACCCGGATCGCGAGGGTGAGGCTATCAGCTGGCACGTGCTCGAGATCCTGACGAAGAAGAAGGCGGTCAAGGACGCGACCGTCCAGCGCGTCACCTTCAACGCCATCACCAGGTCCGCCGTGCTGGAGGCCATGGCCGCGCCGCGCGACATCGACATGGAGCTGGTCGAGGCCTACCTCGCCCGCCGCGCGCTCGACTATCTGGTGGGCTTCACCCTTTCTCCGGTGCTTTGGCGCAAGCTGCCCGGCGCACGCTCCGCCGGCCGGGTGCAGTCGGTCGCCCTGCGCATCGTCGTCGATCGCGAGATGGAGATCGAGAAGTTCAAGGCGCAGGAATACTGGTCCGTCGAGGCCGATCTGGCCGCCGACAGCCCGCCCTTCGTCGCGCGTCTGGTCAAGCACGCCGGCAAGCGGGTGCAGCGTCTCGACATCGTCTCGGAAGCCATGGCCGGCGCCGCGCGCGACGCCATCAATGCCGGGACCTTCACGATCAACTCGGTCGAGAAGAAGCCGGTCAAGCGCTCGCCCAGTCCGCCCTTCATGACCTCGACCCTGCAACAGGAGGCGTCGCGCAAGCTGGGCTTCACCGCCCAGCGCACCATGCAGGCGGCGCAGAAGCTGTATGAAGGCGTCGACGATCAGGGCGGTCTGATCACCTATATGCGGACCGACGGCCTGTACGTCAGCCCCGAGGGCATCGCCCAGGCGCGCGAGGTGATCGGCCAGCGGTTCGGCCCGGCCTACGTCCCTGAACAACCCAAATTTTACAAGACGAAAGCCAAGAACGCTCAGGAAGCGCACGAAGCCATTCGTCCAACCAACATGGCCCGCACACCCGAGACCCTGCGTCTCGAAAGCGACCTGCAGCGCCTCTACGAACTGATCTGGAAGCGCACCATCGCCAGCCAGATGGAGTCCGCCCGTCTGGACCGCACCACGGTCGAGATCGAGGAGCCGACCGGCCAGACCGCCCTGCGCGCCACCGGCCAGGTCGTGACGTTCGACGGCTTCATGGCCGTCTATGAGGAAGGCCGCGACGAGAAGCAGAAGACCGGCGAGGACGACGAGGACGACACCACTCGCCTGCCCGCGCTGAAGGAAGGCGCCAGCGCCAAGGTCGAGGCCATCCGCACCGAGCAGCATTTCACCGAGCCGCCCCCGCGTTATTCGGAAGCGACCCTGGTCAAGAAGCTGGAAGAACTGGGCATCGGCCGGCCGTCGACCTACGCCTCGATCCTGACGACCCTTCGCGACCGCGAATATGTTCGCGTCGACAAGAACCGCTTCTACCCCGAGGACAAGGGCCGCCTGGTCACCGCCTTCCTCGAGCAGTTCTTCCGCAAGTGGGTTGAGTACGACTTCACCGCCGCGCTGGAGACCCGACTGGACGAGGTGTCTGCCGGCGATCTGAACTGGAAGGTGCTGCTGCGCGACTTCTGGACGGACTTCCACGCCGCGACCTCGGCCGCCGGCGAACTGCGCACGACAGCCATTCTGGACGCGCTGAACGAGTCGCTGGGGCCACACATCTTCCCTCAGAAGGAAGACGGATCCGACCCGCGCGAATGCCCGCTGTGCCATCAGGGCCAGCTGAGCCTGAAGACCAGCCGTTTCGGCGCCTTCATCGGCTGCTCGCGCTATCCGGAGTGCAAATACACCCGACCGGTGGCCTCGCCTGACGCAAAGGACGGCGGTGCGGAGGGCGGTGACCGCGAACTGGGGCCGGACCCGGTGACCGGCCAGCCGGTGCACCTGAAGATCGGCCGCTTTGGACCCTATGTCGAAACCACGCCTCCGGGCGAGGAGAAGCCGAAGCGCTCGTCCCTGCCCAAGGGCTGGTCGCCGGCGTCGCTGGAGCTGGAACAGGCCCTGCGCCTGCTGGCCCTGCCGCGCGAGGTCGGGGCTCACCCCGAGGACGGCAAGATGATCACGGCCGGTCTTGGCCGTTACGGACCCTTCGTGCAGCACGCAGGGACCTACGCCAATGTCTCTGACATCGAAGAGGTTTTCGAGGTCGGCCTGAACCGCGCCGTAGCCCTGCTGGCCGAAAAGCGCGCCGGTCGCGCCGGTCGCGGATCGGCCGCCGCGCCGCTGAAGGAACTGGGCAATCACCCGGAGGATGAGGCCCCCGTCCAGGTCATGGCCGGCCGCTTCGGACCCTATGTGAAGTGGGGCAAGGTCAACGCCACCCTTCCCAAGGGCACGGCGCCGGAAGACATGACGCTGGAGGCGGCGCTGCCTCTCCTGGCCGAACGTGCGGCCAAGGCTCCGGCCGCAAAGAAAAAGGCCCCGGCGAAGAAGGCCGCGGCCCCGAAGAAGGCTGCTGCGAAGAAGCCGGCCGCCAAAAAGGCCCCGGCGAAGAAGAAGGCCGCCAAGTCCGAGGAGTAACGCCTCCCCCCAGACTTCCGTCATCCTCGGGCTTGACCCAAGGATCGGAGGGTCCGGAAGTTCTGCGTCGGAGGTGGGCTCCCGTCCGGAGGGCCAGCTTGTCGCGCAGCGCACGCCCAACGTCCGATCCTCGGGCCAAGCCCGAGGATGACGAGCCTCTCGGTGGCGGGTCGAGCTACCTGCGCAGAAGGTGATCCCGCGCGGCGTTCAGCCGCGCGGCCAGCCCTTCGGTGCCGCCCTGATCGGGATGCGCGCGGGCCATCAGCCGCTTCCAGGCGGCGTTGATCTCGGTCTTCGTCGCAGCGGATGACACGCCGAGCAGTGACCGCGCCTCGCCATCCGTCATGCCCTCGGCGCGTGGCGGCAGTACGCGATGTCGCGAAGCCAGCGTCATCCAGAGACTGGCGCCCGCCATCCCTGCAGCGGGCAGCCACGCCCCACGGAAGGCCGCCAGCGCGGCTCCGGCCATCAGCACCGAACTGAACAGGGTGGCGGCCACCCGCCACTGTCCCCGCCCCTTGCGATCGCCCTCACTGGAGCGGCCGAGGCGGATCAGCCCCCAGACGGCGATCGCCGCCAGCACCAGCCAGAGCGGCGACACGGCCTCAGGCCGCGGCGTCGAGCGGCGCGTCGAGCTTCCCGCCGTCCAGCCCCAGCGACAGCATCAGGCTGCGCAGTTCCTGACGCGCCGACACATGGGCCAGTGAGACAGAAACGGGGCGAATGTCGTTGGACAGATCCGCGACGGTCAGACCGAACGGGAACAGCTCCCGATAGATGACACGGTCGCGCAGACCCGGCCCCATGCGGAAGCCGACACGCTTGGCCAGCTTCTCCATCCGCTCCTCCAGACGCTGCCTGTTGCGGGCGGCGGCGACGGCGAGGCGGTTGGTGACCACGACCCAGTCGATCTGGGCTTGCCGTCCCTGGCTGATGGCGCGCTGCTTACGCGCTTCCCAGACGCTCTCGGAATAGATGGACGGCTTCTGGAGCTCCAGCGTCACCGGATCGACCGTTCCCAGCAGGTCGAAGTCGACGAAGCTGTCGTTCATCGGGGTGACGATCTGGTCGGCCAGGCCGTGCGCGGCGCGCGACAGGACGGTGTCACCGCCGGGCGTGTCGATCAGGATGACGTCAGCCATGCCGCGGGCCTCGGCGAAGGCGGCCTCGAAGCGGGCGAGTTGTTCGGCCTCGCCGGCACGCGCCAGAGCCTTCCCGTCGCCCATGTCCGGCTCGACCGGCATCGGCAGCTCATGGCCATTGGCGGCGCTCCAGGTCTGGCGATTGGCGAAGAAGCGGGCCAGCGACCGCTGCCGCAGGTCCAGATCGATAATCGCCACGCGCTTGCCGGCGTGCAGCAGGCCGGTGACGATGTGGATGGCGAGGGTGGATTTGCCCGCCCCGCCCTTTTCGTTGCCGACGACGATGACCGTGGGGTCAGCCATGGGTATTCAGTCCTTGTGCGGCCGCCGACTCGAACGCGCGGTCATGGAGCCGCAGACTCGCGATAGCCGGGGCATCCGTCAACGCGTCAGGGCGCAGCCGGCTGTGGACTGAGCGGGTCTCAGGCCGTGCGGCGGCACCAGGGATCATCGACCCCTGCGGCGGCGCAGAGCGCAGCGGCCCCGGCGCCCGGCGCACGCACCTTGAGGCGGACGAGATCGCGGCCATTGACCTGGACTGCCTCATAGGTCGGCGAGAGGCCCTCGAGTGCCCAGGCGGCGCCCCCGGCCTTCAGACGCGACCAGGCGGCCTGCGCGGCTTCCCGGCTGGAATAGGCGCCCAACTGGACCAGACCGCGCGCGGCGTCCGGACGGGGCGATGTCTGGTGATGGCTGATGGCCGGGCGCAGGCGCGGCGCGGACTCTTCGATCCGTTCGGAGGCCTCGCGCACCACGGCGTCGACAACGACGGGAGCCGCGACTTCCGCCACCCGGGCCGAGGCCTGCTGGACCAGGCCGTCGCGGGCGTCCCACAGATCGTGCGGCGACATCACCTCGACCCGGAGAGCGGGCCGGAGGCCTTCCTGTGCGGCCGTTCGCACCGGCGCAACGGCGGGCGTCACGACGGCCGGCGCCGCGGCCTGCCCGTCCAGCGGAATGGCGGCCACGTTGCGGGCCCAGGTTTCGAAACGGTGCGGGTCGCTTTCGACCATGCCGCAGGCGCCCAGACCGGTGGTCAGAGCGATGGCCAGCACTGGACGGATCAGGAGGCTCGGCTTCATAAGCCACACCCTACACGGCAGTTTTTGCCGTACGGTTCACGATCAGGCTTAACGCGAAAGACGCTCCCGTTCACCATGACCGACGTCACTCCCCTGCCCGTCGCCCGCACCATCGCGGACCTTCGCGCCCACGTAAGCGACTGGCGGCGACAAGGGTTCACCGTCGGCTTCGTGCCGACCATGGGCGCGTTGCACGAAGGCCACCTGACACTGGTGCGCGAGGCCGTGCGTCGGGCCGACCGGGTCGTCGCCAGCGTCTTCGTGAACCCGACCCAGTTCGCCGCACACGAGGATCTCGGGACCTATCCCCGACAGGAGGCGCAGGATGCTGAACTGCTGGCCAGCGCCGGCTGCCACCTGCTCTACGCCCCGTCGGTCGAGGAAATGTATCCGGACGGTGCGACCACCACCATCAGCGTGGGCGGACCGGCCGAAGGGCTTGAAGGGGCGTTCCGCCCGCAGATGTTCGGCGGCGTGGCTCTGGTGGTCGGCAAGCTGTTCAATCAGGTCCGGCCCGATCTCGCAGTCTTCGGAGAGAAGGACTGGCAGCAGTTGATGGTGATCCGTCGGATGGTTCGCGATCTGGACGTCCCGGTCGAGATCGTGGGCTCTCCGACCGAGCGCGACGGCCACGGTCTCGCCCTGTCCAGCCGCAACGCCTACCTTTCACCGGCCGAGCTGGACACCGCACGCGCCTTGAACGGCATACTGGCCGAGGCCGGACTCCGCGCGGCCGATGGCGTGTCCGCCGCCGAGACCTGGGCGTCTGACGCCCTGATCGCCGCCGGGTTCGACAGCATCGACTACGTCGCCATCCGCAGGGCCGACGATCTCTCGCCGTTCGATGGACCCGTCGACGCCCCCGCGCGCATTCTCGCGGCGGCGAAGATCGGGAGGACGCGTCTGATCGACAATATGGCGGTCTAGCCGATCGAACCCACGCAGCCCTCGATGCCGCCGACGTTCAGGGGAGCGTCAGTCAGGGACAGGGTCCAGCCGTGGTGGGTGGCCAGGCCGCGCCGGCGAATGCCCGAGCCATCGCCGGCGTCGCCGCCGACATCGACCAGCACGCGCCGCCCGCCCGGCAGCGCCGCCGGATCGATCTTGCCAACGGCCAGGGCGGTCGGGATGTCGCCGCCGAAGCCGTCGAAGACGCTGAGGCCGGTCCACTCGCGGCGCAGACCGGTCCACCAGGCGTCTTCGGTGTTGATGGCCAGCACTGCCACACCGTGGCCCTCGGCGGCCCACTTCAGCGCCGCCTGCGGGTCACGGACCGCGCGCATCTCTGCCGCGTCGCCGAACCGGAGGCGGGCTCCGTCGAACGCGCGGGTCGGCTCGACCGGCGACCAGACCTGCACCTGCATGCGGCCCTGCCGGGCGAGACCCCAGCCGACGATCTGTCGCCAGAGCGATCCTACGGCCTCGTGGTTGTGCGGCTCAGCCTGTTTCAGCAGACGATCGACCACCGCCTTCTCACGGTCGGGCCGGAGTTTGACGTGCGGACCGGCCGGGGCGTCCTTGGCTTTGCCGACGCGGGCGGCGATGGAGAGGCGGCGCTGGAACAGGGCCAGGATCTCGTCGTCGAGCAGGTCAATCTCGTGACGCAGGGCGGCCAGAGCCATGTGTTCGGGAGAGATGTCGGCGAGGGCGCGGTCAGCCATCGGCCAGACCTGCTGCAGCGGGGTTTTCAGACATTGGGACACGGAGGGAGACTTTCGATTTCAGTGCGGCATGAGGCGTTTGCGAGCCGCCGCCCCGTCGCAGGGCGGTCGCCGGCGAGGCCGTCAGGACGCGTTGCCTGACGCCTCAGCCGGCGTATCGAAAGCCGTAGAAATACAGGTCCGCGGCCGCGGAGAGGCGGGCGGTGAAAGTCGCAGCGATGGCTGGCGAACGGACCATGCGCCTCAATGGGCGCAAGGATCATGCGCCGTCAACCCTCGGTCCGGCCCAGCAGGACGAAACGCGTCCGGTTATCGCCGGAATCCTGAAGATCGTTGCGCAGGATCGACAGGTCATAAACTTCGGCCGCCCGGGCCGGAGCCACAGCGGCGCGCGTCACGTCGTTGGCTTCCGCCACAGCCCGGGCTGCCCCCGCCGTGTCGAACGCCTCCACGGCCTCGATGCCCAGTTCGGCCAGCGACGCGGGACACTGTCGCAGGGCGACCGGATGGCTCTCGGCCGTCTTCACCGTGCGGAGGCTGGCGCCGTGCGGGGCCATCAGGGCCAGGCGGATGGGCCGCCAGACCTCGGAGACCTGCACCAGACCCGACTGCTCGACGAGGGTCGCGGCAGGCTCGACACGTCCGATGGTCGAGTTCTCCACCGGGATCAGGGCGCAATGCACCTCGCCTGCGAACAGGGCTGCGAGGGCCGCGTCGAAGGTTTCGTAGGCGACCGGCTCGTCCCACGGGCGCAAGTCGAGGCAGGCTTCATGGCTGAAGGCTCCGGGCGCGCCCTGATAGGCGCAGCGACCGGCGGCCGCCTGCCCCTCGGGTCGCCCGACGCCTTCCATCAGGCGGCCTCGGAGCGGGACTGGCGTCCCGACTTCAGACGCTCGGCGACCAAGAAGGCCAGCTCCAGCGCCTGATCCGCGTTCAGGCGCGGATCGCAGTGGGTGTGATACCGGCTGGACAGATCGTCCTCGGTCAGCGCCTGCGCGCCGCCCAGGCATTCAGTGACGTTCTGGCCTGTCATCTCCAGATGAACGCCGCCGGGATGGACGCCCTCGGCCTCGGCCACGTCGATGAAGGTGCGGACCTCGCTCAGGATCCGCTCGAACGGGCGGGTCTTGTAGCCGTTTCCGGCCTTCAGCGTGTTGCCGTGCATCGGGTCGATCGACCAGATTACGCGCTTGCCGGCGTCCTTCGCCGCCTTCATCAGGCGCGGCAGGCGGTCGCCCACCTTGTCCGAGCCGAAGCGGCCGATCAGCGTCAGGCGCCCCGGGGTGTTGTCGGGGTTCAGCGCGTCGATCAGCGGCAGCAGGTCGTCGGGCTCCATGGTGGGGCCGCACTTCACGCCGATGGGGTTTTTGATCCCCTTCATGAACTCGACGTGTGCGCCGTCCAATTGACGGGTGCGCTCGCCGATCCAGAGCATGTGGGCCGAGGTGTCGAACCATTCGCCGGTGCCGCCGTCGAGGCGGGTCAGGGCGCTCTCAAGGTTCAGCAGCAAAGCCTCGTGGCTGGTGAAAACCTCGACGCGCGACAGATCCGGATGGCTCTCGGGCGTGACGCCGACGGCCTCCATGAAGGCCAGCGCCTCGGTGATCTTGTCGGCCAGTTCGCGGTATTTGGCCCCGTACGCCGTGTCGCCGGCAAAGCCCATCGTCCAGCGATGGATATTGTACAGGTCGGCGTAACCGCCGCCTGCGAAGGCGCGCAGAAGATTCAGGGTGGACGCCGACTGGTTATAGGCCTTCAGAAGGCGCTGCGGATCCGGAACCCGCTCTTCCGGCGTGAAGGCCATGCCGTTGATGATGTCGCCGCGGTAGCTGGGCAGCTCGACGCCTTCAATCATCTCGACGCCCGACGAGCGCGGCTTGGCGAACTGACCGGCGATGCGGCCGACCTTCACCACCGGCTTGCGGCCGGCGAAGGTCAGGACGACCGCCATCTGCAGGATCAGGCGGAAGGTGTCGCGGATGTTGTCGGTCGAGAACTCCTTGAAGCTCTCGGCGCAGTCGCCGCCCTGCAGCAGGAAGGCCTCGCCCGCCTCGACCTGGGCCAGTCGCGAGGTCAGACGACGCGACTCGCCGGCGAAGACCAGCGGCGGCATGGCGCGAAGCTCATCCTCCACACGATGAAGGGCGGCCATGTCCGGATAATCCGTCGGCATCTGCACGACGGGTTTCGATCTCCAGCTCTCGGGGGTCCAGCGGGTACTCATGCCGCCAAGATAGGCCTGCGCGAGTTCCGGGACAATGAAGCGATGACGCGATCTTGTCGCGCTTTCGGTCAGCCTGCCGACATGTGTCCCGGCTGCTGCTTCTCGCGCAGGGTGACCAGCTCCTCGGCCATGGTCGGGTGGACCGCGCAGGTGGCGTCCCACTGGGCCTTCGTCAGGCCAGCCTTCACGGCGATGGCGGCCAGCTGGATCATCTCCGGCGCCTCGGGGCCGACAATGTGGACGCCGACCACCTTCTGACTGGTGGCGTCGACGACCAGCTTCATCAGCACGCGCTCATCCGAACCGGTGAAGGCGTACTTCATCGGCCGGAAGCGGGTGACATAGACGTCGACCTCGCCCGGGCACGAATGGCGCGCCTCGCTCTCGGTCAGACCCACCACGCCGACCGGCGGCTGGCTGAAGACCGCGGTCGCGACGGCCTCGTAGTCGAAGGCCTGCGGATTGTCGCGGAAGACGGTTTCGTGGAAGGCGACGCCCTCGCGGATGGCGACCGGCGTCAGGTTCATCCGGTCGGTGACGTCACCGATAGCCCAGATGTTGTCGGCGGTGGTCCTGGACAGTTCGTCGACCTTGATGGCGCCGTCCCCGGTCAGCTCGACGCCGGCCTTGTCGAGATTCAGGCCTTTCACATAGGGTGCCCGGCCGGTGGCGAACATGACCACGTCGGTCTCGATCTTCATGCCGTTCTCGAGCACGTTGACCAGTCCGTTCTCCGTCTTTTCAATCGCCGAGTGCTGGCAGCCGAGGATGACCTTGATGCCACGCTTCTCGATTTCGCCGGCGAGATGGGCTCGCACATCATCGTCGAAGCCGCGGAGGATGTTCGGGCCGCGATAGATCAGGGTGGTCTCGACGCCGAGGCCGGCGAAGATCCCGGCGAACTCCACCGCGATATAGCCGCCCCCCGCGATCAGGATGCGCTTGGGCAGTTCCGGCAGGTGGAAGGCCTCTTCCGAGGTAATGGCGTATTCGATGCCCGGCAGTTGCTCCGGCATCCACGGGCGACCGCCGGTGGCGATCAGGATCTTGTCAGCCGTGATCTCCCGATCGACCGCGCCTTCCTTGTTCAGGATCTGGACGGTGTTGCGGTCCTTCAGGATCGCCCGGCCATGCACGAGGTCGACGCCAGCCTTGCCGAGGTTGGCGGCGTAGATGCCCGACAGGCGCGCGATCTCGACATCCTTGGCCTGGATGAAGGTCGGCCAGTCGAAGCTGGCGTCGATGGTCCAGCCGTAGCCTTCGGCGGTCTCGAACTGGTGGGCGAAGTCCGAGGCCATGACCATGAACTTCTTGGGCACGCAGCCGCGGATCACACAGGTGCCGCCGACGCGGAACTCCTCGGCGATGGCGACCCGCTTGCCGCCCAAAGCCGTCAGCCGCGCCGCGCGTACTCCGCCCGAACCGGCGCCGATGACGAAGAGGTCGTAGTCGTAGGTGGTCATTTCTCGTTCCGATCTGGCCAGACCGACTTAAGTCCCCGCCACCGGAAATCCAGTACCGTGGGCTCATCAATCGCGGGGCGCCCGGCTCTGCCCCACGCGCGGTAGCCCCAGATGAAGACTCCAACAACCCACGCGAACCAGAGAATCATCATCCCCGGCTGGCGCAGGAAAACAGCGGGGACGACTGTGACCAGCGCGACGACCGTGTTGGCCCGCGCAAGCCACCAGGGAAAATTACGCGACAGCCATCTCGGCATATCCAGCGTGACCGAGCCCGGTCTCAAGGATTGAGCACCTCGACGCCCTCGTCCGTGCCGATGATCGCCTCGTCGGCGAGGTCGAGGAACAGGCCGTGCTCGACCACGCCGGTGATCAGCTTCAGGTCGTCGGCGAGGCGGGCCGGATCGTGGATCGCGCCGCAGGCGGCGTCATAGATCAGGTTGCCGCCGTCGGTGCGGACGACGCCGCGCTCGGCGTGGCGCACGCGGGCCGGCATGGCGATGTCGTGGTCCACCAGCACGTCGGCGATCCGGTTGCCGGTCGTCTTGTGGCCGAAGGCGACCACCTCGATCGGCAGGGCGAACTTGCCGAGCACCGGCACGACCTTGGCCGCGTCGGCGATGCAGATGCAGCGGCTCGAGGCCTCCCAGACGAGCTTTTCCCGCAGCAGGGCCGCGCCGCCGCCCTTGATCAGGGCCAGACCCGGGCCGATCTCGTCGGCGCCGTCGACGGTCAGGTCGATCCGCGGCGTGTCTTCCAGCGTCGACAGCGTCAGACCCAGCTCGCGCGCCAGCTCGGCGGTCGCCTCGGACGTCGGCACGCAGCGCAGGCCCTCCAGCTTGCGGGCGGCCAACGCCTTCACGAACCAGGCGGCGGTGGAGCCGGTCCCCAGACCGACGACCATGCCGGCCTCGACGCGTTCGGCTGCCGCTTCGCCGGCCCGGCGCTTCTGGTCGTCCGCACTCATTTCGACTTCGCCTTCTTCGCGCGCATCGCGTCCATGAACCGGGCCGCCCAGCCCGGCTTGCTCTGCTGTCCCGCACGCCCCAGCGCCAGATCACCGGGGCCGACATCGCTGGTGATGACAGAGCCGGACCCCACCATGGCCCCCTCGCCAATGGTCACCGGCGCGACCAGAGAGCTGTTCGAGCCGACGAAAGCGCCCTCGCCCACCGTCGTATGATGTTTGAAGAACCCGTCGTAATTGCAGAAGATCGTGCCGGCGCCGATGTTCGCTTTCGCGCCCACCGTGCCATCGCCCAGATAGGCCAGATGATTGGCCTTGGCGCCCTTGGCCATCTTCACGTTCTTGACCTCGACGAAGTTGCCGACCTTCACGTCCTCGGCCAGCTCGGCGCCCGGACGCAGGCGGGCATAGGGACCGACCTCGGCGCCGGCGGCGACCGTGGCGCCCTCGATGTGGCTGAAGCTGCGGATACGCGCGCCGCCGGCGATCTTCGCGCCCTTGCCGAACACGACATAGGGCTCGACCGTCGCGCCGCCGCCGATCTCGGTGTCCCACGAAAAGTGGACGGTCTCCGGCGCAGGCATGGTCACGCCGTTGGCAAGGAAGGTCTCGCGCTGGACCCTCTGGAACAGGGCCTCGGCGACGGCCAGTTCGCCCTGGGCGTTGACGCCCATGACGGCGTCCTCGTCGGCGAAGACCACGCTGGACGGTGCGCCGCGGCCACGGGCGAGAGCCACGACATCGGTCAGATAGTATTCGCCCTTGGCGTTGTCGTTCTTCACCTCTGCCAGCAGCTCGAACAGGAGGCCTGACGGCGCAGCCATGACGCCCGAGTTGCAGGCGGTGACCTTCAGCTGGTCCGGCGAGGCTTCCTTGTGCTCGACGATGGCTTCCAGGCCGCCCTCGGCGTCGACCAGCAGGCGGCCATAGCCCGACGGGTCCCGCGCCTCGAAACCAACGACCGTGACGCCCTGGCCGCTGCCGAAGACCGGCGCGATGTCAGAGGCCTTCAACAACGGCACGTCGCCGTAGGTGACGACGACCTGCCCCTCGAAGCCGGCCATGGCCTCCTTCGCGCACAGCACCGCGTGGCCGGTGCCCATCGGCGGGTCCTGAACTGCGATCGCGCCCTCACCCAGACGCCTGACGACATGGGCCCGGACCTCCGGCGAGTGGTTACCGACAACGACGATGACCCGCTCACAGCCCAACGCCTCGGCGGCATCGATGGCGTGGTCCAGCATGGCGCGGCCGCCGACCGGGTGCAGCACCTTGGGCAGTGGGGACTTCATCCGCGTTCCCTGCCCCGCGGCGAGGATGATGGCGGCTCTGGCTTGGCTGGTCATGAATCGTCCCGGCGGCTAGTGACGCGCGTGTCTACCCCATCGGGGCGGCGGACGGGAGAGAGCGGTGACCGAACGCGACCTGGAAGGCTGGACGATAGCCTTCGACCTCGACGGCACCCTGGTGGAGACCCATCAGGATCTGGTCGGCACCCTGAACCGGATGCTGGTGAAGCACGGCCTGCCCGAGGCGCCGATGGAAAGCG
The DNA here is from genome assembly GCA_052441165.1 of Caulobacteraceae bacterium. GTDB lineage: Bacteria > Pseudomonadota > Alphaproteobacteria > Caulobacterales > Caulobacteraceae > Brevundimonas. The sequence goes on along the minus strand of JBQVQW010000001.1, from coordinate 217,024 downwards.
CAGCCTCCCTGATCGGCGGCGGGGCGCGGGCGTTGCTGCAGCATGGCTTCGAGCGCGCGGGCGCCAGCTGGGACGAGGCTCAGGCCCCGGCCCTGTTCGAGGACTTCATCGCCGACTACGTTGAGCATATCGACGACCACTCCCGCCCCTTCGACGGCGTGATCAAGACGCTGGAGCGGCTGGCCGGGCGCGGAGCCATTCTCTGTGTCGCCACAAACAAGCGCAGCGACCTGTCAGAGCTGCTGCTCGGCAAGCTGGATCTGGCCAGGCATTTCGCCGCCATCGTGGGGCCGGATCGCGTCAGCGCCCGCAAGCCGTCCGGCGCCCACCTGATCGAGGCGGTGAAATTAGTCGGAGGCGATCCGGCGCGGGCTGTCATGGTCGGAGACGCCGCGCCGGACACCGGGGCGGCGCGGGACGCCGGCATCCCCTGCATCGTCGCCACCTTCGGCTACAGCCCGATCGCGCCGGAAGACCTGGGAGGCGATGTGCTGGTCGATGCGTTCGAGGACGTCGAGGAGGCGATCGACGGTCTGATCGCCGATTTTGACGTGCAAAAGGCGCTCATCGGAGCCTGATTGCAGCTGCGACCGTTGCGATTGCTGCATCGCAATAACATGTACGACGGCCCTGCAGCCCGGGACCGCGCCATGCTCCGTCGCTTCTTCGCCATTCCGTTGTGGATCCGGACCATGGTCGGATTCGCACTCGGTATCATCGCCGGTCTGATCCTGCGGGAGCAGGCCACGATCTGGCTGCAGCCGATCGGCGACGTCTATCTGAACCTGATCCGGATGGTGGTGGCGCCTCTGGTGCTGTTCACCATCGCCAGCTCCATCGCGAAGCTGGGCGAAGGCGCGGGAGCCGTGCGGCTGGGCGTGCGGACCATCGTCTGGTTCGCCATCACCTCCCTGCTGGCTGTGCTGGTCGGCTTCGCCTTCGGCCACATCATCAATCCGGGCGTCGGCCTGTCCAATCTGCCTCTGGGCGAGGTGCGCGAACGGGTGATCCCGACGCCGCTGGAAGTGCTGATCGGCATCGTTCCGACCAATCCCTTCGCCGCCCTGGCCGACGGCAAGGTGCTGCAGATCATCTTCTTCTCGGCCCTTGTCGGGATGGCGCTGGTGGCGCTGGGCGACCGGGCCCAGACCGCACGCCGGTTCGTCGACGAGGGCGCAGCCATCGTCTTCCGCATCACCCGCTGGGTCATCCAGCTGACGCCCTTCGGCGTGTTCGGCCTGATCGGGTCGGTCGTCGGCGGCTATGGCTGGGAGGCCCTGCTGCCGCTGATCAAATTCATCGTGGCGATCTATGCCGCCTGCCTGTTCCATATCCTGATCGTCTACTCTGGCCTGCTGAAGGCGCACGGGCTGAAGGTGAAAAGCTTCTTCCGCGGGGCCTTCGCCGCCCAGCAGACCGCCTTCGCCACCTCCTCGTCACTGGGCACCCTGCCGATCACCCTGCGCCAGACCGTCGAGCGTCTCGGCGTGCCCCAGGCGTATGCCGCCTTCGCCGTGCCACTGGGCGCCAATGTGAAGATGGACGGCTGCGGCGCCATCTACCCCTCCATCGCAGCCATCTTCATCGCCCAGTATTTCCAGATCGAGCTGTCGCTGACCCAGTACGTCCTGATCGGCCTGACCGCTGTGCTGGGTTCGCTGGGGACGGCGGGCGTGCCGGGCACCTCCATCGTCATGCTGACCCTGACCCTGTCGACCGCTGGCCTGCCGCTGGAGGGCATCGGTTACATCGTCGCCATCGACCGGATCATCGACATGATGCGGACGGCCACCAACGTCACCGGCCAGATGCTGGTGCCGGTGCTGGTGGCGAAGGAGGAGAAGATCCTGAACGAGGATGTCTACGAGGGCCGCGTCGCGTGGCTGCCGGGCGATCCGGACGCCGAGAGCGTCGACGGCGCGCGGGCGGCGGGCATCTGACCTCGGGCTTCGCGGGATAGGCCCTTGCCTCGCGGCGCGGCTCGGGCTATCTCGCCGCCTCCCCGGTTCGCCGGGACCCGAAAGATGGATGTGTAGCTCAGCGGGAGAGCACCTCGTTCACACCGAGGGGGTGGCCCTTGTTAGAACAAGGGCTTACACTTACAGAGCCGGTGCAAATGAACCGGGGACGCGTAGCTCAGCGGGAGAGCACGCCCTTCACACGGGCGGGGTCGTAGGTTCAATCCCTACCGCGTCCACCAGTTTCCGCCGGCCGATTGCGCGGCCCTTTGCGACCTTGTCGGCCATATTCTCAGCATGGGTGCCGAGAAAAAGGTGACGAGGGTTGCAACAGCGGCGGTTGTCGCACTTGTGCAGGACATAAAGGTCTCCGAGACCGCGGCCGAGATGCAGCGCGAGGGCGACGCGATGCGCACCCGTTGAGTCCATACCTGGCGGCTTCATTGATCCGTAGCCGTGCGAGTTTATTGCCCGCACCCACGGCCAGCACTCGTTCTCGCCGCGAATATCACGACCAGCATCCAGTCTGGCTTGCAACTTCTCGACGAGAGCCGGGTCTTTGGCGACCCTCTCGTAAAAACAGACGGTCGGTCGGCGTCGTAGGGCTCTTCTCATGGAGGGAGTATAGCACAAAACCAGAACATCAATAATCAAGAGCGGCCGCAGCGTCCTTGAGATAGTCCGGCTGGAGCTTGGCGTACCGCTTCTCCGTGATCCGGCTGTCCGAGTGTCCGAGGTACTTGGCGATGTTGAAGATCGGCACGCCCTTCTCGGCCATCCACGACGCCGCTGTGTGTCGCAGAATATGCGGCGTGACGTCAGACAAGCCGGACCGGGCGGCGGCGGCTGCGAAGCCCTTCTTCACCGACAGGACCCGGCGTCCTCCCCATTCGATGACGTGGTCACAGGTCCGGGCCGCGTGCAGGACGCGCAGGTATCGGCGGGCCCGACGCGTCATCGGCACGGTGGCCCGGCGCTTCCGGCTCTCGTCCAGCACGTCGTTAAGGGCGAGTGAGATCGTCCCGCGCCGGAAGTCGACCCTATCCCAGGTCAGTTCCAGCAAGGCGCTCTGACGCGCTCCGGTGGCCAGCGACAGGGCGATGAAGGCCCGGACGTGCGAGAACCGGCGGGCGGCCTTCAAGAGCGATCGCGCTTCCTCCCGTGTCAGATACCGGTCTTTCGGCAGGGGCTGCGGCGGAAGCTCGAACACGGCCTGCGCACCCTTCTTGTGGAAGTTGACCGCGGCGCGGACCACCTCCAGCTCCTTGCGCACGGTCGCGGGCTTCCTACCCTTGGCGTACCGCTCGTCTCGGTATGCTCGGCAAAGGTCGCGCGTGATCTGGTGCGGCATCAGATGGCCGAAGGTCGGCGCGGCTTGCTTCCACGACCCCTCCAGATCCTTCCAGCGGATCGCGGTGTTCTTCTTGTCCGCGATGTAGGCTGCAACCAGAGCGCCGACGGTGTCCCCGACAGGCTTGGCGACGTAGTCCGCTAGCCGGCGCTTGGCCTCGTCAAGATCGGCGGTGCGGAGCGAGTACCGCTCCGTCTGCCCGCCGATGCTGCGGACGGCCGCGTATTTGCCCCGATAGAGCCTGATCCGCCACTCTGACACTGATGTTCCTCGTATTCGATGACGGCCTCGGGCCGGATGCGGATTTGGCGGCCGACACGGAAGCCGGAAAGCTTGCCGTCGCGGACCAGGTTGCGGACGGTGGCCGCGGAGACCTCCCAGAGGTCCGCCAGCGTCTCGGGGGTATAGGCGTAGGGCGCCGCGGTCACGATCGCTCTCCGTGGTGGTGTTTGGTCTCGCCCTGGCTTCCCTCACCGGCCGGTACGGAGGCCGAAGGCCGTAGTGAACCCTCCCCATCTACAGGAGAGGCGAGAGCCTTGCGGGCTAGTCCTCGGAGACGGTTGAAGCCTAGGCCGTATGGCGGCTGGGCGATCTGCTGAAGCGCTCCACGCAACCTCCCCACCTCAGCTTCAAGGTCTTGGATGTCGCGGGCGGCTTCCTCGTAGTCCTCGGCAAAGCCCGTCATCTCAAGGTCGCGCAGGGTTTTCGCCTTGGCTTCGAAGCGAGCGATCAGCCCCTCGTTCTTATTGGGGGTCATGGTCCACTCCGCTACGCTTCGTACCCGCCTTCGCCGTGGCGAAGACCTGAGACAGAATGGCCGCCGACTGCGCTCTGGCAGCGTCGCGAGCCTTTGAGACGAACGACCAAATGTCCCCGAAGGCAAACTTCCTCCGCGCACGCTGGAGCGTGAAGCCGTGACCGGCCATGACCCACAGGAAGATGTCCACGGTGTAGGTGTGGTAGTCCGTCCAAGTGGCGTTGAGGTACGTCAGGCCGCCGTGCTTGGCGTTAGCCCGATCCACCACATCCTGAAGGGCCTTGAACAGGTCCTTCTGGTCGTGGAAGTCACGCATGAACTCGGGCAGGTACGCCCCGCTTGAGCGCCACCGATCGAAGTCAGTCACTGCTCACTCTCCGTGTTCTTGGGGGATAGGGTGGCGGTCTCGCGGTCAGCGAGAAGCATCCAATCAGGACGAACGAACGCCCCCATGATCGCCAGAAACCCGACGGCGATGAGGGTCATGCCAACGTATTGCGGCCACTCGTAAGGCTCGAAATCCTTGTGCGTGATAGCGGCCATCACGCAGCCGAAGACGAACAGAACGACCATCAGAACGACCATACCGACGACGCCCCAAGCAACGCATAGAGCGAACTGGATCAGGAACTCCATCACCCTTCCTCCCTATCTCTTGGCTGGTTGGGTTGGGCCAAGGCTTCCAGATCGTCAGCGAGACGCTCGTATTCGGGCTCGCCATAGTGCGCCATGAAGTCGAAGGCCCGGATGCGTTCGAGGATGTCGGAGCGGGAGGGTTGGGTTTCATTCCGGCTCTGGCGAGCCTCCATACCCATTGCGGGCGTAGCTGGCAGCGGCGATGTAAATCGTCCGAGCTGCGCTAGAACCCTGTCGAACACAGTTTTGAATCTGACCAACTCGCCGTTTAGGTGCGTCGTGCCATCAACACGGTCAGCAACAAGTTTGAGACGGTCGCAAAGCTCTTCGGAATACTCACGGTCAATGAGAGTCACTGTGGCCTTCTGGCAGTAGCAATGCGCTATTTCCTCCGAAAATGAAGTTTGCCCCCAGCACTTCGGACCGTGCCACTGCCCCCCTGACGGCGAAGCCGGGAGTGCGCCAGACCCTTCAGCCGGGAGTGAAGGGGGTGCGGGGCGGCGGTTCCATGCGGCGATGGCCCTCTCGTGCGAGCCGAACATGTCGGTCGTCATGCCGCAGTCGTCGCAACGGACCCAACTTTCCCCCAGCGCTAGCCGTTCTCGGATAATCCCCGAGCCGCACATCGGACACGGTTTCAACCCCTCCCCACCCGGGAGTGAAGCCCCTTCCTGTTGGGGCTGCGACATGGAGCGACGAGCGGCCTCCAAAACGACGCCGTGGGCCATACACCAGTTGGCGGCATAGGCCGACCCCGGCGCGGGCATCTCACCCCGTCCGAGCATGGCCGCAGCCAGCTCCATCCAGTCGATTGCCGTTTCCAGCGCCAGGTCTCCGGCATTTCCGGACAACTCAGCACCGGCTTCCTGTTGGGGGTTGGCGTCGGTCAGGCTCTGCATGGCTGCGATGGAAAGCTGCCCGGTCCCTTCGACGATGAAATCCTCGTCTTCCGGCAGTCCGGCCACGGCTTCGGGTTGGGTGGTGCGGGTCATTGATGTTCCTTCAGAATCCGGGGTTCCGACGAAAAATCTTCTCTTCGTCGGGCGTGGCGATGCGGCTTCCAAGCGGCCGGACAGCGGTCTTCACGACCTGCGGATCACTCGCCACGTGTCGGCGATCCAGAACGTCGTTTGCGCCGTAGATCGCGAGCGCTTCGTCATAGGTCTCGGCGATAACATCGACCTTGACGTCCACCGTCTGGCGAACGTTGAGCGTGAAGATGCGGCTCACGACACATCTCCCTCTCTGGTGAGGCGGGCTCTGGCCTCAGCGGCGTTCAACGCACAGGCATCAACGTGTTCACCGCGATGGGCCTCATAGGCTTCGCGGCCGTAAGCGTCGCACATCGTCCAGTTCCAGCCTTGGTTGATGGCAACCGTCCGATAGTCCGTAGCGCGGCCATTAGCCGCCGAAGCCTCGGCCCTCAGCCTCGCAATCTCACCTTCCAGCGCCTCGGCTTGGGAGATGAGGGCGAAAATTACCTCCGCCGATGGGTTGTGAATGGAAGCCAAGGCCAGCGCCTTCAGTTCTTCCAGCTTCTCGGGAGTGAGGATGTCGGTCACGCGGCTTCTCCGAATAGGTCTGGCTGCTCGCCGGCACGCTCATCAGCGGCTCGGCGCTCTGCATTGTCGGCCCAGGTATCGAGGACCACGGCGAACGCTCTCTGATGGGCCTGATCCGACTGGCTACGGATCGAGGCTTCCGTTCTCAGGACTGCGGCGGTGTGCGTCATCCCCTGCCCCCAGCTTTACTGGTTGGAGGAAGGGTGGCGCGGGTGATGGCGGCTCGGGCTTGGGCGAGCGCGGGGAACTCAGCTGCCGTCCAGATTTGCGAGCAGTCGGTGACGATGACCTGCAGAGCCTCCAGCAGGTCAGGAGCCGCAGCGATCAAGCGGGCGTCAGCGTTGTCGATGCCCACAACGTCGTATCGATAGACACTGTCGTTGGTCTTCGCGGCCTCGAACCCGCGCACCGAAGCATCGCCGACCTCGAACTCGACGAGATCGGCCGCAGGGACCATCCGCTCGCGCTCACGGAACAACGGCTGGGCGTCGTTGAAGCCCATGCGACGGAAGCCCATCACATAGCGGCGTCCGCTGTGCGTAGTGGCGAGGTAGAGGCCATGAGGCCCACCCATCCAAGCCCACGGCCCCGGAGTATGCGCTTGCTCGCTCATCCCTCGGCTCCATCGGCATTGAAGGCGGTGCAGGTCGGCTCACCGTCGGCGCCGTAGATCCACTCGCGCGGGTACTCGGCGTCGGCCGGGGTCAGGACCATCGTGTTGGCGGCGATCGGGCAGCTGTCGCCGGTCCCGGCTCGGAAAGCAGCGTCCTTCGTGCAGCGGTCGCAGAAGGTCGCCATGAAGTCGGCACCCTCCGATCCGCTCGCGGGTTGGTAGAGCTCGCTCATCCCGCGCCTCCAGCAGCCTTGGCGGCGGTGCGGAGGGCTTCAACGACTTCAGCCTGAGTACGGCTAGGGGCGTCGTTCCACTTGGGGATGTCGAACCGATTGTCTGCGCCGAGTGCGGACGCCAGAGCCTCGCAAGCCGCTACCTTTTCCGGCGTCGAGATCGGCTGACGCCAGATCGCCCCGGAAGCGCACCAGCAGACCGGCGTTAGGTCTGTCGGGTTGTCGTCATCGCTTTCGTCGAGGTCGGAAATGTCTTCTCCGGCCTTGTTTCGATACTCGGCACCCTGCGTCCACGCCCCCGGCTTCTCCAGCAGGTCCGCCGCCTTGTTCAGCACCTCTTGAACGTCAGCCATTGGACGGCTCCGAGGTGCGGTCGTCTTCGTGGTGTGGCTTGAAGCCTTGACCGTTCCAGCGGACGGCGCGGCGTTGAGCCGTGCCCGCCTTCATGACGACGTACTCGGTGACGTACTCGTATTCGGTCAGCTGACGCCAAAGATCGTGCAGCGCCTCGGAGAAGGTCTCGCCGTAGCCACAGACGCTTTTCAGGACCGAGTTGGATTTGATCTCAGCATTGATGCTCAGGCCGATCCGGGGGTCACCGCTTTGCGTTGCGAATGCCCGCAGATCGCCCGCGCCCAGCGCGTCAATCGACAGCATGTAGAACAGGTCGTCAGCCATTGGACCGACCTCCTTGTTGGATAGGGGTTTTTTGTTCACCCGCTGCGCTCGTACCCACCGAGCGCGGGGCGGACTTCTTTGCGAAACCGGCGCCCTTCAGCTTGACGGAGCCTTTCGGCGGCCACGGGTTCGCGCGGGCCGGGATCGAGCCCTTGCCGCGCTTCTCACGCCGGGCGCGCTGGCCCGTCTCGCCGCCTTGAGCCTTGGCCTTCGCAATCCTGGCTATGTCGTCGACAGTCTTCGCCAGAGCGCATGGCTTGCGGAACAGGTGCCGGTTCTCCAGCAGGTTCGTGCCGCCCAGCGCCAGCGGGACGCGATGCTCGTCGATCACGCCCTCGCCCATCGGCTGGAGCTTCTCGCCGCATCCGCAGGCGCAGCGCCCGAGCTGATCGACCATCAACTGGCCGAACTCAGCGCGGGTCAGAGGCTTCCGCTTTTCGATCTGGACCGGGGCGCTCATGCGGCCACCCGCTCGTCGAAATGCTCGATCGTCAGGCCTTCCGCCGCAGACCAAGCCAACATGAGCTCGATCAGGTCGCTCATCTGCGCCTTCGTCAGGTGCGACGACCGATGCCCGAGCGGGAAGATGCGCGTGCCGTCGAGGCTGCCGACGTAGTCAACCTCATGGCCCAGAGCGTCCATGAAGACCGACTTCCATAGGTCCGAAGTCATCGGCCGGCCGTTGTGCACCGGGCGCTGCTTCGTGATCTGGGCCAGAAGGCCCCACATGGCCGCGTTCTGCTCGTCCGTCCGCTTCGGCTCCCGGATCTCCAGAAGCCACGGCTTGCCGGGCGCCCAGTTGGCGAGCGCCTTCTCGACCCACTGGTGGGCCGTGTTTCGCGCGCCGGGAGTGAGGCGAAGGAGGTTGCGGGCCATCAGACGACACGTTCCTCAATCACGTCGAAGCCTGGGATCGTCCGCTTGCCCTCGCGCACGTCCGTCTCGGCCAGCTTCTGCAACAGGTCGGAGAACGCGCCGGGGTTGATCTTCCAGTAGTGCGCGGCGGCGGCGTGGCTGTCCGTCAGCTTGGCGACCCACTTCGTGCGCAGGCCCATGGCCCGGCTCCCGCCCGTCGCGTGCGCCTTGTCCTTCTCCGCGGCTCGCGCGGCGCGTTCGGCTGCTTCGGCCTCCGCCACCTTGGCCTCGGCAGCCTCGCGGGCGGACAGGTCGGCCGCATCGGCGGCGCGCATGGCCGCCTGCGCCTCACGTGCGGCCTTCTCGGAGGCTTCACGGGCGACGCGCTCGGCCTCGCGCTTCTGCGCCTCCTGTTCGCGCAGGAAGCCGCCCAGACCGGCCTTAAGGGCGTCCATCGCCTTGAACACCTGGCCCGGCGTCTTCGTCTTCGGATCGGCCCAGAGCGGGGCGTACTTCGCCTGCACGGCGGCCTTGGCGTCGTCGTGGGGCTTGTTCTCGTCCTTGCGCGCCTCGTCTGCCGCCTTCGCGTTCATGCGCAGGCTTTCGATAAGCCGGGAGACGTCGTCGGCTTGGGCCTGCGTGGTGATCGGCGTGCCGTCGGCCCAGTTACGGGCCTCCAGCAGCAGATCCTGCGCATCCTCGGAGATCAGGTCGAACGGCGTGGCGTTGGGAAGCCGCCGAGCATTGATCTCGTCGGAAGCTGCCATGTCATACGTGCCGTTCTGGAAAACCATCATGACCATCGGCTCAATCCCACGGAATGTCGTCGTTGAGGTCGAAGCCGCCGGCCGATTGCTCGCCAGTCGGGCGCTGGTCATGCTCGTCGCGGGATTGTCCGCCGCCCAGCATGGTCAGCTGTCCGTTGAAGCGCTGGATCACCACCTCGGTCGAATACTTCTCGACGCCCTGCTGATCGGTCCACTTGCGGGTCTGCAGCGAGCCTTCGACGTAAATGGTCGAGCCCTTCTTCAGGTAGTTCTCGACGACCTTGACGATGTTGTCGTTGAACACGACCACACGGTGCCACTCGGTCTTTTCCTTGCGTTCGCCGGTCGACTTGTCGCGCCACTGCTCCGACGTCGCCAGCGACAGGTTCGCGACCTTCTCACCGTTGTTCAGGGTTCGGATTTCCGGGTCGCGACCCAGGTTGCCGACGAGGATTACTTTGTTCACGCTGCCGGCCATCAGGCGGCCTCCTTCTGATCAAACGGGGTTTCGGTTTGGGCGCTGGCCTGTTGGATGCGCGCGACTTCCTCGTCCTTCGCGACCAGCACGCGGCGATACTCGGCGTCGGTCAGCTGCTGCTTCAGGGCGTCCTTGTTCTTGGCCCAGAAGCCCTTGAACTCGTCGGCCGTGCGGCACGTCCGCATCGTGGCGATGGCGAAGTCAGCGGCCGGGCTGGACGGGGCGAACTCGCGCTCCATGTCGGCGACGTACTTGCTGTCGTCGAACCGGCCGAGGAAGACGTCGGCGTTAAACCCGAGCTGCGACAGGAGCTTCGTCAGGGCGTCGGTCGTCGCCTTCTTCGCGGCGTCGCTGTCCAGCCGACCGTTCTTGTCCTTCCACTCAGCACCGCCGAACATCGGGCCGAAGACGTTGGCCCGGTCGCCGTGCCAGAGGGTCACCGGGACCATGACAAGGGCATCGTGGAAGATCGGCTCGCCGGCCGTGTAGCCCCAGCCCTCGCCGACCGGCCCGAAGACCTCCGTCGCGCGCATGATCTGATAGGCCGCGCTGATGGCCGTGAAGCCGCCGCGCTGCGTGACCTTCTTCGTGTGGGCCGGGTCGGTCTTGTCGACCTGCGACCAGATGCGGAGATTGTCGGTCATGCGGCCTCCAGAAGGGTCAGAGCTTCGCGAAGCTGGTCGGCAGCGGCTTTGCGCTCGACCTGGGCCTCACTGGCGAGGATCGGTTCACGGCCGAAGGCTTGAGCCCGGCACAGGTGTTCGGTGGCGCTGTATGCGAGGGACGCGGCGCGCTGGTCGGCTCCCGGGGACGACGATTGCTCGCCGCCCCCTGTAGCCATCGCGGAAAGGGGTGTGGTCACAGGACGCTCGCAATCGCGGAGGCGGCCACGGCGATGACGGCCAGAGCGCCGATGACGAAGCCGGACAGACCAACGCCGGTCGGTTCGGCCTCCGATGGCTCAGCCGTGCGGCGGGTGTCGGGCATCCACGTCACGATGGGGTGGGTGTCGCGGTTCATGCCGACACCTCGACCAGCTTGCCGTCCGAGACGGCGTACCAGGTACCGGCCTTGATGCCGGCTTCGCCGACGTAGGCGACGATGAAGCGGACGCGCTTCCCGTCATGATGCGGAACGCAGATCGCGCCCCCCTCACCTGCCCGAATCCGATAGACCGATCCGGAACACGCGATCACGGCGTTCTCGCCGGTCGCATCGATCTGGGCGCCGTAGCCGCTGGAGCCGATCTGGGCGCCGTAGCCGCTGGAGCCGATCCGGGCGCCGTAGCCGCTGGAGCCGATCCGGGCGCCGTAGCCGCTGGAGCCGATCTGGGCGCCGTAGCCGCTGGAGCCGATCTGGGCGCCGTAGCCGCTGGAGCCGATCTGGGCGCCGTAGCCGCTGGAGCCGATCTGGGCGTCGTTGCCGCTGGAGCCGATCTGGGCGTCGTTGCCGCTGGAGCCGATCCGGGCGCCGTAGCCGCTGGAGCCGATCCGGGCGTCGTTGCCGCTGGAGCCGATCTGGGCGCCGTTGCCGCTGGAGCCGATCCGGGCGCCGTAGCCGCTGGAGCCGATCCGGGCGCCGTAGCCGCTGGAGCCGATCCGGGCGCCGTCTTCATCAACCTTCGGGCTGGCACCCGCTTTCACCGGCTGAGGCCGGGTCAGGTTGATGACGTAGGCGACCGCGGCCTCGACGAAATCAGGCAGGCGAAGCTCTGCATCGAAGGTGATCCGACCTGCCGCGATCTTGCTGTCTTGCGCGTGCCGCGCCAGCTCACCGGCCAGGCTCACACGGAAGAACCGGTTGCCATCGCCAAGCCCGTAGTACGACCAGACGTCGAACGGATTTTCGCAGGCGTGGAAGCCGGAGCGGCAGGCCTCGACGTGGCCTTTGTGCTCAAAGGTCTTGCCGACCTCGAACTGGTATCCCCGGCAGGCGATGTCCTTGTCCGTGCCCTTGAAGGCGATGACGGGTTGCGCCTCGGGCGCGTCGGTCTTCTTGGTGCGCGCCATCAAGCGGCCCTCCTGTCTTCGGTTTGGCCCGCGACATCGCAGGCGATGTGGAAGAAGCTGGTCCGGCGCGTCACGCGGGCCTCGGACAGCGCGTCAAGCGCGGCGTACAGGGCCTCTTCGGTGCGGCGGGCGTACTCGTCGGCCTTGGCCGGTTTGATGTTGGCGAAGCTGGCGGTGATCGTCGCAGCGTCAGCAGCAGCGCGGGCCAGCTCGGCGGTGCGGAGGAGTTCGGCGCGGTTCATCACGCGGCCGCCTTCATCTGGGCGGCGGCTTCGACGGCTTGTCCGTATTTCAGGAAGGAGGCGTCGACGTCCCAAGCGAGGCCTTCACGGCTCTCGAACGACAGGGCGTCATCCAGCCCACCCCGGAAGCCGACGCAGGAGAACAGGATCCTCTTGGCGTGGGCCTCGGGGATGCCTGCGAAGGTGGCGGTAGCGGCGATCAACTCGGCGGTCGGCTGCCAAAGCGAGCGGACCGGGGCGGCGCGTTGTTCGCGGATCGCGGTCTCGTGGGGAAGTTCGGCGGTGCGCATCGGCGTCTCTCCGTGTGTGGAGTTACGCTAGTTTTTCTGTCGTATCGTGTCAACAGTTTTTCTGTCGCTCTCAGCCACCGGGTGTCTGGCTGTCCGACTGGACACGCATAACGCTTATGCTATCGCTCCCCACAGCTTCGGCGCGTTGCCGAGAGCGTTCCGGGGGGGAACCCATGAAGAAGATCGTAGCAGCGGCGCTTTGCGCCGCCCTGACCGCCAGCGCGTGCGCGTCCAGCCCTGACAATGTTCGGGCCCAGTACGTCTCGCCGCTGCAATACCAGAGCCTGACGTGCGAGCAGATCGAAGCCGAGCTGCGCGGCATCAGCAGCCGCGTCGCCGAGCTCACCGGCCAGCAGCGTCGCCGGGCCTCCCAAGATGCATGGGCCGTCGGTGGCGCCCTCATCTTCTGGCCGGCGCTGTTCTTCCTGATGCGCGGCGACAAGGCTGAGGAGCTCGGCCGCATGAAGGGCGAGTATGACGCCCTGGTCGCGGCGGGTCAGTCCAAGCAGTGCGCGGCGACACGCGCTCCGGGCACGGCTAACTAGGCAACTAAGGCGAGCGACAACTGAAGGCGGCGGCTCCTGACCGGGGCCGCCGTTTTCGTGTCTGCGATCCTTGGCTGGATGATGCGGCTTGACGTTCTAGAGAAGTGCGCGAGAATTAGGCCATGGCCCTTGTTGTCACACCGAGCCTTGTTGAAGCCGCGGCGTGGAAAATCGCTCGGGAGGGCGGCATTCCTGTCAGCTGGACAATGTTCGACTGTCGCGAGTATGCGAAGTTGGCGCTGACGGGAGCTGCCGAATTCCTTGCAGGGCAGCAAGAAGTCGGTCTTGAGCCGCCGCAACCTGATCGTGATGCTGCCGAATAGCAGAGGCGTCCATTCGGGTGGCGGCGCTACCCTTTCCCCTCAGACGATCAATCCCGCCAGTGATGATATGAAGGCTGCCGGGATCGTGTGAGTGCACCGTGACACGGCCGTCAGACGCGTCTCCTTGCACGGCCAACCTTACCGCTCCGCCGATCCACCTGGCGGGCTGGTGAACGATGGCGTTGCGCGTGTCTGTCAGCTGTCGGATCTCAAGCAGGGCGCGGTCAAGCTCGTCCCCTTCTGCTGTGTCCTTGGCAGGTGAAGCGGCAAGCACGCTTCTGACTAGCTCGAGACGCGGGGCGACGGTGCCGGCTCTGCCGAAGATCACGGCCGATTGGGTCTCTTCGGTTCTCGTGATGTCGCAAAACACACGAAAAACAGCTTGCTCGGTTTCCGACCAGATCACGACTGCTCGACCGATCGCTGCAAAGAACTCCGTCGCACGTTCTGACCGCGCCTGATCCGTTTCGCTCATTGCGCCTGCTCCCGCCTACCCATCCGCCACTCCCACGGCCTCTGAAACTCACCTTTTCGCGCGGATCGGGGCCGCAGATCTTGCAGCCTAGCCGCCGATAGAGCCGCCGGGCAACGGCCAGCGATCCCGGCAGGTGCGGTACACCCGCTCGATCGTTGCAGCAGAACCGCGCAGGCTAAATGCCCTGGTGACCTGTTGGCCATCGTCAGCGATGGCGCGCACCACCACTTGTCCGGCGGCCATCATCGGGCCTGTTACGGTCCATACATTGTTGACCAGCGCCGCCTGATCTCCAGCGAACGTCCAGCGTTCCTCATCCAGCGGGGCGGCGTCGTCGAAGCGGACCGCCACGAACTTTTCATGCCCCCGTCCAAGGTACAGGTCGGGAGAGAACCACACATAGACCGAGCCCGTGCCGGGCTGCTCGCAGCTCACGGACAGGCGAGAGCCTTGCGGACCGCGCACCTCGGCGGTCGCGGTGACTGTGTCATAGATCGGGTCTGTCCGTTCTCGATAAGACCAGCCGCTCGATTGCGGAGAAACCAGAGCAGCGAACGCCAAGGCGCCTATCAAGATCATCCGAACCTCCTGATGGTTGTGAGAAGCAGGCCGGTAACCGTGACCTCGACCTCGCCGGACCCATCGTCCAGATCCAGCGGCTCGCGCCAGCGAGGGTTTGTTGATCTCGGCCAAAGGCGAATGCCTTCCGGCGTGACCTCGACCTCCTTCAGCGTGACCTCTCGCAGGAGGCCGCCATCACGCGAGCGCGTTACCTCGACCACCATGCCGGTGTTCAGGTTGATGCCGGCGGCTGACGCGTCGACGATGTGTGCAAGGTCGCCGGGGTAGATGTGGCGTTCGTTCATCGAGTCCCCGCGGATTTCTCGGAGCCATTGCGGGGCGTGCGGATAGCGGCGATCGACAGTCGCCGTTAGCAGCGTCGGCTCATCCTGCGACGAATCGTCGAGGGCCAGCCAGGCGCCGGCCTGCACGGGTCCGATCATCGGCAGAACCGTGAGTTCCGGCGGCGCAACTGGCGCCGGGGTGTTGTCCCCGTACAGTATCCAAGCGGCGGTGGTTCCGAGCGCACTGGCGTACTTCTTTGCCAGAGTGGCTGGGATGCCATTCGTGCCGTTCTCCTGATTGCGGACAGCGCTTTCCGACCGGCCGACGCGCTGCGCCAGCTCAGCAGCCGATATTCCGCGCTCTTCTCGTTTTGTCCTCAGGCGTTCACCGGGAGTCATGACGACAGCGCTAGGCGAACAGGCGCTAGAAGTCCTGTTGACGTTGACCGACAGAAAAGCTAGCGTTGGTTCATGCGAACACACGCTCAGATCCTCACCGACGCAGGCGGAGCTCATGCGGTTGCTCGCCTGATCCTGCCCCATATCGCCGTTGACGAAGTCACGCTGCAGAAGCGCGTCAGGGCCTGGGTCGTCTCGAAGTCCATCCCCGGTGAGTACTGGGCGCTGTTTGAGAGCGTCGGTTTGGCCAGCATCGCCGAACTCGCCGCAGATGCCGCCGACCGAAAGGGCGTAGCCCTGCCGCCCAATGTAGCCGCGGCCTGCTGATCATGGCCGGGGGGCGCACGCAGTACCGAAACACCGCCCCGCGCGCCGCGAGGCCGCACACTCTCCTGTCTCTTACTCATCACCCCAGAAGCATCGCCTGACCGGCGAGCCCTGTCAGCTTGAACCGCCACCGGAACATCAAGGGAACAACAGATGTCCGTCCCCGTCATCAAAGCCATTTGCCGCCGCATCGAAACCCGCATGGGCGGTGGTCGGAATGCCGCTCTGGCGGCCGGTGTCAGCGGCGCCCTGTGGTCGCAGTACTGCAGCGGCGAACATCCGACGATCTCCATTCCGGTGCACCGGCTTCTGGAGATCGCCGAGGGCGATGAACGAGCCGCGATCGCCGCCCTGTTCCTGGGTGAGGATGCCGATGCCTGCGCCGACCTCATGGGCGAGGCCGCAGAGCTAACTGAGGGCGCCGCGGAACTTCAGAAGCTGGTGCGCGAGGCCGTTGCGGACGGAAAGGTCACGCCGCTCGAAGGGCGCCGCATCCGTGAGAAGGCGCTCCAAGTCCGCGCCGATGCCGAAGACGTCCTTCAGGGGGTGCGGTGATGGTTGCTCGCAGCGCGCCGCCACCCCCGCCGCCCCCGCCGCCGATCCGTTGGGATGAGCGAACCGCTCCCACGCTGTTCACCGTCATGGTCCACGCCCTCGAACGCATCCTGCGCAAGCGGGAGGTGCGGTGATGTGCGACTTCAAGCCGGGTGATGAGGTGGAGAAGTTCAAGGAAGGGGCTCGGCACGCCGTCTCGTGGCCGGGCAGGCCGCCCATCGGGACGATCGCTATAGTCGAAGCAATCTATCGTGTGCCGGGGACAGACCTCTACGGGCTCGACCTAGTTGGCTGGCCCAATTCACCTGCTCGCTACGGTTTTGCGGCCGAGAACTGGCGCAAGGTTCATCGCCGCGACCTGACCGCATGGCTGTCCGCGAAAGCCACCTTTGAAGAGCCCAAGCGCACCCCTGCCAAGCGGAGGGAGCGCGCATGACCCCCGCCCTCTACTCCACCGCCCGCCTTCTGATCGAGGCTGTCCTTTCCGGCCAGTTCGACGACGCTCGCTTTCACGCCAAGGCGCTGAAGGTCGAGATCGACAGGCCGCTGAGTATCCGCCCGTGGACCCCGTGGAACCAGCGGGGCGTTCAATGATCTTCGAGGCCATCATCCGCGACACCCTGACGCCGGCCAAGCCGAAGGCCGTCCCCGTCCGCCCCTACACCCGCAAGCGCCCCTATCAGGACGCCCGCGAAGCCTGCCTTGAGCGCCTGCGCCGGGAGGTGGGGGCATGAGGACGACCAACTTCGATGCTATCGCCGCTGCGGCCCCGCTCGACCGTTCTGCTTCTGTCGTTCGTGACGGGTCGGGAGACGCTTACGAGGGCAAGGTCCCATCCTGGCATGAGCACTGGACCGCGCCACCCCTTCCAGAGGGACGGTTCAGCGGGAGGAACGGCGGCGATGACCTGACCGGGGTTCGGTTTGGTCGGGGAATGGTGGTCGTCCGTTATCACCGCTCACATCGGAACGGCGCGCAATGGCTCGTGCGGTGCCCCTGCGGGGACTACGAGTTGCGACGCTCCAAGGCTGTCCGCAGTGCAGACGATGAACACGTTTGCCAAGCCTGCGACTGGTTCAGGCACGTTCAATATCAGCGGGACGCGGAGCGGAAGGGAAAAACCGCAGCGATAGCTGATGCAGCCCGCCTCGACCAACTGGCGACGGGGCGCACGGCATGAACGCCCAGACCTACACCGTCACCTCCGGATACACCGACCGCGAAGGCCGTCACTGGGTGTTCGTGCGCGGCCTGCCGGGCAAGCTCTCCTGTGACGAGGCTTTCCCCGAAGGCTCCAGCGTCCGCGTGGCCAACGGGAGGGCGTTCCGATGAGCGCCGGTCCCGAAGACATCCTTCAGATGCAGGTCGCCCGACTCCTGCCGATCGTCGCCCCGGACCTCCTTTGGTGGCACACCCCGAACGGCGGCTACCGGCACCCGCGGGAGGCCCGCAAGCTCAAGGACATGGGCGTCCGCCCCGGCGTGGCCGACCTGGTCCTGATCCTCCCCGGAAACATCGCCGCCTTCATCGAACTGAAGGTCGGCCGCAATCCCCAGACCGACGCCCAGAAGTCCTTCCAGAGCCAGTGCGAAGCCCGCGGCCTCGCCTACGCCATCTGCAAGACCGTCGACGACGTCCTGAACACGCTGCGCAGCTGGGGCGTCCCTCTGCGCGCACGGAGCCCTGAGTGATGGAACCGGTAGCCTTTGCCTCACCGCCCCGGATCGGCGACGACGCGCTATCCTACGCTCGCCAGATGCTGCGCCGTGGCGTCGGCTGGCAGAACACGTCTCGCGCCACCGGAATCCCGGTGGAGGATCTTCGACGCCTTGCCGCGCCTCCCGCTGCCCGTTCTGGCTATCGGGCGCCCAAGCCGGCGGCACGCCCGCGTGTCGTGCCTGCAAAGCCGACACACAAGCCCGCCAGATGCTCGCAGAATGGTCTGGCGATCATTCGCGAGGTGGCCGACCGCTACCAGGTCCAAGTCAACGACCTGCTGGGGGTGTCTCGAGCGCGATATGTCAGCTTCGCCCGGATGGAGGCCTATGCCCTGATCCGCAGGCGGACGCCGTACTCCCTGCCCCAGATCGGGCTTATCTTCGACGGCAGGGACCACACGACCATCCTGCATGGCGTACGGCACTACGAGGCCCGGGAGGCGTGGTGTGCCGTCCTGCGCGTCTTCTCGGGCTACGACGACAGCCAGCCCGACCTGTTCGCGGTGGCCGCCTGATATGAGCATCCGCAGGATGTCCGCTGTATGGTCAATGGACCTTCCGACCTCTGACAAGATGGTCATGCTGGCGCTCGCCGATTGGTCCAACGAAGACGGGCATTGCTGGCCGTCCATGACGCAGCTCATGGCGAAAACCGGGCTCACAGACAGGGCGCTCCGAACCATCGTCGGCCGACTGAAGGAGGCCGGTCATTTGACCCGCGAAGAGCGGCCCGGAAAGGGGGTGTTTTACACCGTCCACCCCGGAACTGAGTTCCCCCCGGAAGCGGCCTCCCCCCGGAAGCAAACAGCCAAGACCCCGGAACGAGGTTCCGCCAATACGTCAATAACCACCAAACCTCCCTCAGAAGCTAAAGCTTCTTCGGGAGCCGCGCGTGCGACCCGCAGAGAAAGGTTCGTTCCGGAAAGCTGGAGCCCGAACGACGCACATCGCGCCAAGGCCGCCGAGTACGGCCGGGACCTCAACAGCGAGGTTGAGGCCTTCCGCCAGTACGAGTTCAGCGACCCGAAGTCCGACTTCGACCGGGCGTTTCATCGCTGGCTGCGAAACGCAGGGGTGTTCGGCCCCGCCAAGCCTGCGACCGCACCGCCAGTGAACGCCGCCGAAGCGGCCGCCCTCCGAGCCCGACACGAAGCCCTCCTCTCCGGAACGCCCCATGCACCCGCCAGTTAACGCCGAGATCTACCAGGACATCACCGCCGCTTGCGGAAAGGACTTCGCGTTCTCGTACCTGCTGAAGGCGGGCCAGCGGGGCAGCGTGGTCTATCCGTTCACCGTCACGGCATGGGAACGGTTGATGGACAACGCCGGGGCGCGAGAGGTTTTCCGCCGCCGCCGCATCAGCCTCGAAAAGCCCCAGCCGTACCACGAGGGCCGCCGGTTCATGGGCGACACCGAGCGGACAGCCCCGGCGGGCAACTACGAACAACGAGCGGCCTGAGGACCGAAAAGGGGCGTCACATGGCGAAGCCGAAAAAGCAGCGGAAGCCGACCGATCCGCAGACGATCACACAGCGCCGGGCCGAGCGCCGGGAACTGGAAGCCCGCGGGCTGTCGGTGAACGTCGACGAGCGGACGGAGGAGATCAAGGCCGTGTGGCGGGATGACGTCTTCTCGCTCCTGCTGCGTGGGCGCCCTGAGGAGGCCGCGGCCATCCAGTGGCTCGAAACACTCCTGCGCACCGCATCCGGCGAAGCGGGCGTTGAGCGCCGGCCGGACTTCATTCGCGGGTCCTGCGAGGGCGCCCCAGGTCAGAACGTCACCGATGCCATGATCGAGGCCAGCCGGACGCTCGCCGCTGTCGAGTCCGCCACTCCGACGCTTCAGCTCCGGCTGTTGTTCGACCTGCTGAAGCCGGACGCCGGGCAGAAGGACAGCTGGCGCGAGACAGTCCAGCGCGTCACCTCGGAGGTGAACCCGCACGCCCAGTCTGCGGCGGTTCGGGCGGCCTGCGCGACGATGGTCTGGGTGCAGGCCAACATCCGGCAAATCCTGTCCGCATACGAGCGGGCGCGGGACTTCAGCGGCGCGAGGGCTGCGGCATGAGCGACCGAAGAGTTTACACTGTTCTGGAGGTCGAAGCGCTACGCGAGGCTGTCGGGAACAAGTGGCTTTGGGGGGGACATATATACGTGTCCGACCCAATCTGCGTTGTGCGGCGCAGCATCTGAGCGGGTTATCCACAGGATAGTCACTACCACCCCTCCGATGTTCACGATGAGTTCCGAACGATCACTCATCGCTATTCCCTTTTTTGCTTCGCTATGCAATTAGGGGTTGTCATGACTGACTCGCCGCCATCCACGTCTGAGCAGGAAATCCTTCGCGGGGTTGTTACGCGGTGGGAAGCGGAACTGCGCGCCATTGATGCCAGACGGACGCAGGTGATCGAGAAGCTGAGCGCAGCACAGCGCCTCCTTGAAGTCATGGGGGACGAAATCATTCCCGCTGCGCGGGCCCATTCTATTCCGGAGGAGGTTAGTCACTCCGGTACACAGTTAATGATTCCTGAAGTGGGGAGCCGTCCTGTCGAGGTCCGGAGTGACGCCAAATGGGTCGATCTCGTCAGACAGTGGGTCGGTGCTGCTTTCGACGGCCTCAGCTATGCAGAACTGCGCGCCCTGATCGATAAGCATCCGGCGATCGCGGACCGGTTCGCCCTTAGCGATAAGGGTTATTACAACGCCCTTAGTCGACTGGTGAACCGAGGCGAACTGGTCAGGCATAATGGCCGGCTGTTCAGCGCAGAAGCATTTGAACGCTATCGGCGGAAGGTAGCGACAGGCGTCATTGCCGATCTGCCCGCCCCAATGCCGTCAGCGCACTCCCCAATGGGTGAGGCCGTTATGGACATTGTCTGGGCTAGCCGTGAAAGCGGCATCGTTGGCAAAGACGTTATCGCCACTCTCCGGACCGATCCGGAGTTTAATGCGTCACTGACCCCTCACACCTCTGGGGCCTACAACGTTATTGCCCGACTTACGAAGCGAGCGCAGCTGATCCGCAGGGATGACGGGCTGATATTCCCGGGCACGCGAATGGCTCCCAGAAGCCCTGACAGCAAGTGGATTGCTGGGAACGAGGAGGGCGCCTCGATGTAATCCGAAAAGCAGAAAGCCCGCCTTGCGGGCGGGCCTCCCCAACGCCGGGCCGGAGCCAATAGCGTCGTCTCTAGACAAGTCGAACCTATTGGAATCCGGCCTCAGTTTCAAGTCGAAACATAGGTTCGACCATGCAGACTCACGTTCTAAAGCGGCGCAAGCGCCGCCATCCGCCTAACGCCCCGCATCGTTGCCGAGAGGGCTATCGGAAGCCGAAGCCCCGTCCGCATCCGCGGCGGTAGCGCCTTCCCTGGCCAGACTGCCAGATCCTTTCGGGGGTCTGGCAGTTTTACGCTTCTGTCCGGCTGCTGGTTCTACCTCTTCGGGTTTTGTCTGGGCAAACCGGGCCAGCGCCTCTCCGAAATCAATGTCCAGTGCGAAGGGGGCTTCAGGTTTCGGACTGTCGTTCATGCGGTCAGCACCTTCCACGGCATCGGGCCTTCGATTTGGGACAGCAGAGCGTTGACCCGCTCACCCTTGTCCATCCCGCGGCGGTTCAGGCGGAACGTCATCTCATTGAGATAGGCGTCCATGTGCTTCGGCGAAATCCAGTGGTGGGTGCCGACGTACTGGCGCTTGAACAGAGCCCAGACGCTTTCGATCCCGTTGGTCGTCGCCTTCCCGCGCACGTATTCGCCTTTGCGGTGGCTGACTTTCTGGTGGTCGTAGTCGTGGCGCAGGTCGTTGTAGCCCTGATGCTCGTCCGTATAGACGGTTGAACCCTTGGCGACGTTCTCTTGCACGATGTGGCGCAGGGTGGCCGAACGGGTGTTGTCGATGACACCGGCGCGGACTTCGCCGTCGCGCTGCTTCATGCCCATAACGACCGTCTTGAGTTCGATGGAATGACCGCGCTTGTTCGAGGTCTTCTGGCTCTTGTGCTTGTTGTGCTCACGGCCACCAACGAACGTCTCGTCAATCTCGACCTCACCCGACAGCGGAGCGTTGAAGCTGTCAGTGCGGGCGGCGTGACGCAGACGATGCAGGACGAACCAAGCCGACTTCTGGGTAATGCCCAGATCGGTCGCCAGCGTGGTAGAGGCGATGCCTTTGGGGTGGTTGGTGATCATCCAGATCGCGGCGAACCACGTGCGCAGGGGCAGCTTGCTGTCCTGAAATATCGTGCCGACCTTGACCGAGAACTTGCCGCGACAGGCGTAGCACTTGTACTGGTTGGTCAGGACGCCAGCGCTCGACATGCGCTTGACCTTGCCGCTGTCAGCGCAGCCGCACAGGGCACAGAAGATGCCGTTTCCGAAGCGCAGAGCCGTCAGATGATCAATCGCCGACTGTTCCGTGGGGAAAGCGGCGAAGAGTTGCGGGAGGGTTTTGAACTGCTGGATCATCGGTCTGGCTCTCTGATAGAGCCAGCATACCCATTCTGGACCGTGGGTCAAGCACGTATATAGGTCCCGAAGAAGGCGCCCGGCTCAAGTAGCGCGACGCACGGCAGCCCGAGAGGATTGAGATGGTAGCCAAGGTCACGGTCACGGAAGGCGAGTTCGCCGGCTGGCAGATGTATGATCTGCACGGCACCTTCGACCAGGTTGTCGGCCCGTTCTACTTCAAGCCCGACCCCGACGGCCGGATGCGCTGCGCCTTCCGGGCCGAGCCCAAGCACATGAACGCGGGCGACCGGATGCACGGCGGCTGTCTGATGACCTTCGCGGACATCGCCCTGTTCCAGACCGCGTATCAGGAGATGGAAGGCGCCTCGGGCGTGACCGTGTCGCTGGATTCCACCTTCATCGACGGCGCCTACGTCGGAGAGCTGGTGGAGGCGACCGGTGAGGTCGTGCGCGCCGGCAAGAGCCTGATCTTCGTGCGCGGCCAGATCAACGCGGGCGAGCGCATCCTGATGACGTTTTCGGGCGTGATCCGGAAGTTCGAGAAGCGGGGCGGCGTTGGTGGTTAGCGATCACTGACGGGTGATCAGGGCAGCGTGGATCACGGTTCGTGAGACCATCAGGCGCCGGCGCTCGCCAACGCCGGGTCGCCTGCCCACCCATCACCGATCACCAAACACCACTCGACGGCGCTCAGCCGTCGATGATCTCCTGAAGGATCCGGCCCATCCGGGCCTCCAGACGCTTGCACTCTTCCGGATCGAGCCCGAAGCCGCCGGTGATTTCCCGGCTGACGGCCATGCCCATGATGGTGGCTGCGGCCAGGCGCGCACGGACCATGGCGTCCTCGCCGCCGACCCAGTCTGCGAAGGGGCCGAAGAAGCGCTCGGTGCCCGTCCGCTGGACGATCTCCATCGCCTTCGCCGAGCCGACCGAGCGCAACATGATCAGGAGGCCCTTCAGCTTGCCCTCCTTCTTCGGCTCGAAGATCACGGCATGGGCGACGCGGCGGCCGAATTCCGACCGGGGTCCGTCCATGAGCTCGCTGCCGCTGGAGCAGCTGTCCAGAACCGAGGCGAACAGGTCTTCCTTGGAGCCGAAATAGCGGGACACGAGGGCCGCATCGACGCCCACGTCCTTTGCGATGTCGCGCATACCGACGTCGTCATAGCTCTCGCGGGTAAACCGCTCGAGCGACGCGTTCAGAATGGCGGCGCGGGTCGCCTCGGCGTTACGCGGCCGTGGCGCAGCATGACAGAACAACGGGTCAGGTCTCCGGAATAGCCCCAACGGCTATATGGCTTTGTCATCGACCGTTGACAAGCGGACGCTGCGTCACCATTAAGTCACCGGGCGTTGACTAGCGGCATCCTCCCCCCTTTCGCCGCGGGTCGACATGACAGGGATTCCTCCCATTCGGAGATTTGGTTTCATGCGCACGGTGAAGATCGTGGCCGCGTCCGCCCTCATGGCGGCCGTGCTCTATGGCTGTTCACAACCCAGCGAGGCGCAGGCGCCGCCCGCTCCGCAGGTGACGGTCTCGACCCCGCTGATGCAGACCATCCAGGACTGGGATGAGTTCACCGGCCGGTTCGAGGCGACCCAGTCGGTCGAGGTTCGCGCCCGCGTCGGCGGCTACATCCAGGCGGTCCACTTCCGCGACGGACAGTTCGTCCGCCGCGGCCAGCTGCTGTTCACGCTTGACCCGCGTCCGGCGCAGGCCGCGCTGGCCGCCGCCCGCGCCCAGCTGGCGCAGGCGCAGGCCCAGCTGAACCTGGCGCAGACCGAGTTCACGCGCGCCGAGACCCTGCTGGCCTCGCAGGCCGTGTCACAGGCAGAGTTCGACACGCGTCGCGGCGCCGTGCAGCAGGCCGAAGCCGCCGTGGCCGCCGCCAACGCCGCCGTCCGCGCACGCCAGCTGGACGTCGAGTTCACACGTGTGACCGCCCCGATCTCGGGCCGGGTCTCGGACCGCCGCGTCGACGCCGGCAATCTGGTGGGCGGCGGTTCGTCGGCCGCCGACGTGCTGACCACCGTCGTCTCCAGCGCTCCGATCCATTTCGTCTTCGACGGCTCCGAAGCCGTGCTGCTGAAATACCAGCGTCAGGCCCGCACGGGCGCCGCGCCGATCCAGGTGCGCCTGCAGGACGAGAGCGGCTTCTCGCGCTCGGGCACGCTCGACTTCACGGACAACGCCGTGGACACCGCCTCGGGCGTCATCCGCCTGCGCGCCGTGATCCCGAACGCCGACGGCTTCCTGAAGCCGGGCATGTTCGGTCAGGCCCGTCTGGCCGGCGCCGGGACCTATCGCGCCATGCTGGTGCCCGACGCCGCCATCGCCACCGATCAGGCCCGTCGCGTGGTCTATGTCGTCGCCAATGACGGCTCGGTCGCCCCGCGCGCCGTGCAGCTGGGACCGCTGGTCGACGGCCTGCGCGTGATCCGCGGCGGCATCCGCGAAACGGATCGCGTGATCATCAACGGCCTGCAGCGCGTGCAACAGCCGGGCGTCAAGGTGCAGGCCCGCAACGGCCGCATCCAGCCCGTCGCCCAGCAGGCGCAGACGCCGGTGACGACCGCGGCCCCGGCCTCGACCGCCACCTTCGCCAACAGCGTCAGCGGCGACTGATCCCGCCATGAACATCTCACGTTTCTTCATCGACCGGCCGATCTTCGCGGCCGTGATCTCGGTGTTCATCACCCTGATCGGGATCTTCGCCTACCCGCTGCTGCCGCTGTCGCAGTATCCGGAGATCGCGCCCCCGACGATCACCATCAACACCGCCTATCCGGGCGCTTCCGCCGAGACGGTGGCCGAGACCGTGGCCGCGCCGATCGAGCAGGAGGTGAACGGGGTGGAGGGCATGTTGTACCTGTCGTCCTCGTCCACCTCGGACGGGACGGTGGGCATCACCGTGACCTTCCAGCCGGGCACCGATCTGGATGCGGCGCAGGTGCTGGTCCAGAACCGGGTCGCCCTGGCCGAACCCAGACTGCCTGCCCAGGTCCGCCAGATCGGCGTGACCGTGAACAAGCAGGAGTCCGGCTTCCTCATGATCCTGGGGCTGACGTCTCCGGACGGCAGTCTGGATAACGACTACGTCGGCAACTACGCCAACTCCCAGCTGCGCGACCGTCTGTTGCGTCTGGACGGCGTGGGCGCGGTCCAGATCTTCGGCGGCGGCAACTATTCGATGCGCGTCTGGATCGACCCGGCCAAGGCCGCCGCGCGCGGCCTGACCGGACCGGACATCGTCGCCGCCCTGCAGGCCCAGAACGTCCAGGCCGCCGCCGGCGCCATCGGCCAGCCGCCCTTCCCCACAAACGCCGCGGCCTTCCAGCTGCCGGTGCAGGTGCAGGGCCGCCTGACCGATCCGGACGAGTTCTCGAACATCGTCATCAAGACCGACGCCGAAGGCCGCGTGACCCGCGTCCGCGACGTCGCACGCGTCCAGCTGGGCGCGCAGGACTACGGCATCAACGGCTATTTCGACGGCGAGCGCGGCGTCGGCATGGCCATCATCCAGCAGCCCGGCGCCAACGCCCTGGGCACCGCCGATCGCGTGCTGGAGGAGATGGAAGCGTTCAAGGCCGAACTGCCGCAAGGCATGGAGGTCTCGGTCGCCTACAACCCGACGGAGTTCGTGGCCGCCTCGGTGGAGTCGGTTCAGCACACGCTGATCGAAGCCGTCATCCTCGTGGTGCTGGTGGTCATCGTCTTCCTGCAGACGTGGCGGGCGGCGATCATCCCGATCGTGGCCATCCCGGTCGCACTGGTGGCGACGTTCGCCGTGCAGCTGATGCTGGGCTATTCGATCAACTCCCTGTCGCTGTTCGCCCTGGTTCTCGCCGTCGGCATCGTCGTCGATGACGCCATCGTCGTGGTCGAGAACGTGGAGCGATACATCCGCGAGGGGCTGACGCCCAAGGAGGCGGCCCACCGGTCCATGCAGGAGGTGTCGGGCGCGCTGATCTCGATCGGTCTGGTGCTGGTCTCGGTGTTCGTGCCGACCATGTTCGTGCCGGGCATTCCGGGCATCTTCTACCGCGAGTTCGCCATCGTCATCACGACGGCGTCGGTGGTGTCGCTGCTGGTGTCGCTGACGCTGTCGCCGGCCATGGCCGCGCTGCTGCTGAAGCCGCACAAGGAACACGACCACAAGCGCAAGCCGGGCCTGCTGGGCACGGCGACCTACTATGGCGGCTGGGCCGGGCGGAAATTCAACGAGGGCTTCGACTGGCTGTCCGACAAATACGGCCGCCTGACCGCCCGTCTGGTGCGCACCGTCGGCATCGTCCTGGTCGTCTATGTGGCCCTGCTGGGTCTGACAGGCTGGCGTCTGATGGACACCCCGTCCGGCTTCATCCCGGAGCAGGACCAGGGCTTCCTGATCGGCGTCATCCAGCTGCCCCCGGGCTCGTCGCTTGAACGGACCGAGGCGGTCATGGCGCGCGCGTCCGAGACGATCCGGAACACCGCCGGCGTCGAGGGCATGGTCGCCTTCGCCGGTCTGGACGGGACCAGCTTCTCGTTCGGCTCCAATGCCGCGACCATCTTCATCCGTCTGGACGACTTCAAGGAGCGCAAGACGGCCGAACAGGGGGCCGCCGCCCTGGCCGGCGCGATCACCGGCGCCACCATGGGGATCGAGGACGCGCAGATCTTCGTCATCGCCCCGCCGGCGGTGCAGGGTCTGGGCAACGGCAACGGCTTCCAGCTGATGGTGCAGGACACCTCGGGCGCGGGCTACCGCGCGCTCGAAGGCGCCACCTTCGCCATGATGGGCGCCGCCGCGCAGACCCCCGATCAGGTGCAGCAGGTCTTCTCGACCTACAACACCGGCTCGCCGCGCATCGCCGCCGACGTCGATCGCGACAAGGCGCTGATGATGGGCGTCCAGCCGAACGACGTGTTCAGCACCCTGGGCGTCTATCTGGGCTCTGCCTACGTCAACGACTTCAACTTCCTGGGCCGCACCTTCCGGGTGACGGCGCAGGCGGAGCCGACGGCGCGCGACGACATCGCCGACATCGCCAACCTGCAGACCCGCTCGGCCACCGGCGCCATGGTGCCGATCGGCTCGGTGGCCACCCTGCGCGAGGACTCCGGTCCGGCGCGGATCGTTCGCTACAACCTGTTCCCGGCGGCCGAGCTGCAGGGTTCGGCGGCGGCGGGCGTCTCGTCCGGTCAGGCGATCGCCCACATGGAACAGCTGGCGGGGCAGGCCCTGCCTCCGGGCTTCTCCTACGAGTGGACCGGTCTGGCCCTGCAGGAGAAGGAAGCCGCAGGCGGCGCGACCGTCGTGTTCGCCATGGCGGTGGTGCTGGTCTTCCTGGTGCTGGCGGCCCAGTACGAGGCCTTCACCCTGCCGCTCGCGGTCGTGCTCATCGTGCCGATGTGCATCCTGGCGGCGATGATCGGGGTGAACATCCGCGGACTGGACAACAACATCCTCGTCCAGATCGGCCTCGTCGTGCTGATCGCGCTGGCGGCCAAGAACGCCATCCTGATCGTGGAGTTCGCCAAACAGGCCGAGGATGAGGGTCTGAACCGCTTCGACGCCGCCGTCCGCGCTGCGAAGACACGCCTGCGTCCGATCCTGATGACCTCGTTCGCCTTCATCTTCGGCGTCGTGCCGCTGATGCTGGCGACCGGCCCTGGTGCGGAGATGCGCCAGTCGCTGGGCACGTCGGTCTTCTCGGGAATGCTGGGCGTGACCTTCTTCGGCCTGATCTTCACGCCGGTCTTCTACGTCGTGATGCGCTGGGTGGCGTCGAAACTGCCCCGCGAGCCGCAGAAAGAGCGTGAGATCCCCACCACCGGCGGCCTGCCGCCGCATGAAGCCGACGCCGCCACGGCGCGCTCGGGAGACCAGTGATGACCGTTCGACCCTCTGCCCGGTTCCTGACCGCAACCGCCGGAGTCAGCCTCCTGCTGGCCTCGTGCGCGGTCGGGCCGAAGGCGCCCGACGCCACCCTTCCCCCCTCGGCGTCGGGCGTCTTCATCGGGGCTTCGGCCCCCGGCGTGACGGCGCAAGCCGTCGCGCGTGATGACTGGTGGCGCCTGTACGACGATGCCGTCCTCGACGACCTCGTCGGGCAGGCGCTGACCAACAACAACGAGCTGGAGGCCGCGGCCGCCAACCTGCGTCGCGTTCGCGCGGCGCTGGGCGAGGCGCGCGTCGGCCGCTTCCCCGGCACGACCCCCTCGGCGACCTACCAGCGCAGCCGACCGTCCGCCGCAACCGTTCCGGGCCTGCCCGCCGGGACGGAGGCTCCGGAGGTCGAAAGCTACGACGCCGGTCTGGACGTCTCCTACGAGGTCGATCTGTTCGGCCGCGTGGAATCGACCATCCGCGCCGCCCGGGCGGACGCCGCCGCCGCCGAGGCCGCGCTGGACATCGTCCGCGTAACCGTGGCCGCCGAAACGGCCCGGGCCTATGCCGACGCCTGCTCGGCCAACGCCCAGATCGCCGTGGCGGAGCGAACGGTCCAGCTGCAGACCGACACGGTCGGTCTGACCCAGCGCCTGCTCGACGCCGGCTCGGGCAACGGCCTGGACACGGCCCGCGCCCGCTCGGCGCTGGAATCGACCCGGGCCTCGCTGCCGCCCCTGCGGGCCCAGCGCGACGGCGCCCTGTTCCGCCTCGCCACCCTGACCGGACGTACTCCGGCCGAGGCCTCAAACGCGGCCCGTGCCTGCCGGCGTCCGCCGCAACTGTCGCAGCCGATCCCGGTCGGCGACGGCGCGCAGCTTCTGGCCCGTCGTCCCGACGTGCGTCAGGCCGAGCGCAATCTGGCCGCCGCGGCCGCGCGGGTGAATGTCGCCACCGCCGATCTCTTCCCGCGCATCACCCTGGGCGGTTCCGCGGGGGCCACGGCGGGGGCGGCCGACGGTCTGGGCGACAGCGAGAATTTCCGCTTCTCGTTCGGCCCGCTGATCAGCTGGTCCTTCCCGAACGTCTTCGCCGCCCGTGCGCGGATCGAGCAGGCCTCGGCCGGTTCGGACGCGGCCCTGGCCACCTTCGACCAGACGGTGCTGGCAGCGCTGCAGGAGACCGAGACGGCCCTGACCAACTACGCCAACGAACTGGATCGCCGCACGGCGCTGCAGTCCGCGCGCGATCAGGCCGCCAACGCCGCCCGCCTGTCGCGCCTGCGCTTCGACGCCGGCGCCGACAGCTTCCTGACGGTGCTGGACGCGGAGCGCACACTGGCCGGAGCGGACGCGGC
This sequence comes from Caulobacteraceae bacterium, assembly GCA_052441165.1. GTDB lineage: Bacteria > Pseudomonadota > Alphaproteobacteria > Caulobacterales > Caulobacteraceae > Brevundimonas. Next base: position 187,710 of record JBQVQW010000001.1, on the reverse strand, counting down.
CCTGGCGGCGTCGGACGCCTTGGTCACCACCTACCAGATCGCCCTGTTCAAGGCGCTGGCCGGCGGATGGAGCGACGAAGGCTGAGGCTTTCAAAACACCTGACACGTTGGAGGGGGGGCGCAGGGTCCCCCCTTTTTCGTTTGCACCCGCTCCGTCGATTCCTTCTTGCGGCGCATACTGCTTTCTTTCTACTTCGCGATCCGAAAACGGAGCGCCTTGCCTTGGAAGATCGCGACTATCTGCTGGGAACGCACGACCTCGAGGTCCGGCGGCTGGGGCATCAGCATCGCGTCTGGCGACCGCGCGTGCTGGATGCGTGGCGGCGGGCCGGAATCAAGACGGGCTCGACCGTGGTCGATGCGGGGGCGGGGCCGGGCTGGGCCAGTCTGGATCTGGCCGAGATCGTCGGCGAGGACGGCCGGGTCATCGCCCTGGAGCGCTCCGCGCGGTTCTCCGAGATCATGATGGCGGCCGCGGCCCAGCGCGGCTTTGCGGACGTGATCGCTCCGCACGTGCTCGATCTGGTCGAGGATGACCTGCCCGAAGGCGAGGCGGACGCCTTCTGGATCCGCTGGGTCCTCGCCTTCGTCAGCGATCCCGAACTTGTCATCGCCAAGCTGGCTCGCTCGCTGAAGCCGGGCGGCACAGCCGTGATCCACGAATACCTGAACTACGAAAGCTTCACCGTCGTTCCGGATGACGGCGCGATCCGCGGGTTTACCGATCATGTCGTCGAGGACTGGCGCGCCAGCGGAGGCGAGCCGGACATCGGGCGCGACCTGCCCGCGTTGCTGCTGAAACAGGGCATGCGGATCGTCCAGATGAACCCCATCGTCGACGTGGTCCAGCCGAGCAGCTTCATCTGGCAATGGCCGTCCAGCTGGCTGCGGAACTATCCGAAGCACCTCGTTGAGGCAGGCAAGCTGACGCCCGACTGGGCCGAACGGGTGCCGGCGGCGCTGGCGAAGGCCGAGGCCGATCCCGCCGCCATCATGATCACGCCGACGGTGATGGAGATCATCGCCGAGAAGCTGTGATCAGGCCCGTTTCGCACTGACCGCCGCCGCCTCTTCCCTCGGGAGGATGTGGCGGAAGTTAGGGAGCGCCGTCGGCCAGGTTTCCAGCAGCTTGCGGGCGAGCGGAGAGCCGGTCTCGGCGGCGTGGCGGGCGACGAGGGCGTGGAGCCGTATCGCAGCCTCGCCGATGACCGGGCCGGTGAGGACCGAGGCGGTGTTCAGGCGCAGGTGGGCCTGCGCTTCCGGATCATGGATGAAGGCCTCGCCGCCGCTCATGCCGGCGCCGAAATTCCAGCCGGTCGAGCCGAGCACCACCACCGCGCCGCCGGTCATGTATTCGCAGCCGTGGGCGCCGACGCCCTCGATCACCGCCGTGGCCCCGGAGTTGCGGACGGCGAAACGCTCGCCCGCCGCGCCCGCCGCGAACAGGGCGCCCGAGGTCGCGCCGTACAGGCAGGTGTTGCCGATGACCGCCGCGCCGGCCTGCCACCGGGGCGGGCGCACGATGATCTCGGCTCCCGATAGCCCCTTGCCGACGTAGTCGTTGGCCTCGCCGTCCAGCTCGATCCGCAGCCCCTTCACACCCCAGGCCGCCAGCGACTGGCCGGCCGCGCCGCGCAGGTTCAGGGTCAGGTGACCGTCGGGCAGGTCCGAGCCGTATTTGCGCACGATCCGTGAGGACAGGCGTGCGCCGATGGTGCGCCGGGTGTTGGCCACCGCATAGGTCAGCTGCATCTTTTCGCGACGCTCGAGGAAGGGCAGGGCGTCCCGTTCGATCTGCGCGTCCAGCGCATCGGGCACGGCGTTGCGAGGCGAGTCGGCGGCACGGCGCTCGTCCCCCTCGCCCACCCGGACCAGCAGCGGATTGAGATCGAGATCGTCCAGTTGGGCGTCGCCGCGCGAAACCTGCTTCAGCAGGTCCGTGCGGCCGACCGCCTCGTCAAGCGAGCGCAGCCCGAGCGAGGCGAGAACCTCGCGCGTCTCCTCGGCGATGAAGCTGAACAGGTTGACCACCTTCTCCGGCGTGCCGGTGAACATGGCGCGCAGGCGCTCGTCCTGGACGCAGACGCCGACCGGGCAGGTGTTGGAATGGCACTGGCGGACCATCAGGCAGCCGACCGCGATCAGGCTGGCGGTGCCGATGCCGAACTCCTCGGCGCCCAGCATGGCGGCGACGACGACATCGCGGCCGGTCCGGATGCCGCCGTCGGTGCGCAGGCGAACGTGGCCGCGCAGACCGTTCAGGCTGAGCACCTGATGCGCCTCGGACAGACCCAGCTCCCACGGCATTCCGGCATGCTTGACGCTGGCGAGCGCAGACGCGCCGGTGCCGCCGTTGTGGCCGGCGATCAGGATGATGTCGGCCCTGGCCTTGGCCACGCCGGCCGCGACCGCGCCGATGCCGGACTGGGCGACCAGCTTCACCGTCACCCGGGCGTCCGGATTGATCTGCTTCAGGTCGTAGATCAGTTGGGCCAGATCCTCGATCGAATAGATGTCGTGGTGCGGCGGCGGCGAGATCAGGCCGACCCCGGGCGTCGAGTGGCGCATGCGGGCGATGAATTCGGTGACCTTGAAGCCGGGCAGCTGTCCGCCCTCGCCCGGCTTGGCGCCCTGGGCCACCTTGATCTCGATCTCGCGGCACTGGTTCAGATATTCGGCCGTGACGCCGAACCGGCCCGAGGCGATCTGCTTGACCGCACTGTTCGGATTGTCGCCGTTCGGACGGGGCTGGTAGCGCTCCGGATCCTCGCCGCCCTCGCCCGAGACCGAGCGGGCGCCGATGCGATTCATGGCGATGTTCAGGGTCTCGTGCGCTTCGGGCGACAGGGCGCCCAGCGACATGCCCGGCGTCACGAACCGCTTCCGGATCTCGTTGACGCTTTCGATGTCCTCCAGCGGGATCGGCAGGGCCTCGCGGAAGTCCAGCAGGTCGCGCAGCGCAATTGCGGGCAGCTCGCGGGCGCGGCGGCTGTAGGCCTTGAACCTGTTGTAGTCGCCGCGCGTGGTGGCGTCCTGCAGACGGTGGATCATCTCCGCATCCCAGGCGTGAGTCTCCTCCCCTGCGCGGATGCGATGGGCGCCGCCGATGCGCAGGCGGGCGCGGTCCGAGGCGAACCCCCGGTCCGCCCGCGCCACAGCCCGCGCCTCGATCCCGGCCAGACCCAGGCCGGAGATGCGGGAGGTCATGCCAGGGAAGAACTCTGCGACGAGGGCTCGCGACAGTCCGAGCGCCTCGAATTCGCAGGCTCCCCGATAGGCAGAAATGACCGAGATGCCCTTTTTGGCGAGGATCTTCATCAGTCCTGCCTCGACCGCCCTCCTGTGGTTCAGACAGGCGTCGCGCAGCGTCAGGCCGGGATAACGACCGGCGTCGAGGCGATCGAGAAATGTCTCCTGGGCCAGCCAGGCGTTGACCGCGGTGGCGCCGCAACCGACCAGAACGGCGAAGGCGTGGGCGTCGATCGCCTCGGCCGAACGCACCACCAGCGAGCAGTAGGTGCGCAGGCCCTCCTCGATCAGGCGGTTGTGGACCGCCGAGGTGGACAGAATCATCGGGATCAGCGGACGCCCCTCGCCCGCCCGTTCGTCGGTCAGGACGATCAGGCCGGCGCCACCCTTCGCCGCCGCCACGGCCTCCTCGCGGATGCGGTCCAGCGCCGCCTGCAGCGCCTCGCCGGATCGCGCGTCGGCGTCGGGCGCCGCGAAGGTACAGTCGATGACCGTGGTCGCGCCGGCGCCCACGACATCCAGCATCCGCTCGTACATGCCGGTCGTCAGCACGGGACTATCGAGCACGAAGACGCGGGTCTGGGTTTCGTCCTGGGCAAGGATGTTGCCGAGGTTCTTGAACCGGGTCCGCAGGCTCATGGCCCCGGCTTCACGCAGGGAGTCGATCGGCGGGTTGGTGACCTGGGCGAAGGCCTGACGGAAGTAGTGGGCGAAGGGGCGTGACTGTTTCGACAGCACCGCGGGCGGGGCGTCGTCGCCCATGCTGGCGATCGCCTCCTTGCCTTCGCCGGCCATGGGATCCAGCAGGGCGTCGATGTCTTCCTGTGTCCAGCCGACCGCGGCCTGGAAGCGGGTCAGGGCCTCGCCCTGCAGGCGGCGCGGCTCCTCGCCGGGCCCGACCAGCGGCTCCAGCTCGACCATGTTGGCCAGCCAGTCGCGGTACGGATGCTCGCCCGCCAGACGATCGATGGTCTCGGCCTCGTCGTAGAGACGGCCCGCTTCCAGATCGACCGAGATCATCCGGCCGCCGTTGATGTGCAGGCGCCGCGCGATGCGGTCGTCGGGCACGCCGGTCATGCCGGCCTCTGAGCCGCAGATCAGCAGGCCGTCGGTGGTCTCGGCGGCGCGCAGGGGGCGCAGGCCGTTGCGGTCCTTTCCCGCCACGACCCAGCGGCCGTCCGTAGCGCAGACGGCGGCGGGGCCGTCCCACGGCTCCATCACCGCGTTGCAGTAAGCGTAGAGGGCGCGGTGGTCGTCAGAGATGACGCCCTCGATCGGCGCTTCCGGCATCAGCAGCGCCTTGACCATCGGGGCCGGGCGACCGGCGCGCACCAGCACTTCAAACACATTGTCCAGAGCGGCCGAGTCCGAACCGGAGGCCTGGATGACCGGCTTCACCGTCGCATCGTCGGCGCCGAAGGCCTCGGCCGTCATGCGGATTTCGTGGCTGCGCATCCAGTTGGCGTTGCCGCGCAGGGTGTTGATCTCACCGTTGTGCGCCAGCATCCGGAACGGCTGGGCCAGCCGCCATTCGGGAAAGGTGTTGGTCGAGTAGCGCTGATGGAACAGGGCGACGTTGGACTGGACGCGCGGATCGGCGAGGTCGGGGTAGAAGTCACCCAGCGCCTCGGCCAGCATCATGCCCTTGTAGATGACCGAGCGGGCCGACAGGGAGCAGACGTAGAAGTCCTTCAGGCTCGCTTTCAGCGCCCTGTGCTCGATGCGGCGGCGCAGCAGGTAGAGGGCGCGTTCGAGGTCCTCGCCTTCCAGACCGTCAGGGCCGCTGAGCATGATCTGCTCGATCTCGGGTCGGGTCGCGGCGGCGCGTTCGCCCAGCACCTCGACGCGGGTGGGGACCTGACGCCAGCCGTACAGCCAGAATCCGGCGGCCATGACCTCGCGCTCGACGATGGTGCGGGCCTGTTCCTGTGCGCCGAGATCGGTGCGCGGCAGGAAGACCATGCCGACGGCCAAAGGGGCGGGCCGGGGTTCGTGGCCGGCGTCGCGGACCTGGGCCTCGAAGAAGGCGCGCGGCAGGCCGATCAGGATGCCGGCGCCGTCTCCGGACTTGCCGTCTGCGTCGACTGCCCCGCGATGCCAGATGGCCTTCAGCGCCTTCAGCGCCAGTTCGACCACCTCGCGGCGGGGCGAACCATCGATGGCGGCGACGAGGCCGACGCCGCAGGCGTCCCGCTCGGAGGCAGGGTCGTAGGCGTGGGCGTCGATCAGCTTCTGCCGGTCGGCGGCGTAGCGGACGGGATCGAAGGTCATGCCGCGACCCTCCGCCGTGAGGTGAGCCAGGCGTCGATCTCGGCGGCGGCGTCCTGACCGTCGCGAACGGCCCAGACCACCAGCGAGGCGCCGCGCACGATGTCGCCGGCGGCGAACACGCCCTCCAGCGTCGTCGCCCTGGTGTGGCCCGCGGTGCGGATCGTGCGCCAGTCGGTCAGGGCGAGGTCGGGGGTGTCGAACAGGGTCGGCAGGTCCTCCGGCTCAAAGCCCAGCGCCTCGATGACCAGGTCGGCGGGCAAGTCGAACTCGCCGCCCGGCACGGCCTCGACCGACCAGCGGCCGTCGGCGCCCTGGGCCGCCAGCGCCATGCGCTGCGCACGCACGCCGATGACGCCCGAGGCGCCCCCCAGCACTGCGCGGGGCGAGGCCAGCCACTCGAACACCACGCCCTCCTCTTCGGCATTGGCGGTCTCGCGGGCGCTGCCAGGCATGTTCTCCCGGTCGCGGCGGTAAAGGCAGGTGACGGCCGTGGCGCCTTGGCGCACGGCGGTGCGGACGCAGTCCATGGCCGTGTCTCCGCCGCCGATGACCACCACCCGCTTGCCGGCGGCATTCAGCGCGCCGTCGTCCCAGGCGGGCACGGCGTCACCGAAGCCCTTCCGGTTGGAGGCGATGAGATAGTTTAGCGCCGGGACCACGCCGTCCGAGCCGCAGCCGGGCGCGGTCAGGCGACGCGCCTGATAGACGCCCGTCGCCACCAGCACCGCGTCGTGCGCCGCCCGCACCTCGGCGAACGGCAGATCGCCCCCGACATCGACGCCCAAGCGAAACTCGACCCCGCCATCCGCCAGCCGATCCACGCGACGGCCGACCACATGCTTCTCCAGCTTGAAGCCGGGAATGCCGTAGGTCAGCAGGCCGCCCGCGCGGTCGTGCCGGTCGTAGATCGTCACCGCATAGCCAGCCGAGCGCAGGCGATCCGCCGCCGCCATCCCGGCCGGGCCGGCGCCGACGATGCCGACGGACTGGCCTTTCTCCGAACGCGGACGAATGGGCTCGACCCAGCCCTTCTCGAACGCCATGTCGCCGAGCCAGCGCTCCACCGAGCCGATGGTGACGGTCTCCCAGCCGGATTGCTCAAGCGTGCAGGAGCCCTCGCACAACCGGTCCTGCGGACAGATGCGGCCGCAGATTTCCGGCATGGTCGAGGTCGCCTCGCACTGGCGCCAGGCCTCCTCGGCGCGGCCCTCCGCCGCCAGCATCAGCCAGTCGGGGATGTTGTTCTCCAGCGGGCAAGCCGACTGGCAGAAGGGCACGCCGCACTGGGCGCATCGGCTCGACTGGACCTTCCCGTCGCCGAGAGGGAAGTCCGCGTAGATTTCGTCGAAATTCGCCACGCGCCCGGACGCCCCGGCCTTGGCCGGCGCGCTGCGGGGAACGATCACGAAGGTCTGGTTCACGGACGCCACGGCTACCTCTTCGCAACTGCACAGCAAGTTTAGGCAGGGCGACGGAGAGGGGCAATTTCAGCCTTCCCTGTGCCAAAACAAACGCGATCTATGCAATAGAAAACCGGCAAAGCCTCACATGATGCAAGGTTTGTCCGAAAGATGGTGGGCGACCGCGAAGATGCCGATGATCTAGAAGGTGAACTTCAGCGTCGCAGCCACGCGGCCGTCGTAGATCGGCACGTCAACGTCTGTGTCGTGATAGCGGACGTCGACGGCGACATTGTCGGTCAGGGCGTAGGCGACCCCGGCGTTCCACGTCGTGTAGTCGTCACTGAAGTCGAGCGCCTGATGACCGACCGCACCGCTGATCGTCCACTTGTCCGCCGGAGTGAAGGCGGCGTTGGCCTCGACGTACGTAGCCTCCTCGTCCAGACCGTAGAAGTCCGGGGACCAGTAGAGCGCCGCGCCGAAGGTGACCGGGCCGATTGCGCGGGAGGCGGCAGCCTTGAACTCGACGTAGTCGTAGTCGGAGGCGTCCGGCGCATTGACGTAGAAATAGCCGACCACGCCGAAGTCGAGCGCGAAGCCTGCCGCCTCTGTACGGAAGCCGCCGTACAGGTCGAACTCGGCATCGGTATCGTCCCCGAAGTCGACACCCGAGGCCCACGCACCGGCGTAGAAGGAGCCGGCGGTCAGATCGACGCCACCCTGGAGGGTGGGGTCCTCATTGCTCTGGCTGGCGCCGCGGAAGACGTAATCGGAAGTGGCCGCGATGTTCCAGGCGATCTCGGGCGACTGTGCCCGGGCGGCGGCAGGAACGGCAGCGGCGAACAGCGCGGCGATGGCGGCCGCAAAGGCGAAGGCGAGTCTCATCATCGTATCCCCTGTTGTTCGATGTCAGCACGCGCACGCTTACTGATGCCGGGCGCGGGGAGAGCCGCGCCCGGCCTTGCCTGTCGTCAGACGCCTTCGAGAGCCTCCCCGTGCAGGTGGGTGTCGAGACCTTCTTCCTCGCCGGCGGCGCTGACGCGCAGACCGGTCGTGAACTTGCAGATCAGCAGGATCACGAAGGTGCCGACGGCGCTGTAGGCGATGGTCCAGCCCAGGCCGATCGCCTGGTTCATCACCGTCGCGCCGTCGGACAGGCTGTTGATCGCGGTGGAGGCGAAGACGCCGGTCAGCAGGGCGCCGACCAGACCGCCGGCGCCGTGGATGCCGAAGGCGTCCAGGCTGTCATCGTAGCGGAGCAGCTTCTTGATCCAGACCGAGGCGGCATAGCAGGCCGGACCGGCGATCAGGCCGATGAGGACCGCGCCCTTGGGATCCACAAAGCCGGCCGCCGGGGTGATGGCGACCAGACCCGCGACGATGCCCGACAGCACGCCGATCAGCGACGGCTTCTTCTTCTCCATGACCTCGATGATCTTCCACGAGATCGAGGCGGCCGCGGCGGCCAGGATGGTGTTGATCAGGGCCACGCCGGCCAGGGCGTTGGCTCCGCCCGCGGAGCCCGCGTTGAAGCCGAAACAGCCGACCAGCAGCAGGCTGGCGCCGATCATGGTCAGGACCGGGTTGTGGGCAGTGATCGGCTCGACGCCATAGCCCTTCCGCGGTCCGAGGAAGAGGGCGCAGACCAGACCCGCGACGCCCGAGTTGACGTGCACGACCGCGCCGCCGGCGAAGTCCAGCACACCGGCCGACCCAAGGAAGCCGCCACCCCAGACCCAGTGGGCGATCGGCGCATAGATCAGCAGCGACCACAGGGCGGTGAACAGCAGCAACCCCGAATACTTCAGCCGCTCGGCGAAGGCGCCGGTCACGAGGGCGGGCGTGATGATGGCGAAGGTCAACTGGAATGAGATCCAGACGAACTCGGGGATGCCCGGCAGCAGGCTGTGCGCCGTCTCCATCCCCACGCCGTTCAGGAAGATGGCGTCGAAGCTGCCGATCACCTGATTGACGGTGTCGGCGTCATACCCCGCCAGCGCCCCGGCCTTGCCGAAGGCGATGGTGTAGCCGGCGATGAACCACACGAGGGTGGCCACGGCGAAGACGCCGACCGACTGTGTGATGGTGGCGATGACGTTCTTGCGACGAACCATGCCGCCATAGAAGAGGGCGAGACCCGGAAGGGTCATCAGAAGCACGAGAGCCGTCGAGGTGGCCAGCCAGGCTGTGCCCGCGCCGTCCAGCTCCAGAGGAACCTGATGCGCGAGAAGCGCGGGCGCCGGAGCGGCCGGCGCAGCGCTGGCGGCGGTGGCCAGCGCGGTGATCAGAAGGGTAAAGCCCCAGGCGAGGCCACTGCGAAGTCGTACCATCTCAATCCCCCAAAAGGATGCCGTTACGCATTTGCGAAATGTTTACCGCATCTGCGAAATGCACAAGTGGGCGGACGGCGTTTCGCGAATTTTTATTCCTCACTGGTCGTCATTTCTGGTCCTGAATGCCACAATTGCCGATAGAAACCGGCACACTGGCATGATTGTTCCATAATTTGCCGTCTCACAAAATTCCGCATCTGCGTGCAAAAGAGGGGCTTGACGGTTTCCGGACCCTTCGCCACCGTAAGGGCACTCATCAAGACCGGCTGAGGGATAGGCCCTTTGACGCCGGGGCAACCTTCCAGGGATCGACCCGATCCGTGGAGATGGTGCCAACTCCTGCGGGGCGTCTTCGGAAGCCGCGAGAGATGAGTGAAACGAGTGCGCCCTTGCGGGTGCAAACGCTTCACGGGTCTGTCACCGCACAAGTTGGTTCGCCCCATCGGTTTCGCTGAGCGGAACCGGAGCGGACCGTGGCGACCACGCAAGACATCACCGCCGGACAGGACTGGCCTGTCGATGAGGCGCCGGGCGTTGACGTGCGCGCGGTCCTTCCCTCCGACTTCCGGCTGGCATCCGGTGAGGCGCTGGCTGCGACCGAGGTCGTCGGCCGGATTTACGGCGCGGCTGGCGCGCCACTGGTGGTGGTCGCCGGCGGCATCTCCTCGGGACGCGACGCCGCCCGTTGGTGGTCCTGGACCGTCCGCGCCGGCGGGCCGATCGATCTGAACCGTGTCCGCGTTCTGGCGGTCGATCTCGCTCCGGGCCGCGCCGAGGCCGTGACCATCACGACCACCGATCAGGCTCGTCTGCTGGTCCTCCTGCTGGATGCGCTGGGCGAGCCGGTCGTGGACGCCTTCGTCGGCGCCTCCTACGGTGGATGCATCGGTCAGGCCTTCGCCGCCGCCTTCCCCGGGCGCATCGGCGAACTGATCGTGATCTCCGCCGCCCACCGCGCCCACCCGTCGGCCACCGCCTGGCGCGGAGTGCAGCGCCGACTGTTGGCCTTCGCCCGCGACTGCGGTCGCGAGGCCGAGGGCATCGCCCTGGCCCGCGAACTGGCCATGACGACCTACCGCACCGCCGACGAGTTCGACTGGCGCTTCGGCGGCGCGGCCCCGGCCGAGGCCGGCCAGCCCTATCCGGTGTGCGACTATCTGATCTCGCGTGGCGCCGACTATGCCGAGGTCACCTCGGCCAGCCGCTGGATCGCCCTGTCGGACTCACTGGATCGTCACGCGGTCGCGCCGGAGGCGATCGCCTGCCCGCTGACCGTGCTGGGCTTCACCTCTGATCGCCTCGTGCCGATCGAGGACATCCGCGATTTCGCCCGCCGCGCACCAAACCTGCGCCGCTTCGAGGAAGCCCCCTCGATCTTCGGCCACGACGCCTTCCTGAAGGAGCGCGAGGTCGTCGGCCGCGCGCTGCACGCCGCCCTTTCTCCCCTTTACGCCCGCCCCTCGGAGCTCGCCGCATGACCGCCCCCGCCGACTGCCATCCCTGTACGACCGCCGCGCGTCACGGGGTGAACGCCGACCCGACGCACGGCGCGGTGATCCCGCCGCTCTATCTGTCGTCGAACTACAGTTTCGACGGTCTGGATGGGAAACGGCGCTATGACTACACGCGGTCGGGCAATCCGACGCGCGATGTGCTGGGTGAGACGCTGGCCGAACTCGAGGGCGGCAGCGGCGCGGTGGTGACCGCGACGGGCATGGCGGCGGTCGATCTGGCTCTGTTCTCGCTGGAGCCCGGCGATCTGCTGCTGGCCCCGCACGACCTGTACGGCGGCACGCACCGCCTGCTCTGCGCCCGGGCGCGCAAGGGGCATTTCGAGGTCGCCTTCGTCGACCAGAACGACCGCGAGGCGCTGGACGCCGCCTTCGCCCGCAAGCCGAAGCTGATCCTGATCGAGACGCCGTCCAACCCCCTGATGCGGGTCGTGGACGTGGCCGACATCTGCGCCCGCGCCCGGGCGGTCGGATGCAAGTCGGCGGTCGACAACACCTTCCTGTCGCCGGCCCTGCAGCGCCCCCTGTCGCTGGGCGCCGATCTGGTGATCCACTCGACCACCAAATACATCAACGGCCACTCCGACGTGGTCGGCGGCTGTGTGGTGGCGAAGGATCCGGCCGATCTGGATCAGCTGACCTGGTGGGCCAACTGCCTTGGCGTCACGGGCTCACCCTTCGACGCCTGGCTGACACTGCGCGGCGTGCGCACCCTGTTCGCCCGCGTGGAGCGCCAGCAGTCCAGCGCTGGCAGGATCGCCGAGTGGCTGGATGCGCATCCGGCGGTGAAAACGGTCAACTATCCGGGCCTGAAGAGTCATCCCGGCCATGCCATCGCCGCGCGCCAGCAGGCCGGCTTCGGCGCCATGCTCAGCTTCGAGCTGACGGGAGGCCTCGACGCCGCACGCGCCTTCGCAGATGCGCTGCAGGTCTTCACCCTGGCGGAATCGCTGGGCGGGGTCGAAAGCCTCGTCGCCCACCCGACCCTGATGACCCACGCCGCCATGACGTCCGAGGCGCGCGCCGTCGCCGGCATCACAGACGGCCTGCTGCGCCTGTCGATCGGTCTTGAGCATCCCGAGGACCTGATCTGCGACCTGACGGTCGCCCTGGACGCCGCGCTCGACGCTTCACTGGCCACGACCGCGCCGGCCGCGCAGGCCGCCTGAGGAGAGACGAGATGACCGCCCCGCTCTCCCTTCCCCGAACACCCGTGTCTCTCCCCGAGACCGTCGTCCGCGCCGACGAGCCTGTGGCCCTGCTGCAGCTCGATGCCACCGATCCGATCGAGGCCGCCTCGGCCGTCTATCGGGAGGTCCGGCGTGGACGACGCGTGGTGGCGGTCGCTTCCGGCGGCGTCGATGCCCCCGACCGCCTGCTCGCGGCCCTCGACGCCATCGGCGTGGACGCCGTCAGCCCGTCGCAGGGCGAGGCGCTGCTGACCGCGACCGTTTCGGTCGTCCCGGGTCCGGCCACGGCGCCCCGCCCCGCCCCGGAACCGGAGAAAATCCTGCGGGTCGCGCTCGCCGGTTGCGGCGTGGTCGGCGGCGGCGTGCTGGAGCGTCTGCTGAAGGATGCGCGGTTCCAGGTGGTCGGGGTGCTGGTCCGCGACCCTGGTCGCGCCCGCGACACCGCCATCCCGGCCGGCCTCGCCCTGACGGATCCTGCGGCCCTGCTGGCCCGCGAGCCGGATGTTCTGGTCGAGGTCCTCTCAGACGCCTCCACCGGCCTGGCCCTGATCCGCGCCGCCCTGACCCGCGGGATCGACGTGGTCAGCGCCAACAAGCAGGCGATCGGCGGCGATCTGGCCGCCCTGACCGCCCTCGCCGGCTCGACCGGCGCGCGCCTGCTTTACTCCGCCAGCGTCGGCGGGGGCGCGCCGCTGATCGAGACCGTGCGCCGCGCCCGCGCGCACGGACCGGTGGTGCGGGTCGAGGCGGTGCTGAACGGCACCTGCAACTTCATCCTGAACCGGCTGGCCGACGGCGTCGGATTCGATGATGCCCTCACGGCGGCGCGCGAGGCGGGATTCGCCGAAGAGGATCCGACTGCCGACCTGACCGGCCTCGACGCCGCCGCCAAGCTGGCGATTCTGGCGCACGAGGCGTTGGACGGCACCCTGTCGCCGGAGGCTGTCGTGCGGGAATCCCTGTCGGGCGACGCCGTCCTCCCCGCCGGCCGGACGCGCCAGCTGGCGAGCCTGGATGTCCGCTCGGACCGGCCACGGGTGACCCTCCATTGCGCCGGAGACGACGCCCTGTTCGCCGATCTGCCGGACGAATGGAACGCGCTGCGGGTGACGACCGGCGACGGCCGGACCTTCACCGCCCGCGGACGCGGCGCGGGGCGACGCCCGACCACGGAAAGCGTCTGGGCCGATCTGCACACGGTTCATCAGGCGTCCATGGCCTGATGCGACACCCCGCCGCACCCCATGCGAATTTCAGCTTGGCCGTGGGGATTCAGGGTCACGCATTCACCGGATGTTGGCGAACTCACTGGATCATGGGTGGAATTCCGGCCCGCCCTATGCAACCGTTGGATTCATTAGCGTTCACACTTCAGAGGAGCATCACATGAAGAAAGCCATTGTCGCAGCCGCCGTCGGCGTCCTGCTCGTCGCGGGTCAGGCCGCCGCCGCCAACAACACCGCCGCCGCTCGCGTCGGCGACCGCGTCGGCGTCGCCGCCGGCGAGTCGAGCGAGTTCGCCGGCGTGCCGCTGCCCGTCCTGATCGTCGGCGCCGGCCTGCTGGCCGCCGCAGTTGTCGTCGCCTCGGACGACGACGGCGACAGCGACTGATACGACCTTCGGGGGGATATCCCGGAGATAGAGAACCCCCGTCGCGAGAGCGGCGGGGGTTCTGCTTGACAGGGTTTCGCAACGCTCGCCGAAGAGACGTGCGTGCAGGCAGTTTTTGTCACGCCTCCGCCAAGGGACTGAATTCTTGGAAGGGTTGCGTGGTCGGATGATCGAGGGCAGAAGCGAAACGCGGGCGCAGGCAGCCCGTGCAGGTTCAGGTCGCAGGCACTTCGGCACGCGGCTCCATCCGAAATCTTCCAGCATAATGCCGAAAGCAGGTCCTCCATGGCGAACTTCACCGTCACGGCCGCGCCACTACCCGATGTGAAAATCATCCAGACGCGGAAGTTCGAGGACAATCGCGGCTTTTTTGTCGAGACATACAGTCGACCCGCCCTGCTTGAGGCTGGGATCGACATCACGTTCGTGCAGGACAATCAGTCTTTCTCGTCGGAGATCGGCACGCTCCGTGGCCTGCACTTCCAGCGACCGCCTTTCGCACAGGACAAGCTTGTTCGGGTCGTGCGCGGCCGGATCTGGGATGTCGCAGTGGACATTCGTCGTTCGTCACGAACGTTCGGCCAATGGTTCGGGCTTGAGCTCAGCGCAGAGAACCAGACCCAACTGCTGGTCCCGATCGGGTTCGCACACGGGTTTCTGACTCTCGAAGCGGACACCGAGGTGATTTACAAGGTGTCCGCCCCATACAGCGGAGCGCATGACGCCGGTATCATGTGGAACGATCCCGATGTGAGCGTGTCGTGGCCGATGCCTGTCGGCGGACCTGTTCTTTCCGACAAGGACCGCAAGCTTCCGTTGCTTTCCGACACGATGACTTTCGATTGAAGGCTGAAACTCCAGATGCGCGCTATAATCACAGGCGGATGCGGCTTTATCGGCTCGGCAGTATGCCGACATGCAGTCACCGATCTCGGCTGGACCGTCCTGAACATCGACAAGCTGACGTATGCGGCCAACAAACAAAATCTGGCCAGTCTGGACGGCAATAACCGCTACAGCTTCCTGCAGGCGGATATCTGCGATCATGCCGCGATGGAGGAAGCGTTCCGCGGGTTCGCGCCCGACGTCGTGATTCATCTGGCGGCCGAAAGCCACGTGGATCGCTCGATCACAGGTTCCGCCGAGTTTATCCAGACCAACATCGTCGGCACGCATAGCCTGCTTGAAGCGGCAAGGCGTCTACATGCCACGCTGGAAGGCGACGCACGCGATGCCTTCCGTTTTGTCCACGTCTCCACGGACGAGGTCTATGGTTCCCTTGGGCCCACCGGCCTGTTCACCGAGACGACGGCTTACGATCCGCGCTCTCCCTACTCCGCATCGAAAGCGGCATCGGACCATCTGGCCAGCGCGTGGTTCGAGACCTATGGCTTGCCGACGCTGATCACCAACTGCTCGAACAACTACGGGCCATTCCATTTCCCGGAAAAGCTGATCCCCCTGGTGATACTGAACGCCCTGGAAGGCCGACCACTTCCCGTCTACGGAGACGGCTCGAACGTGCGCGACTGGCTTTTCGTAAGCGACCATGCTCGCGGCATTGTCTCTGCGGCGCTTCACGGCCGTCCCGGCGAAAAATACAATTTCGGGGGCCGTGCAGAACGGCGAAATCTCGAAGTCGTTCACGCGATTTGCGATGCCCTGGACGAATTTGTGCCGGGAGCGTCCCCGCGTCGCGAGTTGATCACCTTCGTCACCGACCGCCCGGGGCACGACAAGCGTTACGCGATCGACTGCACCAAGGCCGAGAACGAGTTGGGCTGGACACAGACTGTCAGTTTCGAAGAAGGGCTCCGGCAAACGGTGCGCTGGTACCTCGATAACGAGTCCTGGTGGCGGCCTCTGCGCGACGGCGTGTATGCCGGCGACCGGCTGGGTCTGCCGGGATAGGCGAACCGATGGCGAAGATTCTGATCCTCGGAGAGACCGGACAAGTCGCGACGGCGCTTCGTGCTCGTCTCTCCCTCGACGAACACGAAGTCAGAAGCGTCGGACGGAGGCTCGCCGATCTCGGCGATCCCGTCGCCGCGCGCGAGGTCGTCCTGGATTTCAGTCCGGACATCGTGGTCAATGCCGCCGCCTACACTGCCGTCGACAAGGCCGAGAGCGAACCCGACGCCGCTCGCGCAATGAACGTAGATGGTCCTGCCGCTGCCGCGGCGGCGGCGGCAGAGATCGGCGCGCCATTCATTCACTTCTCGACCGACTATGTATTCGACGGCTCCGGGGGCGCCCCCTACGCTGAGTCAGATTCGACCAATCCACTGGGCGTCTATGGCCAAACCAAACTGGACGGCGAGCGAGTCATCGCCGCCGCAAACCCCCGGCACGTCATTCTGAGAACGGCGTGGGTCTGTAGTCCAACCGGGTCCAATTTCATGAAGACGATGCTCAGGCTGGCTGCAGAACGCGATTTTCTCGGCGTGGTCTCGGACCAGCACGGTCGCCCCACGTTCGCCCACGACCTCGCCAATGCTGTCGCGCTGATCATTCCGCAACTGCCGGACAGCGACGACGATGCACGATGGGGTGTGTTTCACGCCACCGGTCAGGGCGATACCACCTGGTACGGGTTCGCCTCGGCCATAATGGATGCGTCCAGGGTGCGAGGCGGTCCCGCGACCGACATCCGGCCAATCTCAACCGCAGATTACCCGACGCCTTCCAGACGCCCTGCGGACTCAAGGTTGGCAAACGACAAACTGGACAGAATCTACGGCGTGCGACTTCCGGAATGGCGAGAGTCGCTCACGATCTGTCTCGACGAGATTTACGGTTTGACCGGAAAAGGACACTGGCGATGAAGGGCATCATCCTCGCAGGCGGCAGCGGGACACGGCTGCACCCGCTCACTCTGGTGACCTCAAAACAGCTTCTGCCGATCTACGACAAGCCGATGATTTATCATCCGCTGACCACACTGATGTTGGCGGGCATCACGGAAATTCTGATCATCACCACTCCGCACGACCGACCGACGTTCGAGCGTGTGCTCGGTTCGGGCCAACAGTGGGGGATCAAGCTGAGCTATGCCGAGCAGGCGGCGCCCAATGGGCTCGCCGAGGCCTATGTGATCGGAGCCGAGTTTGTAGAGGGACACGCGTCCTGTCTGATCCTCGGCGACAATATCATATATGGTCACGGCCTTCCCACGGCATTGCGCGGCGCCAGAGAGCGGCTGAACGAGGGGGCCACTGTCTTCGCCTATCAGGTCAACGACCCCGAACGGTACGGTATCGTGACGTTCGATGACGCCGGCGTTGCACAATCCGTCGAGGAGAAGCCCAACAAACCAAAGTCCGACTGGGCCGTGATCGGGATATATTTCTACGACAAACAGGTCGTTGAGATCGCGCACAACATCAAACCTTCGGCTCGCGGTGAGCTGGAGATCACTGATGTCAACCGACACTATCTTGAGCGCGGGCAGCTCAACGTCGAACGGCTCGGGCGCGGGTTTGCCTGGTTTGATGCGGGGACCCACGAAGCGCTTCTTCAGGCGAGCGACTACGTACACGTGCTTGAGAAACGTCAGGGCCTCAAGATCGCGTGCCCCGAGGAAATCGCGTACAGACTGGGGCTCATCGACCACGCGGAGGTTGAACGCGCGGCCGCAGCCCTGAGCAAGAGTGACTACGGAGCCTACCTCAGGAAACTGATAGCCAAGGATCAGTGAGCACTGACTGTCACAGAGCTCGGGTCAGCATCAAGATTCGCAGTTACATGCGGCTCCAGCGGACGGTATAGCCGTCCGGGCGTCTGCAAGATCCCGGTCCGCAGAGCATAGCGCCTGTGCCCGGTGCACCGGGACCGATGAGAGAACGATGGCGGAACGTTATCTGAATGTAAGCCCTGCCGCCGCCCAGAACCTGCGACGCCTGACGCTGTTTCTCGCCATGCTGATGAGCGGCGGGAATCTGATCTTCCCGCGCTTGCCCCTGCTACTGATGGTTTTGGGGCTTTGCGTTATCTGCAAGGGGGCCACACTCGGCATCCGGCGGGAAATGGCGCCCATTGGTCTGGTGCTGCTCGGCGTGTTCGCCGTCGCTATTCTGGGGTCGGATGGCGTGGATCTGGTGGCGCTGGCCACACGCTACGCAAACTTTGTCGTGGGCGCGGCGCTTCTGGGTCTCTACCTTACCGAACCACGAGACACCCTGAGCAGGGACCTGCTGCCGATCTTCCGCCTGATGAGCGTCCAGATATTCCTGACGATCATACTGGCGTTCGTCACTCCCAACCTGTTCGTCCCAAGTCCCGTCAACGACACGGTGTATTATACGATCTACTGGGTGTTCACCTATCACCACACGATCGTCAATGAATCGGGCCTTATTCGCCCCAACGGCTTCTTCTTTGAGCCGGGCGCGTTCCAAGTTTACATGAACATCTTCCTGTTCATGTCCCTTTTTGTACTGCGCAAGCGGAACGATGTCATTCTTGCTGTCGTGTCGATATTCGCACTTCAGTCGACGACAGGCATCCTGATTTCCGTCTTCCTCATCGGCGCCTATTACGCGATCAACTTCAAGACCTCGGGAATGACCGGGCGGTTTGTCATCGCCGTAGTCGCGCCGATCGTCGCGGTGCCCTTGATCATAATCGGTTCGATGAACCTCGAGTCCAAATTCACCGGCGATCACCGGGGGTCCGCCTGGGCGCGCCAGTATGACTTTTTCACGGGGCTGAACGTGATCCGCGCCAACCCATTCCTGGGAATAGGCTTCGACTACGAACGCTATAAGGTCGAAGCCCGTCGGGTCGGTTACGACGCGGGCGAACTCGACTTCAGTTCTACCGCGGACCGGCAGAACTCCAACGGACTTCTCACGCTGCTCATCAGCATCGGCATCCCCATGTCCTTGCCTTTCCTGTTCGCACTGTTCCGGCAACGCTTCTTCAAACCGTCACTCGTTTTCGGTGTGTTGCTCTCGCTCTCATTCATGGGCGAGGCGATCATGCTGACCCCCTTCTTCCTCATGATCATCTTTAGCGCGATGCTTCTGACACCCGAAACAACCGCGCGTGCGCAAGCGTGGTTCGGTCTGCGACGGGGCCAGGGAGCATGGGGCCCCCCACCGCGAGGCCAAGCCGCGTCGACACATCGCCCGACGTCCGCATGATCCCGCATATTCGCATCGCGAACGCCGTGCGGGCGCGTCTTTTCGCCATGCTGTTCGGCGGCCAGTTCGGACGCTTCGGCCATCGCACGATGATCGTTGCGCCTGTTGCAATCGAGGGGGCGGCACGCATCCATCTGGGAGATGACGTCTACGTTGCCGCGAAGTCCTGCCTGGCGGCGACGCCTCACTCGGGCAGCGCGACCTGCCGCCTCGAGATCGGCGACGGCTCACGTATCGGTCGGTTCAACCATATCTACGCAACGCGGAGTGTCCGGCTCGGCCGGAAAGTCCTGACCGCGAATAACGTTTACATTTCGGACAACGTCCACGGCTACGGCGACCCGAACGTCGCGGTGATGGATCAGCCCGTCGAACAGTTGCGCGATGTCGAGATCGGCGACGGCTCGTGGCTTGGACACAATGTCTGCGTCATCGGCGCAACGATCGGCCGTCACTGCGTGGTCGGCGCCAACGCCGTCGTCACTCGGGATCTGCCGGATTACTGCATCGCGGTCGGGGCGCCTGCGACGATCATACGCCGGTACGATCAAGCGTCCGGCGAGTGGCGACGCACCCAACCGGATGGCTCCTTCCTAGAAGAAACGGCCCCGGAGACGCCAGCGTGAACATCCTGCTGATCGCGCTCCACTATCACGACTACACCGCTAACATCGCGCGCGAGCTGCGTGAGCTCGGGCACGAAGTCCGTGTGCATGACATCATGCCTCGAACGCTGTTCATGAAAGCGTTGCGGCTGATCGCGCCGCGCCTCTGGCAGACGCAGCTGAACAGGCACCACGCACGCATTCTTCGTGCCGAGGCGGAGACGCCGACCGACCTGGTCCTCTTCATCCAGGCGCACCAGATGTCGAAAGAGAACATGGCCGGATTTCGGTCGACGTTCAGGAGCGCCCGCTTCGCTCTGTACAACTGGGACTCCATCGCCAATCACGACTATCTGCCCCATCTGGCCAGCTTCGACGACGTCTTCACCTTCGATCCGGATGACGCGCGACGCCACAGTCTGAGATATCTGCCCCTTTTTTGCAGCCGTGAGTTTCAGGGGTTGCGACGACGAGAGCAGGACCAACGCGCAATCTATTTCGTCGGCAACATCGTCAATCCGGCGCGATATCGCGCCCTCGACGCCTTCCGTGATTATTGCGACGGCGCGGGTATTCAGCTGAACGCCTATATGGCCTGCACGCCCCCGATGCGGGTAAAGCTCAAACGCGAAGGCATTGTCGCCCGAGGCCTTTCCTCCCGGCCGATTGACCGGTCCGCCTTTATCGACATGGTCGAGACTTCAGTCGCCGTCTTCGACTTCGCAAACCACCATCAGAGTGGTTACACCATGCGTGTTTTCGAGAACCTATGCGCCGGCAAGAAAATCATCACCAACAATCCGCGGGTCCGGCAGGAGGCGTTCTACTCGCCGGATCGCTTCCACGTATTCGACGGGCTCGACTTCACAGGGGTCGCAGCTTTCGTGCAGACGCCACTTCGCGACCCGGATGCAGAGTTTCCCGAGTACCACATCCAGACCTTCGTCAAACATCTCGTCGACGGTACTAGCCATTCGCTGCCGCAGCATGAGTCAGAGGACTATCTCCGGTGAAAAAGACGTGCCTGCTCGTCATGCCGCTGCATTTCTATTCGTTCGGCCGGATCATCGGCCGCGCACTGGAGGAAATGGGTTACGAGGTCACCGAGGCAAATGACGAGTATCCGCAGAACCCGTTCGGCCGCATCATCGCCAAGCTTGATCTTCCGGTCGCACGCTGGTGGACGCGCCGCATATTTCGCGAGCGGTTCCTGCAGCAGAAACGATGGGATCTCGTCCTTATCGTGAAGGGGCGCGGCATCGGGCCGGAGCTCGTCACGGACATGAAGGACTGCGCGACGCGTGTGGTCGGCTACCATTTCGATGCGCTGACCTATGATCGGTCCTGCCAACGCTGGGGCAGCTCCGTCGATCGGGTAACGACATTCGACTTCAGGGATGCGAGGGAGATGGGCTGGCCAGTGGTGGAGCTGTTCTCGGCGCAAGCGCCGATTACTCCACCTCCACCGCTGCGCTACCGGATCTCAGCGATCCAGAGAAATCACTCGGACCGTCTGGCGTTTTTGGACCGGGTCATGACGACGCTTGGAACGGACGACAGCTTCGTCTTCCTGTACGAAAAAGGCATCATCAGCCTCTCGATGAATGCTCTCCGCAATCCCCGCCTTTACTGGAAATGGCGGAAACATATCTCGTTCAAGGCGCTGACCTACGCCGAGTACGTCGACGCGCTTTCAAGTTCGGACTTCACGCTCGACTATGCGCATCCCATGCAGACCGGCTCCACCATGCGCTCGTTCGAAGCCCTCGCGCTGGGGGTGAAGTTGATCACAAACAATCCCCATACTGTCGAGAGCCCGCACTTCGATGATCGCAACTGCGTGGGCTTTGCGCTCGACGGCGACCCTGCGGAGTTGCTGGCGAAGGTGGATGCGCTGCGCGGACATCGGCCCGGAACGTTTCAGCGATCACCGGCGATGTTCCTCGCCGAGGTCATCGGTGACTCCGGCGCTTCCGAGCCGACAGCGACCGGAGGCTAGGCGCCGACCTTGTCGCCCTGCCCGCCGCCCAGAAGGGTCCGCGCAAGGATGCCGAGGTCGAGCGACAGCGATTGCAGGGCTACATACTCGGCATCCCGCACTGCCAGACGAACGGGATCGCTCATGTCTATGCCTTCGCTCTGGGCGAGCCCTGTGATGCCTGGCATCACCCGCAGAACGCTCCTGCGCCTCCGCTCCTCGACGAGTTCCTCCTGAACCGGAAGGCAAGGCCGTGGACCGACCAAGCTGATCTCGTTGCGGAGAATGTTCCAGACTTGGGGGAGTTCGTCGATCTTCGTACGGCGCAGGAACTGTCCCAAACCGTCTGTAACAGCCACCGCGGAGACGTTATGAGTGCCGGCCTGGACGGTTCCGACCTTCATCGTCCGGAATTTGTAGCAGGTGAATATCTTCCCGTTGCGACCGACGCGGTCCTGCCGGAAAACGCCTGGCCCTTCTGATTGAACGCGGATCGCGACCCAGACGATCAGCAGCAACCACCAGAACACGAGGATGATCGCCACGGCGAAACCGAGATCGATCACTCGCTTGATCAGATTGAAAGCGGGGTTCTCCAGTTGGCCCTCGGAAAGAATGCGATCCGCCCTGTCCCCCTCCGCCAGTTCGGCGATCGATCGCGCCAGGCAATCGACCGTCACCGTCGGCTTGACGGCCTTCAATACCGAGGTCAGCGGCGCCGAGAGCCATTTCGGCATCCGGTTCAGGACCCGAAGCTTTCCGCCCCACTCCTCCCCCTGAACCGCTGGAAGGTACCAGGTCGACGCCCGTGCGCCCCGGATGTCCTTCAGGCGATCATGGCCCTCACGTTTGCTGACGGCATAGCCGCCGGTGTTGCGAAGATCGAGTGCGTGGACCGACGAGATGTTCAGGAAGCGACCGATACCCGCACGGTCGGCGTCCTCGGCTACCTGCGCGAGGAATTCGACGTTGATCTCCCGGAAGCCGGCAAGATCCAGCGCGCGGTCATTGTTCGCGACGGCGAGGTGCACGAGAAGATCATACCCGCGTCCGGCGTCCACCAAGGCGTCATAGCCGCAGACAGCCATCCCCGGGAACAAAGCCCGCATGCGCTCCGGATCCCGACCGACCAGCAACAGGTCAAATCCCCTCGCGCCAAGCGCGGTGACAAGGCTGCGCCCGACGAAACCGGAGGCGCCCGTGATCACAACCTTCATCTAAACTTTTCGCCCCACGCCGAACCGATCCCGACGCCGGTCTTGTGTAGCAGGAGGTCCATGGTTTCAATCGTCAATCCACACGCTAACGGGGCGACTGCGGGGGTACTGAGCTGCGCCGGACGCCGGAAGCGAACGTCGCCTGACCTGCCGAAAGCGCGTCCCCTCCCCGGGGCATACGCTCCTCGCCTGCACCGGATGCAACCCGATAGCGGTTGACTTCCATGCCGCGCCCGATAGGGATCGTTCCGCTTTGCCCGGCCGGCCGTGCCGAGAATTCCCACTGAAACGACCAGTTACCCAGACATCATGACCGACAACCCACTGAGAATCGGCATCATCGGTGCTGGCCGGATGGGCGTGACCCATCAGTGCATCATCAGCAGCCGACCTGACGTAAAGGTTGTCGCGATTGTCGACCCTTCCGTCGTCGTCACCAAGATGATGACCAAGTATGCGGGCGTTCGCGCCTACAAGGATTATTCGTCGATGTTGCAGAAGGAGGCGCTCGACGCCGTCCTCGTCTGCACCCCACCGGCGGCCAATCACGAAATCCTGTCGGCGGTCGCCGAAAGCAAGCTGCATGCCTTCGTGGAAAAGCCTTTCACGCTGTCTGCCGGTTCCGGACGCGAGCTTGCCGGGATGTTCGCGGCGCGGGGATTGGTTACCCAGGTTGGATACATCAACAGATTCAACGATGTATTCATGAAGGTGCGTTCATTCCTCGATGACGGCCTGATCGGAAATGTGGTGCGCTTCCGAAGCGAAATGTTCAGTTCCACGGTCATTCGCGATCCAGGCGAGAAGGGCTGGAGAACCACCCACGCCAATGGCGGCGGGGCTGTCTACGAGATGGCCTCTCACGCGATCGATCTGATCCACTATCTGATCGGCAAGCCCGACTATGTGGGCGGCACCTGCATGTCGAAGGTCTTCTCCAGAAACGTGGAAGACATCGTCTCATCCAGCTTCGCCTACAAGTCCGGGACGATGGGCTCGATCTACGTGAACTGGAGCGATCCGACCTTCCGCAAGCCGACCAACAAGTTCGAGATCTTCGGCGAACACGGGAAGATCCAGGCCGACCAGCATGGAATGAAAGTCTACCTGAACAGGGCATCGGCGGCTCACGGACTCAACGCCGGATGGAACCAACTGTATATCACCGACCTGTTCAACCCGGCCCCGTTCTATCTCAGGGGCGTTGAGTTCACGGCCCAGATCTACGACTTTGTGGATCACGTGAAGCGTGGCGACACGAACACGCGCTGCAGCTTCTCTGATGGCGCCGATGCGCTGAGCATCATCGAGACGATGTTCGCCGATTTCGAGAACACCCGGAAAGCCATCGCCTGATGCCCCAGATCGACCGCGTCGTCTTCGGCGACAACCAGTTCTTCGGCATCAACCACATGTCGCAGGACAAGGCCCAGGCACAGGCTGAACGCTTCGCCAATCTGGACGCCATCTTCAACGTCTACGACAGTGCGTTCGACGCCGGCATTCGTGCGGTTATGCTGAACAGCAATGCCCGCGCTGCGGAAATCTGCGACCGCTTCCGTTCGCGTGCATCGCAGTACAAGGACATCGCCTGGTATCCTTCCATCCCCTACCCGCACAAGTACGCCAATCTTGTCGCAGAGGAAGGCATGGTCGGGGCGCTGCAGACCGTTCTGATGTCGGACGGAGCAGGTTCCGCACTTGGAAAGATCGCCCAAGGCAGCCTTGCCGTCATGTCGCTCGACGCCGTGCGAATGATGAAGATGCTGGTCGATCAGGAAATGTCAGCCTTCAAGGGCCTCGATGTTCGGGTCGTCTTCCTTCAGAACATCGTTGTCGACCTGATCCTCGGCTTCGGCGTCGCCGAACCGTTCATCGAGTACGCAGCCCACATCCGGAAGAAATACGGCGCCTATCCCGGCTTCATTACGCAGAACATGCCGCTACTGCGTCAGCGCCTTATGGAGTGGGGCATCCACGATGTCGTGATCTGCTCCTCGATCAACAAGATCGGATACCTGATGTCTCCGGGCCGCGAGGCTTATGAAGCCGCCCTGGCGGAGAACGACGGATCTGACTACGCGATGATGGCGATGGCGACTCTCGCGTCGGGCGCCATTCCGGCTCCAGAAGCGTATGACTACATCAACAGCCTCAACCTACAGTCAGTCGTCTTTGGCGCGTCGTCACGCGGCAACATCGAACAGACGACCCGCCTGATCCGCTAGAGACGTTCAATGACCCGCATCCTGATCACCGGCGGCGCCGGCTTTATCGGCTCCCGCCTGGCGCTGAAACTGAAGGCTCGCGGCCACGAAGTGACGGTGCTCGATACCCTCGCCGAGCAGGTTCACGGCTCCGCTCCGGAACAGTCGGGCCTATATCGATCGATCGAAGGGCAGGTCCGGTTCATTCGTGGCAGCGTGACCGACCGCGCCATTATGACGGTCGCGCTCGCAGATCAGGAGGCCGTGGTCCATCTGGCTGCCGAAACGGGCACCGGCCAGTCCATGTATCAAGTCGAACACTACACTGCGGTCAACATCGGCGGCACCAGCCTTCTGTTCGACATCCTCGCGAATGCGCCCCACAGCGTGAAACGGATCGTCGTCGCCTCGTCCCGTTCGGTCTATGGCGAGGGCAGGTACAGGTCCCCTGAACTCGGCTACGTCTACCCCGCGCATCGTTCAGATGCGGACATGTCGTCCGGTGATTTCGAGGTCAAGTATCCCGGATCATCCGCCCTCACCCTGATGGCGACCGACGAGGAGTCAAAACTGCATCCGTCTTCGCTGTACGGCATCACCAAGCAGGTGCAGGAGCAGATGGTGATGACGCTTTCTCCGACGTTGGGCATCGAGCCCGTCGCATTGCGTTACCAGAACGTGTTTGGCCCGGGACAATCCCTGTCGAACCCCTACACCGGCATTCTGTCGATCTTTTCCAACCTGATCATGCAGGGCAAGCCGATCAACATCTTCGAAGACGGGCTGGAGAGCCGGGACTTCGTCTTTGTTGACGACGTTGTTGACGCCACCATCCTGGGCATCGAGACCCCCCAGGCGGCGGGCAATGTCTTCAACGTCGGAACGGGCGTGCCGATCAGCGTGAACGAGGTCGTGGCGGCTCTGCAGCGCCATCTCGCCCTTCCGGTGGAGTCCAGCATCAGCGGCAACTACCGCCTTGGCGACATCCGCCACAACTACGCGGACCTCACCCGCGCCCGCGCCCTGCTCGGCTTCACCCCTGCCTACGATTTCGAGAAGGGAATCGCCGAATTCTGCAGCTGGGTGCTGGCGTCCGGACCGCAAGAGAGCGGCTACGAAAAATCTATCGCCGAGATGAAAACCAAAGGCCTGATGAAGTAGTGTTGCAGGGTCGCGTCATGACCCGCCATCCGCTAACACCCAGCAACGAACTCGCGGCCCGACACGCGCTGCAATCGAGCGAAACGAAACAGACGAATGCTGAACAACAAGTCCATCCTGATCACCGGCGGCACTGGCTCGTTCGGCAAGGCGTTCGTCCGCACGGTCCTGGAGAAATTTCCCGAGGTTGATCGCCTTGTCATTTATTCGCGCGACGAACTGAAACAGTTCGAGATGTCGCAGGTCTTTAATGACAAGGTGCACAAGGGCATCCGGTATTTCATTGGTGACGTCCGTGATCAGGATCGTCTGCGGCGCGCACTCGAAGGTATCGACATCGTCGTTCACGCCGCGGCGCTGAAGCAGGTCCCGGCCGCCGAGTACAACCCGTTTGAATGCATCAAGACCAATGTGCTGGGCGCGCAAAACCTCATCGAGGCCTGCCTCGACAGCAAGGTGCAGCGTGTAGTCGCCTTGTCTACCGACAAGGCCGCCGCGCCGATCAATCTGTATGGCGCGACCAAGCTCTGTTCTGATAAGTTGTTTGTCGCAGCCAACAACATTCAGGGCGAACGTGGCATTCGTTTCTCTGTGGTTCGCTACGGCAACGTGATGGGTAGCCGCGGATCTGTAATCCCGTTCTTCCTCGACCGCCGGTCGTCCGGCGTCCTTCCGATCACCGACGCGCGGATGACCCGCTTCAATATCTCGCTTCAGGAAGGCGTGGATATGGTGCTCTGGTCGATCGAGAACGCCGAAGGCGGCGAGATTCTGGTCCCCAAGATCCCCTCCTACCGGATCACGGACGTCGCGAAGGCGATCGGGCCTGAGTGCCGTCAGGAAATAATCGGCATCCGCCCGGGCGAGAAGATCCACGAGGAAATGATCACGGCGAGCGACAGCTTCAACACCGTCGACATGGGCGATTACTACGCGATCCTTCCGCAAGCAGCGAACTACACCTTTGCTGAATATTGCGAGCGTCGTGGCGGCAAGCCGGTGGAGCCGGGATTTGCCTATGACTCTGGCTCCAATCCCGACTTCCTGTCGGTGGAGCAGATGAGGGAACTCATCGAGTCTCACGTCATCGGCAAATCGATCGACTAGTTCGGCAAAAAGGGGGTGACCATGCACATTCCATACAGCCGACAAGAGATAAGCGAGGAAGACATCGCCGCCGTTGTCGGCGTACTTCGCTCGGACTTTCTGACCCAGGGCCCCGCAATCGGAGACTTCGAACAGGCGTTCGCCCGGGCTCACGGGGCGCAGCACGCGATTGCCGTATCCAATGCGACGGGCGGTCTTCATATCGCCTTGCTTGCCTTGGGTGTGACGGCCGGAGATCGGGTCTGGACGAGCCCCATCAGCTTTGTCGCGTCGGCCAACTGCGCCCTTTATCTCGGCGCCGAAGTCGACTTTGTCGACATCGACCCGGTAACCCGGAACATGTCCATCGACGCCTTGGCCAGAAAGCTGGCCGATGCTGAAACCAGCGGCGCATTGCCCGCGGTCGTCATCCCGGTCGACTTCTCGGGCCTTGCCTGTGACCTTAGGGAAATGCGCGAACTGGCCGATCACTACGGCTTCAGGATCCTCGAGGACGCTTCACACGCGACCGGCGCCCGTTACCTAGACGACGCCGTCGGCTCGAAGTTTGCGGATATCAGCGTCTTCAGCTTCCACGCAGTGAAGATCGTGACCACCGCCGAAGGCGGGATGCTGACGACGAACGATGACAATCTGGCCAGCAAGCTTCGGTTGCTGCGCAGTCACGGCATCACTCGCGACGACGCCGCTCTCGAGCGACCTTCCGAGGGCGGCTGGTACTACGAGCAGGTCACACTGGGTTACAACTACCGGATGACCGACATGCAGGCGGCGCTCGGCCTGTCGCAACTCGCTCGCATGGACACTTGGCGAAGCCGTCGTGAGGCATTGGCCGACCGCTATGATCGTGCGCTGGCCGATTCCCGCTTCAAACTTCCCGCGCGCTTGCAGGACCGCGTGTCATCCTGGCACCTTTACGTTGTCGAACTTACCGATGACGTCGTCGCCTCGCGCGCGCAGGTCTTCGCGGGTCTGCGGGACGCAGGAATCGGCGCCAATGTGCATTACATTCCAATCCATACCCAACCGCATTACGAACGGCTTGGGTTCGAGCGCGGCGCCTACCCGCACTCCGAGCGCTACTATGATCGCGCGATCACAATCCCGCTCTTCCCGGCCATGACCGAAGAGCAACAGGACTTTGTGATCGAAACGCTCAAACGTCTCGCGGTCTGACCTTGAAGGTCGCCATCATCCCGGCGCGCGGCGGAAGCAAGCGTATTCCCCGCAAGAACGTGAAGCCGTTCGCTGGCAAGCCGATGATCGCCTACGCGATTGAGGCCGCAAGGCAGTCAGGTCTTTTCGACAAGGTGATCGTGTCCACGGACGATCCGGAGATCAGCGCAGAGGCCCTATCGGCCGGGGCGGAGATACCCTTCCAACGGCCCGTCGAACTCGCTGACGATCACACGCCTACCGTTCCGGTCATCCAGCACGCCGTCCTGGCGTGCAAGGACCTCGGCTGGAATGTCGAATGGGTTTGCTGCGTCTACCCTGGCGTCCCCTTCTTGCAGCCGTCTGATCTGGTCGATGGCTTCGCCCTGCTTCTGCGGCACGAGGGCGAGGGTTATGTCTTTCCCGTGACGGGCTTCCCGTCTCCAATCCAGAGAGCGCTGAAACGGGATGCGGACGGGCGCATTGCCCCCTTCAACCCCGAACATGTAGCGACGCGGACCCAAGACCTCGAACCGGCCTACTTTGACGCCGGACAGTTCTACTGGGCCAAGGCCGAAACCTGGTTGGGCGGCTCGAACATACACGCCAATGGCCGTTGCATCGTGTTACCGGAGTGGCGCGTCGTCGATATCGACACACCCGCGGACTGGGACCGCGCCGAGATTATGCACCGATCATTCTCCGCGGCCAGATCGGAGACCCGGTGAAAGTCGCTATCCGGGTCGATGCGTCACGGCGGATGGGGACCGGGCACCTGCGAAGAACTCTCGCGCTGGCGCACGCTCTCAGAGATATCGGGGCGCAAATCGTGTTCGTGACCCGGGTCAGCGACGTCGCAAGCCTGGAATTCATTGCACTTGCGGGCTTTCGCGCGCTCACGCTTCCGACCGGACGCAGCGCAGCCGAGGGGCCAACTGCGCATTCATCCTGGCTGGAAGCGAGCATCGTCGAGGACGCGACCTGGACGATCGAGGCGCTGAAGCGCGAAGACATCGACTGGATCGTGGTGGATCACTACGCGATCGAGAAGACATGGCACCGTCAGGTCAGACAGGTTCTGGACACCCGCATTTGCGTGATCGACGACCTCGCGGACCGCGACCTTTCCTGCGACCTCGTCGTCGATCACAACGCCGCCGAAGACACGCGCGCAAGATATCTACCGCATATCGACGGGGAGGCTCACATTCTGGGGGGGCCTCGCTATGCCCTCCTGGCGCCGGCCTTTGCGTCTCCGCCAGTAGCCACGATGCATGACGAGGTTCATAGCATCGGTGTGTTCATGGGAGGGGTAGACCTCGGGAATCACACCCTTACGGTCATGGAGGCGCTGGAGCGCGCGCGATACCATGGTCCGGTCGAGATTGTTTCGACGCGCGCAAATCCCAATATTTCAGAAGTGCAGGAAGCGGTGGATCGCCGCCCCGCCACGCGCCTGCTGATCGACCTGCCCGACCTCGCCGACTTCTTCGGTCGGCATGATTTGCAAATCGGAGCAGGGGGCGGCGCCACATGGGAACGTTGTCGTCTCGGTGCTGCGACGCTTCTGTTGATTGTCGCCGAGAACCAGAGGAGATCGACCCAACTGCTCGCGCAATGGGGTGTGGCCGCAACAACCAGCCCGATCGGCGACACCTCGGTCGAAGCCGTGACAAAGGCTCTGTCACCACTGTTGTCCGACGCCAACCTCCGGCGTGAAATGGCGCAGCGATCGCAGACGCTGGTGGATGGCCTTGGCGCCAGGAGGGTCGCACTTAAGATGGCGTCTGGCGCCTTGACGGTTCGAAACGCACGAATGGGCGACGCACACATGGTGCATGCCTGGCGCAACGCCCCCACGACGCGGGCCGTATCCCGGGGTTCGGCTCCTATTCCAATCGAAGACCATCTTCGCTGGTTCGAGTCTTCGCTGCAGGACCCCCGGCGCCATTTCTTCATCGGTCACGTCGGAGCGGTTCCGGTCGGCGTGGTGCGCTTCGATCATTTCGACGCCAGATCCGTGGAAGTATCCATCTACCTCGACCCGACCCTGCAGGGTCTCGGTCTGGGAGGTGAACTTCTGCGGGCGGCGGAAGAGGCGCTTCCCCCCGGTCTCGACATCTTCGCTGAAACGTTGGAAGAGAACGCTGCATCGCAGCGCCTGTTTGAGGCCGCCGCCTACCGGCGCCTGGATGCTACGCGGTGGATCAAGCCGGCGACCGGCCAGTGATGCGGATCAAGAAACATGAAAATCGCCGAAAAAGACGTAGGTTCAGGCGCTCGCCCCTACCTGATCGCCGAGATGAGCGGAAATCATAACCAGTCGCTTGATCGCGCAATGGATATCGTCGAAGCCGCCGCCGCGTCGGGTGCGGATGCTATAAAGCTGCAGACCTACACTGCCGATACCATGACGCTAAACACGCGCGCGCCAGGCTTCGTTATCGAGGACCCGAGCAGCCTGTGGGCCGGACGCCAACTCTACGACTTGTATGACGAGGCTCACACGCCATGGGACTGGCATGGCCCGATCATGGAGCGAGCCGCAAGCCTCGGCATGCACTGCTTCTCAAGTCCCTTCGACGACACCGCTGTGGACTTCCTCGAAAGCCTCGGCGCACCTGCCTACAAGATTGCCTCGTTCGAGATCACCGACCTTCCGCTGATCCGGAAGGTCGCACAAACCGGCAAGCCAATGATCATGTCGACCGGCATGGCGTCCGTTGCAGAGATCGACGATGCGGTGCGGGCCGCCAAAGCCGAGGGCAACGATCAGATCGTAATCCTGAAATGCACCAGCACCTATCCGGCCACACCTGAAAACACGAACATATCGACCATCCCGAATATGCGCGAGACGTTCGGTGTCGACGTCGGCCTTTCCGATCACACGATGGGATGCGGCGTGTCCGTAGCGGCCGTCGCCTTCGGTGCAGTTCTGATCGAAAAGCATTTCACCCTCCGAAGGGCGGATGGCGGCGTCGACTCGACTTTCTCCATGGAGCCTGAGGAGTTTCGACAACTTCGGACCGAGACAGAGCGTGCATGGCAGGCGATCGGCCGGATTACCTACGGCGGCACACAGGCCGAGGAAAAAAGCCGCGCTTTCCGGCGTTCCCTCTACATCTCGCGCGACATGAAAGCCGGCGAGGTTCTCACCAGGGAGAACATGAGGATCATTCGGCCGGGATATGGCCTATCTCCGAGATTCCACGACGAGTTGCTGGGCAAGGCGGTCAAGAGAGACGTCACGCTCGGCACACCGGTAAGTTGGGACTTGCTGGCCTGACGTCGTGACGGCGAACTCGGTCCTCATCATTGGCGGCGGCGCCATCGCCGGGGGCTATGACGCGGATCGCGTCGATAGCCTTCCTCTCACGCACGCCGGAGCCTTCTCGCGGGACGCCCGGTTTCGCCTCGCTGCAGTGGTTGAGCCCAACCAGGCTCGACGCGCCGCTTTCCAGCACCGCTGGGGCATCCCGGTCGCGTCTGCATCCCTTGAGGATCTTGCCGCCGGGGCTGGCGCGTTCGACGTGATCAGCATCTGCTCCCCTACGGCATTCCACGCGGATCATCTGGCTGCGGCAATCCAGCTCAAACCTCGCCTGATCTTCGCAGAGAAGCCGCTCGCCGGATCGCTGGATGAAGTCGCAGCCTTGGTGGAACGTTGCGAGTCAGAAGGTATCCGACTTGCGGTCAACTACACGCGCCGCTGGGACCCGGAGACCCAGAAGCTCGCTCGCCAACTGCGCGACGGCGTTTGGGGCAAAATCCGGAACGTCGCCGGAATTTATACAAAAGGCGTCGTCCACAACGGGAGCCATATGATCGATCTGTTGCGCCTACTGCTTGGCGACCTGTCGATAACCTGTGTCGGCCTGCCTCTGTTCGATCACTGGCCTGATGATCCTACCGTTTCCGCATCACTCGTGAGTCACGAGGGAGTTCCCGTGCAACTGGGCGCTGGCCATGCCGGCGACTACGCCCTGTTCGAGTTGTCGCTCACCACCGAGCACGGCCAGATCAGAATGATCGACGGCGGTATGGGATGGGGTCTCCGGCGGACGGGTGACAGCCCTCATTTCGCGGGCTATCGCGCACTTTCGCAAGAACAGTTCCTGCCGGGAGGCTATCCTCACGCTATGATTAACGCCGCTGACAATATCGCCGGCGCCCTGCGTGATGGCGAACCTCTCGCCTGCACCGGGCGGGACGCCATGGCGGCTCAAACCTTGTGTGCACAAATCAAAGACCTCGCCCTCGCGGCACACGCCAACGGACTTCACGCATGACCGACACCCTAGCCGTCCTCGGGGGCGCCCCGACCATTCAGACCCCGCTGACTCCCTTCCGTAGTATGGGGGAGGATGAGGTCGTTGCAGCCGCCGAGGTCGTTCGCTCGGGCGTCCTGTCTGCATTCGTGGGTGCACCGGGCGAATTCTTCCTGGGCGGGCCGGAAGTTCGGAAGTTCGAGCAAAAGGCCGCGGACTATTTCGGCGTGAAGCACGCGATCAGCGTGAACAGCTGGACTTCGGGACTCGTCGCGGCAGTCGGCGCGATCGGGATCGAACCTGGCGACGAGGTGATCACGACGCCATGGACGATGTCTGCGACCGCGATGGCGATTCTTCACTGGAACGCGATCCCCACATTCGCAGACATCAGTAAGGATACTTACAATATCGATCCCCGGTCGGTTGAAGCCCTGGTCGGTCCGCGTACCAAAGCCATTCTTGCAGCGGACATCTTCGGCCAGACGGCGGACATGGCGGCGCTGAGAGCTATCGCCGATCGTCACGGTCTGAAAATCATCACAGATACAGCGCAGGCTCCAGGAGCGCGCGCGGCCGATCAATTTACAGGCACGCTCGCAGATATCGGCGGCTTCAGCCTCAACTACCACAAGCACATCCATTGCGGCGAAGGTGGCATTCTGGTCACGAATGATGATCGGATGGCCCAGCGTCTGCAGTTGATCCGAAACCACGCCGAGTCGGTCATCAAGAGCGACGAGCCCGCCGATCTCGCCAACATGATCGGCTACAACTTCCGCCTCGGCGAGATCGAGGCCGCGATCGGAGCCGTTCAGCTCGACAAGTTGCAGGAGCGCGTCGCCAGCCGACAACGCGCCGCTGACCGGCTGAAAGCTGGCTTGGCCGGTCTGCCTCACCTCGTCACGCCATTCGTCGCGCCGGACGCGACGCACGTTTACTATGTTTACGGGATGCGTATCGATCCGGACAAACTGGGCGTCAGCCGCGACCGCCTGCTCGACGCGCTGCGGGCGGAAGGTGTTCCGGCGCTTATGCGGGGGTATCAGACGATCCACCGGTTGCCGATCTTCGAGCACCGGATCGCCTACGGGCGCGGCGGATTCCCCTTCAATCTGGCCGAGCGGGAGTTGAGATATGGAACCGGGACCTGTCCGGTCGCGGAAGATCTTCACGACCGCACCTTCATCGGCATCAATCTCTGCGCGTGCGAGTACTTCGACGAGGACGTCGACCTCGTCGTCGCTGCATTCCACAAGGTCTGGAACAATCTAGCGGCGTTGAAGAGCTGATGTTCGTCCCCGCACTGAACGGCGGCAAGGTCTCGCTCGAGCCGTTCGTGCGGGATCACATCACACCGGCATACATCAGCTGGCTGAATGATCCTGAAGTTGTTCGCTTCAGCAATCAGAGGTTTGCTACCCATTCAGAAGTTTCGGCGGCCACCTACCTCAAGTCGTTCGAGGGCAGTTCCAACAGCTTCATGCTGATCAGAAGATCTTCCGACGGGCGCGCGGTCGGTACGTTGACAGTTTACGTGAATACTCACCACGGAACCGCGGATGTCGGGATCATGATCGGTGAGAAAGCGGCCTGGGGCGGAGGATACGGTCAGGCGGCGTGGGACGCGGTGCTGAACTGGCT
Organism: Caulobacteraceae bacterium; assembly: GCA_052441165.1. Taxonomy (GTDB): domain Bacteria; phylum Pseudomonadota; class Alphaproteobacteria; order Caulobacterales; family Caulobacteraceae; genus Brevundimonas. Next base: position 153,656 of record JBQVQW010000001.1, on the reverse strand, counting down.
CCTGGACCAAGAGCAGATCCGAAAGGTGACGGCGGGGACGCTGGCATGCAACCTGGGCATGGTGAAGCTGATGGAACGCTCTGGCATGACCCTGGAAGGCGTGCGCAAGGCGCAGGAGCTAGTGGATGGCGTCCCGGAAGACGTCGTCCTTTATGCCCGCTTCGCCGTCAGATGATGGATCTGAAGCGCCCGATCGCGGTCGTCGCCCACGATGCGGGCGCTGCCAATCTCATCCTGTCCCTGATCAGCGCGTCCCCGGCGTCTATCGAGCATATTCGCCCCGTGATGCATGGGCCTGCTGCGTCTCTCTGGGCCACCAGATTTCCCCACTCACCAGCGGATATGCGCCTCGCGGATGCTGTTGACGGCGCCGGAACCGTAATCAGCGGAACAGGCTGGGCCTCCACACTGGAGCATGACGCCCGGCGGCTTGCGCGCGGCCATGGCATCCGATCGATCGCGGTCGTGGATCACTGGGTCAACTATCGCCAGCGGTTTGTCCGCGCCGGTGAGGAAGTGCTGCCTGACGAGCTCTGGGTCAGCGACGAATACGCCGCAGCGGAGGCCGGCCGAACGCTTCCGGAAGTGCCGGTCATCCTCAAACCGAACCTCTACCTCGAAGCACAGGCCGCAGCGGCCGGGCCACCGCCCGCAGACGGAGACATTCTGTTTGTTCTCGAACCGGCGCGCAGTGACTGGGGTCGGGTCGGCGCCGGAGAGTTCCAGGCACTCGACTGGTTCTGGCAACATCGGGATGTCATCATGCCTCTTGGGACCCCCGTCAGACTGAGGCCACACCCCTCGGACGCCGCGGGAAAATACGATGACTGGATCTCACGGCACCCCGGTTCGCGTCTGGACCTGTCAAGCGACCTTTCAGCGGCCTTGCGCACGGCAACCGCGGTAGTCGGGCTTCAATCAGCGGCGCAGGTCGTCGCACTCGCAGCCGGCCGGCGCACCTGGACCGCGCTTCCACCATGGGCGCCGCCCTGCCCGCTCCCCCACGACGGGATCGAGACCCTGCCACCGCGACCGTGAGCCCGGCCCAAGCCCTCTAGCTCAGCCGGAAAGCTTGAACTTGCGGAGGGTCGCCGTCCCCACACAGGTTGCTCAAAGTGCTGGAATTGTCACCTTGAGCGGCTATAAGCGCATCGACCGGAAGGGGGGGATGGCGTGCGGTTGTGATGCGCACGCGATATCAACACGCCCATGAAATACTGCACGCGCTGCCTCCAGCCCGATACGCGTCCAAACACTCGCTTCACCGAACACGGGCTGTGCCCGGCCTGCGATTACTTCGACAGGCTCGGCGATGTTGACTGGCAGGAGCGCTATGAAATCCTGCAAGATCTGCTTGCCAAATTTCCCCGCAAGCCTGGGCAGATGTTCGACTGCATCATCGGCGTTTCCGGCGGTAAGGACAGTCTCAGGCAGGCGCTGTGGGTTCGCGACAAGCTCGGGCTGAAGCCTCTGCTGGTTTGTCTGAGCTATCCGCCTGAACAGGTCACGGAGCGCGGGGTCAATAATCTGTCCAACCTCATCGAACTGGGGTTCGATGTCGTGGTGTCGTCGCCTGCGCCGCAGACCTGGCGAAAACTCATGCGTGCGTCATTCGATCGATTCACCAACTGGGCGCGATCCACGGAGATGGCGCTGTTCAGTTCGGTGCCGCAACTGGCGATCCGTTATGGCATCCCGCTGATTCTTTGGGGCGAGAACCCCGGTCTTCAGCTGGGCGATCTCAAGACCCTCGGCCGTACCGGATATGACGGGAACAATCTCCGCTACATGAACACGCTCTCCGGCGGAGCCATGGACTGGATGCTGGAGATCTCCGATATCAAGAACATGATCCCCTATCAGTACCCGTCTCCCGAAAAATTCGAGGAGAATGGTCTGCAGATTGTATACCTCGGCTGGTTCCTGGGAGACTGGTCTCTGACCAACAACGGGCTCTATTCCACCCTAAACGGGCTCGAGGTCCGGAATGACAAGGTCGAAAACACCGGTGATCTTCGCGGTGTGACATCACTTGATGAGGACTGGGTGACGCTCAACCAGATGATCAAATACTACAAATTTGGGTTCGGCCGTGTAACTGACTACTGCAACGAGGAAATCCGCCTTGGGCGGATATCTCGCGATCAAGGAATTGAACTCGTCGAGAAATATGATGATAGCTGTTCTGACAACTACATCGCCGAGTTTAGTGATTATATTGGCATCTCAGTTGATCAATTCTGGGGGCAGGTGCATCGGTCAATAAACCGCGACCTCTTTGACGTCCAAAGTGACGGGCGCGTGGTGCGGAAGTTCAAGGTCGGGGCCGGCCTGTGAAACGCAGAACTATCGGAATAGTCGACTACGGCGTGGGCAACCACACATCCGTCCGACAAACCCTTCACGGCCTCGATTATCGCTGTCGCACCTCTTCGGAACCCGCAGTCCTCGATGAAACGGACCTTTTGATCCTGCCCGGAGTAGGCGCATTCGCCGCCGCTATGGACAACCTCCATCAACACAATCTGGTGGACTATCTGAGGGAGCGGTCCCGCGTCGGGCATCCTGTCGTCGGCCTGTGTCTGGGGATGCAACTGTTGGCGGATTCCTCCGACGAACATGGCCTTACCGCAGGTCTCGGGCTCATCCCCGGAAGCGTGCGCGCGCTTCGGCAGGAACGTTGGCACATCGGCTGGAACCAGATCGAGGTCGTCGGCGAAGACTCCATGTTCCGCCCGTCGGACCGCGCGTCGATGTATTTCAACCATTCGTATGTATTCCAGGCGCCGACCGAGTATCAGGCCTGCGTCGCGCGGGTCCGCGACGTGTTTCCGGTTGCCGTGCGACGGGCGAACCTCGTCGGCTTGCAGTTCCATCCCGAGAAGAGCCAGGACGCCGGGCGAAAGCTCCTTCACGATGTCGTCGAAGGGCTGTGCGCATGATCAGAAAACGTCTGGTCGGCGTGGTGACGGTCAAGGACGGCTGGGCCGTCCAATCGTTTGGCTATCGCCGCTACCTGCCGCTCGGCAGGCCGGAGGTTCTTCTGGAGAACCTTGATCGCTGGGGTGCTGACGAAATCCTGCTTCAATGCATCGATCGCTCCCCTCGAAACCTCGGCCCTGACCTCGCCTTACTCGACAAGGTCGGCAAGAAGGGCCTCTCAACTCCGCTGATTTACGCTGGCGGTATCCGTACCGCGCAGGACGCGGTGGACGTCGTGCATGCGGCCGCCGATCGGATTTGCGTGGATTCCCTGCTGCATGACGACCTTGACGCAGTCGCTCGGGCCGGAGCTCTGCTCGGCAATCAGGCGATCGTGGGCGCCCTGCCATTGGAGATCACGGAGGAAGGCGATCTTCAGTGGCTGGACTATCGCACCAGGTCCGGCGCAGCGTTGCCCCAGCCTCTTGTCGCGGCATTCGACGATGGTGTGATCTCGGAGGCGCTGGTCATAGACTGGAAGAACGAAGGTTCACCACAGACGTTCGATCCCGCACTGCTCGACAGGTTGCCGGGAGAATTCCCTGTCATTGCCTTTGGCGGCATTTCCGAGTCCAGTCAGATTGACCATTTGCTGCGGCGCCAGCGCATTGTGGCCTGCGGTGTCGGCAATTTCCTGACCTACCGTGAGCATGCCGTCCAAACCCTGAAATCCGGGGCATCGGCAATGCCGCTCAGAAACGCCAGTTATCAGAGAGGCGCTCATGGGTGACCTGACCCTGCCATCGTCGACCTGCCGACGATGCCTCTATACAACCCGACACGCACTCGGTCTGACCCTCGACGAGGATCAGGTTTGCTCAGGCTGTCGGATCCATGAGGAGAAAGACCGGCTGGACTGGGCCGCACGCTGGGATCGGTTGCTTGAGATCGTAAATCCATACCGGTCAACCAGCGGAACGACCTATGACTGCATCGTGCCTGTCACCGGCGCAAACGACAGTCACTTCATCGTCCACCTCGTCAAGGAGCGACTTGGACTTAACCCGCTTCTGGTCGTCTATAACAAGTACTTCAACACGGACCTTGGCATCCGTAACCTGGCCAACCTGCGCATCAAATTCGATTGCGACATCCTGTTCCAGAACGTCAATCCGCTGTCCGTTAAACACGTAACCCGAACCACCATGCGGAAGTTCGGCAGCCTCTACTGGCCTATACTCGCCGGGCATACCGTCTTTCCGGTCCAGACCGCCGTGAGGTACAAGGTTCCGCTCATCGTCTGGGGAGCCCACCAAGGCCTCGAGCAGGTCGGGATGTTCAGCCACGAGCATGAAGTGGAAATGTCGCGCCGATATCGCAAGGATCACGACCTCATGGGGCATGAGGGCGAGGACCTTCTGTCAATCTTCGACACGCTGACCGAAGAACACGTCTGGCAATACCGGTACCCTGACGACGCCGACCTGAACGCCGTCGGCGTTCGCGGAATCTATCTCGGCAACTACGTGCGCTGGGATCCGAAGGCCCAGCACGAACAGATGGTCAAAACGCACGGCTATCTAGGCTGCCGGTTCGCTCGCACCTTTGATACCTACGACCATGTGGATTGCTTCAACTTCATGGGTCTGCACGACGAACTCAAATTGGTGAAGCATGGCTACTCCAAGGTCACGGACCATGCCTCCAGAGAGATACGGCATGGTCGCCTGACCCGCGAAGAAGCCCGTCGACTCGTCGCGGCCCATGAATCGAGACCCGCAGAGCACCGGAACCTCTTCCTCGAGTGGCTTGGTCTTGAGCCTGACGCCTACAATTTCATCATAAACGAGCATCGCGGCGCACACGCCTGGATCGAGGAGCAACCGGGTCGGTGGACCCGGCGTGAACCGCAGGCACCAGTGACCGACACAGGTGCTATCGAGGAGCGCCTCGGATTCGAGGCGCATCGGCTGATGGATCCGGCCGGACGCGGTTACATCACAATGGGCAAAGGCTACCCGCTGTGACGTCGCAGACTGCCAGAATCGTCCGCCTTCTGGCCCCGGGCCAACTTGTATTTGAAGACCAGCCGTTACCGCCCCTCCGTGAGGGCGAGATTCTGTGCGAGACCCTGTGTACGGCGATCTCCCCTGGCACCGAGATTGCCGCATATACGGGGATGGCTCCGCTACGACCCGGTCCGCAGTATCCGCGGTTCCAAGGCTACTGCAACGTCGCGCGGGTCCTTCAAAGCGGCGTAGCGGATTTACCGCCAGGCTGTCGGGTACTGAGCTTCACCTCCCACCGGAGCCACTTCATACTTTCGGCGAGCGACGTTCTTTACCGCTTGCCGGATGAGGCCGATGCCATTGTGGCGTCCACCGCCTATCTGTTCCACCTCGGGTACAATGCGGTTCTGCGCAGTGGCGTGCGTGCCGGCTCGCGTGTCGTCGTCATCGGTCTCGGAACTCTCGGTCTGACGAGCGTGGCAATGGCGGTCTTGGCCGGTGCGGAAGTCTGGGCGGTCTCCAATCACAGCAAGCCATCTGAAGTTGCGATCCGGTTCGGGGCGCGAGGAACCTACCGCAGAGATCAGCGATCTGGCCTCGACGCCGAGATCCCTCACGGTGCGGACGTCGTCATCAACACTGTCAACAACTGGGCTGATTGGCGTGTGGGCCTTGAACTCGCCAGCCAGAACGGCGTGATCGCCTGTCTCGGCTTCCCCGGTCGTGGGCAACCGATCCCTGAACAACCGCCGCTCCCCGCGGAACTCTTCTACATGAAGCAACTCAGGATCGAGTCCGTCGGCTGGTCACCCGAAAACAACGACAGCCGCAGTTTCCTTCGTTTCAACGAACGCGAAAACCTCGCCTGGATTTCCCGGCAGATAGAGAGCGGGCGGCTGGATGCTTCGGCGATCATTTCCGGGCGTTTTCGAGCTGACGACATCCGGATGGCCTACGACGCATTGGCGAGTCGCAATCACTCGCCGGTGACCTTCGTCCTGGACTGGACGAAATGACATTTTCGGCGGCGGTAATTGGTTGCGGACGGATGGGCGCCTTTACGAGCGAGAGCGTTCGCCGCTGGTCGCCGGAATGCTGGCTTCCAGTCTCACATGCCGAAGCTCTTGATGCGCACCCCGAAGTCAAGCTCGCCGCGGCAGTCGATCAGTCCTCCGATGCATTGCGCCGTATGGCGGAGGCGTGGCCGGGGATACGCACCTACACCGACATCGACGAGATGGCAGGTGAGATGCTGCCCGCAATCGCGGGTGTCGCCACCCGGACCGTCGGGCGGGCGGCGGCGATACAGGCCCTTTTTCACAAAGGTGTCAGGGCGCTTCATATCGAGAAACCGCTGTGCAACTCGATGCAGGAGCTTGCGGATCTGGAATCCGTCTTCAATAGCCCGGCGACTTACGTCACCTACGGCGCGTTGCGGCGGACCTTTGATATTTATCAGAAGGCAGTGGCGATTGCGGAGTCGGGACGACTTGGGCCTCTCCGCGAAATCCGCGTGAACTTTGGCGCGGCTCCTCTCTACTGGACCCAGGCGCACGCCATCGATCTGATCCTGTTTGGCGCCAGCGGCCGAAAGGTGACGGAAGTTCAGGCCTCTCTGGGGCATGTGGAGGCAGAAGGTACGGTCGTTCACAATGACCCCATGGTCCAGGCGGCGAGCGTCTGGTTCGATGACGGGGTAGCCGGGCATATCGGTCGCGCACCGGGCCTAGACTTCATCCTGTCCTGCTCGGATGGGGAAGTCGCGGTTCGGAGCGACGGTCGCGTGCTTGAGGTCGCCGAAGCCGTCGGCGACGATCCGTACCTGCGCCGCTCGCACGAGGATGTCGACTTGAGGCCACCCTTCGGCGCGGCACGATGCGTCACTGAGTTGGTCGACTGTCTGAAGGGGACGCCCGAGGCGACCGCATCCAACTCGGTGGTTCGAACCGAGATTCTCCTGGGTCAGAAGGTGGCGTTCGGGCTTGTGCAGTCGCACCTGACCGGAAGAGGTCCGGTTTCACTGTCCGAGATCGATCCGAACCTTACTGTCTGGGCCAACACTGGCGGGCGTTTCGCCTAGAGATAATGTGCCGTAGCGCGGGTGAAGTATTTTCGTCGGTCATTGTCTCGACTATGAAGCAGACATGCGCGCTCTCAAGGACACCTACAATTTTCTGCGTTGGCGTCTGATCCCCGTCCGACAACTCGGTGGCATCGCACTCCAGATGACCGAGGGCCGGCCTGATCGATCGCCGTATCGCGCCGCGAACGACCCCGAGGTCGCAACGACGGGCTATCGGTCCGGGCCGAAGATGCCTGAAGCTCTCCTTGCGGAGATGCGCGAGATCTACATGCCTCTTGCGGAGCAGGTGCAGCCGACCGAACGCGGCCATCCGTTCAAAAACCTGTTCAGGGCCGAACACCTCCATGCCCAGAATCCGGTGATGCGGTTCGCGTTTTCGCCGGAAGTCCTCGGCGCAGCCGATGAATATTTTGGCGGGCGCCTGACCCTCGACTCCCTCCAGGTGCTCTGGTCGTTCCCGACGACAGATCTACGCGAAAGCCAGATGTGGCATCGCGACTATGGAGACTCGAAGTCGTTCCATAGCATCACCTATCTGAACGACGTCCGTACGGATGCTGACGGACCTTTCGTTTTCGTAGACCGAGCGGCGACCCGAAGGATAAAATCCTTGCCGATCATCAGGCGGATCGATGACGAAACGTTCAAGGAAGAGCTGGGCGACATTGAGCCAGTAAGCTTCTTCGGCGGGTCAGGCGAAACGGTCTTCGTGGATCCGGCCGCCTGCTATCACTACGGCAGCCGATGCCTGAGCGGTCGGCTCGCCCTGTTTGTAACCTTCAATACGGATCGCCCGTACGTCCCCGCCCAGCCGCCGATCCGGGGCAACGGCGAGACGGCCCTTCAGGCCGCGCGCGAAATTCGACCCGACCTCGACGAGGCCTATCTCCGGCGCTTGCTAAACGCCTGAGCAACTCCGGCTGCACGGCCGAGAGAGATGACCAAGAATGACCAAACCTGCCGTTCTCCTGTTCGCGCGTGGCTATCAGGCGGACTTCTATCCTGCGCTGAAGAGCGATGCGTTCGAGTCCGTTCTGGTAACGCTCACCCCGGATGAGAGTGCGCGCGTGGCCCGGGCCGGAGGAGCGGTCGCCGCCTGCTTTGAATCCGATTATCCGACCATAGAGCCGGCTGACGTTCCGGACGATTATCTGATCTCGTCCTATGTTTCGGAGCGTTTTCTCGGCCGGTTCGGATTCGAAAAGCGGCGCGAAATCCTGGGCAAGGAAATCGCCTTCTGGGCCGACCTGCTTGACCGCCACCAACCCGTCGCGGTTGTCAACGAACTCGTCGCCCTCGAAATTTCCGAGGTTCTTCTGATCGAGTGTCGGAAACGGGGGATCCCTTACCTTGCCGGCATGAACTGTGTGGTCGACAATCTTTTCTACTGGATTCCCGACCCGATGACGCTCTCGGGTCATAACCTCAGCAGGTCCATCAAGGCTGGCGCGGAGTCGCGAGCGGCGGCCAAGGCTTACATCACGGAAGTCTTCGCCAAGGACTATCGCCCTTTCTACGTGAAGAACCTCGCCAGCCGATTTGCACCTGTCCCGCTCGCGAAAGCCGTCGTGAAATGGGTGCTCTGGCAGGCTCGAAAGCTTCAGGGAGATTCATCCCGTCACTTCGTCTACGAGATGTATGATGAGGAATACGGCAAAAGAATCTCGATCTTCTTCAAGAGCCTGTTCAGAAAATACGACCAGCTTGACGCGCTGCCGAAGGGAGCGGAGGTCGTGTTCTATCCGCTTCATCAGGAGCCGGAAGCGACTCTCAACTACATGTCCGAATATTCGGCGAACCAGGTCGCCTCGATCGAAAACATCCTCAAATGCCTGAACACAAACCAGGTTCTGGCTGTGAAAGAACATCCCGTCGACAAGGGAAGCCTCCTGAGGCAGAAATTCTGGGACCTGAAGAAACGGAACTCCGCACTTTATTTCTTCCCGGGCGAACTTCATGGGCGGGAGGTTCTGGCGAAGGCGGAACGCGTCGTCACGATGACCAGCACGGTGGGCTGGGAGGCCGCTGTGACCGGAAAGATCGTCTATGTCATGGGCGAGATTTTCTACAATCACCTCTCCGGCCTGCAGGAGATCAAAAGCTGGCCGGAGTTGAAGGCCGCCCTGCGTCGCCCCGCATCGGAGGCTCCCCGAATGTCAGTCGAGGAGGCGACGGCTTTCGTGGCCGAACTCGCCGAAATCTCCTATCGCGGAAATCCGTTCCCCCATGCAGACCTGTACAAGCCCGGGAACGTTGATGATGTCGTTGCCGCGATCGTGGATGGAGCGGGCCTGAGGAAAAATTCGCTGCGGAAGGTCAGCTGACATGTCAGCCGCCCGGACGATCAAGCGTGCAATCGGCTCACTTATCCATGTCGAGCCGAATATCCGGATGCGGATGGCTCTGGCCCGGTGGTTCTATGCCCGCGTGCCCTTGATAGGAGGCGCCATCGGCATTGCCCTCGACCGCACCTTGCTGCGCAGCTACGGGCTCGATGTGAGGTCTGACCGGGTCGATGTCGCCCGGTTGACGATGAGCCACCCCAATGGCGTGCTGCTGGGCGGCAACGGGATAGTCTCACCCGGACGCGTCTCTATCATGTCGGGGGTCAAATTCGTCGGGCGCAGCCCAATCGACCCTGAGTATCTGAAACTTCACGCCGAAAAGCGGGTGTTCACTCTGGGGGATAACGTAGTTATCGGGGTCAACAGCGTCATAGTCGGGCCACTGGAGATTACGAGTAACGTCGTCATTGCACCGATGTCTCTGGTCAACAGATCCATCACCGAACCCGGGGTGTACGGCGGGATTCCGGCCAGGCTACTCAAGGACGAGGTTCCGGGCGAGGAATGGGTCGCCTTCCTCGGCGAAGCGCCCGGCTCCTGATGACCTCTGGACGTTCAAGGCTGTTGGGGGTCGCGCGGAGCGAGAAGGCGGCCTTCGTTCTCGTCAATGTGCTCGTCAATGCGGTGTTCATCGCCCGTAGCTACCTGACGATGCACGCGCTCGATTATCGTGAGCTTGGCCTCGCAGCTGTTCTCCAATCGATCATGTTGTTGATGAGCGTCATGCACGGCGGTGCATTGAACGGGGGGTACCGGCTGCTGTGCTCAACTGAGGGCAAGGAGGCGCAGCAGATCAACAATCTCATCTATACCCTGCTGGGCGGTATCGGGGTGGCGGCCGTGCTGGTCGCAGTCATCGCGTTTCCGTTTCTCGACAGCACCGACACCTATCTCGTTACAGGACTTGGCGTGGGAGGCGGTATCGCAACCCTGGTCCGCACTTGGATGACGAACCACATGATCGCTAGAGGCGCACTGGCGAAGCTCAACCGGATCAACATATGGGCCGCGCTCGCGTCGATAGCGCCATTGGCATTCATCGGCGTGGCGCCCTTCCCGGCCTGTCTGGCGGCTATCCTTGCCCAGCCGATCGCCTTCGTGGTCGCTGTCACGCTGATGGACCGCCCCGCTCTGCCCACACGCCTGGAGACGTCACGCGCTCTGGCACGAACAGTACTGTCGGTGGGCTTCGTTGTTTTCCTTACCGGTATTTTCCTGCAGGTGAATGTGCAGTTCGAGCGCTGGTACATCACCGGCTTTCTCGGGATTGCAACGCTTGGCCACTTCTATCTGGCGATATTGTTCGTCACCCTGTTCCAGATGGTACCGAACGCGCTTGACCAGATATTTCTTCCTTCCCTTGTTCGCGCACATGCCGCAGGCGATGAAGTGAGCGTGAAACGCGGCATGCGTCTGTTCTTCCTCATCCAGGCAGCCTACTGCGCGCTTGCGGCGATAGGTATCGTCGCGCTTGCGCCGCTTCTGCTGAACCTGCTGCTGCCTGCCTATATGCCGGACCTTCAGTACGTTTATCTGATGGCGCCGGGCCTGATCATCTTCACGCTTGCGGCGCCTCTGGCGATCCCGTTCAATGTGCTGATCCGATACCGATACTACTTCATCGGTTATGGCGCAGGGTCTCTCGCGACCGTCGCCCTTTTCGCAATCGCCAGCCTCTCCGGAGGATCATTCGATCTCGCCGACGTCGCTCTCGTACGTTCCGCTGTGTACGTCCTGATGGCAGGTGTCGTCGTCTGGGGTTTCGTAAAGATCACCCGCGATCATCCGGAATTCCGGTTCGACCCGGCCCGGCGAGCATAGACTTCACAGTCCAACTTTCCGGCCAATGCTGACTTTCCGTCTAGCTCCGCTTGATCTGCACCACGTCAGCGAGGCCGCGCCCATCCGTGGGTGACACGGCCCGAACCTTTGCGAGGAGGTCAAAAACCGCCTTACGCGTTTCGGCAGCATCCCCGGACTGTGCGGTTTTCCCGAGATCCCGGATGATTTTCTCATTCACGATCTGGCCGGTGATCCGATCGGTCACCCGCATCAAGCTCTCGTCGCAAACCTCTGACACTTCCGTGGAATCCACGAGCTCTTCGGAGAGTTTCTCGCCGGGGCGAAGCCCCGTGATGTCGATGTCGATGTCCCTGCCGGCGGACTTGCCATACAGCCCGATAAGCTGGCGAGCGAGGTCAATGATCTTGACGGGCTGTCCCATGTCCAGAACGAATACGCCCAGCGGCCCATCGGTCTGACGAGCCGAGTGAGACGTCGCGTGCAGCACAAGTTGGACCGCCTCCGGGATGGTCATGAAGTATCGCTCAATGTCCGGATGGGTCAGTGTTACCGGACCGCCACGCTCGATCTGTGCCCGGAAAGTCGGGACGACCGAACCGGCAGATCCAAGCACATTGCCGAAACGGACGACACTGAAGCGGGTCTCTCCCTTGAGCGTTTGCTGTGACCGTACGACAGCCTCGGCAAGGCGCTTCGTGGCGCCCATCACGTTGGGCGGATCCACAGCCTTGTCGGTGGAAATGAAGACCATATGCTTCACGTTGGCGGCGTTGGCCGCCTCCGCGACGTTCCAGGTGCCGATCACATTGGTCATCACGCTTTCGCAGGGATGACGCTCCATCAGCGGCACGTGCTTCAGTGCCGCCGCATGGAAGACGATATCGGGGCGCTCGCCCTCGAAGATATCCCGAAGGCGGTCTTTGTTCCGCACGTCCTGCAGATACTCATGGCGAGAAAGGGTCGGCCACCGGACACCAATCTCCTGGTCGATGCTGAACAAGGAAAACTCTGAATTATCGATCAGAGTGAGATGACCGCAGCCAAGGCTTGCGACCTGCCGACAGATTTCCGAGCCGATTGAGCCGCCTGCTCCGGTGACGAGGATGCGTTTGCCGGCGATCAGGCTCTTCAGCCCTTCCTTGTCGAGGTTGACGGGGGGGCGCGCCAGCAGTTCCTCAAGCTTGAACTCGCGCATCGGGGCATCGTCCACGCCACCGATTTCGGCGAGACTGGGGACCCTCAGCAGTTGCACGCCTCGAGAGCGTAACTGGCCCAGGCGTTCGAGACCAAATGCAGCCGGTGTCATCAGGTCATCAAGGAAGACGACTGCCTGCGCGCCGTTACGATCGACCTCTGCGTCGAGCATGTCCGCAGCCGCTGCGATGTTGGGAAGGATTTTCACGCCGCGCAACCCGGGCGCTATCGCTGCCGACCCATCGCTCACGATCGCTGCCGGACGGAACCTCTGCTCCCCGCGCGCCGGCCCCCGCAGGAACCCGTCAACGCTGTCCATGCGCCCGACGAGTATTAGCGGGATCCTCGCGTCTTTGGCGCCCAGGAACGGGAGCATGATCCGGCGAGCGTCCTTGTCGTGCAAAACGCGCCGGGTCAGCAGGAGCCCGAAGGTCAGGGTCACATCGAGTATCAGGACGATAAACAATGTCGACCGCGGCATCTCGACCGCACGCCCCAGGAAGAAGGCCGCAACAAGGAGCAGGACGACGGAGACTATCGAGTTGCGGAGAATCGCGCCCGCATCAGAGACCGAAACATATCGCCAGAGCGTCCTGTCTGCGCGGCTGACAAGATCGAGCACGGCGCCGATCAACGCGAAGGCCACTGCATAGTGCGATGCCGAAGCGACGATGTGTGCAGCAGCATCCCAGGTCAGATTGTCGCTGGAAGCGAGCAGAAATGCGCTCAGAACTGCGACGATACGAATGGCCGCGCGCGCGCCCATCTTAAGCACGCGGATCACCTGATGGGTAGCAAGATGCATTTTTCTGCTCTGGAAGTATCACGCCTCGCAGCGGACGACGCCCACTATCATACGCGTGACCGAATCCGAACAGCCGCTCGCACCTTCGTTAACCTACCACTCAACGGCGAAACGATATGGTCTCATGACCATGATCAGTGGTAGGTTCAGCTTGCGTTCGGGGATGCACTCCTTCAGAGGCTGCACAGTCGTCAGGCGACTGCCGGTTCTGATGCGAGTTAGTCGGATCGCATCCAAGCTACGGGATCCACAAAAGAATGATGCGAACGATTTCACTGGTCCTGCTCGCCGCCGCAGCGGCGGCATGTACGAGTTCGCCCCGGTCGACCGAAGGCATGACGGCGGCGCTGGCGATGTCATCACTGGAAGCCGGCGGCCATGCATCGACCGAGTACCGGATCGGTGCGCAGGATGTGCTTTCCGTATTGGTCTTCCGGGTCCCGGAGCTCTCGGCAGAAGCGATCCGCGTCGACTCGTCGGGCAGCATCGACATGCCGCTGATCGGATCGGTTCCGGCTCTCAACCGGACGCCGGGGCAACTGGCTTCCGATATTCAGACCCGTCTTGGCGCATCCTATCTCCGGAACCCCCAGGTCACCGTCCGTGTAACGGAAGCGGCAAGCCAGAAGGTGACGATCGACGGCGCCGTAAACGAGCCCGGCGTCTATGAAATGAAGGGCCGGACCACATTGCTTCAGGCAGTCGCCATGGCAAAGGGGGCGTCCGCGATCTCGAACCTGCGCAGCGTCGCCGTGTTCCGTAATGTCGACGACCAGCGAATGGTCGCGGTTTTCGACCTGGGCGAAATCCGGATGGGGCGTGCAGAAGATCCGGTCTTGCAGGGCGACGATATTGTGGTGGTCGACACCTCGCGCCTCAGCGTTGTGATGAGAGAGGTCATAAGCGCATTGCCCGGCCTTTCGATCTTCCGGACTTACTGAACGGCGCGAAAGGTTGCTGGCATGATTTGCAGGCTTGCTCGATCATGGCTTTGGCGGCTGTTCGGAGCATCGTCGTCCGGCGATATCCTGCGCTGCTTGACGCGTCCCGCCCGTTCACTGACAAGTCGGCATGTGCATGACATTGGAAGGGGCGGGAGAACTGAGACCGCTCTGCTGGCATAAGCGGCGAGTTTCGCCTGAGGACCGCGTCTGCGATCCTCACGGATTATTAACGAGGGGACAAACCTTGGGTTTGTCAGCGCTACTCTACAGAATTTGAGATCGGAACTGGTTGGTCATGCTGGGCGACGGCAAGGATAACGGCGGACACGCCGCGCGGGACATGCTCCTGGACGATAGCACCCCGTCGGCGTGGAACCGAGGACGAGGTGACGAAGTCGGCCGTCCCGGCGGTGAGATGGATGGACTGGCCCAATACTGGCGACTGGCCCTCAAACATCGACTGTTGATCGCGGGGATTTTCATTGTCGCCCTCGTGATCGGCGCCGCTTTCACGATGCTGACCACGCCGATGTATACAGCCACGACAACGCTTCAGATTGATCGTGAAGCGGCTCGGGTCCTCAATGTGGAGGATACCTCTCCCCGCGAGTCGATGGTTCAGGGTGAGGAGTTCTTCCAGACCCAGTTCGGCCTTCTGCGAAGCAGATCGCTTGCCGAGGCGGTGATTGAGAGCGAAGGCCTCGCCAGCTCTGACGCTTTCCTCGAAGCGATGGGGGCGTCCACTGGCGTGGGTGAGGGGCGACCGGCCGGGGAGCGGGCGGCGTTGCGCCGTGAACGTGTTCTGTCATTGATCCGCGCCAACCTCGGGGTTAGCCCGGTGCGAGGGTCGCGACTGGTGAGCATCAGCTTCAACAGTCCGGACGCGGCGCTTTCAGCTCGGATCGCCAACGCGTTTGCCGAAAGCTTCATTCAGTCAAATCTGGACCGCAAGTACGAGTCCTCGACGTATGCCCGTGAATTCCTCGAAGACCGGATCACCCAGACGAAGGCGACGCTCGAGGATGCCGAGCGTCAGTTGGTCGCCTACGCTGCACAGCAGCAGATCATCAATGTAGGGGGCAGCGCTGACGCTCCAGAGGAGAGCCGCTCCCTTACCTCCAGCAATCTCCTGGCGATCAACACCGCCTTGGCCCAGGCTACGGCCAAACGCGTCGCTGCGGAAGAAAAGTGGCGCCAAGTCAGCCGGTCCTCGCTGTTGAGCCTGCCTGAAGTATTCGAGAACCCGGCCATTCAGCGACTGTCAGAGGAACGCGCACGGCTGTCGTCTCAATACCAGCAAAACCTGAGCGTCTATCAGCCAGATTATCCGCAGATGGTACAACTCAAGTCGCAGATGGACGAGATCGACCGTCAGGTCGCGGGCTTGGGCAGCGAAATCCGTAACTCGGTTCGGGCGGAGTATCAGATTGCCGTCAACGAGGAGCGTTCACTGCTCAACCGTGTTCGTGGCCTGCAGTCGGATGTCCTCGATCTCCGAGACCGAAGCATCCAGTACAACATCCTCCAGCGTGAGGTGGACACCAGTCGCACTCTCTACGACGCTCTTCTGCAGCGTTACAAGGAGGTCAGCATCACAGGGATCGTAGCGTCGAATAACGTCTCGGTCGTGGATGCCGCTTCCCCGCCTCGCGATCCCTCAAGTCCGAAGTTGCTGATCAACCTCGCGATCGCCGCGTTCCTCGGCCTTGGCCTCGGTGTGCTGGCCGCCTTCGTCATCGAAGCTCTGGACGAGAGCCTGAGCACGCCGGATGACGTCGAAACCAAGCTGGGCGTGCCGGTTCTCGGCGCTGTCCCACAGCTCGACAAATCGGAGACTCCGGCCAACGCCTTGGCGAACTCGCGATCGGCCTTCTCGGAGGCCTACTATTCCTTGCGGACGGCTCTGCAGTTCTCGACCGCTGACGGTGCTCCGCGCAGTCTGCTGGTCACCAGCTCCCGACCTGCGGAAGGCAAGTCTACGACTGCGTTCGCCCTGGCTCAAAGCTTCGCCAGGATCGGCAAGCGGGTGCTGCTGGTCGATGGCGACCTTCGCAACCCCTCGATGCACCGCCTCATGGGCGTGGACAACGAAAAGGGCATGAGCAACGTGTTGTCCGGTTCGGAGACGGTCGGGTCGGTCGCCCACGTCACCGCTATCGAGAACATGTCGTTCATTTCGTGTGGCCCGTTGCCGCCGAACCCCGCCGAGCTGTGGGCCGGCGACCGGGTGCACCTGTTCCTGCAGGACGCCCTCTCCCAGTTCGACCACGTTGTGATCGACGGCCCGCCGGTCCTCGGCTTCGCCGATGCCCCGATCCTCGCGGCGACGGTCGGCGGCACCCTGTTCATCCTCGAGTCGCGCGGCACCCGTCGCGGTCAGGCTCGTGGTGCCCTGCGCCGCCTCCAGATGGGATCGGCTCGCCTGCTTGGCATCGTCCTTACCAAGTTCAATGCGCGCACGACCTCTTACGGCGGGTATGACTACTCGTACGACTACAACTACGGTCCGGAATCCTCGGCTGCGAAAGGCCGCAAGCGTTGAACCCTCCAAAGAGCGGGAAGCGTCTGACGGGCGAGATCAGTTCGTTAGTGGTCATTGCCGCGGGGGTGTGGCTGGGCTGGCAGGCGTTGCTGCAACCGATGAAGGAGCGCCTGCCCGCGCCGATGGCGATCCGCCTGGCGCCCGGATCGGCCCAGGTGCTCGCCCGGGCCGCCGAAGCCGAGCTTCAGGCCGATCGACCTGAGAACGCCGCCGAGGTAGCGCGAGCGTCGCTGGAGCGGATGCCGTTCAATGTGCGGGCGTTGCGCGTCCTCGGGCTCGCTGAAGCCAGGGAAGGAAGACTTTCCCTTGCGGATGAGATCCTGACCCTCTCGGGGAACTGGAGCCTGCGAGACGATCCCAGCCACGCATGGCTGATCGAGTACAGGCTGAGGCGTGGCGACTATGGCTCATCCTTCGCGCACGCCGACACGCTTGCACGACGCCGGATGGACATGCATCCCCGGCTGTTCAACCTTTTCAACGCCGCAGCGCTTCGTGATGCGCGTTCAGTGCCGGCCTTGGTGGCCTTGCTGGGTCGGAACCCGCCCTGGCGTGAAGCCTACATCAATCAGCTCTACCGGTCGGAAGACGGCCACCGCATCGCGGCGACGCTCGCGATCGCCCTAAAGGACACCCCCGCGCCCTTCACGACCGCCGAACTCGGCGTCCTGTATCGCCAGCTCATGTCCCGCGGATGGTTGCCGGTCATGTCCCAGGTCCGGTCCACTACAAATCAGCCAACTCGCGACAGTCTGCTGGTCAATGGCGGTTTCGACACCCAGGAGACTCCCGCTCCCTATGCATGGCGACTGCATACCGGCGCAGGCATTATCGTTGAGCTTCTGCCAGATGACCTGCGCGAGGACACGTCTCTCCGGGCGCAGTACGGAAGTCTCGCCCTCGATCCGCTAGCCGAGCAGTTCCTTCAACTCCGCCCCGGGCAGTACCGCTTCCGGGGTGAGCAGCGTCGGGAGTCTGGCAAGGAAGGCACAGGCATGAACTGGGCCATCTCCTGCTTCGAATCCAACCAGCTCCTCGCCCGCACCGACCTGCCGGCGACGAGCGGTGGATGGTCGCGACTGGACGCCACCTTCACGGTACCCGCTAGCGGATGTCAGGCGCAATGGATCCGGCTGATGCCCGCCCCGGGCCAGCGTCGGACGACAGTCGTTGGCTGGTATGATCGCCTCGCGATCACACCGCAGCCATAGACCAGCTTCCACTGAACAGAGTTCCGGAACACCAGCGTGTTGGATACCCCCCGTAGAGACCAGTGGACGCCGGTCGCCATAGCGACCGTAGCACTTCTGATCGCCGCCATCCTGCTCGGAGGCGCGAGCCGCCTTCATGCCCTGCGGCTGGCGATGCTCGAAATCACCGCCCTGCCGCTGCTCGTTATACTGGTCGGCAAGCTGCTGGTGGACACCGAATTCTGGCGGCAACATCGCCTTTCCGCCTCCATCCTGCTTGGCGCTGCAGCGATCCCCTTGTTGCAGATTCTGCCTCTGCCTGCGGCGATCTGGACCGCTCTTCCGGGGCGCAGCGAAGTGACGCTCTCTCTCGAACTGGCCAGTATCACGCCGGGATGGGCCAGCATCTCGCTGACACCGGAACAAACCTGGAGAGCTTTTCTCGCCTTCCTCCCACCAGCGGCGATGTTCCTTGCAGCCCTGACCATTGGCCCCGAGATCAGACGCTTCCTGATCCAGCTGCTACTCGCCTTCGTCGTCGCCAGCGTCGTTGTGGGCATCCTGCAACTGGCCACAGGCCGCCTCTATCTCTGGCCGACGACAGATCCGGGCAACATGGTCGGCTTCATGGCCAACCGAAACCATTTCGCCACCCTGCTGCTCGTCTCCCTTCCCTTCGCAGCCGCCATCTTCGGGCGGGCGTTCACCCGTCGGAACGACGCCAGCCAGATCACTCTGTGGCTCAGTCTCGCATTCATCGGCCTGGTGGTCGTATCGCTTGGGGTGATCCGATCGCGAACCGGCATCCTTCTGGCCGGCCCCGCGCTGCTGGCCAGTTTTGTCATCGCCTGGATCGCGGGCGGAGGCGGGCGCCCAAGGACGCCGCTGCTGATCGCCGGAGGCGCGGTCGTGGTAGTCGTTCTCGCCGTGGGCTCTTTTGCGATCGGCCCGATCATGGAACGTTTCGATCCGAATGCCTCTCCCGAAGTTCGTCTCGAAAACTGGCCTACCGTACTCAACGCCGCCGCGTCCTATCTTCCGCTGGGATCCGGTATGGGGTCGTTCGATCCGGTCTTCAGATCCGTCGAGCCGCTGGAAACTCTCGATGCGACCTATTTCAACCAGGCCCACAACGACTATCTGGAAATCTGGCTCGAAGCGGGTTGGCTCGGCGCCGGTCTCATAATCGCGTTTTTCGTCTGGTACGGGCGCAGATCGTTGAGCGCTTGGCGATCAGGACATTCTCGCGCCAGCGACATCCGTCGCGCAGCCAGCATAGCGATACTTCTGATCCTGCTTCATTCGTTTGTCGATTATCCCCTGCGCACCGAGACAATCGCGGTGTTGTTCGCCATGTGCGCCGCTTTCCTCGAAGGCGGACCGCAAGCGATCGACGAGAGCTCGGAAGGGAGACGCTCGCGACGCCGCAGGACATGACGCGCCGACGTCAGGAACCCTGTCTCAAACTTCCCGAGTCAGTTCGTTCGCGGAACCGGTCCCCCCAACCAGTCTGCGAGTTTCGCGCTCAAGCCGCACAGCCGTAAGGACGCCGCTCTCGTAGGCTTTCGTGTCCACTCCGATACGGCGATGGTCGAGATAGGGGGTTGGGGTCGGCGTATGCCCATGCACCACCACCTTCTCGAACGGCGTTTCATCGTCGAGGAAGCTGTTCCGGATCCACATCAGGTCCCGCTCGGACTGCCGGTCGAGCGCGACCCCGGGGCGGGCTCCGGCGTGAGCAAAGAAGTAGTCACCGACTGAAAGGCTGTACTCCAGCGTTTCGAGAAACTCGCGCTCCTGAGCCGTAACCTTATGGTCGAGGTCCGCCGCGACCCGCGCCCAGGCTTCCACCCGGTGCTTCATCTCGGGCGGCTTCAGGCCGTACGACGCGAGCGCCGCATCCCCCCCGTACTCGCACCAGTTCGGACCGAAGGACGGATCGTCGAGGAATTTGAGCATCGCCTCCTCGTGGTTCCCTTTCAGGAACCGCCATTCGATACCGGCATCCTTCGGCAGATCGATGAGGTACCGCAGCACGCCCCGGGAATCCGGGCCGCGGTCGATGTAGTCGCCGAGGAAGATCACGACCTTGCGGCTGGCGTCGCTGGAAGCAGCGTCTGCAACTATGCCATCGACCAGCGCCTTGAGCAGGTCCAGACAGCCGTGGATGTCCCCGACGGCCCAGACCACGGTGTCGTCAGGCACCCGAGGCACGGACGGCGCGACTGAAGGCTTGGGCTTGCGCTTGAAGAGAGTGGAGATCATCGAGGTCCGCGCCCGTTCCGCAACGGCGCCTGTCTTTCCGGTCTGTTCATTTCGGTTCCGCGCCGCCCAGCTTCGCTCTTGCGCCGGTAAACAGGCGAAAAGCAGTCCAAGTCCCGAGAACGGCTCCGAAATCCGCGTCAGGGAGCGCATAGTCCGGCCCGGAAACGTTGTCCATCCACTACACCTGACGCGAGTCGCCGCAGGGATCGCCTCCCGTCGGCGGCACGGGCGGTGCGCGCTGACACTGGCCTGGGCGCCGCCGGCATCCCTCGGGTCAGGACGCCAGAAGCGAGCAAGTTCGCTGCGACGGATTGACCTGACCGTCGATCTCGAGGCTTCTGCAGAGCAGCCGTTCGCGGCTGGCCTTTTTGTTTGTCCGGGACCCCAGCGTTCAGTGATCCGTCGTTTCCGCGCCTCTTTCGTTGTGCTGGCCCTGGTTGGCCTGAGCGCCTGCGGATCGCCCCAGGCGGGCTCCCACCCGTCTCTCGGCCTGGATCCTGACGGACCCGAACAGAGACTCAACACCCTGACCGCTCTCGACGAGCGCGTCGCCCGCGTCGCATGGCGTCTGTCCGAGGCCAACGTCGATCTTTGCCCCGTGGTCCGTCAGTCCGCGGGCTGGGCCCTGCACTCGGCCGGTCAGTACAGTCCGGAGCTGCGCCCCTTCTCCGAACAGCGCTTCGGCCTCGACGGCGATCAGCCCGGCGTTCTGGCCGCTCCTGCAGGATCTCCTGCCGACCGCGCCGGATTGCGCCCGGGGGACCGGGTGATCAGCGTCAACGCCAGACCATTGGCCGTCGGTGATCGCCGGCGCGCCGCCCAGTACGAAGGTCTCGCCGCCAACCTGGCCCTTCTGGACGCCGCCCTGGCCGCCGGCCCGGCGACGCTGGAAGTGATCCGCGACGGCCAGACTCTCCACACCCGCGTCACGCCCGTCCGCGCCTGCGGATACGACGTACAGCTCAATCCGTCCGACGAACTGAACGCCCGCGCCGACGGCCGCCGGCTGTTCATCAGCACGGCCCTGGCGGGCTTCGCCCAATCCGACGACGAGCTGGCCCTGATCCTGGGGCACGAGCTGGCGCACAATGTTCTGGGCCACCGCAGCTGGGCCGAAACCGGCGGCGAAGGCCGGACAGTGGTCGATCCGAACTGCGATCCCCGCCTGTGCGGCGACGGCAATCACGAGCGGCAGGCGGACAGGGTCGGCCTCTATCTGATGGCGCGCGCCGGTTATGATCCGTCGGCCGCCGCGCCGTTCTGGCGGCGGTTCGCAGCCTCGAACTGGCGGGTCCGCTATCCCTCCCTGGCCCATGCCTCGGCCGGTGTCCGCGCTACCCGTCTGGAAGCGGTGCAGGCGGAGATCGAGGCGAAGCGCGCGGCCGGCCAGCCGATCCGTCCCTGACTGCTTAGCTGCCCCACTCCGGCAACCGTGGCTCCAGCGCCCGCAACTGCTCGCAGGCGACCATGATGTGATAGAGCGAGCTGGCCGGCGCGGGTTCCTCGATGAACTCGCCATCGGGCTTCAGCTTGTCGCGCCACAGGCCCGTCGGCTGCAGATAGCGCATCAGTCCTTTCAGGGCTGAATGAGCGTCGCGGACGTAGCGGGCGCGGTCGCCCTCCGTTGCCCCCTCGGCGAGGATCAGGGCGGCCTTGAGCCGTTCCGTCTGCGGCCAGAGGCGCGCCTGCGCCGAACGCACGGACAGGTCGTCGTTCAGGGCGTCCATGGCGATGCCGGTGCGGACGTCCACGCCGCGCGCGCCGATGCGATAGAGCGCCTCCGCCGCCGAGAGCGCCCACGCGTCGCCCCGCAGCCCGCCCCAGCGGGTCAGCAGCCAGGCCCATTCGAACTGGTGTCCTGGCTCGACCAGACGGCCATCCTCGCCGGGCGCGGGCTTCCAGTCGGCGTCGAAGAACTCGCGCAGGAAACCGCCTTCGGCGTCGATGAAGTGCGCCCTGGCCATGCCGACGATTGCGTCCGCATGGCGCGTCCAGTCGCCGCCGGGCTCAAGCGCCTCCCACGCCATGCACGCTTCGAGCAGGTGCATGTGGGCGTTGGCCTGGAACGGGTATTCACCCGCCTCGCGCCAGCCGCCGGCGGGGTGACGCAGCGCCTCCAGCGCCTCGAACAGGCGATGGGCGCGTGCGGCATTGGCGTCGGGGTCGATGCCGGCGGAGGCAGCAGCGGCGAGCGCGAACAGGACGAAGGCCTGATCGTAGAGCCAGGGCGTGTCGTCCAGAACGGCGCCGTCGCGTCCGGTGCGGGTGCGATAAAGGCCGTCCTCGCGCAGGTTGGTCGCCTCAAACGCGGCCAGACCTCCGGCGACCAGCCGCCGCCAGGGTCCCGACCAGCCAGCCTTGCCGGCCGCAGCATAAACGTAGGCCTGACGTCCCTGAACCCGCGCCCTGCGGAAATCGCCCACGGGCTTGCCCCGCGCGTCCAGCGCCTCGGCGAAGACGCCGTCGGCCTCCACACCCAGGGTGGCCCACAAAGGCAGGGCTGACAGATCCATCCAGTCAAAGAAGCGGGCGGCGGTCGTGGCGAAGCTCTCCTGCGCTCCCGGCGTCAGGTGCCCGGGCGACATCTCGCGCAGACGCTCCACGAGGCTTTTCACCTCCTGCGAGCGGCTGAGGTGGCAGACCAGCACCGCGTCCGGTTCGGCGATGATGGCAAGGTCGGACACGCCGGCGGTGGCGACCACCATGCCCTCGGCCGCCCGCACCAGATTGGCTCCGTCGCCGTTGCCGCCGATCCAGAGGCCGCGGCCGCCGGTGTCGGTCGCCGCGACGGCATCCCATGCGCCGAGGTCGGACCAGCCGAAGCCGACGGGCAGGACCCAGACTTTCCGGCTGCGCTCCAGCACGGCGTAGTCCATCGAGATGCGCGGCGCCGATTCAAACTGCGCCTTCAGCTCCATGACTCCGGAAACGCCGGCGGGCATGGCCGACGCCACCGCCGATCCGACCTCGGGCGCAAAGCTGCGGACCTCGTCCAGCAGGGTGCGGGCCGCGACGACGAGGTTGCCGCTGTTCCAGAGATAGCCTTGGGCGAGATAGCCGGTCGCCGTCTGGCGGTCCGGCTTTTCGACGA
Source organism: Caulobacteraceae bacterium (assembly GCA_052441165.1). Lineage (GTDB taxonomy): Bacteria > Pseudomonadota > Alphaproteobacteria > Caulobacterales > Caulobacteraceae > Brevundimonas. Next base: position 130,463 of record JBQVQW010000001.1, on the reverse strand, counting down.
ACGACGCGACCGGCGAGAGGCCCGCGCTTTCGGGGCGGATGTAACCATAGGCGGAGGACGGCTCGGTCGGATGCACGCCGAAGACGACGATGCGCTCCTGCAGCGCCGATTCCACCCCTTCCAGCACCGAGGCGCGGAAGGCGGCGTCGTCGGGAATATGGTGGTCGGAAGCGACGAAGACCGCGATGCCGTCAGGATCCTGTGACGCGATCCAGTGGGCGGCGGCGGTCATGGCGGCGGCGGAGTCACGGCCGGTCGGCTCCAGCAGGACGACCGCATCGACGTCGCCCAGCTGCTCCTCAACGAATCCGCGGTGCTCACGGCCGGCCACCACCACGACCTTGCCGCCGTCGCGGGCGAGCGGCTCGACGCGTCGAACCGTCTCCTGGAACAGGGAGAGGGGGCTGGTCAGGTCGAGGAACTGCTTCGGCTTCTCGGGACGGGACGCAGGCCACAGCCGCGTCCCCGCCCCGCCGCACAGGATCACCGGAAAGATCGCCATGGTTCGGCCGCCCCTCAATCGGTGATCGGACGACGCGTCGACGTCGTCCGATCCGGATCAGGCAGCCGTCAGAACGTCGCCCGCCAGCTTCCCATTAGCGCATAGGCCGGCGGGGCGGAACGGACGTGGCGGTCGTCACGGGTGACGATGGCGCGCAGGGCCAGCTGCGAGCCATCCGGGAGCGCGTGAAGGCTGCCGAGCGACATGTCGATTTGACGTCCCGTCGGCGACGCCGAGAACCGGCGCTCCGAGAAGGTCAGGGCGTCGAAATATTCGAGCGGCGCATCTGCCAGCATGGCGCTGAACTCGCCGCTCTCGACCCGCAGGGGCTGGGAGACCGACCAGGTCAGCGACTGGCAGCCGAAGCCAAGCTGCTTGCAGAAGGTGGTCAGGCCCAGCTTCCAGCTGGAGCTCATGGCCTGCTCGGACAGGGCGAGGAAGCTGCCCTCCATGTCGGTGCGGGCCCAACCCATTTCGGCGTCGAGCCAGAGGCCCGAACCGAGATCGACCCGGCTGGATACGCCGGCGAAGGTGGTCTGGCTGGGCATTTCCATGCCCGATCCGAACGGCACGTAGGAGCCCAGCGGGCCCATGCGCTCGTCCAGACCGCCGGCGGCGAAGGTCAGGTTCGCGCCCGGCGTCGCCTGCCAGTTCATGGCGAAGCGCGAATAGCGCGAGACGTCATCCTCGGCCGCCTTGAACGGCATGGTGCGGTCGCCGACGCCGGCGTCGGCCGTGAAGGTCAGCTGACCGAGCTGGACAGCGCCCATCCACGCCCGGTCGACCTGGGCCAGGGAGGCGAAGCCGTCGCCGGCGCCGAGTTCGAACGGCGAGCGGGCGCCGTTCCGGCCCTGCCACATGGCGACCAGACCGTTGCCGGCCGAGAACTCGACCAGCATGTCCTGACGGCGACGCTCGTCGAGCCAGGGCGTGATCGAGGCCGAGGCGGCCGCCGGGTCGTAGACGCTGTCGTCGTGGGTGACGCTGCTGGTCAGGGAGAGCTGGCCGCCGAACGGCGCATCGACGCGCAGGGTGGCCTGCTCGCGCTGCAGCTCGGGCATCCGGGCGCGATCGCCCCGCGGCGCGACGCCGAAGGACTCCGCCAGATTGACCCGGAACAGGCGGTCGTACTCGTCGTGGCCGACGGTGTTCAGGCCTTCGGCCACGCGCAGGGCGTCGCCGAGCGCGGCGCCGGTATAGGCGAAGCGCTGCGAGGTCACCGCCACCGAGGCGCCGCTGACCGTGGCGACGGAGGTCGTGCCGACGGGCTGGAAGGCCTGGGCGATGTCGAGAAGACCGCGACCGTAGACGGCGTCGGTGCCTGTATCGCCGGCGTCGCGAGCGGTCCTGAGCAGGATGTCCACGGCCTGGCGACCGGTCAGGTTCGGGAAGGCGTCCAGCAGCAGGGCCAGGGCGCCGGCCACGGCCGGGGCCGAGAAGGAGGTGCCGCTGATCCGCCAGCAGGAGGTGCTGTCGCAGCTGGTCAGCACGCCCGCGCCCGCGGCGCTGATGTAGGCGTCGCGCGAGATGCCGGCCCGGTTGGAGAAGCTGGCGATCTGGTTGGCGCTGTCATGGGCGCCGACGACGATGATGTTGCCGGCGAACCGGGGATCGGTGGCGTAACGGCCCGGCCATTCCGGATCCACGCCAGCCTCGTTGCCGGCGGAGATGGTGAAGACGATGCCGGCGGCGACGGCGCGGGCCAGCGCAGCCTCGAACGCCGTTCCCAGCGGACCGGAGCCGCCCAGCGACATGTTCACGACCGGGATGCGGTGCAGGATGGCGTAATCGATCGCGCGGACGAGATCCGACGACCTGAAGCAGACCTGGTCTTCCGGGTCGGTACAGTCACTGACGTCGGTGCGGATCGAGACGATGGTCGATTCATAGGCGACGCCGATCGTGCCGGTGCCGTTGAAGTTCGACGCGATGATGCCGGCGACGTTGGTGCCGTGCGCGGGTTGCCCCTCCGGCCCGACCGTGCCCGTCGGGTTGTTCCGGCCCACCACCACATCCGTCGACAGGTTCGAGATCCGGCCCTGCAGGTCGGCCTGGGCGAAGTTGATACCGGAATCCACGACGGCGACGTTGATGCCCAACCCGGTCGCGCCCGCGTTCCAGGCGGCGATCGCCCCCATGTTCGCGACCGCATAGTTGCGCGTGTACTCGGCCGACGTCGGTGACGGCCCCGGCGGCGGCGGAGGCGGCGGAGGAGGAGGCGGCGGCGGTGGGGGCGGCGGCGGCGGGGGAGGCGGAGGAGGAGGCGGCGGGATGGGCGTCACGATCTCGCCGCCACCGCCACCGCCACCACCGCCGCAGGCGGCCAGAGGGAGGACGGCGGCGACCGTCACGATCGGCAGCAGCGCCTTTACAACCCGTAGCTTGCGCATCTCGATAAACCCCACACCACCCCTATAGAGAGAATGTATGGGACGACGTTTCCCGTCTGGCAATGCGTTCAATTACCGATTGGCGACTCGCTTTGGGTGAATGGCGGGTTGAGTGTCTCAATCGCTACGGCTTGGCCGTTGAGAGCGGCAGCCGGATTGAGGGCGGCTGTCGCCTCCAGAAATGTCCCCGGCTTCATCGACGGCTCCGGGGCTGTCTGCAGGCCTGCGACCCGCGCCAGATCGGCGACGAAGGTGATGCAGTTGCGGCGGCGGAGGTCGTAGGTCGAGCCTTCGCGGCTGTTCCACCAGTCGGAACGCGCCCGTACGGCATCGAACACCGCGTCCGACACGACCAGGCGCAGATAGCCCCTGCCCTCGCCGATATATCGCTGGTCAGGCTCCTGGACCACGCCGCCCGCGCTGCCGAACAATAACTGCGGGCCGGGGTTCCTGGCCGTGAAGCCAGCCGCCCAGTTCACCGGCTCTCCGGTGTCTTCACGCGTTCCGTTCGCATGGACGTAGGCGTGGGGAAACAGCAGGTCGCCTCCGCGGAAGCGCGCTCCGGGATGGGCGTAGAAGGTCAGGGTCACCTCTGCCCAGGCCTGGCCGGCGACGAGCGCCAGCAGCAGTCCGGGGATCAGGGCGCGAAGGCAGGTCAGGATCATGAGGGTCTCCGGCTCACGCCCACCCTGGACGCTCGGGGGAAAATGCGCAAAGGCCGCCGGGGTCTCCCCCGACGGCCCTTTCCGATACGCGTATCCGATCAGTGCGAGGCGGGCGCCGCCACCACGTCTCCGCCCCGCGCCGGCGTGCGGGCCGCGGCGAAGGCGAAGATCGTCAGGACGACGTAGCCGGCCATCGGGATCAGGAAGGCCATGTTCAGGCCGGCCTGGTCCGCCACCGCGCCGCCGACCAGCGGCAGGATCGCTCCGCCGATGATCGCCATGCACAGCAGGCCCGAGGTCGCAGAGGCCGGAGCCGTCGAGCGCTCCAGGGTCAGGGTGAAGATCGCCGGGAACATGATCGAGTTGAACAGGCCGACCGACAGGGCGGCGAAGGCGGCGTTGAAACCGCCGGTCTGCGACACGACCAGACACAGGATGGCGGCCATGGCGGTGCAGACCGCCAGCAGCACGCCGGCCGGGATACGGGTCAGGAAGGCGCTGCCCGCGAAACGGCCCATCAGCGCGCCGGCCCAGTACAGGGCCACCAGACGGCCGGCGTCGTGGATCGGAAGGCCCAGCACGCCTTCAGAATGCAGCAGGTTGGTCATCAGGCTGCCGATGGTCACCTCGGCGCCCACGTAGAAGAAGATGCCGATGGCGCCGAACACGGCCCACTTCGACGACAGGGCCTTCAGCGGCGAGCCTGGCAGATCGGCCGAGGCGCCGGCGCTGGCCGCGGTCAGCTTGCCGCGCACGCTCCAGATGAAGGCGCCCAGCAGGCCGAAGAAGATCGCCAGGCCGATGAAGATGGTGTCGATGTTGCGCAGGGTCGCGGCCCGGGCAGCCGACGGGTCGGCCACGACCTCGACAGCCTCGGCGACCGGGGCGGTCGGTTGGGCGGCGATGCCGCCGATGTAGTTGTGCAGGAAGATGACCCATCCGACGATCAGGCCGGCGGCGGCGCCGATGACCAGCCAGCCCTTGATGTCGCGACGCAGGGCGCCGATCAGGACGCCTGCGACCAGGCCGAAGACCACGCCCAGCAGGATCAGGATCAGGGCGGTCGGAGACGCCAGGGCGCTGACGCCGCCGACGGCGAAGATGCCGCCCGACAGCATGACCGTGGCGCCCAGAAGCGGACCGACGACAGTGCCCAGCGAGTTGAAGGCCTGGGAGAAGACCAGCCGGAAGTGCGAGCCCTTGGGCGTCCCCAGAGAGGCGGCCAGCGGGTTGGCCGCGACCTGGAGCAGGGTGACGCCGGCGGCGATCACGAACAGGGCCACCAGCACGCCGGGGTAGAAGTCCAGGATGGTCGCAAGCGGCACGATCAGCGCCCCGACCACCATGACCGCAAGCGCGCCCACCACCGACTTCGCATAGCCCAGCTTCGACAGCACGGCGGCGGCCGGAAGCGAGACGATGCCGTAGGCCGTGAACCAGGCGAACTGGGTCAGCAGGGCCTCGGTGAAGTTCAGATCAAAGACGCCCTTCACCGCCGCGATCAGCGGATCGATCAGCGAGGTCGCGAAGCCCCAGGCGAAGAACAGCGTGGTGACATAGGCGAAGGCGAGGCCTGTTCCCGAACGGGCCGCCGGTTGCGTGGTGTCGGTCATTTCACTTCCCATGGGCCAGGCGCATCCCTCATGCGCGGCCTTGTTGTCGCCTTGGTTCCATCCGGACGCCCCTGCGTCCAGCAGTTTGAGGAAAACCGTAACCAAAAGTGGCCGGAGCGATGGGACGCGGATGCGAAACGAGCCGCCCCGGTTTCCCGGAACGGCTCGTCCTCAACCGCTGCCGGTCGGGGGATCAGAAGCGGTAGTTTACGCCGGCCAGGAAGGTCCGACCGTACTGCTGGTAGTCGATGACGCGGCGGGCGTCATTGTTCTCGAAGGTCTTGAACTGCTCGTCGGTCAGGTTGTTGACCTGGAACAGAACCGACAGGCCTTCGGCCGGACCGGACTGGAACTCGTAGCCGATCTGGGCGTCGACCACCGACTCGGCGTCGACCATCCGCTGGATGCGGTCGGTGCCGACGCCGGAGAGTTCACCGAGGAACTCCGAACGGTAGCGGTTGCTGATCCGGGCCTGGAAGCCGTCACGCTCGTAGTAGACCGTGAGGTTCGAGACCGTTTCCGACAGGCCCGGCAGGGGCTGGGAGGGGTTGCCGGGGTTCGAGACGATATCGCTGTCGGTGTACGACGCGCTGAACGTCATGCCGAAGCCTTCCAGCGGCTGCCAGAACAGATCGAACGGCAGCGACACGGCGAACTCGGCGCCCTGGATCATGCCGCCCTCGCCGTTCTGCGGCTTGGACAGGAAGCCCTGACGAAGAACCGGCGCGGTCGTGCCCTCATAGGGGAAGCCGGTGAAGTCGGTCAGCGTCTGCTGGTCGTAAACGTAGCTCTCCAGATCTTTGTAGAAGAGCGCCAGCGAGACGTAGCCGCGACGGCCGAAGTATTTCTCGATCGAGATGTCGGCTGCGTTGGCGATCCACGGACGCAGTTCCGGGTTGCCGCCGCTGCCGCCCCACGGCGAGTTGTTGACGTCGGTGCTGGTCACCCGGCCCTGGTTGAAGTCGACGTTCACCGAGGCGCGCATCTGGTCCATCCGCGGACGGGCCATTTCACGGGCCAGGCCAAGGCGGACGTAGAGGTCGTCGCGAACCTCGAAGTTGAGGTTCAGGCTCGGCAGGACCTCGTTGTAGCTGTCTCCGCCCGAGACGGGCACCGGCGTCGCCGGGTTGCCGGCGGCCGCCCGGCCGTCGGAGCTCTGTTCGGTGTGCACGAACTGGACGCCGGCATTACCGGTGACGGGCATTCCGAACAGTTCGGTGTCGATGTCGCCCATGACGTAGGTCGTGGTGACGGTTTCCTGCACGGACCAGCCGAAGGCCAGCAGGTTGTCGTCCTGCGGGGCCAGCAGCTGGTAGATGCCGCTGGCGACGAGGGCGAACGGATCGTAGCTGATGACCGGCCCGATGCCGAGGAAGTCCAGATTGGTCGGCGCCAGCAGGAACTGGCTTGGGACCGGGACGCTGGTGTTATGCAGCGGGTCGGCGCGGTTGGCCGTCAGCGAGAGGTAGTAGCGCTCGAGGCTCAGCTCCTTCTCGCGGTCGGTGATGTTCATGCCGAACTCGAGACGGCTGAACGGTCCGGCCTGGATGTCGCCACCCACGTCGAGGCGCACCGACTGCAGCTCGTCCACGGTCGACGGGCTGTTGATGAAGCCGTCCTGGCCGCCCTCGATGCCCGAGGGATAGACGCCGCCGCCCCAGCCCTGCGCGCTGGTCAGCAGGATCAGGTTCGGGTCGGCATAGTTCAGCAGGGAGGTGAAGGTCGTGCCTTCGGGCGTCGTGCGGAAGGTCAGGCTGTCGAGCGCGCCGGTGACGTTGCGGCCGGTGCCCGCGTTGGTTTCCAGAACGGTGTCGGTCCGGTCGGCCTTCGAATAGCTGAGGTCCAGGGTCGCCGACCAGTTGTCGTCGATCATGAACTCGTTGGCCCAGCCCACCGAGGCCAGCTCGGCGGTGCGGCGGTTGCCGTCGTTTCGCACCACGCCCTTCACATTGTCGAAGGTGCCGGCGACGATCATGCCGTTCTCGACCGTGAAGCCCGGACGCAGCGCGGGCGCCGGACGGCACACGGTGATCGCGCCCGGGCACGCGCCCGCCGATCCGCCCCAGGCCAGCGGGAACTCCACGCCGCGCAGGATCTGCGTGTTGTCGAACTCCGAATAGAAGGCGTCGAACGTCGAGTGCCAGCGGTCGTTCGGGCGATACTCGATCGTGGCCATGTAGCCGTCGCGCACGAGCTCGCTGGACTGAACGTAGGGCTTGGCGCCGCCGATGAGCAGGTTGCCGCCCACATCCGGATAGCCCCAGGCGTTGAAGCGCTCCGCCTGGTACGGCGTCGACATGTGGGCGTAGCCCAGAACGACGCCGAGGGTGTCGTCCATGAACTGGTCGATGAAGCTGACGCTGACGCGCTGGCCGGTGTCCTCGGTTCCGGAGTTCAGCGCACCGTAATCGTTCCACTCGTAGCGGGCGTTCAGGGCGAGAGCCTGACGGCCGTATTCCAGCGGACGAATGGTGCGCAGGTCGGCGGTGCCGGCCAGGCCCTGACCGATCAGGGCCGCGTCCGGAGTCTTGTAGACCATCACGCTGCCGAGCAGTTCCGACGGATACTGGTCGAACTCGACGCCGCGGTTGTCGCCCGCCGAGACCTGCTCGCGGCCGTTCAGAAGGGCGGTGGTGAAGTCTGGGGCAAGGCCGCGGATCGAGATCACCTGGCCGCGACCGTCCAGACGCTGGGCCGTCAGACCCGGCAGGCGGGCGAGCGACTCGGCGATGGATACGTCCGGCAGCTTGCCGATGTCCTCGGCGGTGACGACCTCGACGATCGAGGTTTCGGTCCGCTTCGAGGCGATCGAGCTTTCGATCGACGAGCGGATGCCGGTGACGACCACCTCGCCCAGTTCGGTCTCATCGTCCTGCGGGCCCGGAGCCGACTGGGCGGAAGCCGTTCCGGCGAGAGCCAGAAGGGCGACGGCGCCGAAAGCGGAGCCGGCAAGAAGGCGCGTACGCCGGGTGACCTGAAGTCTCATCTCTAATCCTCCCTGTCCGGCGTCTTCTGACGAAACGTCCGGCATCTGATCGCAAAGTTATGCAAACTTCTGGCAAGCTTGCAAGATGCATGGCGAAATCCGGCGCAGTCGCACGGCAGGAATGTGGCGAAACGCTTGTACTTTCGCGCCTTGCTGGCCGGGACAGGTCAGTAAAATTGGGGTCCTCAACCTGAAACCATGACAAGATTGACAGGCGTCGACGACGCTGCAAAATATTGCAAACGATCTGCCGGCCACGATGTCGACGGACAGTCTGGAGGGACGCCATGAGGAGGAGACGGCCGTCACTGGCCTGCGCGCTCGCGCTTTCCGTATCCATGCTCACGATCGCGCCGGCTCTCGCGCAGGACCCGGTCGCCGCAATGCGCGACCGTCCGGCCGAGGACGAGGTCATCTACTTCCTGCTGCCCGACCGCTTCGCCAACGGGGACCTGTCGAACGATCCCGGCGGCCTGCGCGGCGATCGGCTGATCACCGGCTACGATCCGACCGATCCGGGCTTCTACCACGGCGGCGACCTGCGCGGCCTGACCGGGCGGCTGGACTATCTGCAGGGGTTGGGCGTCACGGCGCTCTGGATCGCGCCCATCTTCGCGAACAAGACCGTGCAGGGCCCGGCCGGGCAGGAGAGCGCGGCCTATCACGGCTACTGGATCACAGACTTCACGCGCGTCGATCCGCATTTCGGGACCAACGACGACTTCCGCGCCCTGGTCGCCGCGGCGCACGCGCGTGGAATGAAGGTCTATCTGGACATCGTCATCAACCACACGGCCGACGTGATCCGGTACCGCGAATGTCCTGCCAACGACTGCAGCTATCGCTGGAAGGGCGACTACCCGTACCAGCGCCGGGGCGGCCCGGACGGCGAGGCGATCAATACGGGGTTCGACGGCTCCAATTTCGGGGCGCTGACGCGGTCCGACTACGCCTGGACGCCCTACGCCCCGGCCGGCGAGGAAAGCGTAAAGGTTCCGGCCTGGCTGAACGACGTCAGCCTCTATCACAACCGGGGCAACAGCGCCTGGTACGGCGAGAGCGCGCTGGACGGCGACTTCGCAGGGCTGGACGACCTGTTCACCGAACATCCCCGCGTGGTCGAGGGGATGATCGACATCTATGGCGACTGGATCGAGCAGTACGGCGTCGACGGCTTCCGCATCGACACCGCCCGCCATGTGAACCCGGAGTTCTGGCAGGCCTTCATCCCGGCCATGCTGGAGCGCGCGAGAGCGAGGGGCATTCCGAACTTCCACATCTTCGGCGAGACCTACGATTTCGTCGTCGCCGACGCCGCGCGGCACACGGTCGTGGACGGCCTGCCCTCGGTGCTGGACTTCGCCTCGCAGCGGGCGATCCAGGAGGCGGCGACCGGTACGGCGGGGCCGTTCAATCTGGCGCAGGTTCTGCGCGCCGATCCGATCTACGCCGGCGGGGCGCAAACCGCCCGGCGCCTGCCGACGTTCACCGGCAATCACGACATGGGGCGGATCGGCCATCTGATCCTGAAGGCCCTGCCGGAGATCGGCGACGCGGAGCTGCTGGATCGCTCGGCCCTTGCCCACGCCATGGTCCTGCTGGGGCGGGGCGTGCCCGTGATCTACTACGGAGACGAGCAGGGCTTCACGGGCGACGGCGACGACCGCCGCGCCCGGCAGGACATGTTCGAGACGCAGGTCCCCGCCTACGCCGACGACCGGCGCGTGGGCTCGGCGACCGGTCCGTTCGATCCATCCGCCGACATGTACCGCCGCATCGCCGAACTGACCCGCGTGCGCGCCGCCGACCGCCGCCTGCGTCACGGCCGTGTGGCCATCCGCATCGCCGACCAGACGCCGGGCGTGCTCGCGATCTCGCGACTCGACGACACCGGTGAGACCGTGGTGGTGTTCAACACCTCGACCGAAGCGCGCGACGCGAACGTGCCGGTCGAGGCCGGTTCCGCGTCCTGGCGCGCATCGCTCGGCGTCTGCCCTGCCCGCGCCGCCGCGCCGGGCGTCCTGTCCGTTTCCGTGCCCGCACTGGGCTACGTTGTCTGCGTTTCCGAAGGCCCCGCGTGACCGTCCAGATTCTCCAAGCGACCGAACCCCGTGCCGACGCCGCCGAATGGTGGCGCGGGGCAGTCATCTATCAGGTCTATCCGCGCAGCTTCGCCGACACGAACGGCGACGGCATCGGCGACCTGAAAGGGATCGCCGACCATCTGGACCACATCGCCTCGCTGGGCGTGGATGCCGTCTGGATCAGCCCCTTCTTCACCTCGCCGATGAAGGATTTCGGCTATGACGTGGCCGACTACTGCGACGTCGATCCGATCTTCGGCACGCTGGCGGACTTCGACGCCCTGCTGGCGAAGGCGCACCGGCTGGGCCTGCGGATCATCATCGATCTGGTCTTCTCCCATACCTCGGACCAGCACCCGTGGTTCGCCGAGAGCCGGCGGTCGCGCGACAATCCGAAGGCGGACTGGTTCGTCTGGGCCGACGCCAAGGCGGACGGCTCGCCGCCCTCCAACTGGCAGTCGGTGTTCGGGGGGCCGGCATGGACCTGGGACGCGCGGCGCGGCCAGTACTTCATGCACAACTTCCTGCCGGAACAGCCGCAGCTGAACGTGCACAATCCCGACGTTCAGGACGCCCTTCTGGACGCCGCGAAATTCTGGCTGGACCGGGGTGTCGACGGCTTCCGCTTCGACGCCATCAACTTCTCGATGCACGACCCGAAGCTGACCGACAATCCGCCGCTGCCCAGGGGCGGCAAGCGGACCCGGCCGTTCGACTTCCAGGACAAGATCAACAACCAGAGCCAGCCGGAGATCGTTGACTTCCTGAAGCGGATCCGGGCCCTGACCGACAGCTACGGCGGCCGGTTCAGCGTGGCCGAGGTCGGGGGCGATCATGCCGAGCGAGAGATGCAGGCCTTCACCGCCGGGGACGACCGGCTGAACAGCGCCTATGGCTTCCTCTACCTGTACGCCCCGGCGCTCAAGGGCGCGATGGTGGCGGCGGCCAACGACATCTGGGACGGGCGGCAAGGACAGGGCTGGCCGTCGTGGACCTTCTCCAATCACGACGCGCCGCGCGCCATCTCCCGCTGGGCGGAGGGCCGCGATCCGGAAGCCCTGGCGCGCATGGCCATGCTGCTGCTGATGTGCCTGCGCGGGAATGTCTTCATCTACTACGGCGAGGAGCTGGGCCTGCCGCAGGGCGAGGTGCCTTTCGATCGCCTGGTGGACCCCGAAGCCATCGCCAACTGGCCGCAAACCCTGGGCCGCGACGGCGCGCGCACGCCGATGCCATGGCAGGCCGACCGCCCGTTCGCCGGCTTCTCGAGCGTCGAGCCCTGGCTGCCGCTGGACGCGCGCCATGTTCCCCTCTCGGTCGACCGTCAGGAGAGCGATCCGAACGCCATGCTCCATGTGACCCGCCGCCTGGTCGAACTGCGCAAGCAACATCCGGCCCTGTCGCGCGGCGAGATGCGGATGCTGGACGCCGACGGCGATGTGGTCGCCTTCGAGCGCCGGCTGGGCGCCGAACGGCTGATGTGCGTGTTCAACCTCGGCCATGCCGAGGCGAGCTGGACCGCGCCCGAAGGCTGGCGTCTGGTCGAGTCGGTCAATCTGCAGGCGGGTTCGGCCGGCGTCCTGCCGCCGCTGGCGGGGCTGGTGCTCGCGGGCGACCCCGGATGATCTCAGCCGCCGCAGCTCTCCCGCACGATCAGGTCTGTCGGGATCCGCTCGGACCGGCCGACGGCGTCGCCGGGGTTGTCGATCAGCTTGGACACGAGCAGGCGGCCGGCCTTCATCGTGTCCTGCGCGATGGTGCTCAGCGCCGGGCGCGCGTACCGGATGAAGGGCACGTTGTCGAAGCCGATGACCGAGACGTCCTCGGGCACCCGCAGACCGGCATGCAGCAGGGACCGCACGGCGCCGAGGGCGATCTGGTCCGAGGCGCAGACGATGCCGTCGAACTTCACGCCGCGGCGGATCAGGCCATCGACGGAGGCCTCGGCCGACTCGACCTCGAAATGGGCTTCCATGATCAGGTCAGGATCGACGCCCAGCCCGGTCTCTTCCAGCGCCTCAAGGTAGCCGCGGTGACGCTGCATGGCCTCGGGCGGATCGAGGTCGCCGAGGAAGACGATGCGCTTGCGGCCCAGCCGGGCGAGGTGACGCGTGGCGCGGCGGCCGCCGGCGTGGTTGTCCGAGCCGACCGAGCAATACAGCTGGTCCGGCATCTCGGCGCCCCAGACCACGAAGCGGCCGTCGGTCTCGGCCAGCCGGTTCAGGCTCTGGTGCAGGAAGGACTGGCCGAGGAAGATCACGCCGTCCGCGCGCGTGTTCATCGCCGCCGAGAGGTCGTCGTAAGAGGTCGGCGCGAAGTGGCTCATGATCACGTCGCAGCCGCGCTCGCGCGCCGCCTCGCCGACTCCGGCCAGAAGCTCGAGGAAGAAGGGATCGCTCAGTCGGCCCTCGCGCCCCTGGGGCCGCGGAGTCACGAGGGCGATCACGCCCTCGGCGCCGACCGGGCCGGACGGCATGTAGCGGCGGAACGGATAATCGTGCTCCCGGGCCAGCTTCCAGATCAGCTGCTTGGTGCGGGCGTTGACCGCCGGGCTGTCGTTGAGCGCGCGCGAGGCGGTCGAGATCGAGACCCCGGCCATCTGCGCCAGATCCTCGAGACGGGTGTTGCGACGGCTCAAACGCGGTGTCCTGTGACGATCTCGTCTGCAAAATTTGCTGCAAACCTTGCTTGTTCTGCGCCGCTGCGGTCGCGCTTGGCAAGTCCTGTTCTTCGGAGTGCGTGACCCATGCTGACCCGTCGTTTTCTGGTGTCCTCCGCGGCGCTTCTGGCCGCCCTGCCCGGCTCGGCGATCGCCCAGGACGTGGCCCAGGCGCCGGCCGGTTCGGTCGGAGTTGCGCGCGCCTCCTCCCCCGGCGGCGTGCTGACGGTCGAGGTCGGCGTCACGGGCGAAGGGCGTCCCGAGTACACCGTCACGCGACTGGGCCGGCCGGTCATCGCCGCCTCGCGGCTGGGATTCATCCTGACCGACGCGCCCAAGCTTGAGCGCAACTTCGCCGTCACCGCCGAGGCGCCGACGCAGCATGACGACACCTGGGAGCAGCCGTGGGGCGAGCGCCGGTTCGTGCGCAATCGCTACACCGAGTTCCGCGTCCATCTGACCGAGAAGTTCGGCCTGCAGCGCCGTGTCGACGTGGTGTTCCGCCTGTACGACGACGGCCTGGGTTTCCGCTACGAGTTCCCCGGGCAACCCAACCTGACCGCGCTGAACATCGGCGAGGAGCTGACCGAGTTCGCGATCGCAGATCCGGGCACGGCGTGGTGGATCCCGGCCTTCGAGTGGAACCGCGAGGAGTACCTCTACAACCGCACCGCCATCGATCAGGTCGGCGTGGCCCAGACCCCGCTGACGGTGCGTACGAACGACGGCCTGCACGTCTCGATCCACGAGGCGGCGCTGGTCGACTATTCCGGCATGAACCTGCGCCGGGTCGAGCACGGGCGGTTCAAGGCGGCGCTGACGCCCGGCCTGTCGAACGCCGCAGTCGAGCTGGCCGTCCCCTGCACCACGCCCTGGCGGACGCTGCAGGTTTCGGACAGCGCCGCGGGTCTGGTCGATTCCAGCCTGATCCTGAACCTCAACGAGCCGAACACGCTCGGTGACGTCAGCTGGTTCAAGCCGATGAAGTACGTCGGCATCTGGTGGGAGATGCACCTGGAGCTGAAGACCTGGGGCTCGGGTCCGAAGCACGGCGCGACCACCGAAAACGCCATCCGCCATATCGACTTCGCTGCCGAGCACGGCTTCGGCGGTGTGCTGATCGAGGGCTGGAACATCGGCTGGGACGGCGACTGGTTCGGCAACGGCTGGGACTACAGCTTCACCCAGCCCTACCCGGACTTCGACATCGAGCGGATCGCCGCCCACGCGCGCAGCAAGGGCGTCGAGATCATCGGCCACCACGAGACCGGCGGTAACGCCTTCCACTACGAACAGCAGCTCGACCCCGCCTTCTCCCAGATGCAGCGTTTCGGCTGGCACTCGGTGAAGACCGGCTATGTCGCCGACGCCGGCGGCGCGCGCGTGCGCGGCCCGGATGGCCAGCCGCGGCTGGCCTGGCACGAGGGACAGGCGATGGCGCAGCACCACCTGCGCGTCGCGCAGACGGCCGCCCGCTATCAGGTCGCGGTCAATCCGCACGAGCCGCACAAGGACACCGGCCTGCGCCGGACCTACCCGAACATGATCACCCGCGAGGGCGCGCGCGGCATGGAGTTCAGCGCCTGGGGCCAGCCGGGCAACCCGCCCGAGCACGAGGCCAACCTGGTCTTCACCCGGCTGCTGGCCGGACCGATGGACTATACGCCCGGCGTCTTCGGCATGGAGACCCGCAGCCCCGACGGCATCGCCACGACCTGGGCGAAACAGCTCGCGCTTTATGTCGTCATCTACAGCCCCATCCAGATGGCGGCCGACCTGCTGGACAACTACGAGGCCAATCCCGAGCCGTTCCAGTTCATCAAGGACGTGCCCGTCGATTGGGCCGAGAGCCATACCCTGAACGGCGAGATCGGCGACTACGTCACCATCGTCCGCAAGGACCGGACCTCGGATGTCTGGTGTCTGGGCGCCGTGACCGACGAGCATCCCCGGGTGCTGCAGGCCCCGCTGTCCTTCCTCGACGCAGGACGCCGCTATCGCGCCGAGATTTATCGTGACGGACCGAACGCCGACTGGAAGGGCCGCCGCGAGGACATCGTCATCGAGCAGCGCGAGGTCACCGCCAGCGACACCCTGAGTCTGCAACTGGCGCCCGGCGGCGGCCAGGCCATCCGCTTCATCCCGATCGGAAGGTCGCGTCGATGAGCACGGATGCGACGATCCGGCCCCGCCTCAGCGGGCTGGCCATCTGGAACATGTGCGTCGGCTTCTTCGGCATCCAGATCGGCTTCGGCCTGCAGAACGCCAACACCAGCCGCATTTTCCAGACCCTCGGCGCCGAGGTGGACTCGCTGGCCATCCTCTGGATCGCGGCCCCCCTGACCGGCCTGCTGGTCCAGCCGATCGTGGGCTACTTCAGCGACCGGACGTGGAGCCCGCTGGGCCGGCGTCGGCCCTATTTCCTCGTCGGCGCCGTGCTGACGACCCTGGCCCTGCTGGTCATGCCCCACAGCCCTTACCTCTGGGTCGCGGCGTCGATGCTCTGGATCATGGACGCCTCCATCAACATCACGATGGAGCCGTTCCGCGCCTTCGTGGCGGACAATCTTCCCGAGGAGCAGCGCCCGACCGGCTATGCCATGCAGAGCTTCTTCATCGGCGCCGGCGCGGTCTTCGCCTCCTGTCTGCCATGGATGCTGTCGAACTGGTTCGACGTCGCCTCGACCGCGCCCGAAGGCGTGGTGCCGTCGAGCGTGCGCATCTCCTTCTATGTCGGCGCCGTCGCCCTGCTGGTCGCCGTGCTCTGGACCGTCTTCACGACGAAGGAATACAGCCCCGATCAGCTTGACGCCTTCGAGCCGTCCCCGCCGGCCGAAGGCATGGCCGGCCGGACCGCGCGCGCCTACGGTCTCGGAGCACTGCCCTGGTTGCTCTTCGGCGGCGCGCTGGCCGCTCTTGTCAACGCCCTCCAACTGGCCAAGGAGCTCTATGTCCTCGCCGGACTTCTGGCCGGCTTCGGCCTGCTGCAGGCGATCGTCGCGGCGACGAAATCGAAGGGCGGATCGAACGGCCTGACGCAGATCCTGGACGACATCTTCGCCATGCCGAGGACCATGCGCGGTCTGGCCGTCGTCCAGTTCTTCAGCTGGTTCGCCCTGTTCTCGATGTGGATCTACATGACCCCGGCGGTGACGGCGGTTCACTACGCTTCGCCCGATCCGACCTCGGCCGGCTATGCCCAGGGGGCCGACTGGGTCGGGGTCCTGATGGGGATCTACAACGGGGCGGCGGCGCTGGCCGCGTTCGCCATTCCGGTGCTGGCGGGGCGGGCCGGTCTGCGCGGCGCCCATGCCATCAACCTGGTGCTGGGCGCAGCCGGCTTCATCGGCGTGTTCCTGATCCGCGATCCGGCGCTGCTCTGGCTGCCGATGATCGGCGTCGGCTTCGCCTGGGCCAGCATCGTGTCCCTGCCCTACGCCATCCTGTCGAACGCCGTGCCGGGGCGGAAGATGGGCGTCTATATGGGCATCTTCAACATCTTCATCGTCGTACCTCAGCTGGTCGCCGCGACCCTGCTGGGCGTGCTGCTGAAGACCTTCTTCGCCGACCAGGCCATCTTCGCCCTGGTCCTCGGCGGCGTCAGCTTCGCACTGGCCGCGATCGCCAGCCTGCTGGTGCCCAAGGCGCCCGAATGACCCCTCCCCGTATCCGCCTGACGAGGCCCTCCATGCGTATCTTCCAGACCCTCCTCGCCGGGGCAGCCGCCGCCGCCCTCGCCCTGCCCGCCGCGGCCCAGTCCGTAGCCCCGGGCGCGCCCGGCGACACGCCGACCTGGGTCAATGCCGCCAAGACCGGCGCCGGGGCGTCCTATGAGGCCTATGTCGACGGCCAGTACGGCGACGGCGGCCCGACCGGCGACGTCAGCCGCGTCTGGTTCTCCATCGCCGACGGCGTCCTGACCGAGACCATGTACGGCCTGATCCATGAGGCTCAGATCAGGCAGATGCGTTTCGCGGTGGTGACCGAGAGCGGGCTTTCGGTCGAGGGCACCGACACCACCAGCCGGACCGAGTATCTGCACGTGGATGCGCAGGGTCGGCCGCTGTCGCCGGCCTATCGGATCATCACCACGGACAGGCAAGGCCGTTACGAGATCGAGAAGCGGATTTATACAGATCCGGACAACCAGAGCCTCGTCGTGCGCGTCACGATCAAGGCCCTGACCGGCGAGGTCACACCCTATCTGCTGCTGGAGCCGCACATCGCCAATACGGGTGTTGGCGACATCGGTTCGGTCACAGTCGGCCGGTTCGGAGATGACGGAGACGTTCAGGTCCGCCACGGCGGAGCGATGTTCGCCTCGGAAGGCGACACGCATCTCGCGCTCGAAACCGATCGGCCATTCGTCGCCGCCAGCGCCGGTTTCGTGGGCGTGTCGGACGGCCTGACCGACCTCGCAGATGGGCGCCTCGATCATCGTTACGACTCGACCGGTGATCAGGGCGGCAACATCATGCTGACCGGGCAGCTCGATACGATCCGGGCTGGAGCCGCCCTCAGCCAGGACTTCGTCATCGGCTTCGGCGCCAATCGGCGGGCGGCGCGCGTTGAGGCGTGGAACAGCTTCAACACCGGCCTCGACGAAGTCCTCCGCCGCTTCAACGGTGAGGGCGATCACGTCGGCTGGGAGGACTATATCGCCTCCCTCGACCAGTTGCCGCGTCTGGCGGATCAGTCGACCGATGGCGGCAAACTCGCGTACGCCTCGGCCCTGATGCTGAAGGTGCAGGAGGATCGCACCCACGCCGGCGCCCTGATCGCCTCGCTGTCGAACCCGTGGGGCGACACGGTGGACGCGACCAGCAGCTCGACCGGCTACAAGGCCGTCTGGCCGCGCGACTTCTATCAGGTGGCCATGGCCATGCTGGCGCTCGGCGACACCGAAACCCCGCTCGCGGCGTTCCGCTATCTTCCGCAGGTGCAGGTCAATGCGCAGACGCCGGGCAACAGCGGCGCCACCGGCTGGTTCCTGCAGAAGACCCACGTGGATGGCGAGATCGAATGGGTCGGGGTCCAGCTGGACCAGACCGCCATGCCGATCATGCTGGGCTGGAAGCTGTGGAAGGCCGGGCTGGTTTCCGACGCCGAGATGAGCCGGATGTACGGCCAGATGATCAAACCGGCCGCCGACTTCCTCGTCGACGGCGGCACGGTCGGGCTGCTGTGGAACGACCGTGAGATCACGCCGCCATGGACCCAGCAGGAGCGCTGGGAGGAGCAGGAAGGCTATTCGCCCTCGACGACCGCCGCCGTGATCGCCGGACTGGTGACCGCCGCCGACATCGCCCGCGCTTCCGGGGACGAGACGTCGGCCGCCCGATATCTGGCCGCCGCCGACGATTATGAGTCGAAGGTCGAGGCGCGGATGTTCACCACCGACGGCGAATGGGGCGACGGCCGCTACTTCGTCCGCATCACCCGCAATGACAACCCGAACGACAAGGCCCCGATCGGCGAGAACAACGGGCAGCCGGCCATGCCCGAAGACCGCATCGTCGACGGCGGCTTCCTCGAACTGGTGCGCTACGGCGTGCGCGCCGCGACCGCAGACTCGATCGTCGCCAGCCTGCCGGAGTACGACGACCAGACGCGCGAGGATCGCTTCCGCGTGCGCTATGACGTGAACGGCGTCCCGGCCTTCCGCCGCTACGGCAATGACGGTTACGGCGAGCAGGCTGATACCGGCGGCAACTACGGTGTCGGCGGCGAGATGCACGCCGGTCAGCGCGGCCGGCTGTGGCCCTTCTTCACCGGCGAGCGTGGCCACTATGAGCTGGCCGCCCTGATGGCGATGCCCTCGGCCGACGCCGGCTGGATGACCAGCCAGATCGACGGCATCCGCCAGACGTATGTGCGGGGTATGGAGTCCTTCGCCAACGGCGGACTTCTGCTGCCCGAACAGGCATGGGACGGCGTCGGCGACGACACCGCCCACGACTACCGCCTCGGTCAGGGCACCAACTCGGCCACGCCTCTGGCCTGGACCCATGCGGAGTATCTCAAGCTGCTCCGCTCGCTGGCCGACCGCGTCGTTTGGGACCGGTACGAACCGGTCGAGGCGCGGTACGCACGCTGACGCTGGCGTCGCGCCCCGGCCGGAGCTAACGAGGACGGATGACCTCCGGACCCGTCCTCGTCACCGGCTCGGCCGGCTTCATCGGCTTCCACACCGCGCGCAGGCTGCTGGCGCGCGGTGAGACCGTCATCGGCGTCGACAACCTGAACAGCTATTACGACCCGGCGCTGAAGCAGGCGCGGCTCGATCTGCTGACGACCGATCCGGCCTATGTCCATCACACGATGGATCTTGCGGATCGCGAAGGCATGGCCGGGCTGTTCGCGACGCACAAGCCGCGGCGCATCGTTCACCTCGGGGCGCAGGCCGGCATTCGCTACAGCGTCGAGAACCCCGAGAGCTACGTCGATAGCAATGTCGTCGGCTTCCTGACCGTGCTGGAAGGCGCGCGGGCAGTGCAGGCCGAGCATCTGGTTTTCGCCTCGACCAGCTCGGTGTTCGGCGCCTCGGCGGCCCTGCCGTTCTCGGTGCAGCAGGGCGTGGCCCACCCGCTGAACGTCTATGCCGCGACCAAGATCGCCAACGAGGCGATGGCCCATTCCTATGCCTACATCTTCGGCATTCCCTCGACCGGCGTGCGGTTCTTCACCGTCTACGGCCCGTGGGGCCGGCCGGATATGGCGCTGTTCAAATTCACCCGCGCCATACTCGAGGGCCGTCCGATCGACGTCTATGGCGAGGGTCTGATGGAGCGGGACTTCACCTATGTCGACGACATCGTCGACGGGGTGGTCGCGGCGCTGGACGACGTGCCGGGCAAGGATCCGTCTTGGCGGGCGGAGGCGCCGGGTCAGGCCACGAGCGGTGTCGCGCCCTGGCGGCTGCTGAACCTCGGGGCCGGGCGTCGCGAACTGCTCTCGCGCTATATCTCGGTGCTGGAGGACGCCATCGGCAGGAAGGCGATCCTGAACGTCATGCCGACGCAGGAGGGCGAGATGACCCGCACCGAGGCGGATGTCACCGAGACCCGCGCCGCCATCGGCTACGATCCGAAGACCCCGATCGACATCGGCGTACGCAAGTTCGTGGACTGGTACCGGGACTTCTACAGGATCTGACGCGTCTGCGAGATCGCGCGGCAAGTCCGTGCCGATAACGCGCCGAAGACACCACGCCAGCGCAGCGTCGCAGGATTTTATTGCGCCGCACACGAAATGAATTGCCTGCCGCGGCGCGATAGTCTCCTATCCCTGTCCGCGGGTCGAACGCGGGTTCGGGCCGAGTCCTCCTCCCCGGAACCGGTCATCCCATGCGCCGCATTCTTCTCACTCTCGGTCTTCTTTCGGGCGCGCTTCCCGCTGCGCCGGCTCTGGCGGCCTCGCCCGAAACGCCGCTGCTGGCGCACCAGACGACACTGGCGCTGAACGAGGCGTCCAGCAGCTGGATCCTGACCTCGACCGCGCTCGTGCTGCTGATGACCCTGCCCGGTCTGGCGCTGTTCTACGGCGGCATGGTCCGCAAGAAGAACGTCATCGCCACCATCGCCCACTCGACGGCCGCCCTGGCGATCGTCACCGTCCTGTGGTTCGCGGTCGGCTACAGCCTGTCCTTCGGGACCAGCAGCGAAGCGACCAACGGCGTCATCGGCGGACTGCAGGCCGCCTTCCTCAATGGCCTGACCCCGACCACAGCGCACAGCCTGACGCCCGGCCTGCCCGAGTTCCTGTGGGTCGCCTACCAGCTGACCTTCGCCATCATCACCCCGGCCCTGATCGCCGGCGCCTTTGCCGAGCGGATCAAATTCTCGGCCTCGATCCTGTTCTTCGCCCTGTGGCACCTGATCGTCTATGTGCCGATCTGCCATCAGGTCTGGGGCGGCGGCTGGATGGGCTCGCACGGCGTGCTCGACTTCGCCGGCGGAGCCGTGGTGCACGTCAACGCAGGTGTCGCCGGTCTGGTCGCCTGTCTGGTTCTGGGCCCGCGTCAGGGCTTCGGCAGGGACAACATGGCGCCGCACAACCTCGCCTTCACCGCCATCGGCACGGGCTTGCTGTTCGTCGGCTGGCTGGGCTTCAACGCCGGTTCGGCCTGGGCCGCCGACGGCATCGCCGCCGTGGCCGCACTGAACACCATCGTCGCCGCCGCGGCGGCCGCCGTAGGCTGGACCGCCGTGGAGTGGATCGACCACAGGCGGCCGACCCTGCTGGGACTGCTGTCCGGCATCGTCGCCGGCCTCGTCGGCGTGACCCCGGCCGCGGGCTTCGTGGATCCGAAGGGCGCCTTCTTCATCGGCCTGCTCTGCGGTCCGGCCTGTTACGCCGGAGCGGTCTGGCTGAAGCGCGCGCTCAAGTATGACGACAGCCTCGACGCCTTCGGGGTGCACGGCGTGGGCGGCATCGTCGGCGCCGTCCTGACCGGCGTGTTCGCCACGACTACGATCAACGCGGCGGGCGAGAACGCCAATGTCGTGAACCAGATCGTGGGCCTGCTGGCCGTCATGGCGTGGTCGGCCATCGGCACCTTCGTGATCCTGATGATCTGCAAATACACCGTCGGCCTGCGCGTCACGAAGGAGTCCGAGATCGAGGGGCTGGACTACACCCAGCACGGCGAGACCATCCACCAGTAAGCCGACACCGCTCCGGGCGAACCTTCTCCGGCGCGGCCGAACCGGCTATCTGCACCGGATGAAGTCCGCCCCCCTTCCCGATGCCGGCGCCAACTGGGTCGACCGGCACGCGCCGGAGAGTCTCAAGCCCTGGCTGAAGCTGGGCCGGTTCGATCGGCCGATCGGAATCTGGCTGCTGCTGATCCCCGGGTGGCAGGGCATTGCCCTGGCGATCGGAGCGCACGGGCTTACGCCAGACCTGCGCACCCTGTGGCTGGTTGTCGGTTTCGTGATCGGCGCCTGTCTGATGCGCGCCGCCGGCTGCGCCTTCAACGACGTCGTCGACCGCGACATCGACCGGAAGGTGGCCCGGACCGCAGCCCGCCCGGTCGCCTCCGGCCGGATCAGCCGCAAGCAGGCGTTGATCTATGCCGGGGCCTGCAGCCTGATCAGCTTCCTGATCCTGCTCACCCTTGGACGCACTGCCATCGGGCTGGGCGTCCTGTCGCTGCTGCTGGTCGCCATCTATCCCTTCATGAAGCGGGTCACCTGGTGGCCGCAGGCGTGGCTGGGCCTGACCTTCAACTGGGGCGCCCTGATGGGCTTCGCCGCGGCGATTCCGGCGCTGGGACTGATCACGCTGAACCACCACATCGCGCTGGAGAACGGCGTGGCGATCGCCGAAAGCAGCCGGGTCGGTGTGGACGCCGCGTGGCTGCCCGCCCTGCTTCTGTATCTCGGCGGCCTGTTCTGGACGCTGGGCTACGACACCATCTACGCCCTGCAGGATATCGAGGACGACGCGATGGTCGGGGTGAAGTCCTCGGCCCGCCGTCTGGGCTCGAACGTCCGCCTCGGCGTCGGCGTCTTCTATCTCTTCGCGATTGCTTTCGCGGCCGGTGCGGGCGTCGTCGCCGGTCTGGGGGTTCTGTTCTACATCGCCCTGACGCTCTACGCCCTGCATCTGTCGTGGCAGACCCGCCGGGTCCGGAACGACGATGGCGCACTGGCGCTGCGTCTGTTCAAATCGAACCGCGAGGCGGGCCTCATCCTGCTTCTCGCCATCATTCTCGGCACGGTGCCGCTTCCGCTGTGAAGGAGACCCGCATGATCCCGCAAACCGGCCTGACCCGCGCCCTTCTGATCGCCGCCGCCGTCGGCGCGACGCTCGCGGCCTGCAATCGCGATCAGGACAGGCCAGCGCCGGCCGCCGCGAATGCCGGGCAGACCGCCGCCGCGGTGACCACCGCCGAGGCCGCCGCTCCGATGGCCTACGAGACGAAGACGCCCTTCGCCAACGTCAGCCTGACGCTGCCGGTCGCGATCAAGGGGCAGGGCGATCTGCACGCGGCCCTCTACGCCGACGAAGTCCGCAAGCTTCGCCAGTTCGTCGAGGGCGCCCAGGCGGACCGCACGGAGGCCGGCGGCGATGCCGGCCTGCCGCCGTTCGAGAATACGGTCACCATCACCAGCGCCGCCGAGACCGGAAAACTGCTGAGTCTGAAGCGCGTCGCATTCGACTACTCGGGCGGCGCCCATCCCAACACGCTGACCGGCGGCATCCTGTGGGACAAGGCGTTGAAGCGCCGTATCGGCTTCTCCGACCTGTTCAAGCGCGGGGCCGACACCTCGGTGCTGGACCAGGCCCTGTGCTCGGCGATCAATGCCGCCAAACGCGCCCGATCGCCCGGTTCCGCCGGCCTGACGCTCGGCGGAACCAACGGTGACTGGTCCTGTCCAAAGGCCGCATCCACCGAGTTCGTGCTGATGCCGGGCGACCAGCCGGGCAAGGCCGCCGGCCTGACCTTCCTGATCGGTCCCTATCAGGTCGGCCCCTACGCGGAGGGCGCCTACGAGATCGCCATCCCGGCCTCGGTCTTCCGGTCCCTTCTGTCCACGCCCTACATCG
Source organism: Caulobacteraceae bacterium (assembly GCA_052441165.1). Lineage (GTDB taxonomy): Bacteria > Pseudomonadota > Alphaproteobacteria > Caulobacterales > Caulobacteraceae > Brevundimonas. The sequence goes on along the minus strand of JBQVQW010000001.1, from coordinate 107,010 downwards.
GCGAGTTCGGCGGAAACCTGGCCAGGGCCGGAGATGTGACCCCGACTGCGGCGCCGGTAGTCTAGTCGGCGAGAAACTGGTCCACGATCTCCGCAAACCGCTGCGGCTGATCGGCCATGATGAAGTGGCGGCTGTCATCAACCCGGATCAGGCGGACGTTGGGCGCGCCGGCGTACTCGCGGGCCCACATGGCGTCCGCCATCGCCGCCGGCGCCCCGCCGTTGGCGTCCGAGGCGTAGGGCGCCCAGACCGGCACGCGCAGTCCGGCCAGTCCGGGACGGGCGTCGGTGGTCATCACCTCGCTGATCGCCGTCGCCATCGCGCGACGATCGCCGGCCAGGCTCCACTCGACCATCAGGCGCTGGGTCTCCGGGTCGCGGGAGAGGCCGGGCGCGCCCTGGGCCTGCGAGACCCGGAACGCGTCCTCGCCGGCCGCCAGCATACCCGCCGCCGCCTGATCGGCGAACGGACCCGCGGTCTCTACGGTGACCTGCGGCCCGAACAGGGCGCTGAAGAAGGGCAGGCTGTCGACGGTCATCGCCCTGCCGATCGCCTCGGGATGTTGCTGGGCGATCAACAGGGCAGTCAGACCGCCCATCGAGTGGCCGATCACGGCCGGGGATTGAAGGCGCTGGTCGGCGATGTAGCGGACGATCTCGTCGACGGCCGGTTGCAGGACCGGCGCTTCACCATGCGTCCAGGGTTCGCCGGCGAAGCCCGCCAGTTGAACCAGGTGCACCCTGTGCGTCGCCTTCAGCCGCTCGGCCTCGGCGCGCCAGACCTCGCGGGAGGAGGCGAAGCCGGGGATCAGGATGACGTCCGGCCCCTGCCCGACAACCTCGACGGACAGACGGCTTGAGACGAAGGGCGCGACGGCCTGTGCGGGAACCGGCCCGGCCAGAACCTCGGTGGCGAACAGGATACCACCGCCGATCGAGGCCGCTGCGGCGGAGGCGAGGAACAGGGCGCGCAGGGTCGAACGCCCGGCGAGGTGGCGGATGTGCAGCATGTCGATGTCCTTGGTTTGAGCCCGACGGCGTCAGGCGTGAGGGTTCTCGAAGACGTCTTCCACGGGCCGCTCGAACAGCACCGCGATCCTGTAGGCGAGGTCGAGAGACGGATCGTGCTTCTCGGTCTCGAGAGCGTTCACGGCCTGGCGGGAGACGCCCAGCGCCTGGCCGAGCTGCTCCTGGGTCCAGCCGCGCTCGACGCGCAGCAGCTTCAGTCGGTTGCGCATCAATTCGACGCCTTCACGAACGGGGCGATCACGCCGAAGCAGGCCCAGAAGACCGGGTAGATCAGCCAGGCAGGGATGTGCGGCGCTGCGGCGAAGGTCTCGGCGAAGCCCCAGAAGGTGGCCAGCGCCAGAGCCATGCCTGCGGCGATGATGAACTGCTTGGCGGTGACCGCCCGAACGAACTCGTCGCTCTCGCGCATCAGGCTCAGCGTCGCCCAGATCTGACCCATGATCGGGGCCGAGACGGCCGCCGCAAGAAACCAGCCGGCGGGTCTGCCGATGATGTCATCGAAGGCGTCGGTCGTCATCATCGACACACAGACCGCGACGTAGGGAACCATGAAGGCCCATGTGCGGATGACATAGCGCCGGCCGGCGGGGGTGCCGTTGTTCCAGGTCGACCACATGACAACTTCTCCTGACTTGATGTAAGGCTGACCTTACACGATCAAAATGTCATGTCAACCTGACATTTCGTCAGGATCGCGTGACACACCCCACCCCTTTGCCAACCGCAGGCGCAAGGCCTAGCCTCGGCGCATGTCCGCCGCGCCCCGCGCCCGCCCCGCCGATCTCTTCACGCCCGAGGAATGGGCGCCCTTCCAGTCGCGTCGTGCGTGGGTCGGGCCATTGCTGGTGCTGCATTGCTGGGCGGTGATCGCGCTGGCGGTCGCTGTGGGCGTGCGGTGGCCGATCCTGATTCCGATCTGCGTGGCGGTGATCGGCACCCGGCAGCTGGGGCTTGCGATCCTGATGCATGAGGCGGCGCACGGCGGCCTGTCGACCACTGCCCGGCTGAACCACTTCCTCGGCCACTGGCTGTGCGCCATGCCGGTCGGAGCCAGTCTGAACAGCTATCGCCCCTATCATCTGGCGCACCACCGCTTCGCCCGGCAGCCCGAGGATCCGGACCTCGCCCTGTCGGCCCCTTTCCCTGTCACGCCGGCCTCCCTGCGCCGCAAGCTGATCCGCGACCTGACCGGCCAGACCTTCCTCAAGCAGCGCGTCCTGCTGCCTCTGGCGGCCATGCGGGGCCGGACGGCGCAGCGCGCCACCGACGACCATGCCTATGAGGCCATCGTCACGGGACGCTCGATCGGTCCGTTCCTGATCTTCAGCGCGCTGACGCTGGCGGCCTTCGTGGCTGCGGGTGTCTGGTGGGTCTGGTTCGCCCTGTGGCTTCTGCCGATGGCGACCTGGTTCCCGATGGTCACGCGCCTGCGCAACATCGCCGAGCATGCCTGTGTCGAGGGATCGGCCAAGGACCCGTTCCGCGCCGCCCGCACCACCCGCGCCGCGTGGTGGGAGCGGGCCTTCATCGCCCCCTACTGGGTCAATTTCCACGCCGAGCACCACCTGTTCATGCACGTCCCCTGCTGGCGCCTGCCCGCACTACACCGGGCGGTGCGCGGCAAGCCGCAGGGCGCGCGGATTGAGGTGGCCGGCGGCTATGCCGAAGTCTTGCGCGAGGCCGCGTCCCGCTAGGCTGCGGCCTTCTCATCGGGCCGGAGGGTCAGCACACGGACGCCGTCCTTCGTCACCGCCACCGTGTGCTCGAACTGGGCCGAAAGCTTTCCGTCGATGGTCGTGACGGTCCAGCCGTCATCGGCCGTCTCCGTACCCGCGCGGCCCTGGTTCAACATGGGTTCGATAGTGAAGGTCATGCCTTCCTTCAGCGTCAGCCCGCGGCCCGGCTTGCCGAAATGCAGGATCTGCGGATCCTCGTGCATCTCCCGGCCGATGCCGTGGCCGCAGAAGTCGCGCACGACCGAATAGCCGGCCTTCTTCGCGTGGCTCTCGATCGCGTAGCCGATGTCGCCCAGGGTCGCGCCGGGCTTCACGACCCGGATCCCCTTCCACATCGCCTCATAGGTGGTGCGCACCAGCCGTTTCGCAGCCGGGGAGACCTCGCCGATCATGTAGGTCTTGCTGGAGTCGGCGATGAAGCCGTTCTTCTCCAGGGTGATATCGAGATTGACGATGTCGCCAGTCTTCAGGATTTCGTCTGCCGACGGCACGCCGTGGCAGACCACGGCATTGATCGAGGCGTTCAGCACGAAGCCGTAGCCGTACTGGCCCTTGCTGGCCGGCCTCGCCCCCAACTCGTCGACGATGAAGGCCTCGACCCGGTCGTTGACCTCCAGCGTGCTCATGCCGGCCAGCGTCAGTCCGTCGAGCCAGGTGAAGACAGAGGCCAGCAGCCGGCCGGACCCGGCCATCAGTTCGAGTTCCTGCGGAGACTTGGTCATGCCGCGGCCGCCGCGAGGTCCGGCTTGCCTACGCCCGCCGCCTTCAACTCGCGGGCGGCCAGCTCCTGAAAGGTCAGGCCGGGGTTCAGTTCACCCAGCATCCCGATCCTGATCCAGAACGCCGCCTGGGCATTGATCGACCGACAGGACGCCTTGCTGGCCCGACGCAGCTGTTCGTGCAGCTCGTCGTCGATGTTGACGATGCCCATGGGTGACCTCGGAATATACGTTTCGTATATGCCATATATAGGCCGGGACGTCGGACGACAATCGCTATCGCCTTTGCGGGAAGCCCGCTACTGACCGCGTGTGATCTCGGACCCCGAAGCCTTCATCCTCGCCAACACCCGGCTGCAGCCCGTACCGCATGCGCCGGAAATCTCGCTGTGGGTGGCGGACGAACTGACGCCGATCTGGCGGCTGACCGAGGAGGAACTGGGCGAGATGGGCGTGCCGCCCCCGTTCTGGGCCTTCGCCTGGGCGGGTGGGCAGGCCTTGTCACGCTGGCTTCTGGATCACCCGGAAGAGGTCGCCGGGAAGCAGGTGCTGGATTTCGCCGCGGGCTCGGGACTCGTCGGTATCGCGGCGATGAAGGCGGGCGCGGCCTCGGCGCTGTGCGCTGATATCGACCCGTTCTGCGGCGCGGCGGTGCGGCTGAACGGCCAGGCCAACGGCGTGCCACTGACCTTCACGGCCGACGATCTGCTGGGTGCGCCGCCGCCCGAGGTCGACGTCATCTGCGCCGGAGACGTCTGCTACGAAAAGCCGATGACGGAGCGGGTTATCGCCTGGCTGGGCGAGGCGAAGGCGCGGGGCGTGCGGGTCATCATCGGCGACCCGGGCCGCACCTATTTCCCGAAGACCGGGCTGGAGTTTCTGGCCGAGTATCGGGTGCCCACCACGCGCGAGCTGGAGGATCAGGAGGTCAAGCGGTCGTCGGTGTGGGCCCTGTAGGCTCCTCGGCCGGATCGGGCGAGAAATGGATGTGCCGGTCGGGCGCCGGATCGTCGGCGTGATCCTCGCCCGACATCTCCGAGGCCGCCGGTCGGCCGAGACCGCGCGTCTTCTCGAGCTCGGGGTCGCGGCTGAAGCCGGGATCCTTCATCGACATGGTCATCGCGGGGCCTTTCGGAAGCTTGAAAGTAGGTCTTGAAAAATCCCGACGACGGAATCGGTTGCTGCCCAGCTTGGTCGATCCGCTATTGAGGACCATGTTCGAGGCATGACCCGGATTGCTCTCGCCCTCGCCGTGCTGGCCGTCGCCGGGCCGGCGCGCGCCCAGACCCCGCCGCGCGTACCACCGGCCGGTCTGTCCACCTTCGACCGTCACCAGATCCAGTCCGACCAGCATCGGCAGCGCATGGACCAGCTCCGCAACCAGTCCGACCAGCGGCAGGCGCTGACCCACCAGCTCCGGCTGGACGGCGAGCTGGCCCGCCAGCGCATCGAACAATCTCGACAACCCGATCCCTATGCATCGAACCCGGCCGCGATCCGCTCGCCGGAGGAGGAACGGGCGGCCCGGGAGGCGGCGACCGAACGGCGTCGCCGGGCGGCTTCGGACGTCGGCCAGATCGACAGCTGGCTGGATCGTCGCCCGAACTGATCGTTTCGCATCCCTTCCTCTCGCTCCGCGTTCCGGCCTAGCTTGAACCTGAAAGCGGGAGGACGACGATGCGGTGGGAAGGCGGACGGCGCGGCGGCAACATCGATGACCGGCGCGGCATGGGCGGCGTCGGGATCGCAGGCGGAGGCATCGGCGCACTTGTACTGGCGGCCATCGGCTATTTCGTCTTCGGCATCGACCCGCAGACGACCCAGCAGATCACCAGCCAGCTTGGCGCCGCCACGCAACAGGAAGGCGCGCAGGGCAGCCCCGAGGATCAGGCAGGCCGTTTCGTCGACGTCATCGGCACCAACGTCGACGATGTCTGGAAGACGAAGCTGCAGGGCTATCGCGCGCCGACGGTCACTCTCTACGAGCAGGGCACCAACACCGGCTGCGGCTTCGGCCAGGCGGCCATGGGCCCGTTCTACTGTCCCGCCGACCAGCACGTGTATCTGGATCTGTCGTTCTGGGCCGAGATGGAGCGGATGGGCGGCTCCAGCGCGGAGTTCGCCCGGGCCTATGTGATCGCTCACGAGTACGGTCACCACGTCCAGACCCTGACGGGCGCCTCGCAGCAGGTGCAGCAGGCCCAGCGGCGCGCCAGCAGCGAGGCCGAGGGCAACCGCTACTCCGTCGCTCTGGAGCTTCAGGCCGACTGCTACGCCGGCGTCTGGGCCGCCAATGCCGCCGCTGTGTCGAACGGCGAGGTGGCTGTGACGGCCGCTGACATCGAGGAGGGCATGAAGACCGCCGCGGCCATCGGCGACGACGCCCTGCAACGCAACGCCGGCCGCAGCGTGTCGCCGGACAGCTTCACCCACGGCTCCTCGGCCGAGCGGGTGGAATGGCTGCAGCGGGGCTACCAGTCCGGCGACCCGGCGGCCTGCGACACTTTCCGCGCGCTGTAGCGTCACCCGCTCCGGAACGCTTGTTGCAGCGCACACGACGCGGCAAGGTCGTGTCGTGACCGCCGCTGCTTCCGCCTTCGCCTCATCCCGCCGTCTTGTTCTCAAGATCGGCTCCGCCCTCCTGACGGAAGGCGGGCGGGCAAACCTGGCCCGGATCTCCGTGCTGGGCGAGGAGGTCGCCGCCCTGCGCGGACGCGGCGTCGAGGTGATCATCGTGTCGTCCGGCGCGGTGGCTCTGGGCCGCGCGCGGCTGGGCCTGTCGAGGTCCGCCCGCCTGGACGAGAAGCAGGCCGCCGCCGCTGCGGGACAATCCCTGCTCATGCAGGCATGGGAGACGGCGTTGTCGCCCCACGGCCTGACTCCCGCGCAGGTGCTGCTGACCCGCGAGGACACCGAGCGCCGCCGCCGCTGGCTGAACGCACGCTCGACGATGGACGCCCTGCTTCGCCTCGGCGCCGTGCCGGTGGTCAACGAGAACGACACGGTCGCGACCGAGGAGATCCGCTACGGCGATAACGATCGTCTCGCGGCGCGGACGGCGCAGCTGGCGCGGGCCGACCTTTTGGTGCTCCTCAGCGACATCGACGGCCTGTACGACGCCGACCCTCGGAGCCATCCGCACGCCCGACACATGCCGCTGGTCGAGACGCTGAACGCCGGGATCATGGCCATGGCAGGCGACTCCAACGCAGACGCGGCGGTGGGAACGGGCGGGATGCGCACCAAGCTGGAAGCGGCGCGGATCGCCCGCTCCGCCGGTTGCGCGACGGTCATCGCGTCGGGCCTGAATGATCGCCCGCTAGGGGCGATTGCGGATGGCGCCCCGGCCACCCTGATCACCGCACCCGCCGGCCCGATGGCGGCGTGGAAGGCGTGGATCGCCGGCAGCGTCGATCCGTCCGGCCGTCTGGTCATCGACAAGGGCGCCATTGCGGCGCTGAAAACCGGCAAGAGCCTGCTGCCGACCGGGGTGCAAGGGGTAGACGGCCGGTTCGACCGGGGCGACAGCGTTCTGGTTGTCGATCCCACCGGTCGTCGCGTCGGCGTGGGCCTCGCCGCCTGGGCCTCGGACGACATGCTGCTGATCAAGGGACGGCACACGACCGAGATCGAGCGACTGGTCGGCTACAGGGGCCCGCAGGTCGCGATCCATCGTGACGATCTGGTGCTGGAGGGCGAATGAGCAACATGCATGACGCCATGCTGGCCATGGGCCGAGGCGCGCGCCGTGCGGCCGACGCCCTGCGCACAGCCTCTCCGGAGACGCGGACGGCCGCGCTGACTGCTTGCGCCAGTGCGCTGCGGGACCATGCCTCGGAAATTCTCGCCGCCAACGCCGGGGATGTGGACCGCGCGCGCGCCGGGGGCCTGTCCGAAGCCCTGATCGACCGCCTGTCCCTGACGCCCGCGCGCGTCGAGGCCATTGCCGCAGCAGTCGCCGAGGTGGCGGCGCTGCCCGATCCGCTGGGTCGCGAACTGGCCCGCTGGAATCGGCCGAACGGCCTGGACATCGCCCGCATCTCCACCCCCATCGGCGTGCTGGCCATCATCTATGAGAGCCGCCCCAACGTGACCGCCGACGCGGCCGCCCTGTGCCTCCGCTCGGGCAATGCGGCCATCCTGCGATGCGGTTCGGACTGCCTGTCCTCCTCGCTGGCCATCCATGCGGCCATGGTCGAAGGCCTGTCCGCCGCCGGCCTCCCGGCAGAAGCCATTCAGCTGGTCGGCACGCCGGATCGCGCCGCCGTGGGCGAACTGCTGACCGGGCTGGACGGGACCATCGACCTGCTGATCCCGAGGGGCGGGAAAAGCCTGGTCGCCCGGGTGCAGGCCGAGGCGCGCGCGCCGGTTCTGGGCCATCTCGAAGGCCTGTGCCACACCTTCCTGCATGCCGGGGCGGACACGCAGATGGCCGTCGACGTGGTGCTGAACGCCAAGATGCGGCGCGTTTCCGTCTGCGGGGCGACCGAGACCCTGCTGGTGGATCGGCAGGCTGCGGACCGCCTGCTGCCGCCGATCGCCGAAGCCCTGACCGCGGCCGGCTGCGCCCTGCGCGGAGACGAGGCCAGCCGTGCACTGGTTTCGGACATCGCCCCCGCCGACGAGGCCGACTGGAGCACCGAATATCTGGCCCCGACGCTGGCGGTGCGGATCGTGGACGGCGTGACGGGGGCGGCGGAGCACATCCGGCGCTACGGCTCGGGCCACACCGAGGCGATCGTGACCGGCGACGCCGGGGCCGCCGCCGAGTTCCTGAATGCCGTCGACAGCGCCATCGTCATGTGGAACGCCTCCACCCAGTTTGCGGACGGTGGCGAGTTCGGCTTCGGCGGCGAGATCGGCATCTCGACCTCCCGCCTGCACGCCCGCGGGCCCGTCGGAGCCGAGCAGCTGACCAGCTACAAATATATTGTGCGCGGGACCGGTCAGGTCCGGCCCTGAACCCCTAGCGCCCGACCGTCAGGTCCAGCGGACGGGAAACGTGCATCGTCCCCGCGCCCAGATCCATCGCCACCCGCCGCCCGCGGAAGGCCGCCATGCCGACCAGACCGCCCGGGAAGTTGGGCAGCGGCGGCTGGTCGAACACCCCGACATCGACGTCGTTGTACAGGTGGTCCGCGAAGGTCACCGTCTGCGCCTCGACGATCACGGATCGCAGCGCTCCGCCCAGCACCAGGCTGCTGCCTTCGCGCGTCGGGCGGCCGTCCATCAGGCCGACCGTCGTCGCGGCGTCGCGGCTCAGGCCGAGCAGGCCCGAGGCGCCTGTGTCGACCACCGCGTTCAGCGTCACGCCCTCGACGGTGAGTTCGGCCTGCAGGGCCGTGCCCTTCTTCTGCGCCGGCGTCTCGATCAGGTCCCGCGGGCGAACGAAGGCGTCGCGGCGGATCAGCCGGACGTGCCGGCGCGCCGGATCCAACGCCAGCACCGCCTGCCCAAGCACGTCCTGTCCGAGGATCAGCGGCGTGCTCAATCCCTGTTCGGACGCCAGCGGGCCAAGGTCGAGTATCGCCGCGCGCAACCCGCCGATGGTCAGGTGCGGCAGGCCGATCTCCAGCGTCGTGCCACGTCCCATCTGGGTCCCGCCGCCGACGCCGTAGGCGACCAGAGGCATCTCGAACAGCGACCGCTGCGTCTCCGGGAGCGTCTCGAACAGTCCCCGGTCGATCACCGAATACTGGGCGCCCGAGTCGATCAGCGCCAGATGGCGTTGTCCGGCCAGGCTCACCTCGACGGTCGGCGTCAGCGACCGGCGCGCATAGGGCAGCCAGGGCGTGGCGCCGTCGCCGGTGAAGGTCAGCTTCGGCTCGGGCCACAGCAGCGTCTCTCGCGCCCACCATGCGCCGGCGCCGAGGGCCACGAGGGCGGCGGTCCGGATCAGGAGGCTGCGGCGGTTCATGGAGAACTAGATGGCCCGGCGCGCGCGGATGCGCCAGCGCCAGATCGTCGCGATTTCGGAGAAGAGCGACGGTCGGTCGGCGTCCCCCCGAACGCCGACCGAGCCGTCCCAGAGCCGGCAGCGATCGACGCGCCAGTGCTCCGTTGGCGGCGTATGTGCCCAGATCTGGACACATTGTCCATCGCTTTCCCCGTGTGCGGGAAAGTTTGGGTTAACGGTGGCCGAAAGGCACCACCTTGTTCTCGCGATCGTGGCCGATGTCCGCGCCGCCAAGGTAGGCGATGCCGGACCGCTGGCACCAGTAGCGGACGATTTCCTCGGGCGTCAGGCCGAAGTCGGGGTCGTTCTCGACGATCTCGGACACCCGCCCCAGTCGAATGCCGGCCACCCGCCGGATCGACGGCTGGGCGGTCAGATGGAACATCATCCGGTCGATCCGGTAGAGCGGCTCTGACACATCCTCCAGCATCAGAACATGGCCGGTCAGGTCCGGCTCCAGATACGTCCCCACCAAGGCGTCGAGGATGCTCAGGTTGAAGGCGACCGCCGGGCGAGGGTCGTCGTGCAGCGTCGGCTCCCACGATGACGACGCGCCGGTCTTCAGCCAGTCCAGCGCCCGCCACGCCGTCGCATCACTGCGCACCGCATCCGACGCCATCGGCCCGTGGGCGACGTGCGGGAAGCCGGCCTTGTAGAGCATGGCCAGAAGGCTGCCGGCGTCCGAATATCCGAGGTATCGCTTCTCGCGCGCCACGTCGTTCAGGCGCGGCAGGATGGCCTCGGCGATCCGGCAGGACCCGTATCCGCCCCGGGCGAACCAGATCGCGTCCAGCCGCGGGTCGTTGGCGAACTCGACGAAGGCGTTGGCGCGCGTCGCGTCGTCCCCGCCGAAATGGCCGTGCTTCTGGAACACCGCCGGATGGAAGACGAAGCTGATCGAGCGGTCGGGCACACTGGCCTCGAACCAGGCCTTGATGGCTTCCCCGCGCGTCTCGGCGAAGCGCGAACTGGCGTTGACAATGCCGATCTTCAAGACTGCGATCCCCGGACTGTGCGTCCCCTTCATAAGCCGCGCCGGGCTTGCGAACCAATCCCTTCCCCTCGTCTGCTTCCCCCTCTACTCAGCGGTCATGGCGAACGACTATTTCTTCTGCGGCATCGGCGGCTCCGGAATGCTGCCCCTGGCGATGATCGTGCAGGCGCGCGGGAACCGGATCGAGGGTTCGGACCGCTCGCGGGACCAGGGTCGCACGCCCGAGAAGTTCGCCTGGCTGGAAGCGCACGACGTGACCCTGCATGCGCAGGACGGCTCGGGCGTCACCCGCGCGGACCAGATCGTGGTCGCCACCGGCGCGGTCGAGGACACGGTGCCCGACATCGGCGCGGCGAGGCGGGCCGGCGCGACCATCCTGACCCGACCCCAGCTTCTGTCGCAGTTGTTCAACTCGGCGCCGACATCAATCGGCGTCGCGGGCACCAGCGGCAAGTCGACCATAACCGGCATGGTCGCCTGGATACTGCATCAGGCCGGGCGCCAACCGACCGTCATGAACGGCGCGGTGATGAAGAATTTCGCCGACGCCGACCATCCCTTCGCCAGCGCCCTGATCGGCGGTCCGGATCTGTTCGTGTCCGAAGTGGACGAGAGCGACGGCTCCATCGCCCGCTACGATCCGACCGTCGCGGTGGTCTCCAATATCTCGCTGGATCACAAGTCGATGGAGGAGCTGCGCGAGCTGTTCGGCGGCTTCACCGCCCGCGCCTCGACCGCCGTGCTGAACCTCGACAACCCCGAGACGGCGGCGCTGGCCCAGACCCTGCCCGCGGACAAGGTCGTGACCTTCGCTCTGGGCGACGAGACCGCAACCCTGTCAGCCCACGATCTGCAGCCGCGCGCCACCGGCATGGCCTTCACCCTGACCGAGCGCGACGGCGAGAGCGTTGCCGTCACTCTTGGCGTGCCGGGCGCCCACAATGTCGCCAACGCCCTGGCCGCCCTCGGCGCCGTGCGGGCGCTCGGCGTGCCGCTGGCCGAGGCCGTGCGGGCGGTGGAAGGCTTCAGCGGCATCCGTCGCCGGATGGAGGTGGTAGGCGCGGCCAACGGCGTGACCGTCATCGACGACTTCGCCCACAACCCGGACAAAATCGCCGCGACCCTGAAGACCCTGCATGCCTTCGACGGCCGCCTGCTGATCCTGTTCCAGCCGCACGGCTTCGGTCCACTGAAGCTGATGAAGTCGGAGTTCGTCGAGGGCTTCGCCGGCCTGATGCGCGAGGACGACGTTCTGCGGATGCCCGAGCCGGTCTAGTACGGCGGCACCACCGATCGCAGCGTCGGCAGCGAGGACGTCGCCTCGGGCGTTCGCGCCGCCGGACGACAGGCCGAGGCCCTGCCCACCCGCGACGCCTGCGGCGACCGGCTGATCGAGCTGGCCCGACCGGGCGACCGCATCATCGTCATGGGCGCCAGAGACGACACCCTCTCAAGTTTCGCGGCGGAACTCCTCACCCGACTTTGAAGTCCGCTTACGGACTGATTTTCAAGACAATATCGCGAAAATTTCACGTACGGCAAAGCCGGCGTTAAGCGCTCTGACCCGATAAGCCCCCTGCCCGCGGGGAGTTTTGCGTACATGGCCAGGATCGGTGACTTCGCCAGCGGCTCGGATCCGATCACGCCCGAAACTTTCGGCGCCGTCGTATTCGAGCGCTTCGAGAACGAGCCGGACACGCTGGCCATCGCCGTGGTGGACGTCGATCGACGTCCGGTCGGTCTGGTGGAGCGAAACGCCTTCACCCTGCGCATGGCCGCCGAGTTCGGCCGCGCCCTTTATGCCCGCCGACCGGCGTCCAGCTTCATGGATCCCGCACCGAAGGTCCTGGACGCACAGGCCGAGGTCGAGGACCTGTTCGGCGATCTGGACGCCACCAACCTGGGATCGCTCCTGAACGGCTTCATCGTCGTTTCGGAAGGCCGCTACGTCGGCGTCGGCGCCGGCGTGCATCTGCTGCAGGCGGGCAGCGCCGTCTATCGCCGTCGCGCGGAGGCGATGAGCGCCCTCGCCCGGGACCTCGCCCGCGCCGAGCAGGAGGCCCGCACCGCGAGCCGCGCCAAGTCCGAGTTCCTGGCCGTCATGAGCCACGAGATCCGCACGCCCCTGAACGGCGTGCTGGGCGTCGCGGCCCTGATGGAGCGCGAGCTGACGCAGGACGCGATGAAGCCCTATGTCCGCACCATCCTCGACTCCGGCCAGAGCCTGCTGCGCCTTCTGACCGACGCTCTGGACATGTCGCGCGCCGAGGCGGGCATCATGACCTTCGAGGACGGCGTGGTCGGGCTGGAAGGCGTGGCCCGTGATCTGGCCGCACTGTGGACGCCGCGCGCCGGGGAGAAGGCCCTTTCGCTCGAGGTCGGTTGCGACCTCGAGGCCGCCCATGTGGTGGCCGACGAGATGCGGCTGAAGCAGTTGCTGAACAACCTGATCGGAAACGCCATCAAGTTCACGCCCGCCGGACGGATCGACGTCCGTATCCGCTCCCGGCTCGAGGGCGACTTCGCCGCCATCACCATGAGCGTGGATGACAGCGGCCCGGGCGTCGACGACGAGACCGCCCGGACGATTTTCGACCCGTTCAACACCGGCAAGGCGGGGCGCGAGGGCGCGGGCGCCGGTCTGGGTCTGGCCATCTGCCGCCAGATCGTCGAGCGCATGGAAGGGCGCATCCGGGTCGAACGCTCGGCGCTCGGCGGAGCCGGCTTCGTGTTCGATCTGCGCCTGCCGCTGGCCGACGCCGCCTCGGTCGATACCGCCCCGGCCGAGGAGCCCGCCACGCCGCACCAGACGCTCCACGTGCTGATCGTCGACGACAACCCCGCCAACCGGTTCGTGGCAGGCAAGGTGCTGGAGCTTTTCGGCTGCACCCACGAAGCCGCAGGGAACGGACAGCAGGCGGTCGAGGCGGTTCAGGACCGTCCGTTCGATCTGGTGCTGATGGATGTGAAGATGCCTGTCATGGACGGCGTCGAGGCGACGCGCGCGATCCGCGGCCTTCGCGGCCCCGCTGCGGCCCTGCCGATCCTCGCCCTGACGGCCAACGCCGATCCGCGCGACGAACGGGACTATCTGGCCGCCGGCATGGATGGCGTTGCCCAGAAGCCGATCCAGCCGGACGTGCTTCTGAACGCCATCCGCCGGGTGCTGACGCGACCGATGGCCGCCGCGGCCGCCTGAGCGCGCAACCCGATCAACAGTCGGGTATTGTCACGCTCGCATGTTCCAGGACGCTCCCCCGCCCGCCCCCGCCCGGCTTTCCGAAATCGTCGTCACCGGCGCGCGCCTGCCCGCCGCCGCCAGCGAGGCGGCCTTCTCCGTCATCCGTCTGGACGAGCGTGATCTGGGAGCCGAACAGCGATTGGACGAGGCCCTGTCGCAGGCCCCGGCCGTCTCCCTTTTCCGCCGCACGTCCAGCCTGTCCGCCAACCCGACGACCCAGGGCATCAGCCTGCGGGCCATTGCACCGTCCGGTGCGGGACGAACCCTGGTCACGCTGGATGGCGTGCCCCTGAACGATCCCTTCGGCGGCTGGGTGATCTGGTCCCAGGTTCCGACCGGGAGCCTGTCGGGCCTCGATATCGTGCGCGGCGCGGGCGCGGGACCGTATGGAGCCGGGGCTCTCACGGGTGTGATCCAGCTCCGTGAAAGGGACGCAGGCTGGACCGTCGACGGCAGCCTTGCGGAACACGGCGGCGCCCGGCTGTCCGGTTCGGGCGCCCTTCAGGTCGGGCCCGCGCGGATCGTCGCCTCGGGCCTGTACGAGACCAGCGATGGCTACGTCCCCGTGCGCGGCGCGAACCAGGGCGCGGCCGATACGCCGCTGGACCTTGAGGTCCGGTCGGCGAGCCTCCGTGCGGACCTTCCGGTGGGCGAGGCGGTGCTGGCCCTGCGCGCCTCGGCCTTCGAGGAGGATCGCGGCTCGGGTCTGCAAGGGGCCCGCGCCACGGCCTCGGGCAATGCGCTGTCGGCGACGGCGGCCCTGCAACCTCGCGCGGACCGAATGGGCTGGCGGCTGCAGGCCTGGCGGCGCGAGAGCGATCTGGCCAATACGTCGGTCGCCGTCGCGGCGGATCGCGCCAGCACCACCCCCGCCAACGATCAATTCGAGACCCCGGCGACCGGGTGGGGCGTCAATGCCGCCGCCCGCTGGGTCGGCGTCTCCGGCATCGGTCGCACCGAGCTGGAGGTCGGCGCCGACGCCCGCTTCGCCAACGGCGAGACCCGCGAAATGTTCCGCTACATGGGCGGCGCCTTCACCCGCGACCGGATCGCCGGCGGCGAGACCGCCGTCGCCGGCCTCTATGCCGATGGCAGCATCAACATCGGTTCCTGGCTGGCGGCGGGCGGCCTGCGGGTCGACCGCTGGGAGAACGCATCCGGCCGCCGGTTCGAGCGCGATCGCACCACCGGCCTGCCGACACTGGACGAGACCGATCCGGACCGCTCGGGCGAGGTGGTCAGCGCGCGTCTGGGCATCCGGCGCGACCTTGGCGGCGGTCATGCGCTGCGCGCCGCCGGATACTCGGGCTTCCGTCCGGCGACGCTGAACGAGCTGCACCGCCCCTTCCGCGTCGGCAATGACCTGACCGAAGCCAATGCCGCCCTGGAGCCGGAGCGGGTGAAGGGGGTCGAGGCCGGCTGGAGCTGGACCGGCGACCGCGCGTCCCTGACCGCCACCGCCTTCCGGACCCGGATCGAGGACGCCATCGTCAACGTCACCATCGGCTCGGGGCCGGCGACATTCCCCCGGGCGGGCTTCGTCCCGGCCGGCGGCGTCCTGCGCCAGCGCCGGAACGCCGGGACCATCGAGGCGACGGGACTTGAGCTCGACGGGCGTTTCTCTCTCGGCGACCTGGGCTTCCGCGCCGCTCTCTCGGGCACCGATGCCCGCGTCGATGGCGGCGGCGCGGCGCCGCAACTGACCGGCCTGCGCCCGGCCCAGGCGCCGATCTGGAGCGCAACCGCCGGCCTGGACTGGCAGGCCACCGACCGGCTGGCCCTGGCCGCCGATCTGCGCTGGGAGAGCCGCCGGTTCGAGGACGACCTGAACAGCCGCGTGCTGGAGGCCGGCGCCACCGTCGACCTCCGCGCGGACTGGGCCCTGTCGCCCGATGCGACGATCTGGCTGGCTGGCTCCAACCTGCTGGACGAGGATCTCGAAGTCTCCGAGACCGGCGCCGGCGTCGCGGGCTTCGGGCCGCCCCGAACCTTTGCCGTCGGCGTCAGAGTGTCACGCTAGAAGCTGGCCGGACCGTCTTGCAAATGGTTCTCATGTTCGGCAAAAGCCGGACGTGACCGAAACCGTCGTTCCCTCGCCGAAGCCCCGGAAAGCCCTGAACGCCACCCGCTCGTTCTGGCTGAAGCAGCTGCATCAGTGGCACTGGATTTCAGCGGCGGTCAGCCTGGTCGGCTTGCTGCTGTTCGCCGTGACCGGCATCACCCTGAACCACGCGGCCCAGATTCCGGGCCAGGTGGAAACCGTCGAGGCCACGGCTGTTCTTCCCGCGCCTTTGCTGGAGCGCCTGTCGGCCTTCCCGCAGGAGACCACCGATCCGGTCCCCGACGCCGTGGCGCGCTGGGCCTCCGAACAGTTCAAGGTCTCGATCGCCGGCCGCCCGACCGAGACCACGCCGGAGGAGATTTACGTCGCCCTGGCCGAGCCCGGCGGCGACGGATGGCTGACCATCGACCGCGCCACCGGCGACGCCCTGCGCGAGCGCACGACGCGCGGCTGGATCGCCTATCTGAACGACCTGCACAAAGGCCGGAACGCCGGCAAGGTGTGGTTCTGGTTCATCGACGTCTTCGCCGTCGCCTGCGTGATTTTCGCGGTGACCGGCTTCGCCCTGACCTGGATGCACGCCAGACAGCGCCCTTCGACCTGGCCCCTGCTCGGACTGGGCGTGCTCATCCCCGTCATCATCGCCCTGATCTTCATTCACTGACGAGTTGCCCATGCGTCCCGTGACCCTCGCCGCTTCCGCCGCCGCGCTCGGTGCGATCGCCGTTCCCGCGGCCGCCGCAGACCTGACCGTTTCGGTGGAGGTCCCCCGCCTCAGCGTCGCTGCCTATCACCGCCCCTATGTCTCGGTCTGGATCGAGCAGGCTCCAGCAACGCCGGGCGCCGCCGGCACGGCGGTGCGCACCCTGGCCGTCTGGTACGAGGTCTCGAACGTCGCCGAAGGCAAGGACTGGCTGAAGGACATGCGCAGCTGGTGGCGCGCCATGGGCCGGGGCATGACCCTGCCGGCCGACGGCGTCTCCAGCGCCACCAAGGCGCCTGGCCGCCACAACGTCGTCGTCCGCGGCGCACAGCTGCGCAACCTGCCCGCCGGCAACTACCAGATCGCGGTCGAGGCCGCCCGCGAACTGGGCGGTCGCGAGGTCGTCCGCGTGCCCTTCCGCTGGGGTGGCCCGAACTCGGGCCGCGCCACCGGCCGTACCGAACTCGGCGCCGTCAGCGTCACCGTTTCCCGCTAAGGATCTCCGCCATGAAGAAGTCCATCGCCATCGTCGCGGCGCTCGCCGCCCTCGCCCTGCCGCTGTCGGCGCAGGCCCACCGCGCCTGGCTGGCGCCGACCGCGACCGTTCTGTCGGGCTCTGACGCCTGGGTCGGCTTCGACGCCGGCATGTCCAACGGCGTTTTCATCCCCGACCACGCTGCGATGAACTTGGCCGGTCTGGTCATCACCGCGCCGGACGGCTCCACCGTCGCGCCGGAGAACATGAACCGCGCCCGCTACCGCTCCAGCTTCGACCTGCACATGACCCAGCAGGGCACCTATCGCGTCGCCAACGTCGTGGGCGGGGTGATCGTCAGCTACAAACAGGGCGGCGAGCAGAAGCGCTGGCGCGGCGCCGAGGCCGAGATGGCCGCCAATATCCCGGCTGACGCCACCGACGTGGTCGCCACCCGCAGCAACAGCCGCATCGAAACCTTCGTGACGCTGGGCGCGCCCAGCACCACAGCCCTGGCTCCCACGGGCGAAGGGATCGAACTGGTCCCGGTCACCCACCCGAACGATCTGGTCGCCGGCGAGGCCGCCACCTTCAAACTGGTTCGCGACGGCCAGCCCGCCGCCAATCTGGACGTCACCATCGCCCGCGGCGGCACGCGCTACCGCGACAATCCCGAAGAGATGACGGTCAGGACCGGCGCCGACGGCTCCTTCACCGTCACCTGGCCGGAAGCCGGCATGTACTGGGTCAACGCCTCGGTCCGCTCTGAAGCCTCGGCCGGCCAGCTGGCCTCGAACGCCCAGTACAACGGCGTCGTGGAAGTGCTGCCCTGACCGACGGCCGGCCTGTCTCGAGCCGCGGCGCGCCGCCCCCGCTGACAGTGGGCGGTGCGTTCGCGCGTGCGGATGGTCCGTCCAACCGGGTGCTGATACCCAACCACGACCGCGTCCCGGAGCGCCCACCCTCGGACCTGGTCTGGGACTTCGCCGGCGAGACCATGGGCACGACCTGGGCGGTGACCCTCGTCCCGCCGCCCGGCGAGACGCGCGAGACTTTCCAGTTCGCCATCGAGGAAGAGCTGGCGCGGATCATCGCCCTGTTCAGCCACTGGGATCCATCGTCCGAACTGGCCCGGTTCAACGCAGCACCTGAGGGCTTCTGGGCCGTGTCCCAGCCCTTCTGGGACCTGCTGAACCGCGCGATGGACATCGCTGACGATACCGACGGCGCCGTCGATCCGACGCTCGGGGCCCTCGTCGACCTGTGGGGCTTCGGTCCGCCGGGACCCCGTCCGCTGGACAGTTTCGGAACCGCCCCCTCCCTGCCGCTGGATGACGAAGTCACCGAGGCGCGCGCCCGCTCGGGCTGGCAGTCCCTGCGCCTCAATCGACAGCAGCGCGCCGTGCAGCAGCCCGGCGGGATGAGGCTGGACCTGTCCGGCATCGCCAAGGGCCACGCCGTCGACGTCGTCTCCGATCGCCTGCACGCGCTTGGCGCCATCAGCCATCTGGTCGAGATCGGCGGCGAGTTGCGCGGCCGGGGTGTGAAGCCGGACGGCCGTCCGTGGTGGACCGAACTGCAACAGGTCCCCGGCTCTCCCGCGCCGCGCACCCTCGTGGCCCTGTTCGATCTGGCCGTCGCCACCTCCGGCGACTGGGTCCGCGGCTTCGAGACCTATGGCCAGCGCTACAGCCACACCATCAACGGGCGCACCGGCCGTCCCATCGACAACGGCGTGGCCTCGGTCACCGTGCTGGCCGATACGGCGATGTACGCCGACGCCATGGCCACGGCCCTGACCGTCATGGGCCCGACCGAGGGGCCGGGCTTCGCCACGGCGATGAAGATCGCCGCCGCCTTCGTGGTGCGCGGCGATACCGCCCCGATCGAGGTCGTCACCCCCGCCTTCCAGGCCATGCTGGACGAGGGCGCGTGACCACCGATCCCGTCCGCTGGCTGTGGGCGGCGCTGGCGGTCGCCCTGTGGTTCGCCTCCATCGGTGCGGTCGCCCTCGTCCGCGCCCGCGCGCGCCGCATGGCAACCGAGAAGGCTGCGGCGCTGGCCGGCCCCGGCGACGCCCTGCTGGTCGCCTTCGCCAGCCAGACCGGTCTGGCCGAGGAACTGGCGTGGAGGTCGGCCCGCAGCCTGTCCGAGGCCGGCGCACCCGCCCGTGTCGTCTCGCTGGGCGACCTGTCCGCCGCCGAGCTGAAGGCCGCGAGCCGGGTTCTGATCATCGCCGCAACCACCGGCGAGGGCGATCCGCCCGACAGCCTGTCGCGGTTCGTGCGCCAGACCATGGCCGCGCCCGCCGACCTCTCCGGCGTGACCTATGGCCTGCTGGCGCTGGGAGACCGGACCTATGCCGAGTACTGCGGCTTCGGCCGTGCGCTGGACGGCTGGCTGAAGCGCTCGGGCGCCGAGCCGATCTTTGATCGGGTCGAAGTCGACAACGGCGACACCGGCGCCATCCGGCACTGGCAGCACCTGCTGGGCCTGATGATCGGCGCGACGGTCCAGGCCGACTGGACCCCGCCTGCCTATGATCGCTGGACGCTCGTCGAGCGCGTCCATTTGAACCCCGGCAGCCCCGGAGGCGAGGCGCACTGGCTGGCCTTCGAGCCCGTCGATCACACGCCGGTCTGGAAGGCCGGCGATATCGCCGAGATCGGCCTGCCGGCGCGTGACGGCCAGGCCTCGCCCGGCAGCCGGGAATACTCGGTCGCAACCCTGCCTGGCTCTGGCCGCGCCGAGTTCATCATTCGCCGGATGACGCATCCGGACGGCACGCCGGGTCTGGCCTCGGGCTGGCTGACCCACGATCTCGCCGTCGGCGACGGCATCGACATGCGTATCCGGACCAATCGCAACTTTCACGGCCCGGACGCCGCGGTCCCTCTGATCCTCATAGGCAACGGCACCGGCCTGGCCGGCCTGCGCGCCCACATGCTCGAGCGCGGTGACACCCACGGCGGCGCCTGGTTACTGTTCGGCGAGCGCACCCGCGCCCATGACGCCCTGCTGGATGCGGAGCTGACGGCCGCCCTCGCCTCCGGCCGGCTGACCCGCCTCGACCGCGCCTTCTCGCGCGATGCGGGCGACGGTCGCTACGTCCAGTCGCTGATCGCCGAGAACGCCCGCGAGGTTCAGGACTGGATCGACCGCGGCGCCGCCATCATGGTCTGCGGCAGCCTTGAGGGCATGTCGAAGGGCGTCCACGCGGCGCTCGAAGCCGTGCTGGGCGCGGACCGCCTGCTGGAGCTGACCGAGACGGGCCGCTACCGCCGGGACGTTTACTAGCGCCGGAGCCCGCGTCGGATCGCAGCACCTCGGGACAGATCGCATTCAAGGACGCCGCAACCCCGGGAGGCCTCAACGTCTGGTCTCCGACGACCTTGAACCGCATGCCGCCTTTACTTTGGTTTCATCCCTGCAACCTAAAAAATGCAGTATGGCGTCATCCCGTCGGGCGGATAACTCCGCCGGTGCAAAGGTCGTCTGATGTCGCCCGCCCGATCCCTCCGTGGCTGGTCGGGCTTCCGCAACCTGCGGACGCGCATGACGATCCTTTACGCCGCCCTGTTCAGCCTGGCGCTCGGCATGACCGCGATTGCGGTCCTGATGACGGTCGGTCGGGTTGCCGGAGGAGGCGTGGAGCAAGGCGTCGAGGGCTCGGCGTCGGTCCATCAGTCCGTCCTCGTTTCCCTTGTTGTGATCTCCGCCCTGGGGCTCGCGGGCGTGATCGCCGGCTCGTGGATCCTGTCCCGCAGCCTGACCCGCCCCATCTCCGACCTCGACAGGGCCGTGCAGAAGCTGAAGCAGGGCGAACACGTGCAGGTCCCCGTCGCTTCCGATGACGAGCTCGGCCGTCTCGCCGCCAGCTTCAACGCCATGATCGGCGACCTCAGGGATCGTGAGGCGCGGCTCACGCACATGGCGCTGCACGACATGGAGAGCGGCCTTCCGAACCGCCTGGCGCTGGAACGTCTGGCGGCTCGGCACCGCGACGGCTGGGTGATCCTGTTCGGCCTCGACCGCTTCGAGGTCGTTCGCAACGCCATCGGCTACGATTCCATGGCCCGGCTCGTGACCACGCTCGGCCAACGCATTTCCGCGCTTGCGGACGGTGCGCCGGTCGCCCGCATCGGCGCAGGCGCCCTCGGCGTGGTCGTTCACGCACAGACCGGCGCGGAGGCTCTCGCCTTCGCCCGCCGCCTCGGCGAGGCCGCCCATACACCCGTGAAGGTCAACGGCGCGCCGGTCGATATCGCCGTCACGGCCGGTGTCGCCGGCCCCACGGCCTCGTCAGACACCGCCTCGCCGATCGACCGCGCCGCCATCGCGGTCGAGCAGGCTCGCCGCACCCGCCGCGCCGCAGCCCTGTTCGACCCGACGCAATACGGGGATCCGGCCGGCAACCTGTCCCTGATCTCGGAACTGATGGCCGCCCTGCACAACGGCGAGTTCTCGCTGGCCTACCAGCCCAAATACGACTTTCGCGCCGACCGGATTACGGCGGTCGAGGCGCTTGCCCGCTGGACCCATCCCCGCCGGGGCGTCGTTCCCCCGGATCTGTTCGTCGGAATGGCCGAGGAGACTGGCCACATCCGCCCGCTCACTGAATGGGTGATCCAGCGCGCACTGGCCGACCAGCGACTGGTGGCCCAGGCGGGGCACGACATCCAGATGTCGGTGAACGTCTCCGGCCGCCTGCTGACCGATGACGCCTTCGCCGACGGGGTTCTGGCCATGATCGGCGAGTCCGGCGCCCGGCTGTGCATCGAGATCACCGAGACCGCGGTGATGGACAATCCCGAGCGGGCGCTGGGGATGATCGAGCGCTTCGCCGCGGCGGGGGTGGCCGTGTCCCTGGACGACTATGGATCGGGCCTGTCGTCCCTCGCCTACCTGAAGCGGATCCCGGCCAACGAGCTGAAGATCGACAAGGCTTTCGTCATGGGCATGGACCAGTCGTCGCGCGACGCCCTTCTGGTCAAATCGACCATCGATCTGGCCCATGGTCTGGGGCTGCAAATCACGGCCGAAGGCGTCGAAAGCCCGACCGCCCTCGCCCTGCTGCGGGGCATGGGCTGCGATATGGCGCAGGGCTATCTGATCGGCCGCCCGGCGCCGCTGGAGGCTCTGCTCGAACAGTTGGGCGGATCTGGCGCCGACGCGTCGAGCGCGGTCGCCTGATCAGCCCGCGGCCACCTGCTTCATCGTCACCGCCGGATCGGCGAGCCGGCCGTCATCGACCGGCGTGCGCTTCCCGATCATCAGCTTGCCGGCCATGAACTCGGCCGGCGCATTGACCGCCTCGACGCAGACGATCCGGTCCTTGTCCAGATGGAAGACCGCGAAGCTTCCGGTCGACGGATCTCCGCGCACGACCTGACGATCCGCATCGGTCGGAAGCCCGGCGATCTGCAGTTTCACGTCGTACTGATCGGACCAGAACCACGGGACCTCGGGCGACGGCGCCGGGCGACCCACGATGGCGGCGGCGGCCTGCTTGGCCTGTTCCAGCGCATTGGGGACGCTTTCCAGTCGGTGCATCCGCCCGCCGTGGACCGGCACGGGACGGAAAGTCATGTCGCCGATGGCGAAGATGGAAGGGTCCGAAGTCCGGGCCGACGCGTCCACCACCACGCCGTTGCTGCACGACAGGCCGGCTGCCGAGGCCAGACCGTCACAGGCCAGCGCGCCAATCCCGACCAGCACCGCATCGCCCCCGACCAGCCGCCCATCCGCCAGACGCACGCCGCCGTCCTCGAACGCCACGACTTCGGCCGAGGTCAGGATTTCCACGCCCTCCGCACGATGCCGGCCGGTGAAGAAGGCCGAAAGGGGCTCCGAGGCCACGCGCGCGAGCACACGGTCCATCCGCTCGATCAGCACCACATCGGCGCCCAGCGCGCGGGCCGAAGCGGCCGCTTCCAGCCCCACATAGCCGCCGCCGACGATCACCAGCCTCCGGCCCGGTCCCAGCGCGGCCTTCAAAGCCTCGGCGTGCTTCAGGGTGCGGAGCTCCAGCAGGTCCGGCCGGTCGAAACCGGGCACGGACAGCCGCCGCGCGGTGGAGCCCGTGGCGAGGATCAGAACATCCCAGCCCTCGATCGTTCCATCCGCGAAGACAGCCGTCTTCGAGGCCCGGTCGATCGACACGGCCGTCACTCCGACCCTCAGCTCGATGTCCTGTTCCGCGTAGAAACTCTCCGGCCGGAGCAGCAGGTCCTCCAGACCGGCCTCGCCCTTCAGCCAGGCCTTGGAGAGGGGCGGACGCTGGTACGGCGGAGCCATTTCGTCGCCGGCCAGCACGATTGGCCCGTCGTGGCCGTACTGGCGCAGAAAGGCCGCCGCGCTTCCGCCGGCATGTCCGGCGCCGATGATCAGGACCTTGGTCATGTTCGGGAAGTAGTGCCTTTGCCGCGCCTGCGCCAAGCCTGTTCTCACCAACACGGAGATTGCCGGACCGGCCGGCTCGTGAGAACGTTGTCATCCGAACTTGGGGGATACCAGACCATGAAACTCGCCACCCTTATCGCGGCATCGACGGCGGCCCTGCTGGCCGCGTCCGCCGCCCAGGCCCAGGACACCTCGCTGAGCGCCACCTACGGCGACTACAGCCTTTCGTCCGGCTTCACGCCCGACCCCTACTCCATCTCGCTGACGGCCGGCGGCAACCTGGCCGCGTCGAACGTCAGCTCGTCTTGCCGCGGCAGCATCGCCCGCGCTCCCGACGTGCAACTGACCTATTCGGCCGGCAGCCTGCCGCTGATCATCACAGGCGATGCCTCGTCGGACACCACCCTCGTCGTCAACGGCCCGGACGGTCAGTGGTACTGCGATGATGACAGCGGAGAGGGCACCAATCCCCAGCTGACCTGGAACAGCCCGCGCTCAGGCGTCTACGACATCTGGGTCGGCACCTACGGCGGCGGCACGACCTCCGCCCGTCTGCTGATCTCGGAGCTCCGCGGCTCGGGCAGCAGCAACAACAACTCGGGTGGCTATCCGGACGCCAGCCGCCGGGCGGCCTTCGGCGAGACCGTTCTGAACGCCGGCTTCCAGCCCGACCCCCACCGCGTATCCCTGACCGCTGGCGGAACCATCCCGGCCTCCAACGTCTCGTCGTCGTGCAGCGGCTCGATCGCCGTCGCGCCGGACTACCAGATCACCTACAACGCCGGCTCCCTGCCGTTCTCGATCCGCACCGAGTCCAACAGCGACACGACCCTGGTCGTCAATGGTCCGGACGGCCAGTGGTACTGCGATGACGACAGCGGCGAGGGCACCAACGCCCGCGTCTATTTCGCCAAGCCCGCCTCGGGCACCTATGACATCTGGGTCGGCACCTACAGCGGCGGCACCACGCCCGCGACCCTGATCGTCACGGAACTGGACTAGCGCTTCCCGCCCGCGGGAACCCGCATGGACGCCGGGGATTGACCCCCGGCGTCCGTTTTCGTTTCAGCTTCGCCGTCACATGGTGTTTCAGCCGGGCCGCGACGTGTTGGCGGGACGGGCGTAACCGGCCAAAGACCCTGTCATAGACATGGGTTCAACGAGCGAAGGAGCACGGATGGCGGCCCTGGTGCTGTTCGGCGGCGGCGGCGACCTCGCCATGCGGATGCTTCTGCCTTCGCTCTATTTCCTCGAGCACGACGGCCTGCTGCCCGACGATCTGAAGATCATCGGCGCCGCGCGCTCGGACGAGAGCCGGGACGAGTACGTCCAGAAAGTCCGCGCTTCGGTCGAGGGCAAGGCGAAGGCCGATGACGCCTGGTCCGCCGACGCCTGGGCCCGGATGGAGAAGCGTCTCGACTATCTTGCCGTCGACGCCACCTCGGCCGAAAGCCTGAAGCCGCTCAAGGACAAGGTCGGCGCCGGCGAGTGCACCAGCTTCCTCGCGGTGTCTCCGTCCCTCTACGCCCGCATCGTCACCGCCATGCGCGCCGCGGGCCTGGCCGAGCCGGGCGACCGGGTCGTACTGGAGAAGCCGGTCGGGCGCGACCTGCAGACCTTCAGCGAGATCGACGACGCGGTCTCCGACGCCTTCGCCGAGCATCAGGTGTTTCGCATAGACCACTACCTCGGCAAGGAGACGGTCCAGAATCTGATCGCTCTCCGGTTCGGCAACACCATCTTCGAGCCGCTCTGGAACAATCTGTCGATCGACCACGTCCAGATCACCGTGGGCGAGACCGTCGGCGTCGGCGACCGCTGGCCCTACTACGACGAGTACGGCGCCCTGAAGGACATGCTGCAGAACCACATGCTGCAGCTGCTGTGCCTGGTCGCCATGGAGCCGCCCTCCGACCTCGATCCGGACTCCGTTCGCAACGAGAAGGTCAAGGTGCTGCGCTCGCTGCGTCGCATCACCCCGGAGGAGGCCGACCGCGTGACCGTGCGCGGCCAGTACGTGGCGGGCGAGAGCGAGGGCAAACCGGTTCCCGGATATGACGACGAACGCGGGCTGGATTCGGACACCGAAACCTTCGTCGCCATCCGTGCCGACATCGACAACTGGCGCTGGGCCGGAGTTCCCTTCTTCATGCGCACCGGCAAGCGGCTGCCGGAGAAGCGCACCGAGATCGTGATCCAGTTCAAGGAACTGCCGCACTCGATCTTCGACAACGACCGTGGTCAGGTCACCGCCAACAGACTGGTGATCGAACTCCAGCCCGAGGAAGACATCTCCCTGTCGGTGATGAACAAGCGACCGGGCCTGGATCAGCGCATGCAGTTGCAGCCGATCCGCATGTCCCTGTCGTGGGGCCAGGACGGGAAGGATGGGAAGCCGCCGCGCCGCCGCATCGCCTACGAGCGCCTGCTGCTGGACGCCCTCAATGGCGACTCCACCCTGTTCGTTCGCCGCGACGAGGCGGAGCAGGCGTGGAAGTGGGTCGACGAGGTCTCGCAGGCCTGGGCCGACGGCGGCGTGAAGCCGATCGAATACGCGCCGGGATCCTGGGGTCCCAAGGAAGCCGACTACCTGCTGGAGCGCAGCGGCCGCGAGTGGAACACGAAGAATGGCTGAGCCTTTTCACCCGTCATCCTCGGGCTTGACCCGAGGATCGAGCGTTCAGCCGTTCGGCGCCCGACCGGTTGGCGGTTTCCGCGCCGCCGCCTCCGATCCTCGGGTCAAGCCCGAGGATGACGGTGTTGAGGTGAGTGGATGACAATCGAATTCCAGACCATCCCCGACAGCGCCGCTTGGGCCGAGGCCTGTTCGGAGCGCCTGATCGCGAACCTGTCCGCGGCTGTAGCAGAGACCGGCAAGGCGATCTTCGCCGGCTCCGGCGGCTCGACGCCTTCGCCG
The DNA here is from genome assembly GCA_052441165.1 of Caulobacteraceae bacterium. Lineage (GTDB taxonomy): Bacteria > Pseudomonadota > Alphaproteobacteria > Caulobacterales > Caulobacteraceae > Brevundimonas. The sequence goes on along the minus strand of JBQVQW010000001.1, from coordinate 80,777 downwards.
ATCTACCGCCGCATGGCGGGCTCGGACCTCGACTGGTCAAGGATCGTCGTGACCCTGATCGACGAGCGGTACGTGCCCGAGACCTCGCCGGACTCGAACGCGACCCTGATCAAGCAGACCCTGATGACCGGCCCGGCCGCCGCCGCGCGCTTCCTGCCGCTCTACCACGCCGAGGTTACGGTCGACCGCGCCGCCGCCATTGCAAGCAAGGCGCTGGCCGCAGAGGGAGACCGCCTCGACGCCGTCCTTCTCGGTATGGGGGAGGATGGCCATATCTGCTCCATGTTCCCTGAAAGCCCGACCCTGAAGACCCTGCTCACCCCCGACCTGAAGCCCGCCGTCCTCGGCGTGCCCCACGGCCGCGACGGCATGGCGCCCAGCCTTGAACGGCTGTCGATCAACCTGCCCTGGCTGATGACCGCGCGGACCGTCGTCCTGGCCCTGACCGGGACGAAAAAGCGCGAGGTGTTCGAACGCGAGGCCGCCGGCGATCCGACAACGCAGCCGATCGCCGCCCTGATCGCTGCCGGCGTGCCGCTGCAGGTCGTGTGGACGGAGAAGGCCTGATGACCAGACTCAACCCCGTCGTCGCCGAGGTCACCGACCGCATCCGCGACCGCAGCGCCCGCACGCGCGCGGACTACATCCGCCGGATGGACGCCGCCCGCGACAGCGGCGTCGGCCGCGCCAAGCTGTCCTGCGCCAACTGGGCGCACGCCTTCGCCGGCGCACCGATCAAGGACAAGCTGACAGCCATGTCAGGCGCCCAGCCCAACCTCGGCATCGTCACCGCCTACAACGACATGCTGTCGGCGCATCAGCCGTTCGAGCGCTATCCCGACCTGGTCCGCGCCGCCGCGCGCGAGGTCGACGCCACCGCCCAGGTCGCCGGGGGGACGCCCGCCATGTGCGACGGCGTCACCCAGGGTCGTCCGGGCATGGAGCTGTCGCTGTTCAGCCGCGACGTGATCGCCATGTCGGCGGGCATCGCCCTGACCCACGACGCCTTCGACGCCGGCCTGATGCTGGGCGTCTGCGACAAGATCGTGCCGGGCCTGTTCATGGGCGCCCTGGCATTCGGCCACCTGCCCGTCGTCTTCGCACCGGCCGGCCCCATGCCGTCGGGTATTCCCAATGCCGAGAAGGCCCGCGTCCGAGCCCTCTACGCCCAGAACCAGGTGGACCGTCAGACCCTGCTGGAAAGCGAGATCGGCAGCTATCACTCGCCGGGCACCTGCACCTTCTACGGTACCGCCAACTCCAACCAGATGATGATGGAGCTGGCCGGGCTGCACATGCCTTCGACCGCATTCGTCCACCCGGAGACGGGCCTGCGTGACGCGCTGACCCAGGCCGCCGCCAGACAGGCGATCAGGATGGCGCGCGAGGGCCGCGGCCGAATGGCGGACGTCGTGGACGAGCGCACGATCGTCAACATGATCGTCGCCCTGCTGGCCACCGGGGGGTCGACCAACCACGCCATCCACCTGGTCGCCATGGCCCGGTCGGCCGGGGTGCTGATCGACTGGACCGACATGGACCAGCTGTCGTCGGTGACGCCCCTGCTGGCCCGCGTCTACCCGAACGGCTCGGCCGATGTGAACGCCTTCCAGGCCGCCGGCGGCGTCGCCTTCGTCACGCGCGAACTGGCCCGGAACGGCAACCTGCACGCCGACGTCACCACCATCATGGGCGACGGCATCGAGGCCTATTTCCAGGAACCGTCCATGGTCGACGGCGAACTGGTCTGGCGCGACGGCGTCAGCGAAAGCCTGGACCTCGACATCCTGCGCCCCGCATCCGACCCGTTCCAGAAGGACGGCGGCCTGCGGCTCGTCCAGGGCGATCTCGGCCGCGCCGTCATCAAGGTCTCGGCGGTCAAGCCCGAGAACCGCATCGTCGAGGCCCCCGCCGCCGTCTTCGAGACGCAGGAAGATGCGCTCCAGGCCTTCAGGGACGGCGAGCTCAATCGCGACGTCATCCTCGTCCTGCGCTTCCAGGGGCCCAAGGCCAACGGAATGCCCGAACTCCACAGCCTGTCGCCGGCGCTGAGCGTGCTGCAGGACAAGGGGTTCAAGGTCGCCTTCGTTACCGACGGCCGCATGTCCGGCGCCTCGGGCAAGACGCCCGCCGCCATCCACGTCAGCCCCGAAGCCCTCGCCGGCGGACCGCTGGCCCACATTCGCGACGGCGACATCATCCGTCTGGACGCCGAGGCCGGGACGTTGAGCACAGTGGGCGTCGACGACCTGCGCGCGCGACCGGCCGCCCGTCGCTCCGCGACCCATGCCGACGGTTCCTCATGGGGCTATGGCCGTGAGCTGTTCGGGGCCTTCCGCCACGTCGTCTCGACCGCCGAGGAAGGCGCCTCCGTCTGCTTCCAGCCGACGCCGGGCGCGACCGGACACACCGATACGCCGCCCGACCCGAACGTGGTCGACCGCGCGGTAGACGCATAAGAAAAACAGGGAGCGCCCTCAGGTCGCGAGCAACGGCGTTGCGAGCACCGGGCGAAGAGACAGATGACCATAGCCTGGGACCGCACCCTTCTCGTCGGCGATGTCGGCGGCACCAATGCGCGCTTCGCGATCGCGCACATGGTCAATGGTCGGCCGGTGCTGGAGCATCACGACAGCTTCCCCGCCGAGACCTATCCGACCTTCCTCGAGGGCGTGAAGGCCTTCATCGACGGCTGCGAGGTCAAGCCGACCGGCGGCGTCATCGCGGTGGCGGGCCCGGTCACCGACGGCGAGATCGATCTGACGAACTCCCCATGGCGGGTCTCCGAGATGGAGCTGCAGACCCTCGGTCTGAACCCGGTGCGCCTGATCAACGACTTCGAGGCTCTCGCCTGGGGCGCGCCCGTGGTGCCGGACGCCGAATTGGCCTCGCTGGGAGGACCGCAAGAGGGCGACGACAAGGCCGCCATCGCCGTGCTCGGGCCGGGCACCGGCTTCGGCGTTTCGGCTCTCGCCCGCGACGGCCGCGGCGGCGAGATCGCCATGCCGTCCGAGGGCGGCCACGCCTGCTTCGCCCCGGGCGATCCGATCGAGGACGAAATCCTGCGCATCCTGCGCCGTCGCTACGAGCGTGTGTCGATCGAACGCCTGATCTGCGGCCCGGGCCTGCTGAACATGCATCGCGCCCTTGCCGAAATCGACGGTCGTGAGACCCATATCGACGACCCGGCCCTGATCACAGCCGAAGCGCTGGAGGATCCCCGCGGCCATTGCGGAGCCACCCTGGCCCGGTTCTGCGCCATTCTCGGCGCCGTCGCCGGCGACATCGCCCTGACCACCGGGTCGCGCGGCGGCGTCTATATCGCCGGCGGCATCGCCCCGCGGATCCTGCCCTTCCTGAAAGCCAGCCCCTTCCGCGAGCGTTTCGAGCGCAAGGGCCGGTTCAAGGATTACATGGCCGCCATCCCGACCAAGGTGATCCTGCACAAGCACGCGGCCCTGCTCGGCGCGGCGCGCGTGGCCTTCTCGGCGAACTGACCTCACAATAATTACACGAGACCGTGAACCATTTCGGATGGAGCGGCGTTTCCCGGCTTCCACACCAGGAAGGAAGCTATTCCATGCGTAAACTGATCATCGCCTCCGCCGCCGCCTTCGCCTTCGCCGGCCTCGCCGCCTGCGGTGAAAGCGCCGCCGACAAGGCCGCCGAACAACAGGCTGACGCCCTGGAAGCCCAGGCCGCTGCGACCCCGAACGAAGCCGAAGAGCGCGCCCTGAACGCCGAGGCCGACCGCATCGAGCAGCAGGCCGGCAACGCCGACGGCGGCATGACCACCGCCAACACGCCGAACACTTCGCCGTCGTCGAACGAGATGGCCCCGGCTCCGGCCCAGTAAGCTGAACAGCGTCCGGAGGGTCATGACCTCCGGCTGATCCTTCAGAAGGCAGGCCCCCGTCGCGATCCGCGACGGGGGCCTTTCCTTTTTGGCCGTCAGGCCTTCTTCGGCGGCCAGGGAATGAAGGCGCTGGTCCGCTTCACATAGTCCGCATAGCCGGGCCGCGATTTCGTCACCGCCTTCTCGGTGATGCCGATGCCGCTCCAGCGCGTCAGGGTGAAGGTCAGGAAGATCGGTCCAAGGATCGCCCATCGGCCGACCTCGGTCTCGGCCGCGATCATGTACAGGCCCCACCAGACGCAGGCGTCGCCGAAATAGTTCGGGTGCCGCGTGTACCGCCAGAGGCCGGTGTCCAGCACCTTGCCCTTGTTCTTCGGATCCTTTTTGAAAGCCGACAGCTGGGCGTCGCCGATGCTCTCGAAGGCGATGCCGACCACCGCCAGCGCCGCGCCTGCCCAGCCCAACCAGCCGACCGCCGGCATCGCATCCACCTGCCCCAGCTGAACCGGCAGGCAGGTCAGCCACAGAAACACCGCCTGAGGCAGGAAGACGAACAACAGGGCCGTGGTGGCGAAGCTTCGTCCCTTGCGGGTCTGGCTCTCCACGATGGCCTCATAGCGTCCATCCGCGCCCTGCAGCTTCCACCGCGCCAGCAGATGCCAGCCCAGCCGGACGGCCCACACGCCGCAGAGCCAGATCAGCAGCCAGGTCCGGGTCGGATCGCCATCGGTTCGTGGCCACGTCGCGAGAGCGAGCAGGAGCATGCCCAACGGCCAGACGCCGTCGATGAAGCTGACGTCCTTCAGCCGCAGCGACAGACCCCAGAGCGCCAGCATGACCAGCACGATCAGGATCAGGTTCAGGCCCAGCAGGGCGAGGATATCGGGAAGGGTCATTTCCCGATTACGCGCTCACCGGCCGTTCGGATGCGTCCGGATCAGTCGATGCAGATCGCCGCCGTCGCCTTGCCGTTCTCCACACGGGCATGGCAGCCGAAGGGCTGGCTGTCTGCCTGGCAGCGGCCGACCGCATTGGCCCCGGCCTCGGGGAAGGGCGCGGTCTCGACACGGCAATCGCCCTGGCAGTCCGAGCCGGTGGTGCAGCGCTTGCCCGCATCGGCATAGGCGACCACGCACTGCATGGTCTGCGCGCGACCGACCGGGCGCATCGTCCCGCCCGCCGTGGCGCATTCCGCCGGCGTCGCGTTCTGCAGTTCGCGCGTCACTGTCGGGCGCGGAATGGAGACTTCAGGGTCGGCCGCCGCCTGAGGCTGGCAGGCCGCCAGAATCAGCGCCGCCATGGCGAGGATGGCAATACGCATCAGTCTACCTGTCCCTTTTCAAACCCGGTCCACACGTCGTCGTAGTCCAGCTGCATTGTCGGCGAGGTTTGCGCCCATTCCGTGGTGCGGATCGGCATACGCGTCTCGAACATGAAAGCCAGGGTGTTATCGATCTTCACCGGCTTCAGTTCCGCTGCAACCGCCTTGTCGTAGCTGGCCTGGTCCGGTCCATGTCCGCTCATGCAGTTGTGCAGGCTGGCGCCGCCGGGGGCGAAGCCGCCCTCCTTGGCGTCGTACTCGCCGATCACCAGACCCATGAACTCGCTCATGACGTTCCGGTGGAACCACGGCGGACGGAAGGTGTCCTCGGCGACCATCCAGCGCGGCGGGAAGATCACGAAGTCGCAGTTCGCCGTGCCCGGCGTGTCCGACGGGCTGGTCAGCACTGTGAAGATGGATGGATCCGGGTGGTCGAAACTGACCGTCCCGATCGTGTTGAACCGGGCCGTGTCGTATTTGTACGGCGCGTTGTTGCCGTGCCAGCCGACCACATCCAGCGGGCTGTGATCGAAGGTCGTGACATACAGCCGTCCGCCGAACTTCTGCACGCACTCGGTCGGGCGGTCGACATCCTCGAACCAGGCGACGGGCGTCTGGAAGTCGCGCGGATTGGCCAGGCCGTTCGAGCCGATCGGACCGAGATCCGGCAGGCGGAAGGCCGCGCCGTAGTTCTCGCAGACGTAACCCCGAATCGGCCCGCCGCACTCGACGCGGAAGCGCACGCCGCGCGGAATGACCACGATCTCGCCCGGCCGCGCATCGACGCGGCCCATCTCGGTGACGAAGGCCTGCTCGCCCTGCTGCGGCACGATAAGCAGCTCACCGTCGGCGCAATAGAAGACCCGGTCGGTCATCGACCGGTTGGCGGCGTAGAGGTGGATTCCCGTACCCGTCCCGGCCTCCGGGTCACCGTTGCCGCCATACGTCACCAGCCCCTCGACCCAGTCCGTCGGCTCGGCCGGAATCGGCAGTGGGTCCCAGCGCATCCGGTTCGGCGAGGGCGGCGCTTCGTGGAATGGTCCCGAGCGCACCCTGCCCTGCGCGAACGGCCGGTAGGCCGGATGCTGCGCCGACGGCCGCAGGCGATAAAGCCAGCTGCGGCGGTTTTCGACGCGCGGCGCGGTGAAGGCCGTGCCCGACAGCTGCTCGGCATACAGGCCCATCGGCGCTCGCTGCGGCGAGTTCCGCCCTTCCGGCAGCGCCCCCGCGACAGCCTCCGTCGCGAAATGATTGCCGAAGCCGGTCAGGTACCGAGGCGCGTTGGCTCGCGTCGTCATGGTGCGTGTCTCCCTTGCGGGAGGTTTAGGTCCTGACTGCGCCGGACGCCAGTCCGCCCTCAGCGACGCGGCGGCGCATCCACCAGCCGGATCACCTTCCTGAGGTGATCATAGACGGCGATCGTCCCGATGATCGGCGCGAAGAACGCCTTGAACACGATCCAGAACTCCTGCTTCACCATCTCGCCGAACTGCTCGGCGAAGGTGCCGCGGTCATCTTCTTTCGAATGCGTCATTTGAGTTCCTTAAGCGCCTTGAGGAAGCGGAAGGTCAGCACAACCGTCGCAGCCACGATGCCCGCTCCATCGATCGCGACCAGCGGCCCTTCAGCATCAGGATCACGTTGTGATCGACGTGCGCCGCCTCGCATTGGGTCACGATCCAGTGCACCGCCGTCGCGCCGGCCGACAGGACTGCGAAGAAGGCCAGCACCAACAAGGCGTCGATCATGAACCGCAAGACCACGCCTCCGGGACCGCCATTGGCCATCCATGACATCCCTCCTCCCTGACGGGCAGCGCCCTCTGGACCATGGCGAGGATGGCCACCCTGACCGCCTCCATCCATGGGGGTTGATTGCGTAAGGGGATTTTCTGCAGGCCGTGCCGGACTACGTAGAACGGCCTCATGAATGAGCAGCCGGGTCGCATCGCGACGAGAGCCGACGCCCAGCTTGTGCATGGCGCCTTCAAGGTGTTTGTCGACCGTGCGAGGGGAGATGCCCAACTGCCGGGCGATCTCCTTCGAACTCATGTGCGCACTCGCAAGCCGGAGCGTCTCACGCTCCCGCGCTGTCAGCCGCCCAATGGCGTTCGCATCATCCATGCCTCACCCCCACAACCAGTGGGAGTGAATTCACACGCCTCGGTCAACGCATGTTCGTCGCAAAGTCCGCGTCAGAACCCCTGGCTCTGCGCCATCCGCTCCTGATGGAAGCCCGCGTCGCCCAGCAGCTCGTTCAGCACCCGGACCCGCTTCATGAACAGGCCGACGTCGAACTCGTCGGTCATGCCGACACCGCCGTGCATCTGCACCGCCTCCTGCACCGCCAGCTCGGCCACCTTGCCCGCCTTGGCCTTGGCGACCGACACCGCCAGCGGCGCGGACTCCTGGCCGGCCTCCAGCGACTGCAGGGCGCCCATGACGGCGGCGCGGGCGATCTCGATCTCGGTGAACAGATGGGCGGCGCGGTGCTGCAGCGACTGGAACTCGCCGATCAGCTTGCCGAACTGCTTGCGGGTCCTCAGGTACTCCAGCGTCAGCTGGAAAGCCTGATCCCCGGCCCCGTTGAGTGAAGCAGCGGCGCAGGCGCGTCCGAGGTTCAGCGCGCCCTCCAGCAGCGGCTCGCCGCCGTCGACCGCGCCGATCACCGCATCCGCATCGACCTCGACATCCGTCAGGAAGACCCGCGCCGCATTGTGCGCATCGACCATGATCGTTCGCTCGATCTCCACGCCCCTCGTCTTCGGATCGACGAGGAACAGGGTCAGGCCGTTCTCCGTCAGCGCCGCCACGATCAGGGCGTCGGCGACATGGCCGTCCAGCACGAAGCCCTTGGCGCCGTTCAGCTTGAAACCATTGCCCGAGCGCTCGGCCACGGTGGCGATCTTCGCCGGCGCATGTTTGGCGCCCTCGTCGACCGCCAGCGAAACGATGGCCTCGCCCGCCGCGATCCGGGGCAGCCAGGCCGCCTGCTGCCCGGCCGATCCGCCCTTCAACACCGTCGCCGACAGCACCCCTGATCCCATGAAGGGCGACGGCGTCAGGGTGCGCCCCAGCGCCTCGGCCACCACCCCGGCCTCGACCGCGCCGAGTCCCGAACCGCCGTGCTCTTCGGGAATGATCACGCCCGCGAGGCCCATCTCGCCGAACGCCTTCCACAGGTCGCGCGAAACCCCGTCGGCATCCCGGCTGTCGCGCAGCTGGCGCAGGTGCGCGATGGGCGCGTTGTCCTTCAGGAAGCCGTCGGCGGCGTCCTTCAGCATGGTCTGCTCTTCGGTCAGGATCAGAGGCATTGGTCCGGTCTCTTTCCACCGTCATCCTCGGGCTTGACCCGAGGATCGGATGTTGAACTGGCAGTGCATCTCCAGAGACGCACAGTCGGCTGACCGTCCGGCCCCCGGGTCAAGCCCGAGGGTGACGATCACGAATATGGCGATCTACGCCCCCGGCAGCTGCAGCAGGTGTTTGGCGATGATGTTCAGCTGGACCTCGCTGGTGCCACCCTCGATCGAGTTGGCCTTGGTCCGCAGCCAGTCGCGGGCCGCGCCCCCGTGGTCCGAGCGTTCGCTCTCCCACTCCAGCGCATCGGCGCCGCCCGCCGCCATCAGCAGCTCGTGCCGGCGCTTGTTCAGCTCCGAGCCGTAGTATTTCAGCATTGAGGCGATGGCCGGATTCACCTGCCGCGCCTTCACCTGGTCGCCCACCCGCTCCATCGACAGACGGAAGGCGGCGGCGTCGATCTCCAGTTCGGCGATCCTTGCGCGCAGCATGGCGTCGTCCAGGCGGCCCTCGTCGTCCACGCCGATCGCGTCCGTGGCGACCTGCCCGACCGGCCGGCCGCCGACATCGCCGATGGCGCCGATCATCGTCCGCTCATGCGCCAGAAGCGCCTTGGCCACGTCCCAGCCGCGGTTCAACGTTCCGACCAGATTCTCCTTCTCCACCCGCACGTCGTCGAAGAAGGTTTCGCAGAACGGGCTCTTGCCGCTGATCAGGGTGATCGGCTTCGTCGTCACCCCCGGCGTGGCCATGTCGAACAGCACGAACGAGATGCCCAGATGCTTGGGCGCGTCCGGATCGGTCCGCACCAGACAGAAGATCCAGTCGGCCTTGTCGGCGTAGGAGGTCCAGATCTTCTGGCCGTTGACGATCCAGTGATCGCCCCTGTCCTCGGCGCGCGTCTGCAGCCCGGCGAGGTCGGAGCCGGCGCCCGGCTCGGAATAGCCCTGACACCAGCGGATCTCGCCGCGCACGATCTCCGGCAGGAAGCGCTTCTTCTGTTCCTCGGTGCCGAACTGAAGCAGGGCCGGCCCCAGCATCCAGATGCCGAAGCTCGACAGCGGCATCTGCGCGTCGATGCGGCGCATCTCGGACGCCAGCACCTTGGCCTCCTCGCGGCTCAGCCCCCCGCCGCCGTACTCGCTGGGCCACTCCGGCGCAGTCCAGCCGCGCGCGCCCATCCGCTCCATCCAGAGCTTGTGGCCGGGTGTGCGGAACTCGGCGTTGCGGCCGCCCCAGACACGGTCCTCGTCGCTGGCGATCGGCCCACGACATTCGGGCGGGCAGTTCTCTTGCAGCCACGCGCGCGTCTCGGCGCGGAAGGTCTCCAGATCCGTCATGCGTCCCTCGTCGACCCCGTCTTTGCGGCGTGCGTTTCCTCTTCAGCTGACGCTAGCAGCCCTCCTTTGCGTTTGACCACGGTGACGTCGCGGCAACGCTCGACGATGTGATTGCGTTAGGCGCCCATGAGCATCCTGACCCGCGCCGTCTTCGCCCTGTCGAGCCTTCTGCTTATGCTTCTCGCCGTCGGGCTCGTCGGGGTCGGGCTGCGCGAGGCGGGTCAGGCCTTCATCGACCCGGAGCAGAGCGCCGCCGACGCCATTCTCGACATCCTCGGCTACGTGATCGTCGCCATCGCCGTGTTCGATGTGGCGAAGTATCTGTTCGAGGACGAGGTCCGGCGCGGCGCCGAAAAGCGCAGCGCGGCGGAGGCGCGGCGCAGCCTGACGAAATTCCTCTCGACCATCATCATCGCCCTGTTCCTCGAAGCGCTGGTGCTGGTGTTCAAGACGGCCCGGGAAGATGTCGGCATGATGGGCTATCCGGTCGCCCTGCTGGCGGCCTCCATCCTCGTTCTGGTCGGCCTCGGCGTCTTCCAGCGCATGTCCGCGACGGTCGAGGAGAAGGTCGGCGATGACGACGACGCGGAAGCCGCGGCCGAAAACGCCGCCACCGGCCGGACTAGCCGTTCGAAGGCAGGAACGGCGAAAAGGTGATGATGGTGAAGCTGTCGCGGATGTTCGGGCGGGTCTGCACCGACTTCGTCACGAAGGTCCCGATGTCCAGATCCTTCGGCAGCGAGAACTTGGCCAGCAGGTCGTACTGGCCCGAGGTCGAGTAGACCTCCGAGACGTATTCGACATTGTCCACGATGTCCGCCGCCACGTCGTTGGCGTGCCCCAGCTCGCATTTGATGAAGACGAAGATGGCGGTCATCATGGCGGCTGTCTCTCCCGGCGTTTCGGGTGGTCTAGCGGATGACGGCGTGACTGATAAGGCGGCAGGCGAGATCGATCTCGAGGCGGAGTACAACAACCGCGCCCGTGTGCCCGACCACATGCACGCCATGGCGCAGTGGAAGGCGGCCGCAAACGCCGCGCGCACCGCTCATCCTCCCGAGGTCCTCGCCTATGGTCCGGGCCAGCGCGAGGTCCTGGACCTGTTCTCCGCCGGACCCGCTGCGCCGATCGTCATCTTCCTGCACGGCGGCTACTGGCAGGCGCTGGACAAGGACTGGTTCAGCGGGCTCGCTCCCGCCTTGCTACATCACGGCGTCAGCCTGGCCATCCCCTCCTACGATCTCGCCCCGACCGTCCGGCTGGGGACCATCCTAAAGCAGGTGCGCGCCGCCGTGGATCTGATCCGCGAACGCAACGGCGGCCGGCGTCCCGTCGTCTTCGGCCACTCCGCCGGCGGCCACATGTCCGCCTGTATGCTCTCGGAAGCGCGCGCCTCGGCCGCCGTCGCCATCAGCGGCGTCTTCGATCTGCGCCCCCTGATCCAGACCTCGCTGAACGCAGCGCTCGACCTCGACGAGAACGAGGCCGCGGCCCTGTCGCCGATCTTCTGGCCCATCCCCAACGGCTCGACGCCCGGCGGAACCATCCTCGACTGCATCGTCGGCGGTGACGAGAGTTCCGAGTTCCTGCGCCAGTCGCGGATGATGGCCGACCACTGGGCCAACAACGGCGTCCAGACCCGCTACGAGGCCCTGCCCGGCCTGAACCACTTCACGGTGCTGGAGCCCCTGCTGGACCCGGATAGCGCGCTGGTGGGACGGATAACTGGATTAGCGGCTGGGAATTGAAAAATTTCTCCTTGAGAGGCTTGTCTTTGGGCAAAATCTACCCAAATCGGCTTGGTCAGAACAAGGATTTGAAATGCTTTCGCCGACAAAAGCCAACCAGCTGCAAGTGCTAGGGATGGTTGCCGCTGAGGACCTTGCCATCCCAATACCGCTGGGGGACGCCCTTAAAGTCTTGGTTCAAGCACGCCACATTTTGATTGGTCCCAGCGGCGAACACCTTTCCCAGTCCGGTCGAATTCTGTTGGATGCTTACACGGATTGATGGCGTGCTTGCTTGACGCAGGGCGCGAGACAACGGAGTCACGGGTCTCGCTGGAGGGATAGATGCGCCACGACCGCCTGACCGTTCTGAACGCCCTCGAAGCGCAGGGCGTGGCACCCGTCTTCTATCACGCGGACCCGGAGGTCTGCCTGAACGTGATCCGCGCCTGCTCGCGCGGCGGGGCCAGGGCGATCGAGTTCACCAACCGGGGCGACTTCGCGGTCGACCTGTTCGGCGACATCGCACGCGAGCTGCAGAAGACCGATCCGGACATCATCCTGGGCATCGGCTCGGTGGTCGATGCGGGCACGGCCAGCCTATATCTGAACCGCGGCGCCCGCTTCGTCGTCAGCCCCTGCCTGGTCGAGGACGTGGCGAAGGTCTGCAACCGCCGCATGACCGCCTATTTCCCCGGCTGCGGCTCGGTGACCGAGATCGGTCTGGCGCACGAACTGGGCTGCGAGATCGTCAAGCTGTTCCCCGGCGCCAGCGTCGGCGGCGCCGACTTCGTCAAGGCAGTGCTGGGCCCCATGCCCTGGACCAAGATCATGCCGACCGGCGGCGTCGATCCGGATGAGGCCTCCATCGCCAAATGGTTCGGCTCCGGCATAGTCGCCGCCGGCATGGGCTCGAAACTGATCACCGACGCCGCCGTGAAGTCCGGCGACTGGGCGGGGATCGAGGCGCAGGTGAAGGCCACAGTCGCTGCGATCGCGGCGTTCCGAGCGAAGTGACCATCTCCTCCCCGTTCGCCTCGCGAATGGGGAGGTGGATCGGCGGCGATCAGCCGGCGAGACGGAGGGGGCGTCTCGGACATCGGAGGACCGTCCCTCATCGACAAGCGCCGGCGTCGCCCCCTCCGTCACGCCGCAAGCGGCGCGCCACCTCCCCATCGCGATGCGACGGGGAGGATACCGAACTTCACAGCCCCAGCGTCGGACTATCCAGATCCAGCTCCGCCGCCGGGATCACCACCACGTCCGGATGGGCGGCGCGCAGGGCGTCGATGAACATCGAGGCCTCGCCGACCACGACCACATAGGCCTGCTCCGAACTGACGGCCTGCGCCGCCGCGCGGACGGTGTCCGGCGTATTGGCGCTGATGCTTGCCGGGTAGGTCTCGATGACGCTCAATGGAAGGCCATAGGTGACCGCGTTGGCCAGGGTGCCGCCCAGACCGCCGGTGGTCTCCAGTCCGCGCGAGAAGCCGCCGTTGATGAAGGCCTCGCGGTCGGTGACAGCCTGATCCGTCACGGCCTCGGTGCGCAGGCGATCGAACTCGTGCAGCACCAGCCCGACGACCTCGGCCGCGCTCTCGTTCTTGGTCTGGGTCGTGGCCGCCAGCAGGCCGCCGTCGCGGCGCGCGCCCAGCGTCGAATAGGCGCCGTAGCTCAGGCCCCGCCTGGCGCGGATTTCCTGGAACAGGTGCCCGTTCTGACCCTGGCCCATGATGCTGTTGACCACAGACAACGGATAGAAGCTGTCGTCGGCGCGACGCGGACCGCGCACGGCGGCGCTGACCGCCGCCTGACCCGCGCCCGGCAGATCGACGACCACGACGCGCGGCGCGGGCACGGCCCCGGCGCGATCGCCCAGGGCCGGAATGGCGCCTGACGGCTTCGCCCAACCGCCAAGGGTGCGCTCTGCGAAGGCGAACGCCGCCTCCGGCTCCATGCCGCCGGTGATGATCATCGTGGCGTTGTCCGGGCGCCACCAGCGCTGATGGAAGGCCACGATCTCGTCACGGGTGATGGCGCCGATCGAGGCCGGGGTGCCCGACGACGGCGCGCCGTAGGCCGCCTCGCCGAAGGCCAGACGGTTCAGCACGAGGCTGGCCACCGGGCCGGGCTGACGCAGGTTCACGCGCAGGGCGTTGGCGCGACGGGTCCGCGAACGCTCGACCTCCTCGGCCGCGAAGGTCGGGTTGCGCACCACGTCGGCGAAGACGGCGCCCGCCTGTTCCGCCGAGGCGATCGGCGTCGACAGGGACAGGCCGGTGACGTCGGCGTCGGCCCCGCCGCCGATGCTGGCGCCCAGCGCCTCCATCGTGCTGGCGATCTGCGGGGCGGTGAGGCCGCCGGCGCCGGCCGTGGCCAGGTCGGCGGTCATCGAGGCGACGCCCGGACGGTCGGCGGGATCCGCCGCCGCGCCGCCGCCGATGATCAGCTGGGCGTTCATGATCGGCAGGTCGGTGGACTTGGCCACGATCACGCGCATGCCGTTCGACAGGGTGCGCTCGACCACCGCCGGGGCGACCGCAGCCCGGGCTGCGCCCGGGGCCGGCGGCGCCATCCGCTGGCCTTCCGGGAGCAGTTCGTTCGGCGGCAGGATGGCCGGCGGCACGCTGACGAACGTCGGCGTCGGAGCCGGGTTCTTCCAGCTGTCCTCCGGCACGCCCTCCGGCCGCTGGCTCTCGTCCTGATAGCGGATGGAGACCCGCGCCTGTTCATTCAGATACTGACGCGCCACGCGCTGCACATCGGCGGCGGTCACGGCCTGGATGGCGGCCAGATGGGCATCAGGCGCCCCCGGGTCGTTCTCCGACACCAGAGCCTGGCCCAGAATGAAGGCGCGGCCCGAGGCCGTCTCGCGCTGGCGCAGCTCCGAGGCCACGATCTCGATCTTGGCCTCGGCCAGCTCGGCGGCGGTGACCGGCTCGTTGCGGATGCGGTCCAGCTCGGCGTTCAGCGCGGCCTCGACGTCCGGGATCGCCTTGCCCTGTGCGACCGTCGCGCTGAGGGTGATCGAACCGTCCTCCTCCATCGAGCCGGAGCTCAGGAAGGCGTTCGTCGCCAGCTGGCTACGATAGACCAGGGCCTGGTACAGACGCGAGCTCTCGCCGCGCGACATGATCCCCGACAATACGTCCAGCGCCGCCGCATCGGCATGGTTCGCCGCCACGCCCGGATAGATGGCCGCGACGGCCGGCAGCGGCACGTTCGGAGCGTACGACTCAACGAGGCGCGGTTGCGTGCGCGGCGTCGGCGTCGGGCGCTCGAACACCGGGACCGGGCGGTCAGGATTGCGGATATCGCCGAAATACTGATCGACCAGCCGATCCAGTTCGGCCTGATCGAAATTGCCCGAGACGATCATCGTCGCCGTGGCCGGACGATAGTACGCCTCGTGGAAGGCGCGGGCGTCGTCGATGGTCGCCGAGTCCAGCTCCTCGATCGAGCCGATCACGCTGCGGCGGTAGATGCTCTCGTCGAAGCTGTTGTCGCCGATGACGAAGCGCTGGAGGCGGCCGTAGGGCGGCGCATAGACGCGCTGGCGCAGCTCCTCCTTCACGATCGACCGCTCGGCGTCGAACACCGCCTGATCGACCACCGGCCGCGCCATCCGCTCGGCGTGGGTCCACAGCATGGTTTCCAGATACTGGGGCGGAACGGTCTCGTAGTAGTTGGTGAAGTCCTGACCCGTGGAGGCGTTGCGGCTGCCGCCCGCGTTCTCGACCAGGGTCGAGATCTGGCCGTAGGGCAGGTTCACCGTCTTGCGGCTGAGGATGTGCTCGAACAGGTGGGCGAAGCCCGACCGGCCCTCCGGATCGTCCTTGCCGCCGACGTCGTACCAGAGGGTCACCGTCACCGTGCCGGCCGACGGGTCCGGCATCGAATAGACGTCCAGCCCGTTGGCCAGCTCGCGGTGCGCGAACTGCAGCGGCGGCACCGTGATCGGGGCCGGCTCCTGCGCGACGGCGACGGCGGCCGGCGCGGTCAGGGCGATCAGCGAGGCGCCCAGAAGGGCCAGGGTGCGGGTCATGTCTTTTTCCCCCTTGGAACAGAGGATCGGGACCCTGACAGCGGCAGGGGAAGCCGCCTAGTTACAGGGCTGTAATGTCCGCTTCTCGCGCGGTCGCGGCCAAGGTCACGCTTAAGTCGACTTCCGACAGACGGGCGGCGGCGGTTCGCCGTATGCGCCGGATATGAACCACCTTTCGCCCGGCAACCGACCGATCGAAGCGCTGGACGCCAACGACCGTGAGGCCCTCCTCTCCCTGTCCGTCGTGGCCGAATTCGACGCCGGACACGTCTTTCACGAGCCCGGAGACGCGATCGACCACGTGCACTTCATCGAGCAGGGCATCGTGTCCGCCGTCGCGGTGCTCCAGGACGGCCGGACCGTCGAAACCGTCATGGTCGGATGCGAGGGCGTGACCGGGGCCCTCGCCGCCGCCGTGCCGCAGACCGCCCACACCCGCAATGTCGCCCAGGCGGCCGGCGTCGCCCGGCGGGTCGAGGCCTCCCGCCTGCGCGCCCTGATCGCCGACCGCCCCGCCTTGCGCGACCTCCTCGCCAGCTACATCACCAGCCTGCAGGCGGAACTGGAGCAATCGTCCGCCTGCAATGCCCTGCACCGCGCCGAACAGCGCTTCGCCAAGTGGCTGTTGCGGTGCCACGACCGCGTCCAGGGGGAGGCCTTCAATCTGACCCAGGAGTATCTCGCGACCATGCTGGGATCCCAGCGCACGACGGTGAACGAGGCGGCCCAGGCGTTGCAGAAGTCCGGGGCGATCGCCTATTCCCGTGGCCGGATCACCGTTCTGGACCGCGCCGCGCTCGAGCGCGTGGCCTGCGAGTGCTACCGCGCCGCCGACACCTTCCGCTGGTCTCCGCGCAGCTGACCGCGGCGGGAACCCGACCGCTACGCTTCCCGTTTTTCGCTGATCCTGACCCGATGCGAGGAGCGAACCCATGGCGGAGACCGGCAACGCCCTTCTTGATCAAATGCCCGAGGCGGATCGCAACCTGATCCTTCAGTGCGCCACCCGCGTGCCGCTGATGCTCGGCGACGATCTGGTCGCGCCCGGCGACCGGATCCTGCACGCCCACTTCCCGCTGGCCGGCATCATCTCGACCGTCAACGAGATGGCCGATGGCCGCTCGGTCGAGGCCTTCATGGTCGGCCGCGAGGGCGTGGCCGGCATCGAGGCCACCGTGATCCCGATGACGTCCGCCTCGCGTCAGACCATCCAGGTCACGGGCGAAGCCCTGAGGGTCGACACCGCCCGCATCCGCATGCTGGTCGACGAGCACCCGTCGATCCGCCGCACGCTGGCGCTCTACCACGCCGAAATCCAGCGAGAGCTTGAGCAGACCAGCGCCTGCCACGCCCTGCACCCCGCGCACCGGCGCCTCGCGAAGTGGCTCCTGCGCTGCCA
Source organism: Caulobacteraceae bacterium (assembly GCA_052441165.1). GTDB lineage: Bacteria > Pseudomonadota > Alphaproteobacteria > Caulobacterales > Caulobacteraceae > Brevundimonas. The sequence goes on along the minus strand of JBQVQW010000001.1, from coordinate 63,790 downwards.
CGACCGGGCGGATGGCGACGTGATGCAGCTGACGCAGGAGTACATGGCCGCCATGCTCGGCTCGCAGCGCACCACGGTCAGCGAGGCGGCGCAGCTGCTGCAGGCCGAAGGGGCGGTGAGCTACGCCCGCGGACAGGTCCGGGTTCTGGACCGCAGGGCGCTCGAACGGGCTTCATGCGAGTGCTACCGCAAGATCGTCGTCCACCAGGAAGCGGCCGCCTAGGCGACGAGAATCGCATCCACCTCGTCGCGCGTCGGCATCGCCGGCTGGGCGCCCGCCCGCGTCGCAGAGATCGCCCCGGCCGCGCAGGCGAAGGTCAGGGCCGCCTGCGGCTCCATGCCTTCCAGCAGGGCCACGGTGATCGCGCCGACGAAACAGTCGCCCGCGCCGGTCGCGTCGATCGCCGTCACCTGCGGCGGCGTGGCCCAGGCCATCTCGACCCCGCGTTGGTACATGGTCGCTCCGGCCGCGCCCCGGGTCACCACCACGCGCCCGCCGCCATGGTGGATCAGATCGCCGTAGAAGGCCGCCTCGGTTTCGTTGACCACGATCAGGTCGGCCCGTCGCAGCAACTGGTCCGACACCGGCTGGGCCGGCGCCAGATTCACGCAGACGAAGTCCGTCGCTCGCCCCACGGCCGCCTCGACCGTCTCGATCGGCAGCTCGAGCTGCAGCACCAGCGGTCCCTCGATCCGGGCCGGCAGCTGCTCGGGAAAGACCCGGTGATTGGCTCCAGCCGCCACCACGATCTGGTTCTCGCCGGACGGATCGACGGCGATCAGGGCCACGCCCGTCGCCGCATCGGCGTCGGCGATCACCCCGCCCACGTCGACATCGTCGGCCAGCAGCAGGGCCATCGCCTCCTCGGCCATGCCGTCGCGCCCGACGCGCCCGATCATGCAGATCTCGGCGCCCAGTCGCTGGGCCGCCAGCGCCATGTTGGCCCCCTTGCCGCCTGGATGCCGCGCCAGCGTCGCCCCGGTCACGGTCTCCCCGTCGTCCGGCAGCTTCGGCGCCGACGCCACGAAGTCCAGATTGATCGATCCGACGACCGTGATCCTCACGCGCATTTCTCCCTGATCAGCGCAAACACCCCGTCCGCGTCCGCCGTCGTCGCCCAGCGATGCCGCAAGGGCTCGCCGGCCACAGCGTCCCTGAACTCCACCGCCGTATGGCCGCGCGTCAGTTCGCTGTCCGTCTCCACCCGGATCAGGCAGGACGCCAGCCCGAACAGGTTCGGCTTCAGCAGCCAGGCCACCGGACAGGGATCATGCAGGGGCGAGGCGTCCTGGCCGACGATCGTCCGCTCGATCCGCTGCGAGAACCGCAGCATCGCCGCGGCCGCATCGCCCTTCGCCGTGCCCAGGGCTTCGATCGCCGCAATCCGCTCTTCCGTCGCCCGCACCTGATGCGTCGCGTCCAGCCCGAACATGACCACCTCGCAGCCGGTCGCCAGCACCTCGGCGGCGGCCTCCGGATCGGCCCAGATGTTGAACTCGGCCGAGGCGGTGATGTTGCCGCCCTCGCCGCGCGCCCCGCCCATGACGGCGACCACGCCCAGCCGCCCGGCCAGCGCCGGCGCCTTCCGCAGCGCCAGCGCCAGATTGGTCATCGGCCCCAGCAACGCCATCGCCACCGACTTCGCGGGCCGGCTCATGACCAGTTCGATGATCGCGTCCGCTCCATGGCCCTCCGCACACGGAAGGTCGGGCTCGAACGGCTCCAGATCGCCTGTCCCTTCCGGCCCGTGGAAGTCGGTCGCCGTTCCGAGCCCCCGCTTCAGCGGACGCTCGGCGCCCATGAACACCGGCACGTCTCCGCGCCCGGCGATCTGGCGCAGCATCCGCGCATTCCGCGCGGTCTTCTCCACCGGGACATTCCCGCCCACGGTCGTCACCGCCAGCAGCTCCAGCTCGCCCGCTCCGAAGGCCAGCATCAGCGCCACAGCGTCATCCACGCCGGGGTCGCAATCGATAATGAGAGATCGAACCATCACCTCAGCTTGGCGAGCGCCGCGCCCCGAGGCAACGGTGTCAGGTCACCGTCGCTCTCGCGCGAGCCGTGCGCGTTGTTGATAGGCGTAGGTGGTCCATGCGCCGAACCGGTAGCCGATGGCCTCGGCCGCGTTGCCTCCGTCAGCCAGCGCGGCCTCCGCCTGGGCTGCCGCCTGGCGTTCGACGTCCGGCAGCAAGGCTCGCATCCGGGCCACGGTCTGCGGGCTCGCCCTGTCCTCGGCGCGATCAAGCCAGTCATGAATGGCCAGCTTCAGGCCGCCGAGCCAACGCAGACCACAGAGCCGCTCGACCAGACTTGCAGCCTCGATGGTCGCGGGCGCCGCAGCCTCCATGCATTCGAGTACAGGCCCCATGAAACACATCTTGGCCTGAAGCACCTCGGCCTCCAAGGGGCGGTCCAGACAGGCGATCGCTCCGCGGGTTTCATCCTCCAGACCAGTGCAGGTCGTCTGAACGCCTGAACCCAGTACACAGGCCTCCAGAGAGCGCAGCTCGGCAAGCTCGCTCGCCAGCTCCTGCCGCTCCGGCACACTCGCGGTCAGCAAAGTCGTCAGAACCACGACGTCGATCATCCATCACCCCGCTCGCCGATCCATGTATGGGCGCGATAGTTCGCACCTGTACCCGCTCACCCACACATCTCCACACACGCCCGCGCCAGAACTTCCGCGGAGTCCGTCAGCGGGACCGGGCTCTCGTCGGCGCGCAGCAGCAGCGGCACCTCGGTGCAGCCGCCGATGATGACCTCGGCGCCGGCCTCCGCCAGCGCGCCTGCCAGCCGCCGCATCTCCGCGCGCGGCCCGTCGGTCAGGTCCTTGGCCTTGAAGGCGAAGACGGCGGCCATGAAGGCTTCGCGATCGGCGCCCTCCAGCCTGACGGTCTCCAGCCCGGCCGCCGACAGGGCGTCGGCGTAGAGCGCCTCCCCGCCCGGCGTGGCCAGCACCCCGATCCGGCGCGCGCCGCCCGAGGCCACCGCATCGACGGTCGCGGCGATCATGTCGATGAAGGGCAGGCCCGCCGAGCGGATGGCGTCGGCATGGGCGTGGGCGGTGTTGCAGGGCATGGCCAGCACCTCGGCGCCCGCATCGCGCAGCCGCACCGCCATCTCCCCCAGCGTCCGGCCCGCGGCCTCGCCCTGCGTATGCCGGTTCGGCACATGCGGGTTCAGATCGACCAGCATGCGGATGTGATCCTCGTCCCCCTTCGCCGGCGTCAGCGCCTGCACCTGCGCCATGAAGGCCGTCGTCGCGACCGGCCCCATGCCGCCGAGGATGCCCAGGGTTCGTTTCATTCGGATCGCTCTCTCCAGCGGCCGGTCGATTACAGCGCCCCGTCCAGTTCGCCCTGATAGCCGAACAGGCCCTGCGCCCCGCCGGTGTGCAGGAAGACCACCGTCTCGCCCGCGAACCGGCCGGCCTTCGCCAGGGCGATCAGCCCCTTCATCGCCTTGCCGCTGTAGACCGGGTCCAGCACGATGCCGTCGGTCCGCGCCGCCAGCTTCAGCGCCTCGATCACCGCATCGTCGATGAAGCCGTAGCCCTCGCCGACATAGTCGCAGTCGGCCACCACCATCGCCGGCGTCACCGCATCCGGTCGGCCCAGCAGGGCGGCGGTTTCGCGCGCCAGCTTCAGGACGTTTTCCTCCTGCTTCGGCTTCGGCGCCCGCACGCCGATGCCCAGCACCGGAATGTCCGCCCCCATCACCGCCAGACCGGCGACGAGGCCCGCATGAGTGCCGGCGCTGCCCGTCGCGGTGACGATCCGGTCGATCGGCAGGTCCAGTTCGTCCGCCTGCACCACGATCTCGCGCGCGCAGTCGACATAGCCCAGAGCGCCGACCGGGTTGGAGCCGCCGCCGGGGATGACATAGGGCCTGCCGCCCCGCGCCCGCACCTCGGCCGCCGTCTTCTCCAGTTCGGCCGGCATGTCGGTCCCGCCCGGCACGGTGCGAATGACAGCGCCGAACAGCTGGTCCAGCAGCACGTTTCCATTGCGGGTGTAATCGACGGCTTTCGACCCCGTCCGCTCCTCGAGGATGACCTCGCAGGCCAGACCGTGGGCTGCGGCGGCCGCGGCCGTCTGCCGCACATGGTTCGACTGCACGGCCCCTTGGGTCACCAGGGTGTCGGCGCCCTGCTCGAACGCCTCGCCCAGCAGGAACTCCAGCTTGCGGGTCTTGTTGCCCCCGCCGGCCAGTCCCGTGCAGTCGTCCCGCTTGATCCAGAGCTCCACGCCCAGCGCCTCGCCCAGACGCGGCAGCGGCTCCAGCGGTGTGGGCAGATGGGCCAGTCGGACACGGGGAAAGCGGGCGAGGTGCATGCGAAACGCTCCGTTGATACGCGCGTCCGCCTTAGCACCCGCGCCGCCGCGAGAATATCTCCGGCAATGTCGGGAACCGAACCCGGCGATCCCGGTTATCGCATCGGACCTTGCGGCGATGCGCGCTCGACAAAGTCCTTCAAGCGGCCCCGGTCTCTGCCACGCCCCCCGACGCAGACCGGGGCCGTACCTTGTCTGAAGCACCGTAATCGATCAGGCGCTTGCCCGACTCAGGCGACAGGTCCGATCCTGTCCCCATGGCCGAATCGACCCAGCCCGCCCGTCTGCGCGACCGCGCCTCGACCGAGCGCCTCATCGTCGAGGCCGGAGAGCGCATCCTGCTGCGCGACGGCTTCCCCGGCCTGAACGTCCAGACCCTGGCCGCCGAGGCCGGCTGCGACCGCAAGCTGGTGTATCGGTATTTCGAGGGCGCCGACGGGGTGGTCGAGAAGATCGCCGCGCGCGCCCACGCCGGCCTCGTCCGCTCGCTGGACGCCGCGCCCGCCGAAGAGGCCGCGTCCCTGCGCGCCTTCGCCCGCCTCAGCCTGTCCGCCTGGATCGCCGCCCTGCGCGCCAGCCCGCTGACCCTGCGCCTGATGGCCTGGGCGCTGGTGGAGTCCTCGCCCCTGCTGAACCGCATCGAGGACCAGCGCTCCGCCGTGCTGCAGGCCTGGATGCGCGAGCGCCGCCCACGCCTGCGCGTCCCGCCCGAGGGCGATCCCGTCGCCCTGAACGCCGTCCTGCTCGCTGCCGTCCAGCATCTGGCCCTGTCGGCCGGTTCCCGCCCCGGCGTCGGCGGCGTGGCTCTGGACGACGCCGGCTGGACCCGCATCGAGGCCGCGCTGGACCAGCTGCTGGTCGCCTTCCCGGACTAGGCAGCGCCCGACGCCGCCTTGCGGATCAGCGCGAGGACGCCTTCGGGATCCGCCAACCCCCTCAGCCTGGGCAGGGCGTCGAAGCGCGCCAGCCCGCCGTCCAGATCGGCGCGCCCGTCCTCACAAGCCTGTTTCTCCCCGCCCAGATGCAGGGTTCGGCCGCTCAGACGGAACGCGTCCACACGATCCAGCCCGACGGCCTGCCGCACGACCCCGTTCCGGTCGATCACCAGCACGCGCCAATCCGTCACCGCCTGCACCTTCACCGCCATCCGGTGATCCTGCCACAGGGCGAAGGCGAACAGGCCGGTGAAGACCAGCACGGGGACCGCCAGCACCATCAGAATCGCCGGCCGGGGCAGGCCGTAGCCTTTCCACAGCGCCCACGCGATCCCGCCGGCCACCGCGATCAGCATTCCGCCGGCGTGGATCGTCGGATGAGACGGCCACCGCAGCCCGCTCGCCTGCGCCGCCCACAGCACCCGCTCTCCCGGCGCGGCCGCCTTGCGCGCCATGGTCAGCGCCTGCGGATCGACCCTCACAGCATCAGCCGCATGTCGTGCCGGTCGCTGCCGGGCGCATAGCCGTCCTTGACCACGCCCTCGATGACGAAGCCGAACCGCTCGTAGAAGCCGGTCGTATGCTGGCCGGTGTCCAGCCGCACGCTCACCACGCCCGGCTCGGCCCGCGCCGCCGCCAGCCGGGCTTCGGTCAGCGTCCGCCCCAGCCCCTGCTCGTGCAGCCCCTGCTCCACCATGCCCCAGCACAGCGAGACGGTCCGCCCGTCCGGCTCCACCGCATGGCCGCCGCAGGCGACGATCCGCCCATCCCGCTCGATCACCTGATAGGGCCAGCGCATCTCGTCCAGAAACGCCGCATAGCCGTCCCGCTCCGCCTCGACGAAGAAGCGCGGCACATTGCTGTCGAACAGGGCCAGACAGGCCTCGCGGTCGGCGGTCTGGTAGGGGCGGGCGATATCCATACAGCCAACCTTGGCCCGCAGCGCTTGACCCGCAAGGGCGTCCGGCGCAGTTTTCCGCCGTTCTCCGGGGGGCGGCATTCGAGCCGCTGAGATTGAGGTAGTCCTCTGACCCGTCGAACCTGATCCGGGTCATGCCGGCGAAGGGATGAGTAACGCGCGGTCCGGACGCTACAGGACCCACGCCCGACGTCGGCGGACCTCAACGTTTTGAGGCCGCCATGAACATTATCGTCACCCCGCCCGTCACGCCGGAAGAGCCGAATATCGACCTCCCGCTGGCCGACGCCCGCAAGGCCGTCGCCGCCGAGCACGGCCGCATCCCCACCGGCCCGCGCGCCGGCGGCGTGAAGGTGTACGTCCAGGGCGAGCTCTACCCCGAGATCCGCGTCCCCTTCCGCGAGGTCGCCGTCCACCCCTCGGCCAACGAGCCGCCGGTGACGATGTACGACAGCTCCGGCCCCTACACCGACCCGTCGGTGACCATCGACATCAAGCGCGGCCTGCCGAAGGTGAAGTCGTCCTGGCAGCTGGACCGCGGCGACATCGCCCGCGTCGAGAACCCCCGCGAAGTGAAGCCGGAAGACAACGGCCACGCCAGCGGCAAACACCTGGCCCCGCGCTTCGACGTCTCGAACCATCAGGTCTTCAAGGGCGTCCCCGGCCGCCCCGTCACCCAGTACGAATACGCCAAGGCCGGCATCATCACGCCCGAGATGGAATACGTCGCCATCCGCGAGAACCTGCGCCGCGAGCAGTCCGCCCCCTGCGTCCGCGACGGCGAGGACTTCGGCGCCTCCATCCCCGACTTCGTCACCCCCGAGTTCGTCCGTCAGGAGATCGCGCGCGGCCGCGCCATCATCCCGCACAACATCAACCACCCCGAGGTCGAGCCGATGATCATCGGCCGCAACTTCCTGGTGAAGATCAACGCCAACATCGGCAACTCTGCGGTTCTCTCCAGCGTGGACGACGAGGTCGACAAGCTGGTCTGGGCCACCCGCTGGGGCGCCGACAACGTCATGGACCTGTCGACCGGCCGCAACATCCACAACATCCGCGACTGGATCATCCGCAACAGCTCGGTCCCCATCGGCACCGTGCCCATCTATCAGGCGCTGGAGAAGGTCGGCGGCGTGGCCGAGGACCTGACCTGGGAGGTCTATCGCGACACCCTGATCGAACAGGCCGAGCAGGGCGTCGACTATTTCACCATCCACGCCGGCGTCCGCCTGCCCTTCGTGCCCCTGACCGCCAGCCGCGTCACCGGCATCGTCAGCCGCGGCGGCTCGATCATGGCCAAGTGGTGCCTGGCGCACCACAAGGAGAGCTTCCTCTACGAGCATTTCGCCGAGATCTGCGAGATCATGCGCGCCTATGACGTGTCGTTCTCGCTGGGCGACGGCCTGCGCCCCGGCTCAATCGCCGACGCCAACGACGAGGCCCAGTTCGCCGAGCTGCGCACCCTGGGCGAGCTGACGAAGATCGCCTGGGACCACGGCTGTCAGGTGATGATCGAGGGCCCCGGCCACGTGCCGATGCACAAGATCAAGGCCAACATGGATGAGCAGCTGAAGCACTGCCACGAGGCGCCCTTCTACACCCTCGGGCCGCTGACCACCGACATCGCCCCGGGCTACGACCACATCACCAGCGCCATCGGGGCGGCCATGATCGGCTGGTTCGGCACGGCCATGCTCTGCTACGTCACGCCCAAGGAGCACCTGGGGCTGCCCGACCGTCAGGACGTCAAGGACGGCGTCATCACCTACAAGATCGCCGCCCACGCCGCCGACCTGGCCAAGGGCCACCCGGCCGCCCGCGCCCACGACGACGCCCTGTCACGCGCCCGCTTCGAGTTCCGCTGGGAAGACCAGTTCAACCTCGGCCTCGACCCCGAAACGGCCCGCAAATACCACGACGAGACCCTCCCCAAGGAAGCCCACAAGACCGCCCACTTCTGCAGCATGTGCGGCCCGAAATTCTGCTCGATGAAGATCAGCCAGGACATCCGGGATGCGGCGCGGGGCCAGAACGACGCGGGGGCGTCGCTGGCGGAGGCCGAGGCGGGGATGGCGGAGATGAGCGCGAAGTTCCGGGCCGGGGGCGGGGTGGTGGAGGTGAGGCTTAGTTCCGAGAAGCCTTAGTGCACTCACCAGTTCTCATCTTGGGTCAGCCCCTGCTCTTTCGTCTGAACACCAAGCCGTCTCCACAGCATTGGATGAACATAAATGATGGATTCCGCGTTCACGTCAGAATCCGACAAACCTTGCCTGCCCTTGTAGTTCCACTTAACCGGCGTTGACGGGTCCGTCTTCAACCCGACAACTCCAACTTTGTAGAGTGCGTCGAGCCACTGAAACTCGAATTCAGAAATTTGGCATCGAGCATCGGAAACTATTTTTGCCGCAGTGTTAGCTAATCGATCCTTGCCTTCCATGTTGGAGACTGCGAGCTCGAGCATGAGTTCCTCAACCTCCACTTCTGATAGTGACTTGGCAAGGAATCTACGCGGTCTGCCAACTAGCGGTTTGCAGTACTTTTCCAAAAGCGGGAAATGCCCTCGCCACTCGTCTCTCAACGCATTGAACCTGTCGACACTGTAAGGCTCTTCGGCCTTTCGAATGGCCGGAAGCGATATCCTGTCGCTTCCAACCGCCTGATCTATGCATTCATTGACAAATGCAATCACGTCCCGCGGGCGCCGAAGAGTGCGCTGAATTATGTACGGGAAGCTCTCACTCTGGTTTATTCTCTCTGGGAATATATCAACGTATCCGATCTTCGATCCAGAATACTGCCTTCGGATCGATTCCTTGATGCGCCTGTCAATGAGCTCCTTTAATTCTCCCAACCCCCACTCAAGCTCTACTATATTTCCTTTATATTTTTCTTCTTGGAATCCATCATCTCTGGTGGTTTCAAAAACGCGCTCAATAAGATCCGACCTGAGAGCGACGACAACCTTAACATTGCGCACTGACTTGAATTTCTTGCAGGTCTCTATCAACGCGCGGATCAGCCACAGCTTAATATCGCCATGAGCAAAATTCAGATCTAAATCGTCGATTACGACATAAACAGGCTTTTGGTCGTCATCGAACACCTCTCCGAGCCAGTCGATTACATCTGAAAGTTGCTGAAGGTGAATGCTGTCAACCACGCGCTGGGCTCGATGGATTACCTCCTTCACAACCTCTTCAGACTGAACTGACCTGCCCTCAAGACCGGCGTTCGCAAAATCCACGTCCAGTTTAGTCGCGGCGTTCAGTTCGTTTTCAAATTTCTGCGTCACCTGAGTGACCCGCGCATCTGTCTCAAGCCAGAAATCTGAGCCGAACGAACGCATATACTCCATAGCTCTGCGGCGCTTTGAGCTAAATATGTTAGGGATATCCGAGAAGAACTGCTTAGTCCTCCCTTCATCATTAAGCTTGAATTTGTGCTTTATCAACTCAGTCGCGAGGACATGTCGCCATAAGAGCTGATAAAATAGGTCAAGCTTGACGCCTCTATCTTGGAAGTAAGTAAGTATGTCTGAATTAGATATATACTGAAGTGACAGTTCTTCCGGAGAAATACGAATGACTCGCTCGTTATTCTCTTCCAGCTGGCGCAAAACAGCAGTCTTTCCCGTACCGGTCCTGCCCACAAGAAGAAATCTAGGGCCACCAATATCCGTCAACGCTTTATAGGCGTAGTGTTCGTAGAAAGTTTTGAACAGAAAATCATCATCGTCCTCTGCCGCAGGCTCGCCGACGATTTGACCTTTTTTGAGGACTATCGGATTTTTTGATCGTTGCTGGCTCATTCGCTCCCCCGAACTTCGTGGCATCCTAGACCGAGCAATCTCGAGATGTCACCTTTTGTGCGCCCAGGTTGTGCGGGACAGGAAGGACACCATCATCCCGCCACATCCCGCGCGCGCCATCCCCTTATGCGCGCTTCCATCCTCCTCACCGCCCTCGCCGCCGTTTCCGTCGTGTCCGCCACGGCGGCTTGGGCCTGCAGTTGCTTGCGGTACGAGAGTGCGGCAGCGCAGATGGCCGAGGCGGATGTGGTCTTTGTCGGGCGGATGACGTCTTTCTCGAACCACGCCATGGGTGACAACCATCCGCACGCCATGCACATGGCCCGGTTCGAGGTCAGCCGCACGATCAAGGGCGAGGCCCTGCCTGTGCGCGCCGTCATGCACGCCACCGACGAAGCCATGTGCGGCATCCGGTTCGAGATGGGCCGCGAGACCATCGTCCTCGCCCGGGTGCGGGACGGCGTCCTGACTACCTCCCTGTGCGACGCGCCGCAGTTCCCGCTGGCGGACTATGTGCGGGCGGCGGGGGAATAACCCCTTCCGCTCATCCCCGCGCAGGCGGGGACCCGGTACATACAGCTGTTCAGCAGAGACGCTTCGCAGCGCGCTCCGGATAGCCGGCGTCCGACCTCACTGGCGGCGCTGGGTCCCCCCCTCCGCGGGGATGAGCGGAAGGCTCAGCGATACGACAAACTCTGACGCATCACGCCCGTATGGTGCCCGCCCTCAAGGCTGCGGAGAGGGGGGCGAAAGTGTTGATTGCATCAATTGCATCAGTTGCATCAGTCCTGCGCGGGCCTACAAAATCCTCCCCCATCGGGGGAGCGGGACCATGCGCAGCATGGTGGAGGGGGCCGGAACCGCGCGCCGCCTCACGTCAGACATCCCGAAGAACTCAAGCCCCCTCCACCGCTTCGCGGTCCCCCTCCCCCACCGGGGGAGGATTTGCGGTGCGGGCCCTGAGGTTGGCGAGAACGCCTTCGAGATTGCCGAGCACGTCGCGCGCCGGGATGCGCAGGACGGCGATGCCCTGCGCGTTCAGCCACACCGTGCGGCCAGCGTCGTGACGCGCGCGGTCGGGATCCTCATGCGCGGAACCGTCGACCTCGACCGCCAGTCGGACAGCCTCGCAATAGAAGTCGAGAATGTACGGGCCGACCGGATGCTGGCGGCGGAAACGGACGCCGCCCAGCCGTCGTCCCCGGATCGCCGTCCAGGGGATGACTTCCGGCAGGCTCAGGCGTCGGCGCAGATCCCGCGCCTTCGCGACGGTGGCCTTCGGCGCATACATGGCGACAGCGTCTCACACGACGCCATCGCGGCCAGCGGTTTGCGACGAACCCTACGGCTCCCGCCCCAGCCCCGCCACGCACTCGCGCAGCCCGGCGATCGCGTCGCCCAGGCTGGCGGTCGAGCCGCCCCACAGGAGGCTTCCGTTGGCGTCGTCGATGCGGATGGTGGTGACGTCGGGCAGCAGGTCCAGCATGGCCGCCGCGTCGGTGCCGACGGCGAAGCCGCCGGTGCGTTCGGGGCCGCGCACGCCCTGCATCTGTTCGGCCACCACCACGCCGTTCAGGCTCAGGCGGTGGGTGAAGCTCTGGTTGGCCGTGTCGCGCCACTGCGGGCTCAGCACCTGCAGGCTGGCGGACCGGCCGTTGCTGTCGATCCAGAGGTGATAGACCTGCCCCTGCATCCGGTATTCGCGCAGCAGCACGCAGTCGGCCGTGTAGCGCATCACCGTGTACGGGCCGATGCGGACGCCGCGCGGCTCGGCCTGCTGTTGCGGCGGCGGCGGGGCGGCGGTCGTCAGAAGGGCCGCGGCCAGAAGTTCGATCATCGCGGTCTCTCCGGGAACGGCGCCCGCCTTACCGCGCGGGCCGTTTTCGGTCGAGGGCCCGGTCGAGTGTCAGGCCATCTGCGTCTTCGGCTCGGCGGCGATGCGGCGCAGGGCGTCCTCGAACACCTCGGCCGGCTGGCCGCCCGAGATCAGGTATTTGCCCTCGACCACCACGGCCGGGACCGAGTTGATGCCGCGCTGGCGCCACAGGGCCTGGGCCTGACGCACGGCGTCGACATAGCGGCCGGACGCCAGCACCTCGGCGGCCTCGGCGCGGTCCAGCCCGGCCTGTTCGGCTGCGGCGGTCAGGACGCCCGCGTCGCTGATGTTGCGGCCCTCGGTGAAGTGGCGGGCGAACAGGCTCTGCTTCAGCGCCTTCTGGGCCTCGGCCGACACCTCGCCGGCCCAGTGCAGCAGGCGATGGGCGTCGAAGGTGTTCCAGATCCGGCTGTCGGCCGTCATCTTCATGTCGAAGCCCACCTCGGCGGCGCGGGCGCGGATCATCTCGCGGTTGGCCGCCGACTGTTCGGGGGTCGAGCCGTATTTGGCGCCGATGTGCTCGACGATGTTCTCGCCCTCGGGGGCCATGTTCGGGTTCAGCTCGAAGGGCTGGAAATGAACGTCGGCGGTGACGCCCTCGGCCTTGAGCCTGTCCAGGGCCGTTTCCAGCCCGCCCAGGCCGACGACGCACCAGGGACAGACCACGTCCGAGACGAAATCGATGTGCAGGGGCTTGTTCATGGCGCGCTTCCGGATGGTGAAGCCGGGATATGGGGCTGCGAGTCCGTCCCGCCAGCCCCCCCCGGCGCGCCTCCCGGCCAGCTCGCCCGCAGCGCGAAAATTCGCGCGTTTTCATGCAATTAATGGGCAACTATCGCTGTGTCCGTGTCCGTACACAGCTGTTTTCGCTCGACTTATGTTCGGAAAGGGTGCTATCTCCCCTTACCGCGAGCCGACGCCTTCAGTGCAAGCACGTCGCGGCTGAGAGATATTGGCCCAATCCCGTCGTCACGGGGCCGTCGAACACTCCCGCTTTCGTTCCTGGGAGATCGCCATGTCGAAATTCACCCTGCGCCTGCACCATGCCTCCGGGATCGATCCGGTCGAGGAGGTCCTGTCCGACGTCCAGGACGAGTTCGAGGCCCGCGAACTGGCGCGGATGCGCCTGCTGCTCACCCGCGACTTCAGCCACGTCGAACTGCACAGCCTTGGCGCGCCGCTCGAGACCTTCGCCCGCGACAGCGAAGCCTGACGCGGCGTCAGCAAAAGCGTGGCGCCGGCGCCGCAGCTGGCCGGTTTCCGCCCCTCGAACACGCCCGTTCACCGCATGGTCACTGGCGCAGCCCATTCTTCCGGAACGAAGTACGGGCGACGGGTTTGAAGAGGCCATGCTCATGCATCTGAAACGACTGGCCAGGCGCGTCTGTACGCCGGACGAGCTGGACATGATCGAGCACTACACCTCGCCGGCCGAGAAGACGGCGGATCTGGTGGTGCATGTCGTCGGCCTGACCCTGGCGGCCGTCGGCGGCGTGGTTCTGGCCGTGCTGGCGGCCCTCTATACGGGCATGGGCGCGGTGGTCGCCACGGCGCTCTACGCCGCCTGCCTGATCGCCATGCTCACCGCCTCGACCGCCTACAACATGGCCCGGCCCTGCGCCGCTCGGCCCGTGCTGCGACGGCTGGACGAGGCGGCCATCTTCCTGATGATCGCCGGCAGCTATACCCCCTTCACCACCCAGCGGTTCGAGGGCGCCTGGGCCGTCGGCTTCACCCTGCTGGTCTGGGCCGTGGGCCTGGGCGGCGCCTTCGCCAAGATCGTGATGCCGCGCCTGTCTGACGCCATCTGGAGCGCCGTCTATGTCGCCTTCGGCTGGCTGGCGGTGATCGCGCTCAAGCCGATGGTCGAGACCGTCCACCCGGCGGCCCTGACCCTGCTGGTCATCGGCGGCCTGATCTACACCGCCGGGGTCTTCGTCTTCATCAGCCCGAAGGTGAGATTCCGCCGGGCCATCTGGCACGGCTTCGTCGTGGCCGGGGCCTCGGTCCACTGGGCCGCCGTTCTGGTCGGCGTCGTGCTGGCTCCGGCCGCCGCCGGCGTCGGCTAGACTTTCGCGCCCGCAGCGCGGACACTGACGCGGTGCAACAGGGATGGGACCAGCGTGGCTGAGAAGAAGTCCGGAAACGGCGACACCGTCGTCATCAAGAAGTACGCGAACCGCAGGCTCTACAACACGGCGACCAGCGCCTATGTGACCCTCGAGGACCTCGCGAAGATGGTCCGCGACGGCACCGAGTTCGTGGTCTTCGACACCAAGACCAACGACGACCTGACCCGCCAGATCCTGACCCAGATCATCTTCGAGGAAGAAAGCCGCGGCGAGGCCCTGCTGCCGGTCCAGTTCCTGCGCCAGCTGATCGGCTTCTACGGCGGCCAGATGCAGAGCGTCCTGCCCAGCTACCTCGAGATGTCGCTGGACACCTTCACCCGCCAGCAGGAGCAGATCCGCGGGCAGTTCACCAAGGCTTTCGGCGCCACGCCCGGCGCGGGCCTGATGGACGAGGCGGTGAAGCGCAACATGGCCCTGTTCAACGAGGCCATGCGCATGTGGCCGGGCTTCGGCGGCGTAGCCGGCGCGGCCGCCCGCCCTGCCCCCCAGGCCGAGGCGCCCCGGGCCGCCGAAAGCGATCCGCTGGACGAGATGCGTAAGCAGATGGACGAGATGCGGGCCCAGCTGGACAAGCTGTCGAAGTCATGACCGAAGAGGTCCGCCCGATCGGCCCGGTCGAGCGTCGTGACCGCCGCGCCGCGGAACGGCGTCTGGCCGAGCGGCGGGCGGCCTCCGCCTCCCGCGCCCTGGTTCCGGTCAGTCCCGCCGAGGCCGAAGCTGCCGAGCCCCCGGCAAGACCTGCCCCGATCCCGCCCGCCGACGGCGGGGCTTCGATCTTTGCGGCGCAGATGCTGGGACAGACAGGCCAGCGCCGCGGCCTGAAGGGCGGCCCGCCCGTGCTGGACGCCGCCCGCTCCGCCTATCTCGAAACCAAGCACTCGGGCCCCGCGGACCGCCGCCCGAAGCCGGGACGCACCGAAGACACCGACATCTGAGGGACCGGCATGGTCCTTGCTGCGGGGCGACGGTCACTGACCGTTTCCGGATCGCCTCATGCTCGCCCTGCTCGCCCGCACCATCGACGTCACCGTCGTCGCGCTGATCTTCGTGGCGTTTTCCTAGACTCCGCCGAAGTCCAGGTCCTTGCGCGCCGAGATGATGGTCACGATGAAGCCGGCCAGCACATCCAGCATGACCATGGTCACGATCAGGAAGAAGGTCGAGGTCGCGAAGCCCTTGATCAGCAGGAACTCGACCAGGCAGATCACGAACAGGATCATCGACAGCGCGTGATTGACGATCGCGACCTTCTGGCTCGATGTCGACTTCAGCAGTTCGAAGAACAGCAGGATCAGCGCCAGAAACAGGATCAGATCGCCAGCGCCCACGTTCCAGCTCGTCCCCGACGCCATCGGGATCGAGAACATCGGATCGCGCAGGACCGCATCCGCCCCCGCAGCCGCCGCGCCGCCGTCCCCGCCTCCCAGTACGCTGGTCAGCACGACGAGATTGTACAGGATCACCGGAATCACGAGCAGCGGAAGAGCGATCAGCATCGCGGGATCTCCATCAGGCGGGCTTACAGCCGCGCTTGTTAACGATGCATACCCCGGTTCGCTCCATACGGCTACGCCCGCTCGCCTGACGGGCGAACCGCTCAGAACTCGCTGATCGCTCCGGGCTGCCGCGCCCGGGTCTTCAGCCACATCACGCCCAGAAGATCCGAGAACGAGGCCATCAGCCGTCCCCAGTTCGTGTACTTCGAGCGGCCCGTCTCGCGGTGACGGTGATCCACGTCCAGGTACCGGTTTTCGTAGCCCTCACGGATCATCAGGGCTGGCAGATAGCGGTGGATGTGATCGAAGTACGGAAGACGAAGGAAGACTTCGCGACGGAAGGCCTTCAGCCCGCAGCCGGTGTCGGCTGCGTCGTCATTCAGCAGTTTCTTGCGTATCCGGTTGGCCCAGCGCGAGGCCCAGCGCTTGGCCTCGGTGTCCTGACGCTTCGCCCGTACGCCGCCGACCAGAGCGACGGTCGAGGGCGAGGCGATCAGCAGATCGACCAGCTTCGGCGCATCGGCCGGCGGGTTCTGGCCGTCGCCGTCCAGGGTCACCACGATCGGCGCCCGGGCGGCCAGCACGCCGGTCCGCACCGCGCGGCTCTGGCCCGCATTCGACCCGTGGCTCAGCACGCGAAGCATCGGCAGCTCGGCCTGCAGCGCACGCAGTTCGTCCAGCGTCGAGTCTTTCGAGGCGTCGTTGACGAAAACCATCTCGAACGACCGTCCGGCGAAGGCGGCGGCGATCTCGCGGGCGAGAGGCCCGGCGGCGCCGGCTTCGTCGTGGACGGGAACGACGACGGAGATGTCGGGGGCGGCTTCGGTCATGACGCCTGTCTAGCCGATGGCTGACGCGGGCCAAAGCGGCGTGTTAGGAAGATGAACATGACGCGCCTCGACCTTGATCGTTACATCGCCGGATGGCGCGGCCCCCTGCTGGCGGCGCTGGTCGCCCTGTTCGCCGGCCTTCCGGTGCTGGCCCTCCTTCCGCCGCTTGATCGCGATGAAAGCCGGTACGCCCAGGCGACGTCCCAGATGCTGGAGACCGGCGACTATGTCGACATCCGTTTCCAGGACGATCCCCGCTGGAAGAAGCCGGTCGGCATCTACTGGATGCAGGCGGTCGCAGTGGCGGCGACCTCAAAGGTCGAGGATCGCCTGATACAGCCCTACCGCATCCCGTCGCTCCTCGGCGCCATGATGGCCGCGGCCGCGGTGGCATGGGCCGGGGCGGCGATGTTCGGTCAGCGGGCAGGTTTCCTGGCCGGCGCCATGCTGGGCGCGACCTTCCTGCTGTCGACCGAGGCCGGCATCGCCAAGACCGACGCCATGCTGTGCGGCGCAGTCACCCTGAGCATGGCGGCGCTGGCGCGGATCTATCTCGCCACACGCGCCGGCGAGATTCCGCGGAGACCACACAAGCTGCTGTTCTGGGCCGGGCTCGGCCTGTCGATCCTGATCAAGGGCCCCATCGGCCTGATCGTGATCGCACCGGCCATGATCGCCCTCTCGATCTGGGATCGCGACGTCAAATGGATGCGCCGGCTGGGCTGGGGCTGGGGCCTGCCTCTGGTCGCCCTCATCGTCGGCCCGTGGGCCATCGCGATCACCATCGCAACCGACGGCGGCTTCTGGCGTGAAGCGATCGCCGGCGATCTGGCGCCCAAGGTCGCGGGCGGGCACGAGAGCCATGGCGCGCCTCCGGGCCTGTACCTGCTGATCGCCTTCCTGACATTCTTCCCGGCCGGCCTGATGTTGCCCGCCGCCGTTTCGACAGGCTGGCATCGCCGCGCAGAGCCCGCGATCCGGTTCCTCGTCTGCTGGCTGGTTCCGGCGTGGCTGATCTTCGAGCTGACCCCCACCAAGCTGGTGCACTACAACCTGCCGACGTTCGGCGCTCTGGCCCTGCTGGCTGCCGCGGCGCTCACGCGACCGATCGGCAAGATCTCGCGCCTCACCGGCGCCGGCTTCTCGGTCGCCGCCGGTCTGGTGCTGGCGGCCATAGTGGTCGTGGGTCTGACCGAGTTCGGCAAGTCGACGGCCCAGACCTGGGCCACGCTCACCATCGTGTTCGCGGTTCTCGCCGGACTGATCGGCGCATTCCTGATGATGCACCGCGCGGCCGTTACAGCCGTCATCGTCTCCCTGACGCTCGGTATCGTCGCTCACGGAGCGCTGGCGGGAACACTCCGCCAGTTGCGCCCGCTATCGGTGTCGCCCCAGTTGCAGAAGGTGCTTGAAGAAACCGATTTGCACCCGCGGCAAGGCCGTCCCGGCCCGGTCGCCATCGCCGGCTATCACGAGCCGAGCTTCGTCTTCCTCACCGGTCGGGAGACCGAACTGACGGACGCCGCCGGTGCTGCGCGTGCGCTGTCCGAAGGCCGTCCTGCCATTGTCGAGGAGCGGCTGGAGCGTGAATTCCACGACGCTGAGGCCGCCTTGGGCGTCACCGGTCGATCGGTCGGTGTGGTCAACGGCCACAACTATTCCCAGGGCGACAACGTCGAACTGACGATCTACGCCCCGCCCGGAGCCGCCCAGCCGGCTGGAGGGACGAGGCGATGAGCCGGAAGATCACCATCGTCGAGGTCGGGCCTCGCGACGGCCTGCAGAACGAGAAGGCGATACTGGAGCCAGCCGTCCGCGCCGATCTCGTGAACCGTCTGGAGGCCGCGGGCGCACGCCGCATCGAGGCGGTCAGCTTCGTCCACCCGAAATATGTGCCTCAGATGGCGGGCGCCGAGGAGGTCATGGTCGCGCTGCCGCACGAGCCCGGCCGCAGCCGCATCGGCCTGGTGCTTAATGGCAAGGGCTATGACCGGGCGCTCGGAACGAGCGTCGATGAGGTCAACGTGGCCATGTCGGCCACTGACGGCTTCGGCCTCAAGAATCAGGGCCTGACCGTGGATCAGCAGGTTCAGATGCTCGCCGACATCGTCGCCGGGCGCGCCAACGCCGCCGCCGAGCCGGGAGCGACTCCGTCGCTGTCGGCGACCCTCTCCTGCGTATGGGGTTGCCCCTTCGACGGCGAGGTCGGGGTCGATCAGGTCGCCGATCTGGTCGGACGTATCGCCGGATTGGGCATCGAGGAGATCGCCCTGGCCGACACGATCGGCTTGGGCGATCCATGGAGCGTGACCCGCAAGGTCGAGGCCGCGCGGAAGGCTGCGCCTGACGCGACCCTGCGCCTGCACTTCCACGACACCCGCAACACAGGCCTGGCCAACGCCTACGCCGGCGTCGAGGCGGGAATCGACGTGCTGGACGCCTCTGTCGGCGGCATCGGCGGCTGTCCCTTCGCGCCGGGCGCCACCGGGAATATCGCGACCGAGGACCTGGTCTACATGCTGGAGCGGGCCGGGTTCGAGACGGACTACGATCTGGATGCCCTGATCGGGACGGCCCGCTGGATTGGCGAACAGATTGGCCGCCCCGCGCCCAGCGCCCTCAGCCGCGCGGGCGGCTGGCCCGGATCAGGCTGATACTCGCCGTCCTGAAACCAAATGTCGGCTTCCGGATTTTACCCGGATGGCCATGGATATCGACGCACTCCTCGAAGGCGGTCCCTCCTACGGCGTTGTCGACGCCAAGGACGGCTTCCTCCTGTTTGGCCGGGAAGGCCACGAAGCGGAATTCCGCGCCCTGACGGCCGAGGTGGAAGCCTTTGCCGACGGCTACGAGGTCATCGCGCTCGAGACCCCGGACGACGGTCCAGACCGCCTCTTCCTCGCCCCACTGACCGAAGAGAGGAGCTTCGCGCCCGAGCGCTAGAGGTTCAGCAGCGCCGGATCGCCGCCTTGCGCGGAGATGTTGTTGCTGATCGCCTTCTCGGCCGCATAGCGGATCAGACTGTTCGGACCGCCGGCTTTCGGGCCGGTGCCTGACAGACCCTCGCCGCCGAACGGCTGGACGCCCACCACCGCGCCCGTGATCGATCGATTGATATAGACGTTGCCCGCCGGGACCAGACGGATGACCTCCTCGGCAAAGGCCTCGATCCGGCTGTGCACGCCCAGCGTCAGGCCGTAACCGCGCGAAGCCAGCTTTCCGGCGACCGTCTTCAGATCGGCCGGATCGTAGCGATAGACGTGCAGGATCGGGCCGAAGACTTCCTTCTCGAGGAAATCGGGAGTCGGGATTTCGGCGATGGTCGGGGCGAACAGGTCGCCCCTGTCAGCGCCCGCCGGCAACTCGGCGCGGGCGACGATCTTCGCCTCCCTGTTCAGACGCTCGACGTGAGCCTCCAGATTGGCGCGGCTCTCGGCGTCGATGACCGGACCGATGTCCGTGGCCGGGTCGGTCGGATCGGCGACGACCTGGGCCGCCAGCGCGCCCTTCAGGCCCGCGATCAGAGCGTCGGCCGAGTCCTTCGGCACATAGAGGATGCGCAGGGCCGAACAGCGCTGTCCGGCCGAGCCGAAGGCCGACAGGATCACGTCGTCGATGACCTGTTCCTTCAGCGCCGTCGTGTCCACGAACATGCCGTTCAGGCCGCCGGTCTCGGCGATGAAGGGGATGATCTGGCCCGGGCGGGCGGCGATCGAGCGGTTGATCATCGAGGCGGTGTCAGTGCCGCCGGTGAACGCGACGCCGTCGATGCCCGGGTGGGACACCAGCGCCGCGCCGACGGTCTCGCCACGCCCCGGGACAAGGGCCAGCAGGTCCCGGTTGAGGCCGGCCTTGTGGTAGAGGCGCACGGCCTCGGCGGCGATCAGCGGGGTCTGTTCGGCCGGCTTGGCCAGCACGGCGTTACCGGCGGCCAGGGCCGCGGCGATCTGGCCTGTAAAGATGGCCAGCGGGAAGTTCCACGGGCTGATGCAGGCGAAGACGCCGCGACCGTGCAGGACCAGCTGGTTGATCTCGCCGACGGGACCCTTGAGGTCCTCGCGGCCGCCAAAGTCACGCTCGGCCAGCATGGCGTAGTAGCGGCAGAAGTCGGCGGCCTCGCGCACCTCGGCGACGCCGTCGTTCAGGGTCTTGCCCGCCTCGCGCGACAGCAGGGCGACCAGACGGTCCATGTCGGCTTCCAGAGCATCGGCCATGGCGCGCAGGACCGGGGCGCGACCCGCGCCGCCCTTGCGGTCCCAGACGATCTGGGCGCGGGCGGCCCCGTCGGCGGCGGCGTCGATGTCGGCGGTCGTGGCTTCCGAAACGTGGCCCAGAACCTGGGTGCGATCGAACGGGTTGGTCACGTCCTGCGGATGGGTCCCGGCCTTCAGCTTGCCGCCGATCAGCGGGCCTGCGGTTAGCTTCTCGCTGTCGACCCTGGCCAGGGCGAGAGCGTGGCGTTCGCGGTCGGCAGCCTGCGAATAGTCGCGGCCCAGCGAGTTCTGGCGGTCCATGTACATGTCCTTGGGAACAGGAATTCTGGCGTGGCGGTCGGGGTGGGCCTCGACGGCGGAGATGGGGTCGGCGGCGACGGCGGAAGCGGGCACCCGCTCGTCCAGAAGGGCATGGACGAAGGAGGAGTTGGCGCCGTTCTCGAGCAGGCGACGAACCAGATAGGGGAGCAGGTCCTCGTGCCCGCCGACCGGAGCGTAGGCGCGGACGGTGACCGGGCCGAAGGCGTCGCGTGCCGCGTCATACAGGGCCTCCCCCATGCCATGCAGGCGCTGGAACTCGATCTTCACGCCCCGGTCGCTGGCCATCCTGTAGACCGCCGCCAGCGAGTGGGCGTTGTGGGTCGCGAACTGGCTGTACAGGTGCGGCGCGGCCTCGATCATCAGGCGGGCGCAGACCAGATAGTTGAGATCCGTTGCCGCCTTGGTCGTGAAGACGGGATAGTCGATGCGGCCGGCGACCTGGGCGCGCTTGATCTCGGTGTCCCAGTAGGCGCCCTTCACGAGGCGAACCATCAGGCGACGGCCCGAGGTCTTCGCCAGATCGGCGACGCGGCGGATCACCTCGGGGCAGCGCTTCTGATAGGCCTGAACGGCGAGGCCGAGGCCCTTCCACTCGCCCAGGTCGGGCTCGTGCACCAGCCGATCCAGCAGCTTCAGGGACAGGGCGAGGCGGTCGGCCTCCTCGGCGTCCATTGTGAAGTTGATGTCGTACTTCGCCGCGATCTTTGCGAGGCGCAGGACGCGGGGGTAAAGCTCGTCCCAGACGCGGGCTTCGTGCGTGGCCTCGTAGCGAGGCGACAGGGCCGAAAGCTTGACCGAGACACCGTGACCGACTTCCGGACCCTGCCCCTTGGCGGTCCTGCCGACGGCCTCGATGGCGTCGGCGTAGATCTTCTCGTAGCGCTCGGCGTCGTGGGCGGTGCGGGCGCCCTCACCCAGCATGTCGAAGCTGCAGAGCCAGCCTTCCCTGTTCGACCGCTTCAGCGCCGCCTCGATGGTGCGGCCAACCACGAACTGTTCGCCCATGATCCGGACAGCGGCGGCGACGGCCTCGCGGATCACCGGCTCGCCGAGACGGCCGACGATGCGCTTCAGGAAGCCCGGCAGGTCGGCACGGGCTTCGTCGTCGACGTCCACCAGCTTGCCGGTCAGCATCAGACCCCAGGTCGAGGCGTTGACGAACAGGCTGTCTGATTGGCCGAGGTGCGACGCCCAGTCGGCCGCGCCGATTTTCTCGGCGATCAGCCTGTCGCGCGTGTCCTCGTCCGGCGTGCGCAGCAGGGCCTCGGCCAGGCACATCAGGGCCAGACCCTCGCGAGTGCCGAGGCTGAACTCCTGCAGGAAGCTCTCGACCACACCCTGCTTCTTCACGCTGCGGCGGGCGCGCTCGACCAGATCCGTGGCGGAGGCGAGGACGCCGGCGCGCTCGGCCGCATCAAGCGGGGTCCGGTCCAGCAGGCCGCGGACGACCGTCGTCTCGTCGGCGAACTTGCCGTGATCGAGCGTGTCCCAGCCGGCGACGCTTGAAGGAGAGAAGTCGGCGGTGCTCATGGGCGCGGAATGTCCTGTGTGTTTGCGCATATATGGCGGACACATCCGAATGTGCATCGTATGATCGGCGGCACAGCCGAAGATCGTTCGGTGCAGAGCCCTTCAAGCCGATGGAAAATCTTGACGCCGTGGATCGCCGCTTGCTCAAGGCGCTGCAGGAGGACGGGCGGATCTCCAATGCGGAGCTTGCCCGGCGCTGCAACCTGTCGCCCGCCGCCTGCTTCGAACGGGTCCGCCGGCTGCGCGAGAAGAAGGTCATCACCGGCTACGCCGCCCTGATCGATCCGGCCAAGGTCGGGCGGGGACTGATGATCTTCGTCGAGGTCCTGCTGGATCGCACCACCGGCGACATGTTCGAGGCCTTCGCCGAGGCGGTGCGCCGCCAGCCGGAGGTTCTGGAGTGCCACATGGTCGCCGGCGGCTTCGACTATCTGATCAAGGCCCGCGTCGGCGACATGGACGCCTACCGCGCCTTCCTCGGCGATGTTCTGGTGAAGATGCCCGGCGTCCGCGAGACCCGGACCTATGCGGTTCTGGAGGAGGTGAAGGCCACGACGGCGTTACCTTTGTAACCATCGTCTCGCCAACGTCATCGCGAAGCGCTAGACCGTTCCTCCGATCAACGGCGGAGCCTTCCGGCCCATATGCGCATCGTTCTGGCCACCGACGCCTGGGAGCCCCAGGTCAACGGCGTCGTCCGCACCCTTTCCCGGATCACGGCGGAATGCCGCGCCATGGGTCACGAGGTGGAGGTGATCGAGCCGAGCCAGTTCAAGACCATCCCCTGCCCCACCTACCCGGAAATCCGGCTGGCCCTGGGCGCCGAGGAGGAGATCCGGGAGCGGCTGCGGGCCTTCGAGCCCGAGGCGGTGCACATCGCCACCGAAGGCCCCATCGGCATCGCCACGCGCCGGATCTGCGTGGAATGGAAGCTGCCGTTCACGACCAGCTACCACACGAAGTTCCCCGAGTACGTCTCGGCCCGGTTCCCGATCCCGGTTCAGGTCGGCTACGCCTATATGAAGTGGTTCCACAAGCCGTCGGGACGGTTGATGGTCGCCACCCCGACCCTGCGGGATGAGTTGACGGCGCATGGCTTCCGCAACGTCTCGCCGTGGACGCGGGGCGTGGACACCGAGCAGTTCAACCCGGATCTGGCCCCGATCTACGACGAGCTGGGCGGCAAGGACTGGCCTCGCCCATTCTGGCTGAACGTCGGCCGGGTCGCGGTCGAGAAGAACATCGAGTCCTTCCTCGAACAGGACCTGCCGGGCACCAAGATCGTGGTCGGCGACGGGCCGGCGCGCGAGGAGCTGCAGGCCAAATACCCGGAAGCGAAATTCCTGGGCGCGCGGTTCGGCGAGGAGCTGGCGCGCTGCTTCCGCGACGCCGACGTCTTCGTCTTCCCAAGCTGGACCGACACCTTCGGCCTGGTGATCCTCGAGGCCATGGCCACGGGCACGCCGGTGGCCGCCTATCCGGCCCACGGCCCCATCGACATCATCCCCGGCTCGAACGCCGGGGCGATCGACAAGGACCTGAAGACGGCCTGTCTCGAAGCGCTGAAGTGCGACCGCAAGGCGGTTCGCGCCTATGCCGAGAAGTTCAGCTGGCGGGCCTCGGCCGAAGAGTTCGTGCGCAACCTGCAGCCCTATCCGGAGCCCGAGCGCGGCCGCTTCTGGCGCCGCCTGCGCAGGATCGCCCGCCTGCGGCGCAAGGCCGCCGCATAACTGATGCAATAGATGCAATGAATGCAATCGACGCCTTTCGACGAGGGCGTCCGGTTGTTCATTCGCCTGATTGTCAAAGACCGAAGCCGGCACCCTGACACGCGGATGCGTCAAATCCTGTCGTACCGATCATGAAAAAGGCCCCGGATCGCTCCGGGGCCTTTGTCGTTCCGGACCGCCCGATCAGTTGGCGGGCGCGGTCATCGGGGTCAGGGCCGTGGCGATGGCGCGCTGGGCGGTCAGTTCGTCGGCGGCCAGCGGGATCAGGCCGCGGTCCTGGAGATAGCCACCGCGCCCGGCCGAGCCTTCCGACATGAACTCCAGCACGAACTGCTCAAGGCCCGGCGTGACGCCGATGTGCTGCTTCTTCACATAGATGTAGAGGCTGCGGGCGAGTGGGTAGGACCCATCGGCGATGGTGTCCGCGGACGGCGCGACGCCATCGATGGTCTCGGCCTTCACCGTGTCCATGTTCTGCTCGAGGAAGGAATAGCCGAAGACGCCCAGCGAGCCCGGGGTGCGTGTCAGGGTCTGGACGATGGCATTGTCGTTCTCGCCCGAGTCGATCCAGGCATTGTCCTCGCGCACGGTGTGGGCGATGGCCTCGAACCGGTCCTCGTCAGCGTCGGCCAAGGCGGCCAGCGTCGGCAGCTTCTTGGCTCCCGGGGTCATCCCAAGCTCGAGGAAGGCGTCGCGGGTGCCCGAGGTCGGCGGCGGGCCGTAGACCTGGATGCGCTGGGCCGGCAGGGCCGGGTTGACCTGGTTCCACATCGTCGCCGGGTTGGCGACGAACTGGCCGGAGGCGTTCGGGGTCTCCCTGGCGAGGCCGAGGTAGAGGTCTTCCAGACGCAGGTTGAAGCTGGCGCCGGTGCGGGCCGTGGCGATGACGATGCCGTCATAGCCGATCTTCAGCTCGACGATGTCGGTCACGCCGTTCTGACGGCACAGCTCGAACTCGGATGCCTTCATCCGGCGCGAGGCGTTGGCGATGTCCGGGGTCGACGGACCGACGCCCTGGCAGAAGGCCTGAATGCCACCGCCGGTGCCCAGGGCCTCGACGCGCGGCGCGGCGCCGCCGGCCGTGCGCGAGAAATTCTCGGCGACGCGGGTGGCGAAGGGGAAGACCGTCGAGGAGCCCGCGGCCCAGATGCCGGCGCGGGTCGCCGACGATCCGCCGCCGGCGTTGTCGCCACAGGCGCCGAGGGCGAGAAGCGCGACCGCCGAGGCGGCGGCGAGCAGGGTGCGGGTCATCGTCAGTCTCCGGACTACGGCTGAATGTGCGCCGCTTAGACCAGAGGATTGTGACGGTCCGGCGAAGGTAGGGATGAGGGACCAGGGATTAGGGATCAGGTCAATGGCGCGCTGCATCGGCCGCGCGCGGCCACGCATGTCCCAACCTGATCCCTAATCCCTAATCCCGGACCTCTAATCCTAGATATGGATCGCGTGGCCCAAGGCCCGCAGGCTGGCCTCGTGGAAGGCCTCGCCGAGCGTCGGGTGGACGTGGATGGTGCCGGCGACGTCTTCCAGAACCGCGCCCATCTCCAGCATCTGGGCGAAGCTGTTGCTGAGCTCCGAGACGTGCTGGCCGACGGCCTGGACGCCCAGCAGGCGGTGGTCGGTCTTCGAGGCGATGACGCGCACGAAGCCGCCGTCCTCGCCCGCCTCGATGGCCAGGGCGCGGCCGATGGCCATCAGGGGGAAGACCGACTGGATGACGTCGTCGCGGCCCTCGACATCCTGCGGGCCGAGGCCGGCGGAGACGATCTCCGGCTCGGTGAAGCAGACAGCGGCGATGGTCACCGGGTCAAACTTGCGGTCATGGCCGGCGATGATTTCAGCGACGATCTCGCCCTGGGCCGAGCCCTTGTGCGCCAGCATGGGTTCGCCGGTCAGGTCACCGATGGCCCAGACGTTCTTCATCGAGGTGGCGCAGCGGTCGTCGATCTTCACGAACGGGCCGGCCATGGCCACACCCATGTTCTCCAGACCCCAGCCGGCAGTGCGCGGGCGGCGGCCGACGGTGACCAGCACCTTGTCGGCGGCCAGCTGGATCGCCTCGCCGTCCTTCGTCGTGACGTTGAGTTTGCCCTTCTCGAAGCCGCCGGCCTTCGCGCCCAGCATCAGCTTGACGCCGTGCTTCTCCATCCACTTCGCGACCGGGTCGGTCAGGGCCTTGTCGTAGAGCGGCAGGATGCGCTCGGCCATTTCGACGACCGTCACCTCGGCGCCCAGCTTGCGGAAGGCGATGCCGAGCTCCAGCCCGATATAACCGCCGCCGACGACGACAAGCTTGCCCGGCACCTTGTCCAGCGACAGGGCCTCGGTCGAGGAGATGACGTCGCCGCCGAACCTCAGGAAGGGCAGCTCGACCGGCTCGGAGCCGGTGGCCAGGATGACGTGCTCGGCGCTGATCGTGATCTCGCCGTCGTCGGTCTTCACCGTGCAAGTCTTGGCGTCGGAGAACTCGGCCCAGCCCTTGATGACATTGACCTTCGCCTTCTTCAGCAGGGCCGCGACCCCGCCGTTCAGCTTCTTCACGATGCCGTTCTTCCACTCGACCGTCTGCTTCAGGTCGATGGTCGGCTTCGACGCCGTGATGCCCAGCGTGCCGCCGCCGGCGGCCTTGGCCACAGTCTCGAACTTGTTGGCCGCGTGGATGATGGCCTTGGAGGGAATGCAGCCGACGTTCAGGCAGGTCCCGCCCAGCCCGTCGCCGCCGTCGACCAGCACGGTGTCGAGGCCCAGCTGGCCGCAACGGATGCCGGCGACATAGCCGCCGGTGCCGGCGCCGATGATGAGGACTTTGGTTTTGATCTGCTCAGCCATGGTCTCAGTTCATCCAGAGGGTGGCCGGATGCTCCAGCAGGCCCTTGATGCGCTGGACGAAGACGGCCGCGTCGTGGCCGTCGACGATGCGGTGATCGAAGGACGAGGACAGGTTCATCATCTTGCGGACGACCATCTGGCCGTCCTTCACCACGACCCGCTCGATGATCTTGTTCGGGCCGACGATGGCGACCTCGGGGTGGTTGATGATCGGGGTGTGGACGACGCCGCCCAGGGTCCCCAGCGAGGTGATGGTGATGGTCGAACCCGAGAGCTCCTCACGCTTGGCCGAGCCATCCTTGGCCGCGCCGGAGACGCGGGCGATTTCGGCGGCGGTGTCGTAGGGATCGCGGGCCTCGGCGTGGCGGACCACCGGCACCATCAGGCCGTTCGGCGTCTGGGCGGCGATGCCCAGGTGCACGGCGGCGTGCTGGGTCAGGACGCCGGCCTCGTCGTCATAAGTGGCGTTGATCTGCGGCTGGTCGCGCAGGGCCACCACGATGGCGCGGGCGATGAAGGGCAGGACGTTGAGCTTTCCTTTGCCGTTCTTCTTCGCCTCGGCGTTCAGATGGGCGCGCAGCTCTTCCAGAGCCGTGACGTCGATCTCTTCCACATAGGTGATGTGCGGAATGCGACGAACGCTCTCGGCCATCTTCTCCGCGATCTTGCGGCGCAGGCCGATGATGCGGACCTCGGTCGTGCCTTCGGCTTTGGCATAGCCCGAACCGGTCGAGGCGACGGGCGCGCCACGGCCGCCCGAGGCGACGTAGGCATCCAGATCGCCGTGCTCGATGCGGCCGGCCGGGCCGGAGCCCGGGACGAACTGCAGCTCGACGCCCAGGTCGCGGGCGCGATTGCGGACGGCGGGCGAGGCCAGCGGGCGCTCGCCGGCGGCGCGGGTGGTGAAGGCCTCGGCCAGCGGTTTGGCGGCAGCCTTCGCCGGGGGAGGAGCGACTTTTGCGGCAGGAGCCGGCGCAGCTTCGGCATTCGGAGCGGGCGCGGCGACCGGAGCAGCGGAGGCGGCGACATTGCCCTTGCCCTCGACCCTGAAGCTGACCAGCGGTCCGCCGACGGCGGAGGCCTGACCCGGTTCGCCGTGCAGGGCGACGACCACGCCAGCGACCGGCGAGGTGATCTCGACGGTGGCCTTGTCGGTCATGACGTCGGCGACGATCTGGTCCTCGGCGACGATGTCGCCGACCTTGACGTGCCAGCCGACCAGTTCGGCCTCGGCGGTGCCTTCACCCACGTCGGGCAGCTTGAAGACGAAACGACCCATCTCAGCGACCCCCGGTCATGGCGGATTTCAGGGCGTCGGCCACGCGCTGCGGGCCGGGGAAATATTCCCACTCGAAGGCGTGCGGATAGGGGGTGTCCCAGCCGCAGACGCGTCCGATCGGGGCCTCGAGGTGGTAGAAGCAGCGCTCCTGCACCAGGGCGGACAGCTCGGCGCCGTAGCCCGAGGTCTTCGGCGCCTCGTGGACGATGACGCAGCGGCCGGTCTTCTTCACCGAGGCCTCGATGGTCTCGATGTCCAGCGGCACGAGGGTGCGCAGGTCGATGACCTCGGCGTCGACGCCGGCGTGCTCGGCGCCCGCCAGGGACACCCAGACCATGGTGCCCCAGGCCAGGATGGTGACGTCCGCGCCTTCCTTCATGATGCGCGCCTTGCCGATCGGCTCGACGTATTTGCCGGTCGGGACCTGGGCCAGCTCCTGGGCCTTCCAGGGCGAGACCGGGTTCTCGTGCCAGCCGTCGAACGGGCCATTGTAGAGGCGCTTGGGCTCGAAAAAGACGACCGGGTCGTCATCCTCGATGGCCGCGGTCAGCAGGCCCTTGGCGTCATAGGGGTTGGACGGGATCACGACCTTCAGGCCGGCGATGTGGGTGAACAGGCTTTCCGGCGACTGGCTGTGCGTCTGGCCCCCGAAAATGCCGCCGCCGTAGGGGCTGCGGATGGTGATCGGCGAGGTGAACTGGCCGGCCGAGCGGTAGCGCAGCTTGGCGGCTTCCGAGACGATCTGGTCGTAGGCCGGATAGATATAGTCGGCGAACTGGATCTCGACGACCGGACGCAGGCCGTAGGCGCCCATGCCGATGGCGGCGGCGACGATGCCGCACTCGCTGATCGGGGCGTCAAAGCTGCGGGTCAGGCCGTGCTTCTTCTGCAGGTGATCGGTGACGCGGAAGACGCCGCCGAAATAGCCCGCGTCCTCGCCGAAGCTGAGGACGTCCCGGTCCTCGGCCATCTTGACGTCCAGCGCCGAGTTCAGCGCCTGGATCATGTTCATGGCCAGGACGGGGGGCTCAACGCCCGTGTCGGGCGCGGTCGAGGCCGGAGCGTTGGAGGCGGTCACCATGTCCGGCTCGACGCCATCGGTGCGGTCGGCCTCGGTGAAGGTCGTGTTCCCGCTCATGATCAGACCCCCACTTCGCGACGCTGTTCGACCAGACGCCAGTCCTCGGTGGCGAAGACGTCCTCGAACATGGTCTTCACGCTGGCGCGCGACTGGCCGAGCGTGCCGATGGCCTCGGACTCCTTGCCGGCGGCGCGGACCTGCTCGACAGCGTCGGCCTCGGCGGCCGCCTGCTGTTCGTCGGACCATTCGCCCAGGCCGATCAGGTGCTGCTTCAGGCGCTCGATCGGATCGCCCAGCGGCCACTTCTCGTGCTCGTCGCCCGGCCGGTAGCGGCTGGGGTCGTCCGAGGTCGAGTGCGGGGCGCCGCGGTAGGTGAACAGTTCGATGACCGTCGCGCCCTGGTTGGTGCGGGCGCGCTCCTCGGCCCACTGGGTCGCGGCCCAGACGGCGAGGAAGTCGTTGCCGTCGACGCGCAGGGCCGGCAGGCCGTAGCCGATGGCCTTGGACGCGAAGGTGGTCTCCAGACCGCCGGCGATGCCCATGAAGGAGGAGATGGCCCACTGGTTGTTGACGACATTCAGGATGACCGGCGCGCGATAGACGGCGGCGAAGGTCAGGGCGTTGTGGAAGTCGCCCTCGGCCGTGGCGCCGTCGCCGATCCAGGCGATGGCGATCTTGTCGTCACCCTTGTAGGCGCTGGCCATGGCCCAGCCGACGGCCTGGGGCACCTGGGTGCCGAGGTTCCCCGAGATGGTGAAGAAGCCGTACTCCTTCGACGAGTACATGATCGGCAGCTGGCGGCCCTTGATGGGGTCCGAAGCGTTCGAATAGATCTGGTTCATCATGTCGGCGAGCGGATAGCCGCGCGAGATGAGAAGGCCCTGCTGGCGATAGGTGGGGAAGCCCATGTCCTCGCGGTTCAGGATCATGCCCTGGGCGACCGCGATGGCCTCCTCGCCGGTGCACTTCATATAGAAGCTGGTCTTGCCCTGGCGGTGTGCGCGATGCATCCGGTCGTCGAACGCGCGCGTCAGGATCATGGCCTTGAGCCCGCGCCGCATGGTGTCGGCGTCCAGCTTCGGGTTCCACGGGCCGACGGCCTTGCCGTCGTCGTCCAGCACGCGGACCAGCTTGAAGGCGTGGTCGCGCATCTCGAACGGCGCGGTCGAGACCGAAGGCCGGTCCACCGACCCGGCGGGATCGAACTTCAGGTGGCTGAAGTCAGGGGCGTCGCCCGGGCGGCCCGAAGGCTCCGGCACGCGCAATGATAGCGACTGCGTATTGGGCTTCTTCATTCCGTCCTGCCGTCCGGTTGATCCGACCGCGTTTCCTCAGGCTTCGTCTATCACGACGCTGGCGCCAAGGCTTGCGCGTTTTTGACCTTGCACTCAGCCAATCGCGGGTATTTTATTGCGCGAAAGATTGAAGTGGAGAAACGCCTTGGCTGACGAGCTGGATCCCGTCGACGCCCGTATCCTGGATATCCTGCAGCAGGACGCCGGTCTTTCGGTCGCCGAGGTCGCCGATCGGGTGGGCCTGTCAGCCTCGCCCTGCTGGCGCCGGATCAAGAGACTGGAGGATGCCGGGCTGATCCGCAAGCGGGTCACCCTGCTGGACGCCGCGAAACTCGGTCTGGACTTCGAGGTCTACGCCATCGTCAAGCTGAACCTGCCATCCAGCGACAACCTCGACCGCTTCGAGGCCGCCGTCAGCGAATGGCCGGAAGTGGTGCAGTGCGCGACCATCACCGGCCGCGAGGACTATGTCCTTCGGATCATCACCTCGGACATGCACGCCTTCGACCGCTTCCTGCGCGAGAAGCTGCTGAGCCTGGGGATCGTCTCGGACTGCGAGAGCCACATCGTCACGCGCGGCGTGAAGAACGTCACCGCCCTGCCGCTGGGCATCATCACGCCGCACGTCGGCTAGAGCGGTTCAAAGGGGGAGAACGTCATGATCGAGATGGTGATCGACGCGCGGCGCAAGGACCTGGGCGGGTTCGAGGTCGGGCGGGTGCTGCCTTTCCACGCCCGCCGCATGGTCGGTCCCTTCATCTTCCTGGACCAGATGGGACCCGCCGAGTTCGCGCCGGGCTCGGAAGCCATCAATGTGCGGCCCCACCCGCACATCGGCCTGTCGACCCTGACCTATCTGTTCGAGGGCGAGATCATGCACCGGGACAACACCGGCGCGACCCAGGCCATCCGCCCGGGCGAGGTCAACTGGATGGTCGCCGGCAAGGGCATCGTCCACTCCGAGCGCACCGATCCCCTCAAGAAGAGCCGTGGCGGGCCCATGCACGGCATGCAGGCGTGGATCGCCTCGCCGACGGAGCTGGAGGAGGTCGACCCGTCGTTCCACCACCACGGCGAGGACGGTCAGCCGGCCTATGAGAACGGCGGCCTGTTCGCCCGTCTGGTGGCCGGCGAGGCCTATGGCGCGAAGGCCGCCGCGCCGATCCAGTCACCGCTGTTCTATGTGCACTGGGAGCTGGCCGAGGGCGTGCGCACGGCGCCGCCTCCGGGCAAGGGCGCCGGCGGCTATTCGGAGCGCGCGCTGTACGTCGCCAAGGGCGAGATCGAGGTCGGCGACCGCACTTTCCGCGAAGGCCAGATGATCGTGCTGGAGCCTTCAGCCGATCCGACCGTGAAGGCGATCAAGCCGTCGTCGGTGATGGTTCTGGGCGGCGAGCCGGTCGGCCCGCGCGTCATCTGGTGGAATTTCGTCTCTTCGTCACAGGAGCGGATCGATCAGGCCAAGGCCGACTGGAAGGCCGGCCGCATGTCGCTGCCGCACGAAGACGATCTGGAATTCATCCCCCTGCCCGACGTTCCCGCAACGCCCGAGCCGGCTCCGGTCAAGCCGGAGCCGACGCACCCGGTCTGATCAGAGGCCTGATCGCGCGGCCACCCAGTCGACGACGGTGGAGATCGCCTCGGGGTCGATGGTCGTCTCGATCACGCCGTACTCCTGCACCAGCCCGGTCCCGGCCGGCTGCAGCAGATGGTTCAGGTTCGGCAG
Organism: Caulobacteraceae bacterium; assembly: GCA_052441165.1. Classification (GTDB taxonomy): domain Bacteria; phylum Pseudomonadota; class Alphaproteobacteria; order Caulobacterales; family Caulobacteraceae; genus Brevundimonas. The sequence goes on along the minus strand of JBQVQW010000001.1, from coordinate 31,451 downwards.
GATGACGATCTCCGCATCCGGCCTGTAGGTCCGCAGCGGGGGCACATTCTGCGCGGGAGAAACCTGCAGGTCCTTGCCGCCGTATAGCGCCAGCATCGGCACATCGACCGCCCGAAGCGAGGCGGCCGGGTCGTGGGCGACGCTCCAGCGATACCAGGACGAGCTCATCTGCGCGCCGACGCTTGCAGCCTGGGCGGGGGACTGGCCGGCCTCGACCAGAATTGCTGCGACCCCGCTCGAAACGGCGGCGGGATCGTCGACGTTGTCGGCTACCATCCGCATCAGGCGGCCCTGCAACGCGCCGAGCGCCGCGTCCTGCTCCGGCGTGGCTCCACTGGCGACGCGGATCAGACGCGACTGCTCCTCGATGATGGCGCCGCCCGTCACGGTCGGACCGGCGAGGGTGACGATCCAGGCGACATCGCCGCCCCCCTGCACCACCAGCGGCGCAATGGTCCCGCCCTCGCTGTGGCCGATCAGACCGATTCGATCGCGGTCAATGCCTGGCTGCCGGCCCAACCAGTCCAGCGCCGCGCGCACGTCGGTGGCGAAGTCGGCCGAGGTGGCGGTTCCAAAGCTGCCGGTCGAGGCGCCTACGCCGCGATCATCATAGCGCAGCACCGCGACGCCCCGCCGGGTCAGGGCGTCAGCCCAGACCGCGAAGGCCTTGTGGTCGAGGATGGTCTCGTCACGATCCTGAGGACCGGATCCGGTGATCAGGATGGCGGCCGGAAACGGGCCCGATCCCTGCGGCAGGGTCAGGGTTCCGGCCAGTCGGACGCCCGGCGCGGCGGGATTGTCGAAGGCGACCTCGCGCGCCTCGTAGGGGAAAGGCGGACGTGGGGTTTGCGGGCGTGAAGGACCGGCGGCGATCTCGCCTCGCTCCAGCACCATCGGCGCGGTGATGCCGCCCTGACTGAGCGCGCCGGTCAGGGTACGACCGTCTTCGGACAGAACACCCTCGAACCGCCCGGCGATGGCGCCGATCGTGAAGACCACGTTGCGCCCTTCGACGGCGGACTGCGCCGGAATGCCCCGGGCGCCCTGATCCGGGCTGTCCATGGTCGTGGCGCCGTCCGGGGCGACGTTGAAGACGATGCGGATGGATTGGCCCGCAACCGACAGCCGCCCTTCCCAAGCCCCGGCGATATCCGGCGCGGCCTGCGCGGGCGCGACGATGGCGGCAAGCGCCGCAATCCCGAACGTGGAAATGGTCATGACGCCCTCCTGTTGTTCCACCCTAGGGTGCGGAACTGTAACCGTCGAGGACTTGAACGGCGACGGATCGACCCGATCTGTTCGCCATGACCGCCTTCTCCGTTCTCGATCTGTCGCCTGTCGTGGAGGGCGGCGACGCCCGGCGCGCCCTGCTGGAAACCACCGAACTGGCCCAGGCGGCCGAACGGCTGGGATTCACCCGCTTCTGGCTGGCGGAGCATCACAACATGCCGGGCATCGCCAGCGCGGCGACCGCCGTGGCCCTGGCGCATGTGGCGGCATCGACGCAGACCATCCGCGTCGGCTCCGGCGGGATCATGCTGCCCAACCACGCTCCGATGGTGGTGGCCGAGCAGTTCGGCACGCTGGAGGCCCTGCATCCCGGCCGGATCGATCTGGGGCTGGGCCGCGCGCCCGGCACCGACGGAGAAACCGCCCGCGCCCTGCGCCGCTATTTCGAGGCCGCCGACCAATTCCCCCGCGACGTGCTGGAGCTGCAGGATTTCCTTGGCGATCCGGTCGAGGGGCAGCGAGTGACGGCCTGGCCGGGTGCGGGATCGAAGGTGCCGATATGGCTGCTGGGCTCAAGCCTGTTCAGCGCCGAGCTGGCCGCGCATCTGGGCCTGCCCTTCGCCTTCGCGAGCCATTTCGCGCCCGAGCTTCTGTTGCCGGCCCTGCGGACCTATCGCGAAGGCTTCCGGCCGTCGAAACAGCTGGCGCAGCCCCATGCGATGGCGGCGATCAACGTCTTCGGCGCCGATACGGACGAGAAGGCGAAGCATGTCTCGACCGCGATGCAGCAGGCGTTCGCCGCCGTTGTGACCGGCAAGCCCGGCCGGCTGAAGCCGCCGGTGGACGACATCACGCGCGTGCTGGACGCCCGGCAGATCGCGGCCGTCGAGAGCCGCCTGACCTATGCCGCCATCGGCGGCGTGGAGACTGTGCGCTCGAAGCTGCAGGAGTTCATCGCCCTGACCGGCGTGGACGAGGTGATGGTGACGGGCATGATCTTCGACATCGAGGACCGGGTGCGCAGCCTTGAGGTGACCGCCGAGGCTGTCGCCGGGTTGTAGGCGGCTGTTTCTTCACGAAGGACACCAAGTGGGCACAAGGTGCACCAAGGCGCTCCGCGCGCGGCATGCGGCGTGCAAACCGATCGGAACTGATGGACGCCTGCGGCGTCACTCCGGCGCTACTCTCTTCGTGTCCTTCGTGCTCCCTTGGTGTCCTTGGTGAAGAACCCTCCAGGGCCGCTTCTCAGAGTCCCCGAAGGAACTCCAGCAGCAGCCGGTTCACCTCGTCCGGCCGCTCCTGCTGGATCCAGTGACCCGCGCCCGCGATCACCGCCTGCAGGCGCAGGTCGTCCATCCAGTCCTTCAACCCCGCCTCCTGAGGCCCGGAGTAGTGCCGCACAGGATCGCGGTCGCCGACGATGAAGGCGGCCGGCACGCGGATGCGGGCATCCTGCAGCCACGGCGTCAGCGTCCAGTTGCGATCCACATTGCGGTACCAGTCAAACGGGGCGCGGAAGCCGCCGGCGGTGAAGGCGTCGACGTACTCGCGGAAGTGATCCTCGCTCATCCACGGCGGCAGGGGCGCGTCGTCCGGCAGGGTCGACAGGAACGTCTCGCCCTCGGGGATGAAGCCGGTCGACTGGCGCTCCGGCGGCGTCGCGCCATCATAGGCCCAGAAACCCTTGCGCAGCCCGGCCTCGACGTCGGCGTCGAAGATGGCGTGGGCGTCGTCCGCCTGGAACTGATTGATGTAGAGCTCGCCCAGCCCTCCGCGCTTCGCCAGCACCGCCATGGCGGCGGTGGGCGGTCCCTTGGGGCGGCGCGGCTGGAAGGGCACCGACAGGGCGAAGACGGCCCGGAACAGGTCCGGCCGCATCAGGGCGCAGTGCCAGGCGACCGGCGCGCCCCAGTCGTGGCCGACGACGACGCAGCGGTCATGGCCCAGCGCCCGCACCAGATCGACCATGTCGCCGACCAGATCGAGGATGGAATAGGCGTCGCGCGCCTCGGGCTTGTCCGTGCCGCCATAGCCGCGCATGTCCGGCGCCACGGCATGGAAGCCGGCCTCGCCCAGCGCCTCGACCTGCGCCCGCCAGCTGACGCCCAGCTCGGGGAAGCCGTGAATGAAAAGCACCAGCGGTCCCGAGCCGTGCTCGAGGATCTGCTGGGTCAGGCCGTCGGTCCGGATCGGGCGGGAGATTGTCATGTCCTTATGGAGGCGCCCTCCGGCGCTTACCGCAAGTCCACGGCGACCTCCTTCGTCCAGATTGTGTCGCCGTATAAATTCCGGTTGGGTGAGCATGAAGGGGAACACCATGAGATCTCTGCTCGCCGGATGCGCCGTCAGCATGCTCCTCTCCGCGTGCGCGGCCCTGCCCGCGCCGAAGACCGTGCTGGCGAGCGCCGAGACCGCGCCCGCGCCGGAACGTGAGGTCCGGGCGGGTTCGGTGTCTCTGTGGGTCGGCGGATCCAACCGACTGCCCGACGGCCTGACCCGCTCGGGCTTCGTGGCGGCAACCAACCGGTCAGGGGGAGTCGCCGTGTACGATCTGGAGGGTCGCCTGCAGCACGCCGTCAGCGGCCCACGGCTGATCGAACTGGACACCGCCGCCCTGCCCCTGGCCGACGCCTACGCGACCCTGATCGGAGGCGTCTATCGGTCCGGGCGTCAGACCCGGCTGAGCTTGCACCGGGCCGATCACGGGCAGGATCAGATTCGACACTGGGGCGACGTCGCGGTGGATCTGGCCGAGCCGCTCGGCTTCTGCATGAGGCAGGTCGAGACGAAGGTGCAGGCCGTCGTGTTCGACCGTCGCGGCGAGGTCCGGATCATCGAGATTTCGGAGGGACCCGATGGCGCGGCGCAGTCCGCCGAGCTGGGACGGTTCAGCATCGACGATCCCGGCCCCGGCTGCGCGATCGACACCATGCTTCGGCAGGTGTGGTTCAGCGGGAGGCGCGGCGGGTTCGTACGGGCCTCGCTGGCGCAGGATCCTGCGCCGGTCCGGGTGGAGGTCTCGGCGCCTCACCGGCTGCCGCGGAGCGTGGGCGTGTCCTATCTCAACAGTGGCCGGGACCGTTTCCTGACGGCGGTCGACGAGGACCGGACCGCCTTCTCGGTCTGGCGACTGGAGCGCGGCGGGGCGGTCTGGGTCGGCCGGTTCGCCGTGCGTGAGACCCCGGACGGCCGGCCCGCCCGAAGCATCGGCGGCATCGAGTCCTACGGCAGTGCGATCGCGGACTTCGAGGACGGCGTGGTGATCGTGCAGGACGGGGGGGACGCGGGCGGCGCGAACCTGAAGTTCGTCCGCTGGTCAGACGTGCGGACGGCGATCGGCTTCTAGAGAGTCACGCCCGTCGTGCGCATGATCTCGGCGCGCAGTTCGGGGATGCCGATGCCCTTTTCCGACGAGGTCAGAGCGACCGCCGGGAAGGCGGCGGGGCGTTTGGCGATGGCCTTGAGAGTCGCGGCGACCATCTTCTCGCCCTCGCCCTTCTTCAGCTTGTCGGCCTTGGTCAGGACGATCTGGTAGCTGACGGCGGCGAGATCGAGCGCGTCCAGCGCCTCGTCATCGACCTTCTTGAGGCCGTGACGGGCGTCGATCAGCAGATAGACCCGCTTCAGCGTGACCCGGCCGCGCAGGTAGTCGCGACCGAGGTCCTGGAACTTCTTGACCGTCGTCCTGGACGCCTTGGCCCAGCCGTAGCCGGGCAGGTCGACCAGACGCATCTTTCCGTCCAGGTCGAAGAAGTTGACCTCGCGCGTGCGTCCCGGCTCGTTCGAGGCGCGGGCCAGCTTGTGCATGCCGACCAGCCCGTTGATCAGGCTGGACTTGCCCACATTGGACCGGCCGGCGAAGGCGATCTCGGGCAGGTCCGGTTCGGGCAGCTGCTCGATCTTCGCGCAGCCCAGGACGAAGGTCGCCGGCCGCGCGAAGAGGACGCGGCCCTCTTCCAGTTCCTCTGGCGTGAACTCGTCCAACTACGCCTTCGCCTTCTGGAACCGGGCGAGGAAGGTGTCGATCGGGTTCTCGGCCTTGAAGCGGTGCATGATGATGTACTGCTGGAAGATGGTCAGCACGTTCGACCACGCCCAGTAGATCAGCAGGCCAGCCGGGAAGGTCGCCATGATGAAGGTGAAGGCGATCGGCATCAGCTGGAAGATGCGGCGCTGCATCGGATCCGGCGCCTGCGGGCTCATGGCCATCTGCAGCCACATGGTCAGGCCGTAGACGATCGCCAGTATGCTCAGCGAGAAGGTGCCGGTCAGGTGCGCGCCGAGGAAGGGCACCGTCGACGGATCCCACGGGATCAGGCCCCACAGGTTCCAGATGGTCGTCGGGTCCTTGGCCGAGAGGTCCTGGATCCAGCCGAAGAACGGCTGGTGACGCATCTCGATGGTCACGAACAGCATCTTGTAGACGGCGTAGAAGACCGGGATCTGGAGCAGCAGCGGGAGGCAGCCGGCCAGCGGGTTGATCTTCTCCTTCTGGTACAGCGCCATCAGCTCCTGCTGCTGCTTGGGCGCGTCGTCAGGGTATTTCTTCTTGATCTCCTCCATTTTCGGCTGGAGGTTCCGCATCTTCGACATGCTCTCGTAGCTCTTGTTCGCGAGCGGGAACATGATCAGGCGGACGGTCAGGGTCAGGGCCAGGATGGCCAGGCCGAAGTTGCCCAGCACGCCGTAGAAGAACTCGACCAGGATGAAGATCGGACGGGTGAGGAAGAACAGGAAGCCCCAGTCGATCGCATAAACGAAGCGCGGCAGGTCGAGGCTCTGCTCGTAGCCCGACAGGATCTCGTTGCGCTTGGCGCCGGCAAACAGGCGGGTGGTCTCGGTGATCTGGCGGCCCGGCTGGATCGTGTGCGCGGCGCCCAGCATGGAGACCGAGTGCATGTCGTAGGTGCTGGCCTCCGTCACGCGGAAGGCGGCCTCGATGCGTTCGTCCTGGGCGGGGATGATGGCCGCCAGCCAGTACTTGTCGGTGATGCCCATCCAGCCGCCGGTGGAAGAGAAGTTCTGCTCCGGCTTCTTGGCCCAGGCTTTGTATTTCAGCTGCTCGGTCGTGTATTTGCCGTCCGCCCCGAAGGTGCCGATGCCGCCTTCGTGCAGGATCTGGTTGCGGCCCAGATCGTCCGGCACGCCCTGACGCTCGACGCGGGCGCCCGGGGCGATGGTGATGGCCTGCTGCGAGAAGTTGGCGACGGTGTCGGTGATGGTGAACACGTACTGATCGTCGACCGAGATCAGACGCGAGAAGCGCAGACCCGCGCCATTGTCCCAGGTCAGGGTGACCGGGGTCGTGGGGGTCAGGGTCGACCCTTGCGTCAGACGCCACGGCGTATTGGCGCCCGGGACGCCGCCCGGAACATTGGGGCCGCTCCAGCCGAACTGGGCGAAGAAGGCGTGACGCATGCCCTGCGGGCGGAACAGCTCCACCGCCGGCGAGTCCTTGTCGATCGTCTCGCGGTAGCGGGTCAGGAACAGATCGTCGATGCGGGCGCCCGTCAGTGACAGCGAACCGGTCAGGTTCGGCGTCTGGATCGCGACGCGCGGGCCGGCCCCGAGGGCCGCAGTGCGATCCGTCGTGAAGACGGCGGCGCTCGGCGACGGCGAGGTGATCGGCGCGTCCGTCGTCTGTTCCGCAGCGGCCTGCTGTGCGGCCCGGCGCTTCTCGGCCTGGGGCTGCATCACGAAGACGCTGTAGGTGACCAGCATGATCGCCGCGATCACGAGGAAGAGGGTCGTGTTACGGCTGTTGTCGTGAGGAGGCATGGAGATCAGGAATCCTGGCCGGCTGGCGCGGGCGTCGAGGGCGCAGTCTTGGGTGCCGACCGCGGGGTCGCGAGCCTTGTAAGCGCCGATTTCACATCGTCAAGCAAACGGTCCCAGTCGCGGTCCGCCGTGCCCATACGGGCGATGAACACATAGTCGCTTCCGGCCACGCCCAGATGCGGCGCAAGCGCACGGGCGGCTTCGCGAAGACGGCGCTTGGCGCGGTTGCGAATGACGGCCCCGCCGACCTTGCGGGTCGCGGTGAAGCCAAGGCGGACAGAGGCGTTTCCATCCTGTCGGTCCAGTCGCTGGACCACCACGGCGCCACGGGCCTCAGAAACGCCTTTCGCGGCCGCCAGGAACTGGGGCCGCGATGTGAGGCGTTCGATTTTGAACGGGTCGCTCACGCAGAGCGCCGACGACTTAGGCCGTCAGGCGCTTGCGGCCCTTGGCGCGGCGGCGCTGAACGATCTTCTGACCGTTCTTGGTGGCCATCCGCGAACGGAAGCCGTGACGGCGCTTGCGCACGAGTCGCGACGGCTGATAGGTCCGCTTCACGGTCGGCTCCTTTAAATACTGGTGGACGACGGAACACGTCCGCCTCAGGAAGGGCGGGCGTATAAGGGGGTGAGCGCGTTGAGTCAACGCCATCCGCACACCGTCGGCGCTCGTATGGAGACACAATGGACCGCGTGAAGCGCTTTCTCCCCCTGATCGTGCTGGCGGCCGTCATCGCCGTCATCTTCGGCATGGGCTGGAACCGCTATCTGTCGCTGGACACCCTCCGTGAACACGGGGCGGACTTCCGGGCCTTCACCGCCGACAACTATCTGATCAGCCTGGTGATCCTGATGGCCCTTTTCGCCATCCTGACGGCCAGCGTGGTGCCGGGCGTCTTCTTCGTGACCATCACCGCCGGCTATCTGTTCGGCCCGTGGGTGGGAGGCGTGGCCACCTCGATCGCAGCGACCCTCGGCGCCCTGATCGTCTATGGCGTGGCGCGGACGGCGCTGGGAGCCTCACTTAGGGAGAAGGCCGAACGGGACGACGGCCTGATGCAGAAGGTTTGCGCGGCCATCGACAAGGACACGTTCTGGTATGTGCTGGCTTCGCGGCTGGCCGTCGTCGTGCCCTTCCACATGATCAATATCGCGGCCGGGGTGATGGCCGTGCGGCTGACGCCCTATTCGATCGCAACAGTGGTCGGCCTGCTGCCGGCGCACACCATCTATTGCTGGATCGGCGCGCGGCTGAACACCCTGCTGGCCAATGACCCTGATCCGGATTTCCAGGCGCTGTTCGGCCAGTTCTGGGCTCCCATGCTGGGCGTCTTCGTCCTGGCCGTCGTCCTGCCCTTCGCGCTGAAGGGACTGCAGGCTCTGCTGGGCGGGCGGGCGAAGGCCGGATGAATCAGCTCCGCGCCCTGCTGACGATGATCCGCAAGGCGCTGCGCGTGCCCGGCGACTGGCGCGAACGGGTGAAGATCCATGCGCCCGACGCCCTGGCGGGTCGCCTGCTGCTGCTGACCTTCGTCTTCGCCGCCGCCGTCGAGGTCATGATTATCGCCCCCAGCGCCGCCAGCTTCCACGAGCGCTGGCTGCTGGACCGCCTGCAATCCGCCGAACTGGCCTCGGTCGGCGTCGAGGCCCTGCCCTACTCCGCTGTCGAGGACGACACCGCCGAGCAGCTGCTGGCCATCGGCGGCGTGCAGGCCGTGGTCGTCGGCGATCAGGGTGTGCGTCGTCTTTTGCTGCAGGCCCCGAACCTGCCCCGGACGCCGGACCTGATCGACCTGCGCCAGCGCCGTCCGCTGGCCCGCCTGATGGATCCGTGGAAAACCCTGTTCGGACACCCGGACCGCTCCATCCGCGTGCAGGCCCGGCCGCGTTATCGCTCGGGCGATTTCATCGAGATCCTGGCTCCGGCCCAGCCGTTGAAGGCCGAACTCAAGACCTTCCTGCTGAACAGCCTGATCACGTCCCTCTTCGTGTCGCTGGTGGCCGGGGTGCTGCTCTACGCGGGTCTGGCCTTCCTGGTGCTGCAGCCGCTGCGCCGGGTCACGCGCTCGATCGAGAATTTCGCCGAGGATCCCGAGCGCGAGGGAGATCCCCCCAGCGATCGCCACGACGAGATCGGCCGGGTCGAGCGCGAACTGGCGCGGATGCAGGACGAGGTGCGGCAGTCCCTCCGGTCGCGCGCCCGTCTGGTGGCGCTGGGCGAGGCGGTGGCCAAGATCAACCACGACCTGCGCAACATGCTGACCTCGGCCCAGATCGCCTCGGAGCGTCTGGCCGATTCGCCCGACCCGACCGTGGCCAAGGCCCTGCCGCGTCTGGAGCGCGCCCTGGGTCGCGCGGCCGCCCTGTCACGCAATGTGCTGGAGTATGGACGCAGCGAGGAGCCCGCACCGCAGAAGGCGCGTGTGCAACTGGCCGCGGCAGTCGTCACGGCGGCCGAGGACGCCGGCCTGTCACCCGACGGGGTCAGACTGGTGAAGAGCATTCCCGCGCGGTTCGGCGTTCTGGCCGATCCGGACCAGCTCCACCGCGTACTGGTCAACCTGATGCGCAACGCCCGACAGGCGATCGAGGCCGACGCCACGCGTGGCGACCGCAAGGGTCATGTCCGGGTCAGCGCAGCGCACGAGGGCGACGACTGTGTGATCCAGGTCGAGGATGACGGCCCCGGCATTCCACCCCGAATTTCCGAACGGCTGTTCGAGGCCTTCGTGAGCGGGAAGGCCTCGGGCGGCACGGGCCTGGGCCTGACCATCTCCCGCGAACTGGCCGAAAACGGCGGAGGCTCTCTGAACCTCATCGAGACCGGCCCGACCGGGACGCTGTTCGAGCTGCGACTTCCGAACTGACACCAAATCGGCAGAACGGCGTTTGGACTCGCGAAACGGCCTGAAACGGTCCAGCTTGGACCGGACGCCATCCGCCCTCAGGAGCCCGCCATGACCCGCTTTACCTTCGCCTGCGCCGCCGCGCTGACGCTGGCCGCAGCGCCCGTACTGGCGCAACAGGCCAAGACCGTCGCGCCTGTCGCCGTCCCGCAGCAGGCCCAGCCTGCGGTCGGCTCCGAAGAATGGCTGCGACAGCGGGGCGAAAGCTACAGCGCCGCGCCGGATTCCGAGCAGGACCCGGCAGAAGTTGAGGCGACGTCCAAACTGAACACCGGAATCGCCGCGGAGGCCGCAGCGGCGGAACAGGCGGACGCCCGGGCCCGCGCCGACTTCGAGGCCGAGAACCAGCGCTGGCGCGAGGAGCAGGCCCGATCCAGCACCGCGCGCGCCCAGTGGGAGGCCGATGTCGCAGCCGCAGACTCGGCCCGCGCACGCTGGGAGCGCGACCGCGCCCGGTGGGAAGCCGATGTCGCCGCCTGCCGCGCCAGCAACCGCGTCTGCATCGTCCCGGAGCCGCCGGCCACGCCGAAGTAGGGCCCGGGCCGTGAGCCAGGGGGCGCTGACAAGACGCGGCTTTGTCGCCTCGGGCAGCGGGCTGGCGATCGCCGCACCACTGACGTCCGTCGCGCCTCCGGTCGTGACCACCGGATCGGGACGGGTCCGCACGCATCGCGAGGGCGAGGTGCTGTCGGCGAAGGGCCTGCCCTATGGCCGGGCGGAACGCTTCCGCCCGCCCACGCCTCCCGCGCCATGGAACGATATCCGCGACGCCCGCCGGTTCGGTCCGGCGTGTCCCCAACGCGGATCGGAGCCGGATCAGGACGAGGACTGCCTGCGCCTGAACATCTGGACGCCGGGCGTGCGCGGACGACGACCGGTGATCGTCTATATCCACGGCGGAGCCTACTCCACCGGATCGGGGTCGGCCGCCGTCACCAATGGCGCACGCCTGTCGAAGCGGGGCGATGTCGTGGTCGTGACGGTGAACCACCGACTGGGACCGCTGGGCTATGCCTCGCTGGCGCGACTGGCGCCCGGCTTCGAGGACAGCGGCAATCTGGGACAGCTGGATCTGGTGCAGGCCCTGCGCTGGGTGCGGGACGAGATCGCGCGCTTCGGCGGGGATCCGGGCTGTGTGACCCTGGTCGGTCAATCCGGCGGCGGAGCCAAGATTGCGACCCTGATGGCCATGCCCGCGGCGGCGGGCCTGTTCCATCGCGCGGTGACCATGAGCGGCCAGCAGGTGACGGCCTCCGGACCGCTGAACGCCACCCGGCGTGCCGAAGTCTGGCTGGAGGCGCTGGGCCTCGCTCCGGACCGGATGGGCGAGGTCCGGACCCTGCCCGTCGAGCGGCTCGTCGAGGCGGCCGGCGCGATCGATCCGATCCTCGGAGGCTCGCTGTACTTCGGGCCGGTGCTGGACGGACGCAGTCTGACGCGTCACCCGTTCTGGCCCGATGCTCCTGCGCAGTCCGCGCACATTCCCATGATGATCGGCAACACGCGGGAAGAGACGCTCGCCTTCCTCGGCAACGATCCGTCCAATGCGGGCCTGACATGGGACACCCTGCCGGCCCGTCTGACGCCGGCGCAAATGCGGATCGACATCGCGCCGGAGGAGGTCGTGGCCTGGTACCGGCAGGCGCATCCGCAGATGACGCCGGACGAGGTGCTGATCCGCGCCACCACCGCCGCCCGGTCGTGGCGCGCCGCCGTGATCGAGGCCGAGGCCCGCGCGGTCCAGGGCTCGCCAGCCTTCGTCTATCAGCTGAACTGGCCCGGACGTATGGCCAACGGACGAACCGGGGCCTTCCACACCTCGGATATCCCGCTGATGCTGGACAATGTCGCTGTCGCGGATTCGGCCGCCGGCAATCCCCTGACGCCGATGATGGCGAACATCATGAGCGAGGCCCTGATCGCGTTCGCCCGCACCGGCGATCCGAACCACGCGCTCATGCCCCGCTGGACACCGTATTCGCTGGAGCGGCGCGAGACGATGATCATGACGTTGATGCCGGGAATGGAAGACGACCCGCGCGGGGACGAGCGGCGGTTCTTCAGCCGGATTCCCTACGTCCAGCCCGGCACCTGAAACGGCAACTCAATTACCCTGCCAGAAGAGGGGTTTCTTAAAATCTCCCTGCGACTGTCGGCTCCCGTACGCCGGAGTTGAGAGCGGATGAGTCAGGTCTGGCGACTGTATCGCCCGGAGCGCCGCGCGGAGACGCGGACGGACTTCGTCGTCCTGCTCGCCGGCTATTTCCTTGTCATGTTCGCGGGGGTCTTCGGCGCCCGCACGCCTGGCGACCATACGGTCTTCTGGGCCGCCAACGGCGTGCTGGTCGCCGGCCTGCTGGTGCTGCGCCCCCGCTGGCGACTGGTCTTCATGGCGGTCTGCTGCGCCGCCAACCTGGGCATGAACGCGTGGCAGGGCCTGACCCCGGCGCTGAACCTGACCTATGTCATCCCCAACATCGCGGCGGCGGTGCTGGTGGCCTTCGGAGCCCGACGCTTCTGCGGCGCGGCCCTCGACCTGTCGCGGCCCAAGCGGCTGGCGCAGTTCACGGTCGTATCTGCAATCAGCATGACGGCGGTGGTCCTGATCGGCGGCTGGACGCTGAACACCTTCTTCCATCCGTGGGACGCGCCGGTTGACGGGCCGATCTGGTTCATCGGCGACTTCCTCGGCCTGATGCTGAGCGCTCCGGCGATGCTGATGCTGATGCAGCGCCGCCGACTGAAAGCCGCCGCCGGTCTTCAGGAGCGGAGCGGAATCCTGGCCCTGATCGTCGGCGCGACGGCGCTGGGATGCGTCAGGGCCGATGTTCCCCTGCTCTATCTGGTCTACCCGGTGCTGCTGCTGGCCGCGTTCCGACTGGGCGCCGCATGGATCTATCTGGCGGTCTATCTGTCGGCCTCGGTCGCGACCTTCATGACAGTGCACGGATACGGCCCCTTGTCGGCGATCGATCCGGTGATCCAGGACACCGATCTGCGGCCCATCCAGCTGTTCGCGGCCAGCCTGCTGCTGGCGGCCGTTCCCGCCGCCAGCGCCCTGGCCGAGCGGGAACGCAACGCCCGCCGGCTGGCGCGCCGCGAAGCGGCCGCCCGCGACGCCCATCGCCGCGCCGAGGCCGCCATCGCCTCCAAGGCCGGCTTCCTGGCCATGATGAGCCACGAGATCCGCACGCCCCTGAACGCCGTCATCGGCTTCAGCCAGATCCTCAACGAGCAGCAGGATTTGACCGAGGAGACCCGACGCAAGGTGGGGCTGATCGGGCGGTCCAGCCGGGTGCTCAAGGACCTGGTCAACGACCTGCTGGACTTCTCCAAGATGGACGCCGGCAAGTTCGATCTCAGCCCGGTCGCCGACCGCTTGCAGATGACGCTCGAGGACGCCGTAGCCATCGTCCGTGATGGAGCCGAGGACAAGGGGCTGGTCGTCCGGCTGGAGAGCGACGTAGCGCCGGATGCGGGCCACGTGTTCGACGGAGCCCGGCTGCGGCAGGTGCTGCTGAACCTGCTCAGCAACGCCATCAAGTTTACGGCCAGGGGCGAGGTGGTCCTGTCCTGCGAGGTTACGGCCGGCGAGGCGGCCGACGTGGTCGAGATCGCCGTGCACGACACCGGGACGGGCATTCCCGAAGACAAGCTGCCGCTCCTGTTCCAGGCCTTCACCCAGGTCGACGCCTCGATCGGCCGTCAGCATGGCGGCACGGGCCTGGGTCTCGCCATCTCGCAGTCGCTGGTCCAGCTGATGGGCGGGAAGATCACGGTCGAGAGCAGCCCCGCCGGGTCGACCTTCCGGTTCACCCTGCAGCTGGAGCGGGCCGAGGCGGTCGAGGACGACGCTGATCGCATTGATGTCGAGCGTGACGCCTGGCGCGTGCTGGTCGTCGACGACCATCCGGTCAATCGCGAGATCGCCTGCCTGATGCTGCGGACCGCCGGCCACGAGCCCGAAGCCGTCGAGGACGGGCCATCCGCGATCGAGGCCGTGCAGACCGGCGACTACGATATCGTCCTGCTGGATATCCGGATGCCGGGCATGGACGGCTTCCAGGTCGCGCGCGCCATTCGCGCCCTGCCCGATCGTCGCGCACTTACGCCGATCCTGGCGGTCAGCGCGGACACGGTGGCGGACCAGATGGCGAACTATGTCGCCGCCGGGATGAACGGCCACGTCTCAAAGCCCATCAACCGGATGAGCCTGCTGGAGGCGATCGACGCCACGCTGGACGCACGGCCGGAGCCGGACTTCGATGCGGACGAGGCGCTCAGGGCCTGATCAGGCCTCCGAGGTTTCCTGCTGACGCCTCTTCATCAGGGCGTCGAATGAATCCCAGACGCCATCGGCGCCGTGCCACGCGCCCTTGGTCGCGGCCTTGGAGTATTCAGTGGCGCGCGCCTCGAAGAAGTTGGCGTGCTCGACCCCCGAAAGCAGGGACTGCAGCCACGGCAGCGGGTTGTCGGTGATGCCGTACAGCTCCGGCAGTTGCAGCTGGCGCAGGCGCCAGTCGGCGATGAAACGGATGTACTGCTTGATGTCATCCGGGACCATGCCGTTCACCGGACCCATCTCGAAGGCCAGGTCGATGAACTTGTCTTCCATGTTCACAACGGTCCGGCAGCATTCGACGATGTCGTCCGCCACGGCCCTGGTGACTACGCCCGTTTCCTTGTTGAAGGCGTGGTACAGCTTGATGATGCCCTCGCAGTGGAGGCTCTCGTCCCGCACCGACCACGACACGATCTGGCCCATGCCCTTCATCTTGTTCTGGCGCGGGAAATTCATCAGCATCGCGAACGAGGCGAACAGTTGCAGGCCCTCGGCGAAGCCGCCGAACATGGCCAGGGTGCGGGCGATGTCCGCGTCGGTCTCGACGCCGAACTGGCCCATGTAGTCGTGCTTGTCCCTCATGGCCTCGTATTCCATGAAGGCGCCGAACTCGGCCTCGGGCATCCCGATGGTCTCGAGCAGCAGGGCATAGGCCGCGATGTGGATGGTCTCCATGTTGGCGAAGCTCGCCAGCATCATCTTGACCTCGGTCGGTTTGAAGACCCGACCGTAGCGTTCCATGTAGTTGTCCTGGACCTCGATGTCCGCCTGGGTGAAGAAGCGGAAGATCTGGGTCAGCAGATTGCGCTCGCCGTCGTTCAGATTGGCGGCCCAGTCCTTCACGTCCTCGCCGAGCGGCACTTCCTCCGGCATCCAGTGGACCTGCTGCTGCTTCTTCCACATGTCAAAGGCCCACGGGTACCGGAACGGCTTGTAGGCGGCCGACGGGGTCAGCAGGCCGGGCAGGATGAGGCCATTGGGCGAGACGTGCGCGTTCATCGGGAGTCCTGAAAACTCGTTCGGCGAATCCGTTTGGAGTGGCTTTCACCATGCGGGCGAGCGGCCGCGGCGCCAAGCCGAAATGCGGCTATATTGCGATCACATTTTGCATGACCCCTATATGTTGTAGCTGAGCCATATGGGTTTGGGGGCAGATCTGGGGACAGTCCCAAGTCCGGCTTATGCCCGCGCCTCAAGGACTTGCGTGCGGAGCCGACTGCGCCGGCGCATCGTTCGGGACGCAAGGAGAGGCTGATGACCTACACCGTCTACGGCGCCGCCGGCTCGGGTTCCGTCCCCGTCGAGGCCGCCCTCACCCTGATCGGCGCGCCCTATACCGTCGTCGAGGCGGTCACCTGGGAAGGGGATGACGAGCGGGACAAGGTGGCCCCGGTCAATCCGATGCGGCAGGTCCCGGCGCTTCTGACGCCCGACGGCGAGACGATCACCGAGAGCGCCGCCATTCTGATCTGGCTGGCCGAACAGCACCCGGAAGCGGCGCTGGCGCCCGAGGCCTGCGATCCGCGGCGGGCGCAGTTCCTGCGCTGGATGACCTTCGTGCCCGCCTCCATCTATTCGATGTTCTGGGTCCGCAACGTGCCCTCCCGGCTGGTGGGCGAAGATGCCGACGCCCAGGCGCAGATCGAGGCGCGCACGCTCGACCGGATCGCCGAATGCTGGGGCATGATGGAGCAACAGATCGAGCCGGGCCGCTATCTGCTGGGCGACGACCTGACCGTTCTGGACCTCTATGTCGCCACGGTCAGCCGATGGCGGCCGCGCCGCGCTCGCTTCGCCGAAGTGGCCCCCCGAATGCACCGGGTGGTGCAGAGGGTCGATGGGCTGCCGGAACTCCGGACCTTCTGGGCCGATCGTTTTCCGTTCGAGGATCAGGCCGCCGCCGCGACCTGAGCGGGCGGCAGCTCTCCCGACACGGCGCGCGCAACCGCCTGGTGCAGTCCGACCTGGCTGATCGGCTTGGCCATGTGCGCGTTCATGCCGGCGGCGAGGCAGCTGGCCACATCCTCCGGCATCGCGTCGGCGGTCATGGCGACGATGGCCTGGGTCCCGAACTCCCCGGGCAGGCCGCGGATGCGGCGGGTCGCCTCCAGTCCATCCATCCGCGGCATACGCACATCCATCAGCACGAGATCGAAGATGGCGCCGCCCGCGGCCTCGACGGCGTCGACGCCGTCGCATACCTCGACCACGTCGCAGCCCAGCGCCTCCAGCATGATGCGCGCGACCTCACGGTTCACGGGGTGGTCGTCAACGACCAGAACACGCGGGGGACGCCCCTCCTCAACCGCCGCGTTGACCGTCGCCTCCTCGGGAGCCGGAGCGATCTCCGCGTCAGGCAGCCGGGCAAAGGGCAGGTGAAGTGTGAAGACCGATCCTTCATCCAGCCGGCTCTGCACCTCGATCCGCCCCCCGAGCCGACGGGCGTGCCGGGCGGCAAGCGCCAGACCGAGGCCCGCTCCCGAATGGTTCCGGCGGATCGAGGCGTCGCCCTGCGAGAAGACCTCGAACAGGCCTGGCAGCGCCGCGGCGGGAATGCCGGGACCCGTATCGATGACGCGGATCGCCACGCCGTCGGCCGCGCGGTCCAGACGGACCACCACCCGTCCCTTCGCGGTGAACTTGACCGCGTTCGCGATCAGAGGGTGCAGGGCCTGACGCAGCGCACGACGATCCGCTGCGAAGCGCGCGGCTTCCGGCAGGCGGGAATCGATGAGCAGTTCGACGCCGTGCGCTTCCGCAGCCATGCGGCTGGGCGTCGCCGCTTCGCGCGCAACAGACGCAAGGTCCAGCGGCTCAGGCGCGATTGCGTCGTCCCCCCGGGCGAAATCAAGGATGTCCTCGACCAGCATCAGCAGGCCGTCGCTGGATTCCCGGATCTTGCGCGCCTGACGCACGGCGTCGGGGTCCAGCCCTTCGCGGGCCGCAAGAAGATCGGCGAACCCCGCCACGCCATTCAGCGGCGTGCGCATTTCGTGGCTCATCATCGCCAGGAAGCGCGCCCGGGCGGCGCCGGCGTCTTCGGCGCGCCGCCGGGCCTCCTGCGCGATCAGCGTGCGGGCGCGCAGACGCGCCTCGAGCCGACGACGTTCGCTCATCACCGTGCAGAGCGGAAGGACCGTGACGACGGCGGTCAGCAGGAAGAGATTGTACAGGCCGAGGCGGCTCAACATCGCCGGCACTCCCTCGAGGCCCGAGATGTTTGTCAGGCGCGCCAGCTGGATGGGTCCATGACCGGTAAGGGTCGCCACGCCGCTGACCGCGGCAAGCACCATCAGGGAGGCGGCCGTCATCGTGGGTGAAAGGCGCAGGGCGATCACCAGCATCGGCGGGAACACCAGGAAGAGAACCGGACTGGTTTCCTGCCAGAAGACCATGGCCGTCACACCGGTCATCAGGGTCATCAGCGCGACCTTCTCCATCGACCCCGCCCGGGTCAGTCCCCTGAAACGATGGCTGCGGGCAAAGAGAAGGAGAATTGGCGTCACCAGCAGAAGGCCGACCAGCTCCACCACGAAGAAGCTCTGCATTTTGAAAAGCAGCACCGTGAGCGTCATGGGTCTGAGCACGGCGGCCAGCGCGAAGCCGACACAGGCGACCACGGCGACACCGACCGCGGCGATCAGCGTGAAGCGGAAAAAGCGCTGCGGCCGGCGCATGTCGAGCGCGGCTCCGCAGAAGCGACGCGCCAGCATCGCCACCAGCGCCGCCTCACACAGGTTCATCAGGGCGTTGAGCCAGAGAAAGACCCCCGGATCTCCGCGAATGATGTTCCAGAACAGGTTGAGGGTGAAACAGGCGGTGACAACCATCACCGCCGGGCGGCGATGCAGCTGCAGCAGTGCGGCCGCCAGAATTCCGTTGGATAGCCAGACCGTGACCGCCCCGAAGGTGTTCACGCTCCAGAAGCCTATCAGTTGGGAAAGGGCGAAGAGCAGGACATAGGACCAGGGCGGCGGGCCAGCCTGGAGCCCCGCCTCATGTCTGAACAGCCGCCAACGTCCGACCAACCGGAATCCCCCCGGCTTACACCCGAGCGTTCACCATACGGTTGATCCGTAAACAAATTGCGCGTGACCCGAAACGGGATCGACACTCCCTGTCCTGTGTGTGGCGAAGGAACCCGGTCTGCGCCGGGGCCGTTTCCCGACCCGCGTCGCCTCCATCTGCGCCGCGGAGGAACCGCATGTCCGATACCGTCCTTGACCCGAACTTTCATCCGCCGTCAGAGGCGGTCGCCTTCTATGAAGAAAGCCTGCGCCTGCTGAAGGAGAGCGGCATCCCCTTCCTGCTTTCGGGCACCTATGCGGTGACGGCCTACACGGGCATCACCCGGCCGACCAAGGATTTGGACGTCTTCTGCAAGCCCGGCGACTACCCCCGGATCCTGTCCTACTTCCAGGCGCGCGGATATCGAACCGATGTCGAGGACGAGCGCTGGATCGCGAAAGTGTGGAAGGATGAAAAGCACTTCTTCGATGTGATCTTCGCCATGTCGAACGGCACCATCGCGGTGAACGACAGCTGGTTCGGGCCCGATACGATCCAGGTGTACGGTCACGAGGTCTCGATCACGCCTCCGACGGCGCTCATCCTCTCCAAGGTCTTCATTCAGGACCGCTACCGGTACGACGGGGCGGACGTGAACCACGTCATCCTGAAACAGGCCGACGCGATCAACTGGAAGGGCCTGCTGGACCAGATGGACCTCTACTGGGAGGTGCTGATGTCCCACCTGCTGAACTTCCGGTTCGCCTACCCCACGGAGAGGGACAAGGTGCCGGCGTGGGTCATGACGGAACTGACCGAACGGCTGCAGGCGCAGGTCAATCTCCCGGCGCCGCGCGTGAAGGTCTGTCGCGGCCGTCTGTTCAGCCCGCGCGACTACATTACGGACATCAGCGAGTGGGGCTTTGGCGACGTGGTCGGCAAGGGCCTGGAGGAGCGTCATGACCCGATCCCCTGAACACACCGCTGACGGCGCGCCCGATCCACAGACGATGCAACCCGGGCTCGAACCCGGTCCGGCGGTAAAGCTGCGCGTCGCGGCAGTCGGCGATCTGCATGTCGGCGAGAACCACAACCGGCCGTACCGCGAACTTTTCGAGCGGGTGGCTGATGACGCAGACGTCCTGTGTCTGTGCGGGGACCTGGTGAACTTCGGCAAGACCCGGGAGGTCGAAATCCTCGTGGAGGACATCCGCGCGTGCAAGATTCCGATGGTCGGGGTGCTGGGCAATCACGAGCACGAGTGCGGCCAGCCCGAGCTTGTGACGAAGATGCTGTGCGACGCCGGGGTGCAGATGCTGACGGGGCAGGCGTACGAGATCGAGGGTGTCGGCTTCGCGGGCGGCAAGGGTTTCGTCGGGGGGTTCGGCCGCTACATGCTGAGCTCGTTCGGCGAGGCGACGATCAAGGCGTTCGTGCAGGAGGCGGTGGACGACGCCAACCAGATCGAGAATTCGATCCGCATGCTGCGCACCGAACGGTCCGTCGTGTTGCTTCACTATTCACCGGTCGTCGACACCGTCGTGGGCGAGCCGCCGGAGATTCACGCATTCCTCGGCTCATCCCGCCTCGGGGAGACCATCGACCGCTACGACAACGTCAGCCTCGTCGTACACGGTCACGCCCATCGCGGCGCGCATGAGGGTCGCACAAACAAGGGCGTGCCGGTCTATAACGTCGCCCTGCCCGTGCTGCGGACCCTGGGCGACATGCCCTATCGGGTGTTCGAGGTCTGAAGCGCAGCGCGCGGTCTGAAGCCCCGCCAGATGGCCCAGAGCAGCAGGGCCGTCGCGATACCCAGCGCGTCGGCCAGAAGGTCCGCCCAGTCGGCGTCTCGCCCGACAAACCCCTGTATCACCTCGACCGCTGCGCCCGAGGCCAGAACGAGCGCAGCGGCCCAAAGCCGCGGCAGACGCCGGAACAGGACCCCCACACTCCACAGGATCAGGCCGAAGGCGATGAAGTGCGCCGCCTTGTCCCAGATCAGGCTGGCCTGCTCCACCCCTCCGAACGGCCCCAACATCAAGGTGAACAGAGCCAGCGGAATAACGACCGCAGCGACGCGCATCAGGAGTGTGATCAAGTCGGACCGCCTTCGGGAAAAGATGGCCCTGTAGCAGACCGATCATTAGCAGTTGGCTGATGCCCCCTGATTGTGACCGTCAATCGACCGGCCCGTCCAGAACTGCTGCACAGACGATGTGGGACGGGGTCAGCCGCTCGTCTCGTCCTGGAGGCGGGCGTGCGAGGCCGTCTGGCGCCGCTCCACCGCATAGGCGACCAGCCACAGGCTCATCGCCCAGGCGGCGCCGACGCTCCAGCCCGCGAACACATCCGTCGCCCAGTGCGCGCCGAGATAGATGCGGGTCAGGCCGATCAGCATGGCGATCAGCATGGCGGACCCTAGCACGAAGGCCTTGAGCCGCCTTTTCGAAAAGGCGCGGGTCAGCATGACGCCCAGCGTGAGATAGAAGACGGCCGACAGCAGGGCGTGGCCGGACGGGAAGCTGGCGTTGAGCGTCTCCACCGCCTGATATTCCACCGGCGGACGGGCGCGTTCGAACACCGCCTTCAGGCCTTCGCTGAGGGCGACGCCTCCCGCCAGACCGACCAGCAGCAGGACGGCGGAGAGCCGTTTGCGCTGGATCAGCAGGAAGCCGAATGCGATCGCCGCGAAGAGCGCCAGAACGGAAATGCCGCCCAGCGACGTCAGGTCCGCGGCGGCCTCATGCATCCACCAGGGGCCGCGTGGCTGCCCGGCGACCGGCTGCATCCACTGCAGGACCATCTGATCGAACGCCTGGCCGTCGGCCTCGGTCATGTCGTCCGCCACCTCGACGAACGTCATGACGCCGAGCGCAACGACGAGCAACGCCGTCAGGGCGGCGATCTCGGAACGCGCCACGCGCAGGGCGCGACGCCAGAAAACGACTTGCTGTTCCCCCGTCATGGCCAAGCTAACGGTCCCATCGCCGGGACGTTCCAATCACGCGTTCGTGATCCAAGATCGTGCCTCCCCGTCATGCCCGCGTCGCGGCCTGTCCACAGGGTCATCCCCCGGTTCCGTCGCGATTCGCCCAGAAAGTGATCGTCAAGCCCGTTGACGGTTGGTTAGCCATCTGCGCCCCATATGTTGGCTCGGGGAGCGCTTTACCCACTAGGTCTTGTGGTTTGAAGCGCGGGCTTCTCATCTCGATTTTTGTTCAGGGCGGCGATCAAATGGCTGGCGGCGAAGCGTTGAAGTCGGTTGAATTCGAAGCGGTTGCGGGTGCGGATGCGGCCCAGCGACCCCACCTGTCCGTGGTGCCTTCCATCCAGATCGACCGCTCCCGCGACGCCCTTCTGACGGACTTCGGCAAGAAGACGCTGGAGGACCGCTATCTGCTGCCGGGCGAGAGCTACCAGGACATGTTCGCCCGGGTCTCGACGGCCTTCTCGGACAATGCCGAACACGCCCAGCGCGTCTACGACTACATGTCGAAACTGTGGTTCATGCCGGCCACTCCTGTGCTGTCGAACGGCGGCGCCGATCGCGGCCTGCCGATCAGCTGCTTTCTGAACGCGGTCGGCGACAGCCTCGACGGCATCCAGAACGTCTGGAACGAAAACGTAGCCCTGGCCTCGAACGGCGGCGGCATCGGCACATACTGGGGCGGCGTCCGCTCCATCGGCGAGAAGGTCAAGGGCGCCGGCCAGACCTCCGGCATCATCCCCTTTATCCGCGTGATGGACTCGCTGACGCTGGCGATCTCTCAGGGGTCGCTGCGTCGCGGCTCGGCCGCCGTGTATCTGGACATCCACCACCCGGAGATCGAGGAGTTCCTCGAGATCCGCAAACCGTCGGGCGACTTCAACCGCAAGTCCCTGAACCTGCACCACGGCATCTCGATCACCGATGAGTTCATGGAAGCGGTCCGCGACGGCAAGCCGTTCGCCCTGAAGTCGCCCAAGAACGGCGAGGTCCTGAAGACGGTCGACGCCCGGACCCTGTGGCAGAAGATCCTCGAAATCCGCCTGCAGACCGGGGAGCCCTACCTGATCTTCTCGGACACGGTGAACCGGCAGATGCCGCAGCACCAGAAGGACCTGGGCCTGAAGGTCAAGCAGTCCAACCTGTGCGCCGAGATCATGCTGCACACCGGCCGCGACCACCTCGGCGTCGACCGCACCGCGGTCTGCTGCCTGTCGTCGGTCAATGCCGAGACCTTCCTGGAGTGGCGCGAGGAGCCGCAGTTCATCGAGGACGTGATGCGCTTCCTCGACAACGTTCTGGAAGACTTCATCCGCCGCGCGCCGCCAGCCATGGCCGCCGCCGTCTATTCGGCCAGGCGCGAACGCTCGGTCGGTCTGGGCCTGATGGGCTTCCACTCCTTCCTGCAGTCGCAGGGCGTGGCCTTCGAAAGCGCCATGGCCAAGTCGTGGAACATGCGCCTGTTCAAGCACCTGCGCCGCGAGGCCGACAAGGCCAGCCGCCTGCTGGCCGAGGAGAAGGGTCCGTGCGAGGACGCCGCCGAGCGTGGCGTGATGGAGCGCTTCAGCCACAAGATGGCCATCGCCCCGACCGCCTCGATCTCGATCATCTGCGGCGGCACGTCCGCCGGAATCGAGCCGATCCCGGCCAATATCTATACCCACAAGACCCTGTCGGGCTCGTTCGCGGTCAAAAACCCCTACCTGCAGAAGCTGCTGGGCGAGAAGGGCATCGACACCGAGGCCGTGTGGAACTCGATCCTCGAGAACGAGGGCTCGGTCCAGCATCTGCCCCAGCTGAGCGAGGACGAAAAGGCCGTCTACAAGACCGCCTTCGAGCTGGACCAGCGCTGGGTCGTCGAACTGTCGGCCGACCGCGCTCCGGAAATCTGCCAGGCCCAGTCGATCAATCTCTTCATCCCGGGCGACGTGGACAAGTGGGACCTGCACATGCTGCACTGGCGCGCCTGGGAGACCGGCGTGAAGTCGCTCTACTATCTGCGCTCCAAGTCCGTTCAGCGCGCCGCCTTCGCCGGCGCCGAGGACAAGGCGGAAGCCGAGGTCGACCCGAACCAGCCCGATCTCTTCTCGGCCGCCCGTACCGACTACGACGAGTGCCTCGCCTGCCAGTAAGGCGATCGCCAGCCTGATCGATCAAGCCCGCCCGGCCCCGCCGCGGCGGGCTTCTTCGTGCACCGCCGGGACCGAAACCGGAACCGCGCCATACACGGGGCGTTCGGGCGTCAGAAGCAAGTCGTTAAAATGTCTGTTGGCGTGGCGGCCCTGTTGGTGCAGGGTCGAACAGCTGGCGGACTGAGGGGACCGTTGATGCGTGAGGTGGTGGCTGCCGCCGGAGTTCTTGTCGCCTGTGCGGCCTGCCTGGCTGGGGGCGACGCCATGGCGAAACAGGTCGCGCTCAACGACCCCTTCGCCGCCCCGTCGCGCCCGACCAACGTTTCCGATCTTCTGACCCGTCTGAACCGCGACGCAGACTTCGCCGAAATCGACGGTCGGGATTACGACGTATCCGAGATCTGGCGCGTCAGCAGCGCCGACGGAAAACCGCTGGCGGTGTCAAACCGCGACGTCTGGTTCCGCGACGGCGATTTCGACAACCGCATGCGTCTGCGGACCGAAGGACGCATCCGCCGTGCCGACGGAGGCCCGCTTCCGCCCGGACCGCTGGACCCGGCGGCCTTCGACGCAGAGCACTACAATCTGAGTTACGTCCGGGGCTGGACCGAGACGCTCGGTCAGACCGGCTCGGGTCTGGACGTCACCCTGACCCCGCACGTCGGCGTCGGCGTCGGCAGTCGGGGCAGCTCGACCGAAGCGGGCGCCACCCTGCGCGTGGGCCGCGATCTGGATCGCCTGGTGCCTGAGGGCTCTGACGCATTTGGCGAACGCCCGCGGTGGTATCTTTACGCCGCCGGATCGGGGCGCGCCGTCGGCTATAATTTCGCGCGCAACCGCGATGGCGATTATGCCCGCTCGGGGGTCAGCCACGACTCCGGGAACTTCCTGGGCGACGCTTCCATCGGCGTGGCCATGCGCCGGGGGGCCATGCAGAGCTCGATCGGCCTCGTCTATCGCGAGATCGAAACCGAGGGGCTCCGCGCCGGCCATGGCGTGGATACCGATGTGTCGGAAGGCCTGATCGCCTTCCAGCTCAGCATCAAGCCGGAATAGGTCTAGCGGGTTCTCGCCACGCCCTCGCGTCGGTCGTCGGCGGCGCCGTCCCAGCCCCATTGGCCGTTCGCGCCACGCCGCCAGACGCCGCCGTGCAGTCCGGAGTTCTCGCTCGCGTTGGGCCTCAGGGCGATGCCGTTGGCCGCCAGTCCTTCCCTCAACGTCTCCGAAAAGCGGTCGGTATCCGCGCCGAAGCCGTCGCCACGGGCGACGAGATTCGGGAGGGCGAACGCCTCGCCCACCGGCATCCCCCAGTCGAGCACGGCGATCAGCGCCTTGGCGTTGTAGGCGAGAATGGACGGCCCGCCGGGAGACCCCATCGCCCCGACCAGGCCGCCGTCACGATCGAAGATCAGTACGGGCGACATCGACGAGCGGGGGCGCTTGCCGGGGGCGACGGCGTTGGCGGCCGGTGCGCCGTCGTCGCGCGTCGGGTTGAAGGAGAAGTCGGTCAGCTGGTTGTTCAGGAAGAAGCCGGCCGCCATTCGCCCGGAGCCGAACACGCTCTCCACCGTCGTGGTCATGCTGACGGCGTTGCCCCGGGCGTCCACCACAACGAAGTGCGAGGTGCCGGCCGGCTCGTTCGTCGCGTCCGCTCCGCGGAACGCTCCGCCCGGAGGCATCCCCGGCTCCGCCGCGCCGGTCAGGCCGGGCGCAAGCGCCGCCCGCGACGTCACATAATCCGCGTCCAGCAGCCCCTGAACCGGAACGCCGACGAACCCCGGATCCCCCACATAGCGATCGCGATCGGCATACATCAGACGCTGCAGCTGGGCGAAAGCGGTCCAGGCGGCGACGCTGTCCGGCCCGGCCTGGATATCGGGCGTCTGCCCGGCCATGGCGAGAAGCTGCAGGACGGCTACACCGCTGGAGGGGGGCGGCGGAACACACACGACGTAGATCCGGTAAGGGCGGCACAGGGCGCCGCGCTCCACCGGCCGATAGGCGGCGATGTCCGCGGTGGTCAGCGTGCCCGGGCGCGGCCGCTCGGCGACCGTGCCGGCGATCTCGTTCGCGATACGGCCGGAATAGAAGGCCTGCGGGCCTCCGGCGGCCAGCTGGGCCACCGTCTCGGCATAGGCGGGGTTCCTGAGCGTGTCGCCGGCGACGTAGCGGCTGCCGTCCGGCTTCGTGAAATAGTCATTGGCCCACGGAGACCGCGCCTGTCCGCGGGACATGGCGATCATCCCCGCCAGGCGCGGGCTGACGACGAAGCCGTCACGCGCCAGCTGTCCCGCGTCCGTGAACAGATCGCGCCACGCCAGCTTGCCATGCTCTGCGTGGGCCATGCCCAGCATTGCGACCACGCCCGGCACGCCGGTGGAGCGCCCGCTCAACACCGCGTCCATGAACGGCAATGGCCGCCCGTTCTCGTAGAACAGCTCCGGCGTGACCGCGGACGGCGCAGTTTCGCGTCCATCGTAGCTGGTGACCTCGCCCGTTGCGGCGTCGAACACCATCATGAACGCGCCGCCGCCGAGGCCGGATGATTGCGGCTCGACCAGGCCCAGGACGGCCTGGATCGCCACCGCGGCGTCGACCGCCGAACCACCATCGCGCAGGACCCGCATCCCGGCCTCGACGGCATGGGGGTTGGCGGCCGAAATGAAAGGTCCCCGCGCAGGCGGCGCGCGCTCGGCCGGGACCTCCACGATCGGCGCCGGCTCTGCAATGCCCTGCGCACACCCTGACAGAACGAGGCCGCCAAGCGCGGCGAGCGTGATCATCAGAGCGTGGCGGCGAGGCTTGGATGCAGTCATCAGGGTCTCCGGCGAGAAAGTCCTATCTGGACCGTAAGGCCGCCTGGCGAAAGGCTCGGTGCGCTCAAAGGGGGCTGTCGAAACGGATTTACGTGTTCAAACCGCCTTCACGCCGGGGCGGCAAAGGCGTCGAACGGCGATTTCGGAATAAGAACGCAAAAGCGTCCGAACGGGGCTTGCTCCCCTGCGAACCGTCCGCTAAAGACCCGCCCTCGCCGTTCGCGGCCGTGCGCACCCGTAGCTCAGCTGGATAGAGCACCAGACTACGAATCTGGGGGTCAGGAGTTCGAATCTCTTCGGGTGCGCCACTTTCCTCCCTGAAAATCAGACGAAATCCGGTCGCCTGTTGCAGGTTGAGCCAAGAACCGGCTTCACGCTGCCGTGATTTTGGGCCAGTATGGGCGCAACCTCGGCACGCTCCGCGAGTTGGGGTTCTTGCCTAAACCCGGGAGACTATAATGAAGAAAGCTATCGCAGCTGTCGCCGCTGGCGTCATGCTGGTTGCTTCGCAGGCCGCCGTCGCTGCCTCGAGCAACACTGCTGTCCGCGTGGGTGACCGCGTCGGTGCTACCTCGGCTGACTCGAGCGAGTTCGCCGCGATCCCGCTGCCGGTCCTGCTGATCGGCGCCGCCGTGCTCGTCGGCGCCGTCGTCGTCGCTTCGGACGACGACTCGGAAAGCGACTAATACTGCCGGATCCCGCCCGCTTCGTGCGGGCGGGATCTTCCGGTCGCCGGACGCGGCCGATGGACTTGAGCGCCGACTGGCCTCAGCCTGCGGGAATGGACGAATCGTCGCCCGCCTTTCTCGACACCCGACATGCCTGACGTCCTCGAACTCTTCGCGGGCGGTGGAATGCTGCGCGCCGGACTCGGCGAGGGCTGGCGCTGTACACTGGCCAATGATTTCGATCCGCGGAAGGCGGCCGCCTATCGCGAGAACTGGGGTGGCGACGACCTGATCGAGGGCGATATCCGGGCGTTGACCGCCGCGGACCTGCCCGGCGAGGCCGACCTGATGTGGGGCTCGTTCCCATGCCAGGACCTGTCGCTGGCCGGCGCAGGCAGGGGCCTGGGCGGTGAGCGGTCCGGCACCTTTCATACCTTCTGGAAACTGGCGCAGGAACTGCTCGAGGAGGGCCGAGGCCCGCGGATCGTGGCGATCGAGAACGTCTGCGGCGCGATGACCGCGCGCGGCGGGCAGGACTTCGAGACCTTGTGCCGGACGTGGGCCGATGCGGGCTATGCCTTCGGCGCCCTGGTCATCAACGCGGATCGCTTCCTGCCCCAGTCCCGTCCCCGCCTGTTCGTCATCGGCGTGCGCGGCGATGTGGCGATCGACCCGCGACTGGTCAGCGAAGGCCCCATCGAGCCCTTTCATCCTGCAGCCCTGAGACGCGCGGCCGCTGGCCTCCCCACAAGTCTGCGGGACCGGATGGTCTGGTGGCGGTTGCCGGACGCCAGTCGCGCACCGATCCCGCTCGCCGCGGTGACGGAACCCGACGGCGATGTCTCGCGCTGGCATTCGGCGGCCCAGACCTCGCGCCTGCTCGGCCTGATGTCTCCCTTGAACCGGGCGAAGATCGACGCCGTCCGGCGCGACGGCGGCCGACATGTCGGCGCCCTGTTCCGACGCACCCGCACGGAGGAAGGCCGCAAGGTCCAACGGGCCGAGGTCCGTTTCGACAGGGCCGGTTGCCTGCGGACGCCCGGCGGAGGCTCAAGCCGTCAGATGCTGGTGATCGTCGATGCCGGGCAGGTGCGGACGCGCCTGATGACCGCGCGGGAAACCGCCCGTCTGATGGGTCTTCCCGACAGCTACCGGCTGCCCCGTTCGTACAGCGCCGCCTGTCATCTGACGGGTGACGGCGTCGCGGTTCCGGTGGTCGACCATCTCGCGCGCCATCTGTTTGAGCCTCTGCTCGCAGAGAGCGCGGCGACCCGCCGCGCGGCCTGATCCGCGTCCGGACATCTTGCCAAACGAAGCTGGCGGCGCATCATGTCCGGCATCGATCTGGGAGGGTCATCGATGAAGCGTGCTGTACTTTTGGGCCTGCTCCTGCCGGGAGCTTTCGCGACATCCGCCATGGCGGAGGACTGGCACATCTATTCGCGAAGCCAGACCAGTATCTTCATGGCCGAGGTGGACAGCATCGTGACGACGGGAGACGTGACGTCGATGCTGGTCGGGCGCGCGCCGCGCCAGGCGGAGGCCGGCGACTACAGCCACACGACCGAGATGTACGAGTTCCGTTGTGGACCGAAGCAATGGCGGACAGCGGGACAGATCGAGTACGGGCCGGACGGCGCGGAGATGGACCGGTATCCGGAAGAGGGCGCGGCGTGGGAGCCAGCGCGGGCCAACAGCATTCCAGACCAGCTGCGCGAGATCGCCTGCGAAGGCGCCCGGGCCAATCCGCCCAGTTGGCCCAACGTGAAGGCCTGGGTGGACGCCGGGCGGCCGTAAGGCCACCCGGCTGATCCCGTCTACGCGTCGACCGCAGCGTCCAAGGCGTTGGCCTGGATGAATTCGCGGCGCGGCTCGACCACGTCGCCCATCAGCTTGGCGAACAGATCGTCCGCGTCGTCAGCGTGCTCGACCTTGACCTGCAGAAGGGTGCGGGCGTTGACGTCCAGCGTCGTCTCCCACAGCTGCTCGGGGTTCATCTCGCCCAGACCCTTGTAGCGCTGGATGGCGATGCCCTTCTTGCCGGCGTCCAGAACCGCGTCCAGCAGGTCCAGCGGACCGCGGATGGTCACCGACTTCTCCTTTCGGCGGAACACGGCCGGCTTGACGAACAGGCCATCAAAGGCCGCGGCGCGTTCGGCCAGACGGCGGGCGTCCAGCGATCGGATCAGGGTTTCTTCCAGCACGATGCGCTCGGTGACGGCGCGACGAACGCGCTCGAAGGCGATGGCGCCCTGTGCGCCCAGCGCGCCGGACCAAGGGCCGTCGCCTTCCTCGGCATAGAGATTCAGACGCTCGGCGGCGGCCTGCGGATCGCCGCCGGCCTCGGCGAACAGGCCGGCCAGGGCCGACTGCTCGATCGCGAAGGCGGGCGCCCGCTGCGACAGGCGATCGACGCCTGCACGGAAGGCCTTGGCCTCCCGAACGAGGGTCTGGAGATCCAGTCCGACACGACGCTCGCCAGACGGCAGGTCCAGCTCGGCGTCCGAACAGCCTTCCTCGATGAGGTAGGAGTCCATCTCGGCCTGGTCCTTCACGTAGCGATGCTGCTTGCCCTTGGACACTTTGTAGAGCGGCGGCTGGGCGATGTAGACGTGCCCCCGCTCGATCAGCTCGGGCATCTGCCGGTAGAAGAAGGTCAGCAGCAGGGTCCGGATGTGGGCGCCGTCGACGTCGGCGTCGGCCATCAGGATGATCTTGTGATAGCGCAGCTTGTCCGCGTTGAAATCGTCGCGGCCGATGCCGGTGCCCAGCGCGAGGATGAGGGTGCCGATCAGGTCCGAGGACAGCATGCGGTCGAAGCGGGCGCGCTCGACGTTCAGGATCTTGCCGCGCAGGGGCAGGACAGCCTGGTTCTCGCGGTTGCGGGCCTGTTTGGCCGAGCCGCCGGCGGAATCACCCTCGACGATGAACAGTTCGGACTTGGCCGGGTCGCGTTCCTGACAGTCGGCCAGCTTGCCCGGCAGGGAGCTGATCTCCAGCGCCGACTTGCGGCGGGTCAGTTCGCGCGCCTTGCGGGCGGCCTCACGGGCGGCGGCGGCCTCGACGATCTTGGCGACAATCTGCTTCGCCTCGACCGGATGCTCCTCGAACCAGGTGGCGAGACCTTCCTGGCACAGGCTTTCGACGGCCGGGCGCACCTCGGACGAGACCAGCTTGTCCTTGGTCTGGGAGCTGAATTTCGGATCCGGAACCTTGACCGACAGGACGCAGGTCAGGCCCTCGCGGGCGTCCTCGCCCGAGACGGAGACCTTTTCCTTCTTCGCGGCGCCGGCCTGGTCGATGTAGCCGCCCATGACGCGGGTCAGGGCCGCGCGGAAGGCCGAAAGGTGGGTGCCTCCATCCCGCTGTGGAATGTTGTTGGTGAAGCACAGCATGGTCTCGTGGTAGCTGTCGTTCCACCACAGGGCGAGGTCCAGCTCGATCCCGTCCTTCCTGCCGCGAACGACGATGACGTCCTTCAGCATCGGCGACTTGGACTTGTCGAGATGGCGCACGAAGGCCTCGACGCCGCCCTCGTAGTGCAGGATTTCCTCGAACGGCTCGGCGTGGCGATCGTCGCGCAGCTTGATGACCACGCCCGAGTTCAGGAAGGCCAGCTCGCGCAGACGGTGTTCCAGCGTCTTCAGGTCGAAGTCGATGTGGCTGAAGGTGGTCAGCGACGGGAAGAAGGTGACCTGGGTGCCGGTCAGCAGCTGGCCGGCCTTCGCGCCCTCGGTGCGGACCGGAGCGCCTCCGGTGACCTTCAGGCTCTCGGCGGTGTCGCCGCGCTCGAA
The DNA here is from genome assembly GCA_052441165.1 of Caulobacteraceae bacterium. Taxonomy (GTDB): domain Bacteria; phylum Pseudomonadota; class Alphaproteobacteria; order Caulobacterales; family Caulobacteraceae; genus Brevundimonas. The sequence goes on along the minus strand of JBQVQW010000001.1, from coordinate 789 downwards.
GCGCATCTCGTGGCGCTTGCCGTCGCGGAAGATGACCAGTTTTAACCAGTCCGACAGGGCGTTCACGACCGAGACGCCGACACCGTGCAGGCCGCCGGAGACCTTGTAGGAGTTCTGGTCGAACTTACCGCCGGCGTGCAGCTGGGTCATGATGACCTCGGCCGCCGAGACGCCTTCCTCGGCGTGGATGGCCGTCGGAATGCCGCGGCCGTTGTCGGTCACGGTGACCGAGCCGTCGGCGTTCAGGATCACCTCGACCAGATCGGCGTGACCGGCCAGGGCCTCGTCGATGGCGTTGTCGACCACCTCATAGACCATGTGGTGCAGACCCGAGCCGTCGTCGGTGTCGCCGATGTACATGCCGGGGCGTTTGCGAACGGCATCCAGGCCCTTGAGAACCTTGATGGAGTCGGCGCCGTATTCGGCCGGGGCGACAGCGTCGTCGGGGGTCTGATCGGTCATCAAATCGGTCGGTGAAACGGCCTCGCCAGAGGCCCGGAGGGCGGCGCGAATCTGACCCGCGCCGAAGTCGTCAGAATATAGGAATTATGACGGGAATTGCGAGTTTTCAGGGGCGGCGTTCGTCGTTGGAATCGCCCTTCTCCCGCAAGGGGAGAAGGCACGCTGAAGCGCCGTCGGTTAGGACGGTGAAGGGGAAGGCGCGGGGCGGCCGGGCCTCGCCCGGTGCTGATAGATAAATACCGTTTCGACGAGACAGACCGCCCCGCGTGGTCGTTGAGACGCGCGCCCCCGGGTTGGCGGCCCTGTTGGAGCCTTGCCGGGTCAACG